>JBGSHS010000217.1:0-19843 GCA_041752115.1 Pirellulaceae bacterium | reverse complement strand
GTCGCGGAGCGAAGGGGCGAGCAGAGACGTAGCTCACCATCTGATCCACCGCACGAGCAGAGCTCGCGGGAGTCGCGGAGGGAAGGGGCGAGCAGAGACGTAGCTCACCATCTGATGCACCGCACGAGCGGAGCTCGTGGGGGTTAGCTCACCATCTGATCCACCGCACGAGCGGAGCTCGCGGGGGTCGCGGAGGGAAGGGGCGAGCGGAGACGTAGCTCACCATCTCATGCACCGCACGAGCAGAGCTCGCGGGGGTTAGCTCACCATCTGATCCACCGCACGAGCAGAGCTCGCGGGGGTCGCGGAGCGAAGGGGCGAGCAGAGACGTAGCTCACCATCTGATGCACCGCACGAGCGGAGCTCGCGGGGGTCGCGGAGGAAGGGGCGAGCAGAGACGTAGCTCACCATCTGATGCACCGCACGAGCAGAGCTAGCGGGGGTCGCGGAGCGAAGGGGCGAGCAGAGACGTAGCTCACCATCTGATCCACCGCACGAGCAGAGCTCGCGGGGGTCGCGGAGGGAAGGGGCGAGCAGAGACGTAGCTCACCATCTGATGCACCGCACGAGCGGAGCTCGTGGGGGTTAGCTCACCATCGGATTCACCGCACGAGCAGAGCTCGCGGGGGTTAGCTCACCATCGGATGCACCGCACGAGCAGAGCTCGCGTGGTCAGCCAAACGCGTCCCCCACGCCACGGGTCGCGTCATGCAGCTGGAACACCACCCGCAGCTTCCCGTACCAGGCGAGCCATCACACTCAACACCAAGCACCTTCACATCTCGCGCCGAACAGTCTTGGGGACCGTCGCTTTTCGAGCAGCATTTGGAGGGGCGGTGTAGCCGTTACAGGCTTGCCAGGCTGCAGAACTGCTGCAACAGGTTCTTGAGTCCGGAAAATGGATCCCGGCAGCGGATCGGATCGATATCTCATAAGAGCACGATTCGTACTCGCCTGCCCCTCGCATCTCGAAAGGACGCCCATGCGACGCTCGCTCCTGATCACTGCCGTCCTGCTGGCCGCCCTGCTCGGGTTTGCGCCCGTCGTCCCTGCCGGACATCATTACTTCGGCGATGCCAACCCGATCATGAACCGGTTCAACCGCCGCCTCGGCATCGGATGGGGCGACGGCTATCATGCGTACGGCAGTCCGGAAAGCTGGTCGGTCAGTTCCTACGGACACTCGCATCATCGGCCCAGACCTACTATGATGTGGCCCGTCATGACGATGCCTGCTGGCGCAGCGCCGGTGATGATCCGCCAACAGCCAAGTCCGATCGAGTCGCTGCCTGAACCAACTCCCGCTCGGCCCATCGCCTGGTGATATCTGCTGGCACACGGCTCGGTATCGTTTGTCATGCTCTTCTGCAGCAATCGCGATTCTGTGGCGAACCGTTTTGTCGATGACGAATGACAGAATACTCAATGACGAAAGAGTCTTGAAACGATGATGCAGCGTACTCTCATTCTGCTCAAACCCGACTGCGTTCAGCGCCGCTTGACGGGGCAGATCATCACCCGCTTCGAACAGAAGGGGCTCAACATCATCGCCATGAAGATGCTGCAGATCACCCCCGCCCTGGCTCAGCAGCATTACGCGGAACACGTGAACAAGCCGTTCTATCCGGGGCTCGAGAAGTTCATCACCGGCGCTCCCGTGGTGGCCATGATTGTCCAAGGGCTCGACGTGATTCGCGTGGTACGTGAGATGCTGGGAGCCACCAGTGGCCTGAAGGCGGCGGCCGGGACGATCCGCGGCGACTTCAGCAGCAGCCGGCAGATGAATCTGGTTCACGCATCGGACGGCGAAGAGGCCGCTGTGCGAGAGATCCAGCTCTATTTTTCTGCGGACGAAATCCACGACTTCCAGCTCACCCTCTCCCCCTGGCTCAAAGCGGCCGACGAATAACGCGGAGCTCGGACCAGGTTGTTGAATCGAACCGCGGTGCGAACCGGACAGAAGACCGCCGAATATCCACTATCCAATCGCAGAATGTCGAAGGAAGAGGAGCCAGGGCATTCACCTGGACATTCGACATTCCGTGTTCGATATTCTGCGGTTCAGACGCCTTGGTGACCGATGCGGCCAACGGTTTCGCTTCAAGACGATCAATGTTCGCCAGGTCCGGAGTCCGCTCAGCCGCTGATCAATCGGCCCGCGGGTGTGTCGGCGTGCAGCTGCTGGATCATGTCGCATGTGGCCTGCTCGACCGCTTCTTGCCAGCGTGCGGCTCCGAATCGATCGCGGTATTTAGGCAGGCTGTGAGCGAAGATGATACCGCGTGAGTTGTTCACGATTGCGCCGAGGCCGTCCTCAGCAAATGCGTCCGCCACATCCCGTGCACCAGCTCCTTGTGCGCCGAAGCCCGGTACGAGGAACCACGTGTGGGGCATGCGAGCGCGCAGGGCCGCCTGCTGTTGCGGATACGTCGCTCCCACAACCGCTCCCACACTTCCGTATCCCGCATCGCCAGCCGTCCGCTCGGCCAGCGACTCCGTGAACTCGGCAACGTGCTCGTAGAGCGGCCGACCCTCACTCATCAGATCTTGAAACAGCCCGCCGCCCGGATTGGACGTCTTGACCAGAATGAAGATGCCCGCGCCACGCTCATTGGCCGTCTCGACAAACGGCTCCAGGCTGTCACCACCCAGGTAGGGACTGACCGTGAGCGCGTCGCCGCCCCAGGGGCTGAGATCGCCCGGGCCCAGATAGCCCTGAGCGTAGGCCGTGGCTGTCGAGCCGATATCGTTGCGTTTGCCGTCCACGATCACCAGTAAACCTCGCTTGCGGGCGTACGTGATGACGTCTCCCAGTGCCTGCATACCGCTGGGCCCGAGCTGTTCAAAGAAGGCGGCCTGCGGCTTCACGACCCCAACCAGCGGCGCGACCACGTCGATCACGCCACGACAGAACTGAGCGTAGGCACCCGCGACGGCCGGCAAGTCGGCGGGCGAAGCGTCTTTCTGCAGCCCAGCCGGCAGACTCTCCCAACGTGGATCCAACCCGACCAGCACGGGAGTGCCGCAACGCCGCACCGCTGCCGCCAGACGATCGCCAAAATGGGCCACTTCGTTCTCCTTAGAATTCTCCAGACAACCGCAGAATATCCCACCAGCAGCCACAGAATGACGAAGGAAGAGAAACCACAGCGTGAGCGACCGTCGTGCGATCGCCGGGGACTGCAACGAGACTCTTCCCTTTGGTCATTGGGCGTTTCTGGTTCGATATTCTACGGTTCAGACACCTCACACACCGAAGGCGTCCAAGTCTAATTACTGGTCATCTTGCTCGTTCTGCGGCGTTTCGGGCAGCACGATGACGACGACCGACTGTTCCGGGAAATAGTAGCGAGCGAATACTTCGCGTACCTGATCGGCGGTAATCGCCTGATACGCTTCGGGCGCTTCCACCACGCTGTCGAGGTTACGATCGTAGAACGTCATTTCCAACAGCCGGCTCATCCAGTAATCTGGATCCTGCATCTGCGTGTCGAGCGTATTGGCGATCTGCTTCTTGGCCACCTCCAGCTCTTCCGCCGTGACACCCTTTTCGGCCAAGGCGGCATACATCGAGCCGATCTTCTCGACCAGTCGATCGACCTTTTCCGGATCGGTCGGCGACGCGGCCGAGATCATACCGAAACCGGGATAGGTGGTTCCGGACCGAGCACCCGCGCTGATGCTGTAGACCAGCTGTTCGTCTTCGCGGATCTCGCGGACCATGCGAGTCGACAGGATCATCGTGGCGATGTTGAGCGCTCGAGTGTCCGGCAGATTGGTATCATCCGCGCCGTAGAAACCGCTGTAGACGAACGCCTGCGGCGTCTCTGTCTCGATGGAGCGTTGGATCACGCGTGCGCCAGACGGCCGCTGCAGATGACGCAGGTCCGAGAAGAGTGACGGTGAGACGCGTTCGCGCGTGGGCAGTGCGCCCAGGTACTGGGCCATCAGCTCCATAGCTCGCTCCTTCGGCAGATCACCCACGATCGACACTTCGATCGGCGATGTGGCGATCAGCTGGTCGAGCCATTTCTGAGCTGCCGCACCGTCGATGCGGGCCAACTGCTCCAAGGTCAACGGCTGAGTGCGAACGACGTCGGCAGGGTAAGGAGCGCCTTGAGCCAGACGCATCCCGGTCATCATCGGATTCGTCTCCGACTGTTCCAGCATCAAACGCATCATGGTGGTCAGCTGGTCGAGCGCTGCCGGCTCAATCTTCGGCTCGGTCAGCAGCAGGTAGGCCAGCTGCATACCGGTTTCCAGATCGTCGGGACTGCCGGAAACACTCAGCGTAATCGAATCGGTGTTGCTGCCGCCACCACCTCCTCGGCCTCCACGGCGTCCCTGCTGCATGCCTCCCGAACCACCTCGCACACTGATGTTCTTGCCGATCATGAGCGACTGGATGTCGGTCGACGACAGGTGCTGCGTGGCTGGGCGTGACCAGGCAGTCGTGGCGGCCAGCGTCAATCCGCGTGTGGCTTCCGTCTCATGCAGCTCGCCGCCCAGCAACGCAATGCTGACGGCAACCTGGTTCTGACGCGTATCCATGAACCGGTAGTGGACGCGCACGTTGTTCGACAGCCAGCCCGACCAGACCTCGGTCGCGGCATGCTGAGTCAGTTCGGCCACGTCTCCAGCCTGCGGCAGTTTCTCCATGAGCGAACCGGCTCGTTCGGCAAACTCTTCCCGCTCCGGCTTCACCGAGAGCGCTTTGGTGCCCAGCGCCAGCAGCTCGTCTTCCGTCGGCACATCGGCGCTTGAGGGAAGAATCGCCGTGAAAGACACGGCCGTCGGATCGAATTCCTGAGCGAATCGCTTGGTGACTTCCTCGGCGGTGATCGTGGGGAGCAGCTGCTCCACGAGTTCCAGATTCTGCTGAGCGGACAGGATCGGCTCGCCGTCCGATACCAGCTGATTCATGCGGCTGATAATCGCACTCGCCTCACGCGTCGGCTCCGTCTCCACAGCCCGCTTGGCCGAGGCGACGATCTCTTTCTTGGCATCGTCAATCTCGCGGTCCGCGAAGCCGTAGAGCCGAGCGCGCTGCAACTCCAGAGCCATCTCGTCGAGTGCCGCCCGCCACTGGCCAGGCTTCGCACGCCCGCTGAGCTCCGCCGTGTAGATCGCGCCCACATCGTTGCCCAACGACACGCTCGCCCCCAGGTAACTGGTGTTGCCCTGAGCCGCCTTCTCGTCCATCCGGCGATTGAAGGCAAACGTGCCCAAAGCTGCTACCAGGTCGTCACGGTACTGAGGAACGGTGGTGGTGGGTGTGCGAACCGGTTCCAGCCGAGTGATCCGGACCTGCTCGTTCCGCACTTCCGGATCGCTCGCCACAATCGCAAAACTCTTGTCGTACGCCCGCACGCCAACATCCTGCGGAGTCGGTCGCGGCCTGGCCGGAGCGTCACCGAAGTTCGCTTCGACCAGTTGGAGAATCTCCTTGGGGTCGGCGTCGGCAACGATCATCAACGTGGCGTTGGACGCCACATACCACTTGCCGTAGTAGTCCTGGAAATCGGCCTGCTGCACGCTGTCGATCGTCTGCTCCGTACCGATCGTGATCCGCTGCCCGAAGATCGAGCCGGGCGCCATCCGCTCCAGCACGTAGTACATCGTGCGCTGCTGCCCCGAGAGGCTGCGACGCCGCTCTTCCTGAATGATCTGCCGTTCCGCGTCGATCTCTTCAGGCAACAGCGTCAACCGATGCATCACGTCGGCGAAATACATCATCCCCTTGCTGATCGTGTCAGGCTGCGCGTTGGGTAACGACAGCTGATAGGTCGTCTGGTCGAAACTGGTGAATGCGTTCTGGTCGCGACCAAACGTCATGCCCAGTGACTGAAAGAAGGGTACGACCTGGCCCGGCGGGAAATTCTCCGATCCGTTGAACGCCATGTGCTCGAGGTAGTGAGCCAGCCCGCGCTGCGGCTCCGTCTCGTTCAGTGAACCGGTGCTCATGTGCATCCAGATCACCGCACGGCCTGGCGGATATGCGTGCTGGCGGATGATGTAATTCAGGCCGTTCTCCAGCGTGCCGGTCACTAAAGCGGGATCGGTCGGAAGCGGTTGGGCCGTAGCCGTACCGGCCAGCGCTGCGGCGACAAACCACAGGACCATCGCATTCTGAATTGCTCGTCGCATTACCTTAGTTCCTCACAAAGACGATTTCTGCCAGCCCGCCGCTCCAAGGGCATATCGAGGCCTGCTTGCCCACGGCGGTCCGTCACCACACTCGTGACGACCAGGCTGGCAGTCGCAAGATGCCAGCAAGAGCCTTCAAGTTTATCCCAACCCGCTCAGTTTGTGCAGAGCCGATCGCGGGTTGGCGCCGGGCGCGAGGACGAGCTAATAAAGCGGCTCAAGTGCCTCTGACAAGAGTCGTTGCGCTAGGGCAACACCGCCTGTCGCGATGGAGTCCTACTGACTCCCTTCTCCCCCGTGGATTTTCGGAGGGAGAAGGGCTGGGGATGAGGGGGCTCCCCGCCGAAGACTCTTGCTCGGCCGCTCAGTGCCCGCGTCGCTTCGCCGAGCAACGCACTCGGGTTCGTGCCGGTCGCCAACATGGCGCGAATTGCCCCTCACCCCCGACCCCTCTCCCCCAGCAGAAGCTGCTGGGGGAGAGGGGGGAAAGAACCGTTCTGAGGTGAACGAGTTCGCTTGAAGGAGGGAGAGAAAGGAGGTGGATTCCGGGGCCTGACTTCGCGCACGCGCGCAGCGATTGCGGATCTGTGGACGACTTGCTGCTTACCCCCTCCAGTCCGGTCGAATGGGACGCTCGGAATTTCAGACACTGCAGCTACCCCGACCGTCAAGGGGATCCAGCAAGACGGAGAAATCCCCCAGTCTCTCCCCGTTCACTTCCTTTCGCCCATTTTCCCTCCGTCTTTTTGTCGCAATCTTCTGCTGTCGCCACGTAGCCCAGCGACGTCCAAACTCGTAGAATGGTGGAGTTGGTGCAGCTGCCAAAGTGGTAATACAGACCGTCCGCAGCCCCAAGAGTCTTTCCTGGCTTCAAGTTCTAGTTGCTCGGCCCCCCATTCAGACCAAATTTTTGCCCCCGGCAAGGCGCGGTCCAAGGGCTTTCCCTGGGGGGGCAGCGAATTGGCGATGGCGGTTTCTTGGTCCTGAGGGACCGTTCTGGAAGTGGCGACTCTGCGTGCGTGAAAGGAATAACGGTTGAGCATCTCGAATCAAGCGCGCATTGTGGATGTGGCCTCGATCAATCTCGAGGCAGTGGTGGCCGACAAAGACGAGATTCGCCGCTTTAATCCGCAGCGATTTGAGATGGAGCAAATCGATGCGGTGGTCTTGGAAGATACCGAGCGCGGAATCTGCATCGGCTATAAAGATGTACGAAGCGATGAGTTCTGGGTGCGCGGGCATATGCCCGACATGCCGCTGATGCCGGGGGTGTTGATCTGCGAGGCGGCGGCACAGCTGGCCAGCTTCTTTACGCTCAAACACGATCTGCTGGGTGCGAAAGTGGTCGGCATGGGGGGGATGGAAGAGGTGCGATTCCGTGGCCCCGTTGTCCCGGGCGATCGGCTGGTGATCGTCCTGCAGCAGATTCGCGTGCGGCGCGGAGCGTTGATCGTCTGTCGGTTCGAAGGGTTTGTCCGGGACTCGCTGGTGGTCGAAGGCAAGATTATGGGCGCGCGTCTGCAGTAGCTGGCGGAACCGGCGGCCGGCGGCCGGCACGCCGATGGGTTGAGAACACTCGGGCACCGCAATTCTCGACACAGTGAAGTTCTCAACACAGTGAAATTTTCAACACAGTGATGGGTAGTCCAGAGAGTTGGCAACACCGGGATTGGCAACATATTGAGGACGTTGGATGTGGTGGCGGGCCGCTGGTCCGCCGGGCGAAGCAAAGGAGAAGAAACGCACCAGAGCTGAGGGGCACTACGATTGAGCGATGATTGGCGTCTACCGAGGCGTCTATCTCAGCTTCTGCAAACCCGAAGAGGAGGGAACTATGTTCTCGGATTCGGAAAAGAGCGTGCTGATGGTGTTTCGGAAGTACCAGATCGCACCTGGCCAACTGCTGTGCTTCAGTGGCCCCAGTCTCAAGAAGCACGAGTCGGCGCTCAGACGCCTGACCACCAAGAAGATGTTGCTCAAGGAGCGGTTCAAAGGGGCCTATTCATTGACTCACGCCGGTTATGTCGCGATGTCCGATCGTGATTTGAGTCGTCGTACTCGCCGCGTCGCGCGGCATGCACCGTGAGCGTGGCGCACTGGAGTCGCCAGCCGCATGAAGAGTCCGGCAGCTATTGATTGAGCGTCCGCAGGATGCACTGACAACCCGAAGCGTCAGCGAGGGGAGTGGCGGCCGGTGAGCGTTAGCTGAGCCATACGAATGCGGACCGTCAGCGCGGGGCGCAGCGGGCAAGTCTATCGTCTGGCGCACGGCTTATGATGTGAGGATCGTGGGGCGTCTCACCGCCCTGCAACGAGACGACTTACTGGTGCGGATCTTTCTGGGACCGCCCGTTGATTAAAACGGGTTGATCTGCCATATTTTGGGTCAGGGGAGGGAGCGTGACCCGCTTCAGCGGATCAAGCACCATCTCTTGCGGGGTGTAGCGCAGCCTGGTTAGCGCGTTTGACTGGGGGTCAAAAGGTCGCTGGTTCGAATCCAGTCACCCCGATTTGCCGAAGTCGTGATGGACTAGGATGTTATGACTTGGGCTTTCCTCTTGGTATTGGAAGCAGACTCTCCGGTTTTGTCTCCGCGACTGATAACCGGCGCAGCCGTTCTTTCGATCGCGGCTGACAGCTTCCGATAAGCTCGACTGCCTGCTCAGTTCTGCCCTGATCCCACTCCAAATGCTCCAGCGAATCGGCTGCGGCCCAATATGGTTCGGCGCGAGATTTGCTAGCCGGGTTCTTCTTCAGACTGAGCTAGCTAGCGATCGGCAGACCTGTCATTTTGTGTGCAGGTCGCACAAGCGAGTCCAGCCACCGAGATCGCAGAGTCGGAGATCACCGGGGTTCGCGTAGCCAATCGTCGCGCCAGTGTCTGCGCACGCTGGCCCGACCCGCGTTCAGCGCTGCCCTCTCAGACCCCCGCGAGCTCGGCTCGTGCGGTGAATCAGATGGTCAGCTACCACACTGCCTCCTCACCTCTTCCCGACCCCCACGAGCTCCGCTCGTGCGGTGCACAAGATGGTGAGCTATCGCGCTGCTCGTACCTCCCTCCCAGACCCCCACGAGCTCCGCTCGTGCGGTGAACCAGATGGTCAGCTACCACGCTGCCGCCTGATCGGTTCCACCACGCACCTTGACCAGTGCGGCGACGACTCATTGTCCCGCGTCAAGGCACCGACTGCGCTGTTCCAACCGGCGGTAGCCGACGCGGCATATCAACTGATACTCACAACACAGGCCGCTGCTCAGGCATCGATCGAGTACGAGTACCGCCGTGCTGAGTACGAGTACGATCCCGACACCGAAGCCTGACGTACAATGCAGTGCACGCGAGTTGCAGATCGCGCTTACTGCCTGTGGCGAGTCACACAGCAGCAACCGCGTGATTCCAGACGTTATTGAGCGGCGCCGTAGCTGCCACCTCACACCTCCCAGACCCCCACGAGCTCCGCTCGTGGGTGAAGCAGATGGTCAGCTACCACGCTGCCATCTCACACCTGGCAGACCCCCGCGAGCTCCGCTCGTGCGGTGAATCAGATGGTCAGCTACCACGCTGCCTCGTCATCCCTAATCAGCCGGCGTACAGAATCTCTCAGCAATGGCCGGTTCCACCAAACACCTTGACCAGTGCGGCGAGCCGGCGAGTACTCGATGCAGTCGGTCAGGAATCTCTTGCCGGCGCCGTAGCTCACCATCTGATCCACCCACGAGCGGAGCTCGCGGGGGTCGCGGAGGGTGGGGCGAGCGGAGACGTAGCTCACCATCTGATCCACCCACGAGCGAAGCTCGCGGGGGTCGCGGAGGGTGGGGCGAGCGGAGACGTAGCTCGCCATCTGATCCACCCACGAGCAGAGCTCGCGGGGGTCGCGGAGGGAAGGGACGAGCGGAGACGTAGCTCGCCATCTCATGCACCGCACGAGCAGAGCTCGCGGGGGTTAGCTCACCATCTGATGCACCCACGAACCGCGAATACAGTGCAGTGCAGTGAAGTGAAGACAAGAGTTTGAGCGCAACCCCCATGACTCAATGGGTAAGTCCGCCATGCCCCTGAGTCCGCAATCGACCATGGCCTTCAAGGGATGCACGTGACGCCAATTGGGGATGCAAAGCCAGGCATGATCGTCCTGGTCGCAGTCGTGAGATTGGTTCTGCAGTTGGTTATGCGACATTCTGCAGTTGAGGCACCGCGCTGAGCGTCCGGGACCGACCTGCCCTTGGCGCCTTTGCGCCTTGGCGTGAGCTCAATCGGCTCCCAGACTCACGCCAAGGCGCAAAGACGCTAAGAAAGCTGCGGGGGAAAGAGCGAAACCATACACATCGCGTATCCAGCGGTCTGAACCGCAGAATATCGAACTAAGGAATATCCATTGTCCAAGGGAACGGCCCGGCTCCTCTTCCTTCATCATTCTGCGGTGGGTTATTCGATATTCTGCGGTTGAAGCCTCGGATTAGCAGTATCCACTTGCGAAACCTCTCACGGCGCCAGCTACTGGCGGAGAATGGTGCGACGGATTGAGGTGGCGGAGGTTGGGGGACAGGGCGGTCACGCACTGAAGTGCGTGCTACGGCGTGCTACGGCGTGCTACTGCGTGACGCCTTGGACGGGTTCGACGGGTTGGTTGGCCGGCGGGGCCTGGGGTGCGCGGAGCCGCACGGCGAGCACTTCGGCCTGGCGACTGTAATCAATCGATTCGCCCAGGATCCGAGCAGCTTCCTGATCGGCATGGAACCCCTTCGAGTTCTCGCTGCTGATGAAGTCGAGTCGCCACATGGCCTTCTTCTGCAGTTCAAACAGCGGCGCCAGCTGCTCAGGCGTGGCCCCAGCCGCTTCCGCTTCGCGAATGGCGTCGAGCATATCGGTCATCGCAGCGGCCGCCCGCTCAATCAGCGCCTGAGTGCGTCCCTGAATCGTCTGTACCTTGTCCCGCAACTCCTCTTCCGGCACATGGTGGCAGGTCTGACACGCTCGGTTGATGTTCAGCAGCGGACTGCGCACCCAATGACTGCTGACTTTCGCAGCGCCCTGGCGCTCGTACGGCATGTGGCAGTCGGCGCAGCTCACACCGCTGCGAGCGTGAATCCCCTGACTCCACAGCTCGAACTCAGGATGCTGCGCTTTGTAAACCGGCGCACCGGTCTCACCGTGCTGGAAGTCGTAGAACGGCTTGCCGTCAGGAAACTTGTGCTCATCGTACGTCTGTTCAATCTGCTCTACCTTCAGCCCTTTCCCCCAGGGAAAGAACAGAGTTTCCTTGGAAGCGCAGTAGTATTCGACGTGACACTGAGCACACACGAACGTGCGCATCTCCTGCCGACTGGCGTCCCGATTGGGATCGTAGTCGCGCTGCCGGTCCCCCTCGCGCCACCGCCCGATACTCGGCAGATGCGGAACAGAATCGTCACTGCGTGCCAGCGCGGCGATCCCGACGATGAAGCCAGGTCGGGTCACGCGCACGAGCATCGTTTCGGGATCATGACAATCGATGCAGCCAACCGGATGTGCTTCTCCCACGTGAGCGGCTGACTGCCCCTGCTGTGCCGACTCCTGCTTCGCCGCATCACCCTTCTCCACATCATCCGGCGACTTCACGTCGCTTACTCCGCCAGGGAACATCCGCACGCTCTCGCCGGGAGTGCCGTCGGGAGTCTTGAGCAGTTCGGCATGCGCTGCTGAATAGTCCATGGCGCTGGCCAAGCGAAACCCTTCCATCACGGCGGGCCAGTTGAAATCGGCCGCCAGCATCTCGGCATCGGGCGACACGCCGCTGGCCTCCAATCCCAGCCGACGATAGGTCGGAATGACCGACGCGTGACAGTGGAGGCATGCGCCGCTCTGCTTGCGCTTCGTCACGCGCTCCGTCACCTCCTGGTCGTACAACATATAAGCGTGGCCACGCGCTTCCCGATAGTCGAGACTGAAAGCGTAGCCGGCATACAACCGTCGCAACCAGGGATGTTCCTCCAGCTTGCTCGCCGGCATCGCACTCGACCCGCCATACTCCGTCTCCGCATCGTCAACGGTCCTCCGATACGTGTCGAACTGATGGGGCCAGTTGATTCCCCATTGAGCCGGATCGGTGGTCACTTCATCGACCTCCACCAGCCGGACGAACGGCGTGCGCGCTTCCTGGCGATGTTCGAAGATGGACACCAGCAGCGCGGTGACGCCAAAGGTCACAACGGCAGCAACAACGACCAGAGCGGACAACAGGATCAGCCAGCGTCGTCCACTCCCCGACGTCCCGGTCGCGCCGCCGGTCGGCGGCTCGGCAGTGGCCTCGGACAGCTGTTTCCGTCCCGTCTCTTCTGAATGCATGTCGCTCATCGTTCAACCTCTGTTAACCAATCCTCTGTTCGAGCGTGCTCCAGCGGCAGGGCAACCCGATGCCAATGACGAAGGAAATAAGGAAATGACGAATGACGAAATCCCCAATGACGAAAGAAGGCAGGAAAGCAGAGGGGCCCAACTGGAAATAAGTCATTATGGAAATCTTCTGGCAGTCTGGTTCGTCATTCGTCATTCGTCATTCGTCACTCCATTCGTCATTTCCTCCGTCATTCGCCCCGCGAGGGGCGTTCGTCATTTCAGCGCAGCGCATGTCCCACGCTGCTGTGGCAATGAACGCAAGAGGGCATCTCACCGTGCGCATCCAAGGGGAGCATTTCGTGGACCATATCGGCATGGCAATGCAGGCAGGCCCGTTGCGCAACTCGCCGATTGCGCGGTTTGATCTGAATCGGGTCGCGGTAATTTTCCAGCGTGAAGGCCAGCGAGTGAAAGAACCCGTTATCGGCCTTGGTTATCCACTTGCCCACGAAGTTGTGGGGCAGATGACAATCGTTGCAGACCGCCACATGCTGATGGCTCGACCGCTGCCAGGAATCAAAATGACCCTGCATCACGTGGCAATTCGCACAGGCGCTCGGATCACTGCTCAAATAGCTTGCTCCCTGACCGTATCCGAACGTGAAGATCCCCAACCCCGCCAGAGCGCCGAGCAGAATGATGGCGACCACGGCCAGGAGCGTCACCCAGCGCACGACGCCGAGTCGACGTGCTGCGGCAGCAGGCTGAGAACGCCGCCGAGAACGCCACCGTGTTGTCTCGTTCCCTGCCACTCGTCCTGGATCCTCTCGTTTGCTACGGCCACCCTTACCGCCGAGCCGCACAGCGCGATGAGCCGCGTGGGTCCAACGGCGTGTGCTCCAGCGTGCGGAAGTCGCCCAGCCAGTCGTCGCTGCCTTCCAGAATTCGGGTGCCACTGGCTTCGCCAGTGCGGGATTGGCAAGGGCCAACCAGCCGCGACACCGGCAAAGCCAGGAGCACCCAGCCCGTAATTCAAGCGCTGACAGATCACTCGTCAGCTGCGCCGCATCCAGGCAAGCGTCATCGCGCGCCAGGGCCACATCGACGCATTGACTACAGAGCATTGTTGCCCCCGATTCGGCTGAGGGCAAGGCACAATACCGCAGAATTGATCTAGGACAAGTTCCCATCGGGGCGCAGCGCACCATCCTCCACGAGTAGCCGGCGCCGGCGGAGTTTCTACCAATGAACGCTGCGGATCCGACGTCTCAACCGCAGAATGATGAAGGAAGAGGAGTCGCTTGCCCGAGGCCGCAACAAACCGCACAGGAATTCGCAGGCCGCCAATCGCGCTCCCCGCAAAACGCCTTCGGCGTATCGGATGCGCGGGAAAACGGTAACCCCGGGGTCGCCGCGCAGCGCGGCGACCCCGGGCTGCTGAAGGTAACCACTACGCGGTAAAGACGTGAACCGTGCTTACGAAAAGGCTCTCCCCTGGAACAGGTTTCGCGACTATCAGCAGGCCATTCCTGCCGGCCTGTCGCCAATCCAGCTACAATCTGCCGATCAGCTCTTCCAGTTTGATGCGGAGCGAGGCGAGCGGTTTGCTCTTGAACATCTTCTTGCTTTCTTCCAGCACACGGATCGTCTCACCGATCGCTTCGAGACAGACCGGAGTCTGCGGGCAGTCGAGCATCTGGCAAAGGCACTGCCACTTCCGCTCCTTCGCTGTCTTGGCGGACAGCTCCAGCAATTCGGAGAGACAGCTGGCGAGCGTGCGCAGCGTGCCGCCTGACACCTCGTCAAACTCGCAACGGCAACGCGGCGGCCGAGCTTTCATGGCTTCCAGGTCGGTCAGGCAGCTCTGAAGCCTGGCGATCGATGCGTCGATCACGCGCCATCGCTGCGACGCCTGAGCGGCCGATCGGACATTGGCCAACAGCTCGTCGAAGTCCAGCGGCTTGGTGAGATAGGCGGCGACGGGCAACCCGATCGACGTGATGGCCGTTTCGGCCGAGGGGAACCCGGTGACGATAATCACCGCCATTTCCCGATCCAGCTTCTGCGCCTCGCGCACCAGACGCAGGTTCGTGTTCTGCGGCATCCGGATGTCGGCGATCAGCACATCGAACCGACATTCCTTCAACAGCTCCAGCGCCTGGTCCGCATCCTCCGCGCATTGGCAATCAAATCCCTCTCGAATCAGCAATCGGCTGGTCGACTCGCGAAAGGAAAGTTCGTCATCTGCGATCAGGATCGGAGCTGAATAGGTCATCGTAACCCTCGTCAATCCTTCGAATTCCGGGAACAGGGCAGGACTACTCGTATCACCGTTCCCACGCCCGCTTTACTATCGACAATGATATCACCGCCGTTGGCTTTCACAATGCTCTGGACAATCGAAAGCCCGAGCCCCAAGCCAATTCCCGAAGTGAGGTCTTCCTTCGTCGTGAAATACGGCTCGAAAACCTGTGCCATCACATCTGCCGGAATGCCGCACCCGCGATCACGACACTCGATCACCACTCCGCCGCACGGATCTGCCTGTGCATCGATCTCCACCACGGTTCCAGCGAGCGACGCCTCTATAGCATTTGCCACGAGGTTGTACAAGATCTGACGGAGACTTCCATCGGAAAAATGGATAGTCAACTCAGGATCGGTCCGCACCGACTCAATGGCCACGCCATACCGCCGGCAAAGCGGCTCGAGCATGATCTTGGTTTCCCCAATCGACTTGCTGAGAACGATCTTGCGGCTCGCATCGTCTTTCGGCGAACAGAACGAATATAATTGCCGTACAATCGAAGCAATCCGGTCGATCTCGCTGTCGATGAGGGATACCAGATCATAGTCGGGATGATCCTTGGACACCGCGTCGCGGATCAGCCGATAGGAGTTTTTGATGCCGGCCAGCGGGTTATTGATCTCGTGTGCCAGCCGAACCGCCAATCGCCCTCTTTCAGCCAGCTGCTCCGCCTCCGATCGGAGTCGTTCGGCCAGCCGGAGCTTGCTCTCGGCCAGCGTCTGTTCCGTCACATCGGTATGGACGACGACCGCCCCGCCGGCACTGTGGCACAGGGGCCGAGTCTGCATGTAAAACCAGCGTTGCTTGTCTGGCGAGTGGCAGGGGTAAATCAAGCCGAAACCGGGCGAAGTCCCGTCGAGCACCGACGGGAGCTGTTTGAGACATTTGTCAGCCGCGTCATCGCTCTTGAGTGACGCGAAGCGACATGAGTCAAGGTAATCGACGCCTAACCAGGATCCACTGGGCGGATCTGCGCCGTTGCCGGCACCGAACTGCTCCCAGGCTTGATTCACATCCACGATCGTGCCGGACCTGTCGAGCACCACGATATGGTCACTCATCGAATCCAAAATGGACCGCATGAAGCGCTGATTATCGCTGAGACGAGCTTCGTCCCGCTTATGCTCGATGAGATCCCACGCCGACTCCGACAGACAGTTGATCGCCACAACATCTTCCTGGTCATACTCCGACTGTTTGCCCTCCACATACAGAATCGCCACGACGTTTCCACGGCGAACGACCGGCGCCGCCAGCTCGCGAGCGAGCCGCGAGCGTTCCAGCGATGCGCGCGGGCGGGACTCCGCGTCCTCCAGTTCGTTATGTACCACCGGACGCCGCTGGCACAGACACTCGCTCTCCACACCCTGCTCAAGCGTCCCCACCGCAACACGCTCCTTGCTGATATCGTCGCTTCCGCAGAGTGAGTAGCGAGACCAGTTCTGCAAGCCTGGCGCGGCCGGATCATCATCCAGCAGCTGGTACCAGCAATTCTGACTGAACGTCAATCGCCGCGCTTCACGCAGAAACTCCTGCACCAATTGGTCAATCGTGCAGGAACTCGCCAAGTCCTTGAGGCGGAATCGAACCGCCAGGAGCTCTTCGCGTCGTCTGCGCTGAGTCACGTCGCGCGACACCATGAGCAGTTCGGCGAGCCGGCCATCATGGATGTGTGGCACCACCAGCGACTCGTAATAGATTACGCCACTTGCGGAGGAATAATAGGTCGTATCGTATCGTGCGGGCTGATGAGTGGCCACGACGCTCTGCAACTTCGCTCGCACGCCACGGCGTTCTTCCGGCGGCAGATGATCCAGGATCGATGTGCCCAGGAGTTGCTGCGCGGTTTTCCCTGGCGACGCTCCGTTGGCATAAGTGATCTGGAAGGAGGAATCGAGCGTGAGGATGAAATCGGGCGAGCTTTCAGCCAACGAGCGCCAACGCTGCTCGGAGCTGGCAATCGCCGCTTCCTTCTGTGTCAGCTTTCGGAACAGCAGTGCGTGGGGTTTCGTCAATCCCATCTGAATCAGGGCGACGTAGACCAGATAGTACGATACGAACTTCAGGCAGTGGCCCAGAAAATTGACCGCGTCGTAGACGCTCACATAGAGCGTAAATACTAACTCGGTCACAATCGATACCAGAATTGCCGCAAACAGAGGAACGAAGACGGACCTCGCCAGTTCCGTGCGGTGCCGGTACAACAGGACCGCTGCCAAGACTAACGTCAAGCAGATCACGTATTCGCTGACCCGTTTGAATGCCGTCAGCCCTTCGCCTTCCACATAACACTCGGGGAAGAACCAGCCCCCGAGGGCTGCGCCGAGCAACAAAACTGTCACCACGACATAGCCCGAGAAGATGGCTTTCAAAGGGACTCGACGAACCAGCAGGATGGGAAACGCCAGCAGGCTCCAGCTCTCCATGCCGCGTCCGCAGATCCACAACTGTGTGGCCAGATCGGCGGTCTGACCGGCCTGCAACACTCCCATTCCCTTATACGCCAACGTATGGACCAGATCGATCGCACCAACAAACAGGTACCCGATGGCGAGCGATGCAAACGCATCGCTTCCCATATACGAACGGGAATTCCAGACCAGCAAAAAGACGCTCCACGCCACCGCGATACAGAACAACTCGATCAGACAATGGAACAGCACGTAGTTCTGGCGACTGACCGCGAACAGGGCCACGACGATGGCGACGCCCGCCAAACCCCGCAGCAACCAACTCGCCGGTGCGGGAGAGTCGGTCACATCATCCCAGTCTTCGGCCGCGGGCGACAAAGAGAGTGCGCATCGTGCAGCTTGTCGGTAGGTAGTAGACATGGGATTACCGCATATCAGCCACGAGATATTCCCTTGGCTAAGTTCGCTGAAGTCCCCCACAGGTTCCCCACAATCGCAGAGACAGTAGCGATAGTGTACCCAGTTCTGGCGCAGCTACAAGCAGAGTCCACTCGTGGCCGCAGTTGCGTAGCACGTAGCACGCATGGGGCGGCTGAGCATCTGGTTGGCTTCATCGTCACCGATGAACTCTTCTTGGGCGGGATCCCAACGCAGCTTGCGATGCAGCTGCATAGCGATGTTGCCCAGGTGGCAGACAGTCGCACTGCGATGCCCGACGTCGACCGGCGCAATGGGGTCCTGACGAGACTTGATGCAGTCCAGGAAATTCCGCACGTGGTCGGGAATGTGATACTGGCCCGCTTCCACCGTGCGCTGCGGGTTGCTCACCGCCAGATGGACCTCGTTGGGGCCGATCTCCGACGTCTTCAGCGACTCGGGCGACGTCTTGAGTCCCTGGTAGCCGTATTCAACCCAACCGTCGGTGCCTTCGAAACGTACGCCAAACCCCGGCTTTTCGGTCTGACAGATCAGCTCCACGCCGTTCTCATAGACCGCTCGAAACGCCGTCCTCGTGGCGGTATTGTACAGGCATCCGGCGGCCGGCCACTCGGACCCCAGATCCTCCACTTCCACCGGTCCGCTCGAGTCCATGCCCAACGCCCACTGTGCGGCATCGTTCGAATGAGCTCCGAAATTGGTCACCTGACCGCCGGAGTAGTCCAGGTTGAATCGGAACCGGTAGAGGCAACGTCCTTCATGATAGGGAGCCCAGGGTGCGGGACCGAGCCACATTTCGTAGTTGAATCCGTCGGGGACCGGCATCTCCTTCCAGCCCGGACCCGGCTCCACCGCGTTGATCTCCGCCACTTGCGTGAGGATTCGCTTGACCTGGCCAATGCGTCCGTTCCGCACCAGCTCGCACGCTCGGCGATTGTCGGGGCTCGAGCGGTAATGACTGCCGGTCTGCAGCACACGTTGGTGCTCGCGTACCGCTTTGACCATCGCCTGGCCTTGCCCGATGGTGAGCGACAACGGCTTTTCACAATAGATATCCTTGCCCGCTCGAGCGGCCATGACGGTGATCAGGCCGTGCCAATGGTCCGGCACCACGCACGTGACCGCATCAATGTCGCTGCGATCGAGCACTTCACGAAAGTCCTCGTACGCATCGCAGCCCTGGTAGGTGCCGGCCGTGCGCTGAGCGGCATAGTGAGCGTTCACGTTCTCTTGCTGCACCTTGCGGCCGAGGAACTGCTCGGGCGAACGGTAGCCGTGACTGGCCGTATTCACATCGCACACGGCCAGTACCTGGCAGTCGTCGTGCCCCAGAAACGCCGGCAGGTCGATCGTGCTCTGGTTGCCGCAACCGATGAACCCGACATTGATCCGGTTGCTCGGAGCAAACGCACCAAACACGCTCGAGGGCAGTACGGTCGGCACGCAGAACGCTCCGACCGCGGCAGCCGAACTCCGCAGAAACGTGCGGCGATTGTAGGCGTGCAGGCTGGGGTGAGATTCGCGGGTACTCATCAGTTCGGTCCTCATGCGAAGTCGCTGGCAAAGGCGTAGCCGCCGGGGCATTCGTTGATCACACCAGACCCGGCAGCTAAAGTCAAGCGTTGGGAAGCCACATCGGATATCACACCGCCTCTTCGCGCCGCTTCGCCCCCCACGAGCTTCGCTCGTGCGGTGAACCAGATGGTCAGCTACCACGCCGCCGCCTCGCGCCGCCCCAACCCCCACGAGCTCCGCTCGTGCGGTGAAGCAGATGGTGAGCTACGCCGCCGCCGCCTCATCCCTCTCCGACCCCCACGAGCTCCGCTCGTGCGGTGAACCAGATGGTCAGCTACACCGCCGCCTCGCGCCTCGTCGACCCCCACGAGCTCCGCTCGTGCGGTGAACCAGATGGTCAGCTACACCGCCGCCTCCTCATCCCTCTCCGACCCCCACGAGCTCCGCTCGTGAGGTGAACCAGATGGTCAGCTACGCCGCCGCCGCCTCATCCCTCCCCAACCCCCACGAGCTCTGCTCGTGCGGTGAACCAGATGGTCAGCTACCACGCCGCCGCCTCGCGCCTCGTCGACCCCCACGAGCTCCGCTCAATGGTACTAAGCTTGTTTTTTTGTTTTGGCCTTTGTTCGTTTTGTATTGCGAGCTCGCTTGCTGGATTTGGCGGACGTGGTGTGAGGATGCTTGGAGTGTCGCTTGTGGTTGGTGGAC
>JBGSHS010000216.1:0-19144 GCA_041752115.1 Pirellulaceae bacterium | reverse complement strand
GACCGCGAGTTCGCGGAGACGCGCTGGTCCGATGCGCTTTCGTCTAGCGGACCACCTCCGGCCTGGGGCGGTGTGCGTTTCGGTTCCCGGCTCGTCGACTCGCGGACAGCCACTGTCGACGTGCCGCCAGAGCAGGCCTTTGCTCCGATCCGCCGCATTGGTGGCCGAACTGGCTGGTATTACGCGAACTGGCTGTGGTCGCTGCGTGGTTTTCTGGACCTGCTCTGCGGTGGCGTCGGCGTGCGTCGAGGCCGTCGGGATCCGGAGAACCTCCAGGTAGGGGATGCATTGGACTTCTGGCGAGTCGAGGTCTGCGAGCCGCCGCATCGGCTGCGTCTGTGCGCCGAGATGAAATTGCCCGGCCGTGCCTGGCTGGAGTTCGAGGTGACCGGCGACGAGCAAGGCAGTACCATTCGGCAAACGGCGATCTTCGATCCGGTAGGTATCTCAGGGTTGCTCTACTGGTACGGAATCTATCCCCTCCACCAGTGCGTTTTCGCTGGGATGCTGCGGAACATCGCGCGTGCGGCACAGTCCCGGTCCCAGTCAACAAGGCATAACCTGGACGAACGATGAAGATCGAGTGTTGTTCGAGTGCAGCACACCTGACGCCGCGAAGGAGTGGTGAACGGTCAACGACGGCGTAACGGGCGGTGTTTCCGAGGGCCGATTCAAGATCTCACCTGAAAGGACGTTGGACTCTCTCGAACCGACAGTGTGCCAACGGTAAGAACCAGTGGTGTAACGCGCACACGTCGCGTTCGCGCCGCTGCCGATCGGTAGTAATACCCACCGGCGATTAGTCCGGAGCCGCTCGCCCCCTTCCTCCCCGACCCCCACGAGCTCCGCTCGTGGGTGAAGCAGATGGTGAGCTACCGCGCGCCGCTCGTCCCTTCCTCCCCGACCCCCACGAGCTCCGCTCGTGGGTGAAGCAGATGGTGAGCTAAACGATTCCTCACCGCCTGCATCGAGTACTCGCCGAACTTACCGACGTAGAACCCTGAGCTCCAGACGCGTCAGAGTCGCAGCAGATGCGCGAGGTTGTTCTGATCGCAAAACGCGATCTCCAGCGGTGCCGTGTCCGCCTCAGCACGCAACCCCGCGTGGATATGGCTTAGCATGACTTTGACCTTTGCCCTTCACTCCTTCACCTGCAACCTCATGATGTGGAGTGGCTCAGGTGAGCGGTCGCCGGGCTGCAGGCAGAAGAACTTGCAGACCATGTGGGGACCCGGTACAACTGGTTCACAAGAACGGGCATAGTCGACGTCTCCTCTGACGCGACTGCAGGGCATCTGACAATGCCAAGTAACAAGAGCGGGTCAGTCTCCGTGCCTCGAATTCACTACGTACTACAGGCTCTGCCAACAGCCTCATCACTTGTGCCATGTGTACACGTCAATCTGCGTCTGGTCAGTCGGACGAGGCCATTCGATGCCACTTAGCTTGTTGCCAGGAGATCAGAGTTGAAAGCGACCTTCGCACTCACAATCAACGGCAGGACGATGAGGACGAACGTCGTTTCGTCATGTCTTATCGTGATGGCCATCATCGCCACCCTCGTGGGAACGCCTCGGGCTGCGGCTGAGCTGGTGCTCATCCCGGCGACGGACATGTCCGGGATCGAGTCGTGGAAAGAGGGCCAGTCGTGGGGTGCCGGCAACTTCTGGATCACCGACGGGTCACCCGTCAGCACGGTAGTCTCTCTTGAAGGTGGCCAGTACGCCGTCTACGCGCGCATCTTCACGTCACCTCTCACGGACGCCGACATCCACATCAGAGTGAACGGCAAACTGCTCGTTCCGCCCATGCAGGCGAAGGTGCACAAGTTGGGATGGGTCCGGCTGGGCCATGTGGAACTGCCCAAGGGTGAGGTGTCGATCCGGGTCGAACCACCTACCTTGGGCCAGGCCAGCGACCACAATTTTGCGGCGATCGCCCTCTGCTGCTCGCAACTGGATGATCGTGTCGCGCGCATCATCGGTTTCTCCGACTGGTTGCGCCATGAGCTGATACGGATGGAGGCTCCGAGGCCGGCGGCCACTTCGCCGGAGGAGGCCCGGCGTCGGATCCAGACACTGCGTCAGGAACTGCTGCACACATTAGGGCTGGATCCCCTGCCGCCGCGCACACCGCTGAACGCGCAAGTGATCGGTCGCCTTGAGAAGGACGACTACGTCATTGAGAAGGTGGCATTCGAGAGCCGTCCGAACCACGTCGTCCCCGGGCTGCTGTACCTGCCGAAGAACGCTCAAGGTCCCGTGCCGGCGGTCATCAGCGCCATCGGCCACTGGAGTTGTGGCAAGAGCTCCGTCGCTCCCCAGCGTCGGGGCATTGCACTGGCCAAGCAAGGTTACGCCGTCCTTTCTCTGGAAGCATGCTATGCGTGGGAGCGGGGGATACCCGGGAACAGCGAGGGGTTCGAACCCTTTGTCGCCGGTGGCACTATTGCCGGCCACATGGCCTGGGACATCATGCGCGGCGCGGACTATCTTGAAAGCCGCTCAGACATCGATGCCTCGAAACTTGCGGTTACCGGAGCTTCCGGCGGTGGACTTCAGACGATCTACGCGGGGGTTGTGGACGAGCGATTCGCGGTCGTCATGCCGGCTGTGGCGATGTGGTCGATGCCGGAGCTCGCAGTCAACTTCTACTACTCATGCGACAACTGGGTGCCTGGCATTTCCAGAATGGGCGGTATGGGAGAACTGATCGCCATGACCGCGCCACGTGCGATGCTGGTGCTGAATGTGGATGCAGACTACTCGACGAGTTATGCCGCGGAGGTGATGGTCAATGCCGCACGACCATACTACCACTTCCTGGAGGCGGATGCGAAGCTTCTGCATACCATCGAGAAGGGCGGGCACAGCTACACGCGGAAGATGCGCGAGACCACCGTCGGTTTTCTTGACCAATGGTTGAAAGGGACGGGTGATGGATTCCCCGTTGCAGAAGAGGATTTCGACGATGAGCTATTCGACGAACGGGCCACGGAGCTCCATGTGTTCGAAGGGGGCAAGATTCCGGTGGCAGGAGCCGAAACGGTGACAAGTATCTGGACAGCCCGAGCGGTCGCGCTGCGCGAAAAGCTGCCGGAGAATCCGCCTGACCTGGCCGCTCGCGTCGATGATTTGCTTGATATGCCCCCGGTGAATGTCCATCACGTGGTGTCTACGGACCGGGGCTTCGTGCTGACGACCGACCCGGGCGTCCAGGTGGCCGTGTTGCGCATGGGAGCCGGACCGCGTGCGGTGGTCTGGTTGGGCGAGTCTGATTTCGAGACCGAATCGCGCCGGCCCGAGGTGCAGGCGATGGCGAAGGAAGCCAGCGTCTTTGTGCTGGAGCCGCGCGGTGCAGGCATGCCGGGCGACATGCACATTCTCAGGCAGGCACCCATCGTGATGGGCCGACCGCTGGTGGGCATGTGGGCTTACGATCTGCTCTGTGTTGTGGACTATCTTATTGAACAACAGGGCCATGAGAGTGTGCGAGTGTGCTCGCACGGATATGAGATGGGACTGGCATGCCTCCTGGCGGCGTTTCAGGACTCGCGCATTGCGGAGGTGGCGATCGATGGGATGTTCTCGAGTTTCGTTCAACTTGTGGGCCACGGCAGTCCCACACCCCAGATTCCCGGTATCCTCGAAGTGACCGACGTGGTACACCTCGTCCGTGCCGCTGATCAGGACCGGGTACGGCTCAACAATGTCCGCATGTCCAAGTGGTCCGAAGGCCTGCGAGTGACGAACCGACCGCCGACGAAGTTCTTTTCGGAGTGGCTCACGTCCGCCACGAACGAAAGACGCCGCTAATCGAGTGTGATGACCATCGTTACCGGCTGACCACCGGGGAGTGCGATGGCTCGCTGATTCGTACGTTCCGCAGGACTCACCTTGGCGGCACCGCCGGTGATGGACAGCTGCACGATCTCCGAGGGTAATTCCAGGATGATGTCCTGCGACCTGACGCTATTCAACCTGACCGTGACTTGCTTCCCATCCCACGCGAGGCTCTGGATCTCGACAGCACCTTGGCACAGCACGCCTTCGATCCGGCCGGACGGCCAGGCTGCGGGCAGGGCAGGCAGGAGCTGAATCTTACCGACGTCCGAAGCGACGAGCATTTTGACGATCACGGCCGGCATGCCGCCGCTTACGTCCATATTCAGCAGCGAGCGGTGGTTGTGCATCGAGGCCAGATTGTTCAACCAGAAGCGATTCACCAGGTGTCTCAGGCAATGGTAAGCCAGTTCGCCCTCGCCCAGACTGGTGGCCGCCTGCCCCAGCTGTACCAGGCCAAACGACATGAACCCGCGCTGGTTGTTCTTCCAGTGCTTGTCCAGTATGTACACGATACTCTGACGAAACGCCGCCCGAAGCTAAGGGCTGCGGGCAATTTTCTCCGACATACCGTCCAGCAGTGGATAGAGCTGCGAACAGTGTCGATGATCATCGTTGTTCTGCAGGCCGGCACAAACGGCTTCTGCAAGGAGCCGACGATCGACACCCGAGAGTGACCGACCGATCAGGCCCTCTCGCGGGTCGCACAGCGCGAAGCACAGGTAGCGTTGCTCCATGCCCCGCGGGTCGTTTGTGGAGGGCCCCTTGGCGAGCATTTTGAGGAGCTCGGAAACCGCGGAAATCGCGGGTTGTCCGACAGCAGCCAGCGCGTCGGCCGCCGGTGACGGGGAGGCAAGAAGTGAGAGCCACATTGCGGCGGCGAGGAACGCGACGAATGTGGGCCTAACGATCATGATGAGCACTCTGACCTGTCTTGATGTTCGACACTCCGTCACGGTAGCTGCGCAGCTCACTTCACTAACAGCTCAGCCGTCGCATCGGCAAAGGCCCTCCCGATCTGGGCCATGATCTTGGCGCTGCCCATATAATGGTAGGCGGCGTTCGAGGCGCCATCCGCAATAGCTTGGTCCTCAGCCGAAAACACACGTTCCAACGCTTGCGAGAGCTGTTGATTGCCTTCCGGCGTGATCCCTTCGATGAACAGGTCGATCGCTGCGTAGGGCTCAGCCGTCTGGCTGTCGTAGTGAACGTTAGCGTACGCCGCCAACACGTTGACGCCCTTCTTCAAGTACTTGGTCTCGTCTTCGGTCAGTAGGATGGCCCGATAGTAAGGCTCGTCCTTCCACCAGATGTACGTGTGGATCTTGTGTCCGTTCAGGTAGACGTCGAAGCCTTGCCGTGCCAGGATGCTGAGCCGATACGATTCACAGTCGATCGCATTCAGTTGAAAACTCGTGCGCATCAGCAGGAATTCACCATCGCCCCAATCGGAATCGTTCTTCACGCTGGTACGCCGATGCCGCCAGGGGCCGGTACCAATCGGGGCCTGGCCGCGACTCCATGCGCTGTCGTCAAAGTCAGGCATGTACCACTTCTCCATTCCAGCGGGCAGAGCCACCTCACGAAAGCGTTTCGTCTCGCTCTTGTCCAGCTCGTCTCTTTCTCGCTGAACATCCCAGGAGACATACCGCCATGTCCGCTCTTCGGGCTCGGGCGTACCGATCGGTTGCCAACCGGGGAACTTCGTCGCCTTTCTGTCCAGCCTGCCATCGTCATTCAGCTCGTATGCTGTATTTAGAATCCGATTGTATTCGTCTCTTTTGGCGCTGGCAGTCACCAGAGCATCGTCCCAGAACGGTGCCGTCTGGACGGCCGCGACGTTGCCCTGGAATTCCGGCAGGGCGGCCGGGGCCGCCATGGCTTGCCGGAAGAGGTCGAGTTCTTCGTTCAGTCCGCCTACACCCATCACGCCGATGACGAACGGCATCTGAGACGCTCCAAGATCCTTACGCACATCACGGATGAACTGCGCAAGCAGTGTACTGTACAGATCGTAGCCGCCCGGCTTATCGCGATCGGGATACGTGTCGCCATCGCACATGTCATTCCAGCCTTGGAACCAGACAAAGCCAGAGAGTTCGAAACCCTGGTTCGCGTCGTAATCAGGGCAGACTTTCCGAATATCCTTCAGGACTTTCTTCACGTGATCGATCATGAGGCGATAGTAGCGGCCTGTCGCCTCGGCCTTGTCGGCCTTCCATTGCTCAAGATCCACCCCCCGCTTCGTGTACTCGTCCAGCTGCTGCCGGTTCATTTCGTACGGTCCGGCGCCTGGCGGTCGGAAATCCGTGTTGAGGCTCTTGCCACCCCAAGCAGTCTTGATGATCAGGATCGGTTCATCGAGCAGTTTCTGCATGTACAGGCCATAGGTGAACTCCGGTCCGATCTTCGTTTCTCCACCCTGCGCTCCATAGCCGACCGTCAATCTACCCTGGTATACATCGCCGTCCCCCGTGAGATACGAGATCCATGCGTGCTCGCAGACTCGCGGCGTGCCATCGGCACTGCGCATCTCCTGGAGAATTGGAGCAGTCTTGGGGTCCCTGGCCATGTAGTCGAAGGTGCGCACCTCTGCGTGCCCTTCCATATTGGATTGCCCGGCCAGAATGAACACTTTGAGCGGCTTCGTCCGATCAGCCGGCTCGCCGTCCGGCTGGGGAAGCTGGCCGGGGTCTTGGGCTACCGCTGGCAGGACTAACAGCGTCACCAGCAGTGTGGCGACCGAGCGCATGATTTCGTAACGAGCGTGTTGTCCCATAGCTGTCTTCCGATGCTTGGTGGTGATCTGCGCTTTCAGAAATACTGTCCGCCGCCTGCTGGCTTGGTGTTTTCGCCGAATTCGCTGGGTGTGCACCACTAGCCTCTTGCTCCAGACTGGCTCGGTGATCGGTGGAACCCGTCGGTGATCTGACACCATGTACGGCAGTTGCTTCAAGTCCGACCAATGGTCCTGGCCGCGTCCTCTCAGCATAACAAGCAACCTGACAGAAAACGCCGATCATCCGGCAACTGACTCGGCGCGAACCGCTGGCGGCGCCGGTCACCGAGACGGCCGAACCGAAGAATACTGCGCCAGCCAATATTCCCCTCCCGGTCACTCGACTCTCCGATCGACCTTCACCCCGACAGGGCCGCTGGAACTGCGATACAGCGCATCGATTTCCGCACCGTCGAGGGCACGGCCATAGAAGCGGAGTTCGTCCATCCCACCGCCGAAGAAACGGTCGCCCCCGTTCCAACAGCCAAGATGAATGCCCTGTGCCAGATTGGCCGCTACTGCCGTAGTGTAGCGAGCGGTACCGATCGGCTTACCGTTGGCGTAGAACACAACCGTTTTGGCACCACTGTCGTACACGACTGCAATCCACTGCCACGTGCGGAGATTCGCAGTGGTAAAGACCGGTGGAGAACCGACATCGACTGGCTCATTGCCGTGAACCGAGAAGAACAATCCACCACCTCGGAACGAAAGGTGGAGATCGTTCAAGTCCCAGCCGTCACAGTGCACCACCGCCTGCCAGTCGCTGAGCGTGGCGAGGTCCATCCAGCCGGCGATCGTGACGCACGGAAACAGACCCAGGTCGGGGATCGTTCCGCCCGTCGCCTTTCCGTCCAATTTGAGGGAGTTGCCAACCTGGCCTGGCCCCCACGCCGGATGGAACAGCGCAATAGCCCGCTGTCGGCCGGACGCGTCCGACGCAGTTGTGCCGGCCGATTCATCGAAGGGGAAATATGCCTGCAGCTTGTACGTCATCATGTCCACCGGCGGGTCTGTACGCCAGCATGACTTGAGAAGGACGATGGGGCCGGACTGCGCGGTATGAACCAAGATACCGCTGACCGCGGCGCGATTGCCAGCCGCCAAGTTTTCGTCGATCGCCCCGTATTCGCAAACCACCTCGATCTGGGCAGTGCTGTCCGCGATCACCATGGACTTCTTGTCCCGAGCGATCGAGACGATCGTCGCGTCTGACAGTGTGACCAGCGTCCCCTTCAGTTCGTCAGCGTCTGCTGTCGACAGGGTTATGGGCCGTGGCATCACTCGGGGTGCCGAATCAAGCTCCGGCAGACTCGTGCATTCCAGATACCGTTCGCCGCTAGTCGCCCGGGTGCGCATGATCCCCGAGAGCGTCACGCCGCCATCGGCCACCGCCGCATCCTGGCCGACGGCACCATTCTCCACGCGCAGCCCGCGGCGTCCGTCGGGATCCTGGACGTAGAACGCGCTCGTCGCACGCGCGAGTCGATTATCAACCGGCGCGTACGTGACCGGAACCGCCTTGAGCGTGACCGACTCGCCGTCGGCCAGATTCAGCGCATCCCGCACGCCCGGGAAGCTCACTGTTCCTCGGAGTTGTGACACCTCGACTGCAGTCAATGCTCGGTTGAATAGGATCAGTTCGTCGATCTTGCCGACAAACGCGCGCCCACCGCCGTCCCAGCCGCCAATCCGCGCGCCGGTCGTCGCGATCGTCTCCCCTGCGGTCTCGAGGGGCCGAGCCGAGTCGAGCACGCCGTTGACATAAAAATCAATGCGTCTCACATCGGCCGAGTACACCAGGGCAATATAAGTCCACGTGCCAATCGTGTCAGGAGTAAAAGCGAACTCCGATACAGTATCCGACGGGCTGCTGCCAGCCATCATAACGTGGAGGCGGCCATCGCCGCGCACCGATACGTCCCAGGCGCCTTCGGCCGCACCATTGGTACTGAAGATGGAACCGTGGTCGACCAGCGTATCTGGCTTCACCCACGCCGAGAGAGTCCAGGCCGCACAGGCGGGAAGCGGCGGTACATGGACAAAGCTGCCGGTCCCGTCGAAACTCAGGCAGTTGTTCACGGCACCGGTGCCGCGGACCGGGTCTTTCACCAGGATGCCGTCCTGATGATTCCCGGAGATATCCGTGAGATACACACCGCCCGGTTCATCCATCGGATAAGCGACGAGTGTGTCTCCGGCCGGACCGAGAGTACAGGTCACGGTGTCGCTGCCAGTGCGAGCCCCGTCACTGGCCACCAGCTGCAGCACGTACTTGCCGGCGACCGAAAACGTAACGTGCGGATCGAGCCGACCTGCATCGGAGAAGCTAACCGTGCCTGGGCCGTCCAGCTTGCTCCAAGCGTATGTTACCGGCCCTGTGGCATACAGCAGACTGCCGGACAAACGCAGGGCTGGAAACGCCATGGTGCCACCCTGATCTTCCCCGGCGCTCACGACCGGCGTGGGGTCAGGTCGGTCAACACCGTCGTACACCTTGAGGTTCCAGACACCGACTTCCGGATTCGGACGCTGTGGCATATCGTCGCCCAGAATCGTGATGCGCACGTAGCGTCCATGCACCGGCACGTCCACGGCATCAAGCATCGGCCCGCCCATGGCAATGTTCTCGCGACGGTCGGCAAACCGACTCCATGATGTGCCGTCGTCGGAATACTCGATGACATAGCGATAAGCGACCTGCGGGAATTGGAAATCGATTTCGCAGCGCTGGAAGGACTTGGTGGAGCCGATGTCGACGATCAGCCATTGAGGATAGGTGTAGTCGGCGGCCTTCCAGAGCGTGGAGTTGTTTTCGTCCGCGGCGTTGTCGGCTCGCCAGTCGGGTCCGGCATCCGAGGAGGCTTTAGCAGATCGGCCCACAGCAAGGTTGGTGTCACGTTTCGTAGAGGGTGCCAGGTAACCAATTCCGCTGTGAGTGGGGACGACCTTGGCAATTGAGCCGTCGGGGTTGAACACCAATTTGTCGGCGGCGATCTGCCGGTGCACGCCGCCGGGAGAATGGGGGTTGTCATGGCGGTGATAGACGATGTAGACCTTGTCATCGTCCTCGAGGATCGAGTGGTGCCCAGGACCGTGCACGGTACCATCGACACTCGTTGAGAGGATCGGGTTGTGGGCGCCGTAGGTCCACGGCCCCAGCGGCGAGGGGCCGGTGCTGTACTCGACTGCGTAGGTCTCGTCATGGCAGGAGCCGTTGGAGTACATGTAGTAGTAAACGCCGTTACGTTTGAACATGTACGGTGCCTCCATACAGTTCTTGACCGTGCCGTACGGAGTCTTGTCACCGAAGTATTGAACAGCGCTGCCGGGCAACGTGCTGATCATGTCCGGATTCAGCTTCACGACCGTCGGACGCCACCAGGTGCCGTAGTAGAGATACGCTTGGCCGTCGTCGTCGATGAATGCCTCGCCGTCCAGCGTGATCGTGCCCGGTGGCGTCTGGTCCGGAATGAGCGCTGCGCCACCTGGGAGAGGATTGGTCCAGGGCCCAAGCGGCGTGGCGGCGGTGGCCACATAGATCTTGCAGGGCACCTGCGAGTACATGGTGTAGGTACCGTTGTGGCCAACCACTGATGGGGCCCACTTCTCGTTGGTGCTCGGCCAGTTCGACGGATGAGCGGTCCAATGTACAAAGTCCTCGCTGGTCCAGATGACGAACGGACCGGCGCCAACGCCCCAACCGTCCGGCGTCGCGTACAGGTAGTACGTGTCGCCAAACTTTCGAATGCAGGGATCGGCGAAGTAGCCCGGCACCAGAGGATTTCCCGCGCGCACGTCGTTCCAGCGTATTCCCGAGGAGGGAACAACGTCCTCCGCCTCTGCATTGCCGCCGGCGGCGAGCAGTGAAGCCACCAAAGCGGCCAGCGCCAGCGGGATCAGTTGCCCAGTCTCTCTTGCGATCGTTCCCTGCAGGAAATTGCTCACTGACTTACTCCACAATAGCCTTCAGAATGGCCTTCAGAATGGCCTTCAGCGCAACCGCCTCGTTCGCCAAGCGGGCAAGTGCAGATGCGTTCGGGTGACATTTCATGTTCTTTGGATCGAGTACGAGATGCAAGACCTGCCTGGAGCAAGCACGTGCCGGCCCAGATGCGCGCCGGCCCGTTCGTTGCGCATCCTCCAGACTCAACGATCCGAAATACCATCCCGTTGCGACCATTTCCTAGGCATTCGAGTCACGAAGAGGCGGAGGCCCCAATCCACCCGGCGCACTGCGCGCATCAGTCGCAAGTCGCTGCCAGCTCTTTGAGCACACGGTGCCTGAATCGCCACCCGGGTTCCATCGCAACGCGTCGGAAATTCGTGCTGCGTGGCTGCCTAAGCCTTGATTTCCCTTGGAGTTGGGACACTGTTCCCGCAACTCAGTTCACCAGTCACTCGCACTTGGCATGGAAGCTGCTGAAGGGGAAGGGCGAATCAAGGGCAACCCCAAAGACGAGCGTAGAGATGGAACATTCGTTGTGCAATCCTACTTGTGACGTGATCAAGTCAGCGCGGGAGCGGTTCCGGCAGAGTCCTCACCCCGCTCTGTGGACACTCTCGTGCGATTTTGATCAAGGCGTACTTCGCCTCCAAGGTCAGCTGTCGAGCTTCTATCATAAACAGCTCGCACAGGAAGCCGTCGCGCATCTGGCTGGCGTAACAAAGATCGTAAACGAAGTGATTGTCGCCGCTTGGTAAGGAAAGGAGGTGACGCTACTAGATCGATTCCTTGCTGTTGATTAGCGCAGTTCATACTCAAGAGGAGGGCGGTTGTGCTTACTCCACCGGAGCTGACTCCTGGGAGTCTGGCCGACAGGCTCCCAGGCCAAGAGTCGAGCGACTCGCTCGACTACCAATCCAGGCGGCACACGGCTGTGATCTATCACGCGGTGTGCCGCCTTTTTTTTGCGTCCGTGCCCGCTCAACGATCGCACAGGAAATGACGAATGACGAAATACCTAATGACGAAGGCAATGACGAAGCACGAATGTCGAACCAACCTGCCATGAAAACTTGGAGAATATTGCTTCCGGTGCGACCCTTGGCCTTCTTTCGTCAAGAGGCTTCCGTGCTTCGCCATGAGAAGCGGCGCGCCGCAGAATCGTGATTCAGGATGCAGTCGCACCTCTCTCAGCACGCAATGTGATTAGAAAGAGAACTGAAAACGCGCTGCATGAAATGGGAGAGCGGGGTGCGCGAGAGAGTGAATCGCTTTCACTGTGTTGTCAGCGGCACCGAATCGGCCATCGTCTTGGTGCGAAAACTCTCGATGCGATGGAAGGTCAAATAGTTCGCATCGTGAAAATTGTGCGCACCCCCTTCGCCGTCATCGTAGGCCGTGCGGCAGACCGCAATGATATCGTCCCCTTCAAACAGCCAATCCACGTACTGAAAACCGTGCGTGCGCGTGTCCGGATGGTACAGCACCAGGCACTGCACGGTCCAATGCACCAGGTCGGGCGAACAGGTCAGTGCCAACGTGTTGCGGATGCTTCCCGGGTTCTCGGCCCGATGTCGCTCGTGAACGATACTCGCCAGCGACCAGTATTGTCCGCTTGCCGGATCGAAGCGGATCGCGAACTTCTTGGCGCCGCCGGGGAACGCCACAAACCCATTACTCGGATCGAACCAAGCCTCTCTACCGTCGGCGCTGATCCGGACAATCGCGGCCCTCTCGTCGGGTGAGTTCGTCTGCACCCGCAGAACATCAACCACTTCGCCGTCGGGAGCGACCAAAGCGTTACCTTCGAGCCAGGCACCCATATCGCGGTTGTTCCAGGACCGGTCACTTGGCAAGAAATTGCTCGACGTCCAACTGGCTGCGTCAAGCAAGTCGGCATCCACGGGCGCAGACAGCATGCCGGCACGGTAGTTGACGCCCCAAGCAGCCGGCGGACTGCGCCACTCGAACGCGCGCCAGAGTCGTCCCGCATGTTCGATGACCGGCATGGGAGCGCAATGATACTCGCCGTTGTCGCGAAGCAAGCCATTGCTGGAGTCGGTGGGCGCAGTCCAGTGCTCTCCGCCATCGGTGGATCGGCGAATGAGAATATTGCCGTAATGCCGATCGGGACCGGGCAGATACAGAGCGTCGCGATGCACGAACAGGCTCGACCAGAACGCACCATGGACTTCCGAGACGCGTACCCAGCTCTGGCCTTGATCCTGCGATCGAAAGATGGCGGTCAGCGCCTGTTCGTGCTCCGTGGACCGAGGCCCGAAATGATCGTGGGACGCCACATAGCGCCCATCCGGCAGGACCGCAATGCTGGGAGAACCAATGTAAACGCCTGTAGCTGCGGGAATGTGGTCGATGACGACCCCCGGAACCGTGAGCGACGGAGACTCACCGCGCAGCGGAGCCGCTGCAAATAAGCACACCACTGTCGCCAGGCATACGCATCGTCGGTACATACTGCATTCCTCATGGCAACGTTCGACACTTCATGGGCGACTTTATTGTAGGGTAGACTGCTTCCTTGTGCAGCGGTGAACTGTCTGCTGGGCCTGGTTGAGCTCCAGCGCCACCTCGGCAGGCGAGAACGGATGGACAGCGGACGACACCTCGAGTTCGAACCGGCCTTCAAGGAAATCACTTGCCCGCCCCCTCGCGAACAACTACATTCGTATTCTGCCGCGTGGCTTACTATCTTGTTTTGGCGACTTGTTCATTCAACTTAACCTCGTTCTTCCATCAAAGTACTCATATGAAGCACGCTGTCTGCGGCGTCATGACGGTTTTGGCGGCGGTGACGTCAGTCGGTACTGCTGCAGAAGCGGTCAAGGTGTGTCAGGAATTCATCACCGCTGATCCAGACGCCGCGGAAGCGGACCGTTTTCGAGCGCTCGCGGAAGAGATGGCCGGAAAACTCGCCCCGGAAAGCAAGACGCAGTAGATGGCCGCAATGCCGGGAGGATTTGGCATGATTGTCCCTGGGCTCGCTGAATCGCGACGAACGACGCTCCTGCCACAAACGCCCGTCCGAAGAGAGAAACGAACATGATTCAACGAACGATGTCTGAGCTTACGGCGGTCTCCCTTGCTCTGGCATTGCTACAGACATCCCTTGTGGTGAGCGGCTTGCATGCCGGAACTGCCTCAGAGGAGTCGGGGGCGAGCACCGTGACTCCCACCTCTGAAACGGAGTCGCCCGCTCCTGCCACGCTGAAAATCACACGGCTCCTGCATCGCGTGTCCGCGGAACAACTCGTGCGTGGTCGTCGTATGCATGTGGAAGGCGAGACGATGCCGGCCGAATACCAAACTGAGAATTCATGGCTCATCCTGAAGGACGCAGGAACAAGCGACACAGCGCCTCTTTATCGGTGCGACATCAACTCCGGCCAAGGCTCGGCGCTTTCACGCCGCGATTCTCACCCGGACATGACGTCGCACACAATCGTCGGCTACATCTACACGAAACCGGGTCCAGGGCGAGTCGCGTTGCGGTTGGTGATTCCCAAAGGCACGCCGCGTGAAGGGTACTTCGTCACCGACTTCACCAACTGTGAAGGCGCCGCCTATCGTGAGGAGGAGCTGCTCGGGTATGCCTATCGAACCATACCCTACGACGTTGCCACTTCGGTGACCCCTTCGACGCTCGAACCAGGTGGCACACTGAACATCTCGTGGCAGACGACGTACGTGCCCGAGGGCCAACAGGGTCGCGCAAACAAGTTCCCCGATCGCATCCTGGGAATCGCCCTCAGCCCGGCGGTCGTTTCCGGAGCATTCATTGACGAGGAGGGCAAGATCACCGGCGAGCCGAAGACGGATCCGTTCGCCAAACACGTTCCCCTGTCGGGTTCGTATGCCTGGAAGAGCACGCACGGCCTGTCCGGCGCCTATGCGCAGAAGTTGCCGCCCGGCGAGTATCAGATTCAATTCGCGTTGTTCCCGAAGTGTTTCTATGACCCTGCCAGCCCGGGTGGATGGCAGCTGGATGACATTCTGTTCACCGCCAGCAACGTCTTTACCGTCGGGACTCCCGTTGCTCCTTCGAATCTTGCCGCTACCTGCGGCTCAGACGGAGCCGTGACTTTCACTTGGAGCGCACCGTCCGGTTTTTCTCCCCCCTCGTACTCGATCCGAATTCAAGACACTGCCACAGGGAAGACGGTGGACGAAAAGGGAAACCTGACCACGACTTCCTACAGCACATCGCTCGAACCGGGGCACACATACACCTGGTGGGTGTCTTCTCAGTTCGCGAGCGGTCAGTCTCCGTGCGCCGCAGCCAGCTCCCCGTTGTTGTGTCGATAGGACTATTCGTGCCCACCATTCAACCTTGGCCCGAAGGGATCGGAGGGAGGATCCCAGGTGAAGTTCACCCCGGACTGCCACATTGGCTCGCGACCGATGAGGGCGGGGAGCGCAGGTCTGAACGGATGGCGAGTGGCCATGGTTTTCTTCGTCTGAAAGCAGGTGGTATACTTGCTGTCGTATCAGCTTCGCGCAATGGTCAATCGCGCACAATGTACCATTCCGCTGCCAAAGTGCGGATCATGTGCTTCATCGGCAGAGCGGCTCAGCTCGATGTGTCGGCTTTCGCGGAGCGAAATGCGACGCGACCGATGAACTTTCTTGCCACAGGGGGTAACCGGATCGAAACATGTGGCGCGACGTCTACTCTCGACTTGTTGGCCGATTCAGTGGTGAGGCGGCACTGCGTCAGGCCGCACAACAGAATCGTCTCGAGCGGTATTTCACTTTTCCCAACTTCGCTTTGTCCGCCGAGCGCTGTGGCGAGGAACTTCGCGCGGCGGGACTGTGTGACGTGTCGGTCGAGAGTTTCCCGGCGGACGGGGCCACGACGTGGTTCGGCTGGAAGTCGATGAAGGCGTGGGACGTGACGGCCGCACGCCTCTGGCTCACCGCGCCCTACCGGACGCTGCTGTGCGACTGGTCGGTGCTGCCGGAGTCCCTGGTCATGTACTCCGGCTCATGCGACATAGAAGCTGAAGTGATCGAATGGGACGGCCAAGACGACAGCGACCTGACGGGCAAGATTCCCTTCACGCACCATCGCATTAACGACGTATTTGCTCAGCTGCGCCGCAAGGGAATACGAGGCATCCTCTCCGACTTTGTCGGAACGTTGCCAGGCGTGCGTGATCCGTCCGACCTGCCCGATGACGTTCGCTGGGAGAACAGCGCCTTGCGGTCGGGCGCCGGTCAGTACTGGGGATTCATGATCACTCCTCGACAGGGCGATTTGATCAGCAGTCTGTTGCGGCAGGGTCCGGTGCGTGTACGAGCGCAGATCGCCACCCGCAGCTATGACGGCGTCTTTCACTCGGTCACCGCAGTCATTCCCGGGTCAGAGGAACTGCACCAGGAAATTCTGTTTGTATCCCATCTCTATGAACCCGGAGCGAACGACAATGCGTCGGGCGCAGGAGTGGGACTCGAGCTGGCGCGCAGTCTCAACGCCGCCATCATGCAGGGCGTGCTGCCGCGACCACGCCGTACGATCCGCTTCCTTTTCAACTGGGAAGGATACGGCCTGTGCGCCTGGCTGCACAAGCACCGTGACCGTATCCCCGATCTGTTGGGAGGGCTGAATATCGACGAGGTGGGTGTGGATCAGCAGCAAGGCGCCTCCGTCCTCCACTTGTTCATGCCACCAGCCGCAAATCCCTCCTGCACTGGCCCTCTCCTGGCGCACCTGTGCAGCGAGATCCTCCCACCGAGCATTCGCTGGAAAGCAGTCGCAGATCGCGCGGAGGTCATCAATGACACGATCTCCTCGGACCCAAATCTGGACATTCCTCTTCCATGCCTGATCCAGTATCCGTCGCGCAACTACCACAGTTCGGCCGATCGCTTACCAACGCTTAGCGCGAAGATGATGGAGTGGGTCGGTCTGGTGAGCGCGACCCACTTGTACTTCCTGGCTGCGTGTCATGGAGAAGCTGCCCGTTGGCTGGCCCAGCTCGTAGCGCGAGCGAACCGCCAGCGGTGGGAACTGACACAGCGACGTCTGGCAGACGGAACCTGGCCTTTTGATGAGGCCCGCACGCAGCGCTGGCTTATCGAGCAAGCCGAGCTGTCGCTGGCCTCGGTGGAACGGTTCGGATTGCCAGCTGGCCAGTTGCATGTACTTCAGGACGAACAACGTCAAGCCATCAGCGATTGGTGCCGACAATGGCAATCAACGTTTCCCCAGACGGCGGCCGGCCAACGGTCGCTTGACGTGTCGCGGACAGCTGCACGCCTCGTGCTGGAACGTACGACCTTGGCGAGTCCCAAGGCTTGGGCGCTACCAACCGATGGTTCTGACGACGAGCGCAGTTATCGAGAACTCATGTACCACAACCGACTCGATCTACTCTTCCACCGCATCCTGTACTGGGCGGACGGCCGTCGCTCCCTGCTGGACATCATCGAGCGTCTCGAGTTCGAGCAAGATGAGTTGCTGCAAGACTCGAGCATAGCGCGTACTTCGTCCGGTCTTGCTATCGAACCGACTACGTCTCCACAACTCGACCGTGGCGCCCTGCTCGCGCTAGTGGATCGCATCGTACGCAGCGGCTACCTGTGCGTGCATGGGACGCACAAGTAGCGCTGATAGATCAGAGAAATCGCCTCACAGAGTATATGCCAACGACAAAGGGCTTCGTCATCTATCGACAAGGTGATCGAAGCAGGTGACAAGGCAATTTCCGCTGGTTCCCTCCTGGACTTCACATTGTCTGGAAGAAATGACCGATAGAGTGAGCCGATGTGTCGCCCCGGAGGTATTCACCGCGGTGTGTCATTTGCGGTGGAAACACTGTGCCCTTTGACCGTGAGATGGCATGGCACCAGGAAATGTCCGGGGCGGCTGCTGATCGGCTGGGAGTACAGGGGTCCACCGGCGGGAAACCAGGTGCCAGTAACTCTTTTCTTTGGCGAACAAGTTTACAGCCGGGTTGATCGCGATTCGTCGCCTCGCGAGGAACAAGTCTTGGAAGTCGCTCGCAGCGTCACTCGATTCTCCCTTGCGGGGAGATGAGCGCCATCTGAGGCGAGAGGTCGTGTGATCGGTTATCGGGCCGTTCATGTCTCCAGTAACCTGTTGAATGACCGAAGGACATCCGATGATGTTGATTCACATTCGCACACCAATAGGTGGCTCGGACTCGGTTTTCGCCAGCTATTGGCTCGATCACCCGTCCGGCATGCGGCACTCCTGATCCGGGCACCTTGAATTCAACACTCCGCCAATGTAGATATGGTCTTTGGCAGATCACGCCAGTTGTGTCGACCCGTACGAAAGGCCCCCCCCGGGCGTCGCCAGGAGAAGGGGGATGCTGCTCAGCGCGGCTCGGTTGTGAAGGCCGCCTTGGGGGCATCGAGTGCAGGATGAGATAGACGGCCATGCGACGGTGCCCGACTCACGATGAACTGCGCCGCTGTCTCAGCGGCCATCTGACATCGCTCGCCACATCGGCGATCGGCATGCATCTGGAACAGTGTGAGAGCTGTCGGAAAGCGATGGAACGTATCAACCAGGCGGGAGCTCTCTTCAACGCTGAACCAGACGACTCGCCGACGCTCGGCTTGCCCCTCGCGATCGAGCCGGCACAGCGCGCGGAGCTCGACTTGGTCGCCGCGGAAGTCGGCTTCACAGACACTCCACCCGATCCGATGCAGCCGGAGGTGCCAGAGCGGCAGGCGCTGTCGATCCGGTGCCCGCAATGTCGCAATCGTTTCGAATTACCAGCCACGAAGTTCGAGGAGCTGGTTTGCCCGGAGTGCGGAGAGCGTTTCACGTTGGCGGCCGAAGTGGCTCTCAACGGTGATGCAGAGATGATCAGTCACTTTGAGATCCTCGAACGACTCGGTCAGGGGAGTTTCGGTACCGTCTGGAAAGCGCGTGACACGCAGCTGGATCGGATCGTCGCGCTGAAGATTGCCCGCGGGGTCCCTCACGAGCAGCTGGACCTGCTCCTGCACGAGGCGCGCGCTGCGGCACATATCAAGCATCCCGCGATCGTCGGCGTGCACGAAGTCGGGCGTCAAGGGGATTTGTTCTTTCTGGTCACCGATTATGTGGACGGTCGGGATCTCAGTGAATGGCTCGATGGCCAGCCGGTGCCGCCGCGCGAAGCGGCGGAGATTGTTTATGTCCTGGCGGAGGCCCTGCAGGCGGCTCACGAAGCGGGGATTGTCCATCGCGACCTCAAACCCAAGAACATTCTGATGGACCGCTTCGGCCGGCCCTACGTTACCGATTTCGGCGTGGCCAAGAACACGTCAAGCGGCGTGACGATCGCCAACAACGGTCACCTGTTGGGCACTCCCGCCTATATGTCACCCGAACTGGCCCGCGGCGAAGGCGCCGCGGCCGACGCGCGGAGCGACATCTATTCGCTGGGAGTCATCTTTTACGGCTCTTCGGGAGAATTTGTGGGTAAGAAAGCCTGCCTGGGTGGTCGGCGGATCTCGCAAGAGCCCCTCAGGAATCTGAACAACAAAGCCTCATGTTGAGGGAAGTCATTTGAGTTGGCCCGGCTTCATCATCCTGTCATC
>JBGSHS010000215.1:0-56282 GCA_041752115.1 Pirellulaceae bacterium | reverse complement strand
GATGACAGGATGATGAAGCCGGGCCAACTCAAATGACTTCCCTCAACATGAGGCTTTGTTGTTCAGATTCCTGAGGGGCTCTTGCGAGATCCGCCGACCATCCAGGCAGGCTTTCTTACCCACAAATTCTCCCGAAGAGCCAAAAATAGATCCCCGAAAAAGGCGTCCGGACGAAGTCCGCTTCGGGCTTGGGGGCCTTGTCAAACGGTCCTCGTTGGTCATGGCGTATTGGGCACGGCATTCCGCCACTTGAGATAGTCGAAGCTCCAGCGATAGTTCTGATTGAATTGCTTGGAGCCTTCCAGGTATGCTTTTCTCACGCCGCCCGCGAAGATCGCATCGCCGCGATCGCGGTAGGTGATGTCTCCCGTCTGCAGGTAAAGCCAAGCGTAGACCGGGGCGATCAACAAGTTCAGATCGGGAGCCGCTTTGGCGGAGTTCTTGGCCTCGTAATAAAACGCTGCGGCGTCCGGCAGCCAGGCGTTGTCCCAGATCCAGTCAGCGCCTGCCTTCAACTTCTCGACAATCCGTGGATCTTTCCCGACATGATCCCAATAGAAGATCAATGCCTCGGCAGTCAGAGAGAACATGAAGGGTTTGACGTCGCGGTACGTTTCGTCGACGAACTGCTGGTCCAGGTGTCCCAAAGCCTGTTCCAACAACGGACTGAGCCGCTTGCTACGAGGTTCCCCTAACCGCTCGGCATTGATGTAACTCATGAGGATGTAGGCGACTTCCCGACTCCTGTCGGCCCCTTTGGTCCATGCCAGGGGAGTTACATCGGGCGCATAGGCTGCATTGCGTGCGAGCGCAATGGCCCATTGCTTGGCCTGAGCATCTCCCGTGCGGAGAAAGTTCTCAGTTAATCCGTGGGTGAACACCCAGTAGGCCGGGATCTTGGCATTGCTACGAATGACCGATTCCGCGAGATAGATCTCTTGGGCGCGATCGGCCGCCTTCAGCCAGCTGCGATCGTCCGTGTAGGAGGCGATCTGTTGGTAGACTCGTTGGGCGTCGTAATAGGTCTCGTCGACCTTGTAGGTGCCGTCCAGCAGTCGCTGGCGGTGAAGCTTTCCAAACCGCTGCATCTGCGACTCCCAGAGCGCAAGTTCCGGGATCGGTACGTCAGTCACTGCCTTGTTGGGTGTGTCGGTAGCGTCCGGCGTCTTGAGGTTCCGCCGCGAACGCTGCATGGCCACTGCAACCGTGCCGGGTCCGGGAGAGTCCGCGATCGGCTCGCGCGGAACAGCAACGTGGGCCGGACGGGCGGCGAACCGCGTCATCATTGCGAAACGAATGCCCGCATTGGTGACGGCACTGTCAGGACATTGAATGCGGCGGCTCAGCATTCTGAGGTTGTCGTTGCAAGACGTGGCGCCGACATGATAGTCACGCGGAACTACCGATACGGCTACGATCAGGAGGAGCGCTAAACGCATTGCGGTAACCTCAGAATAGAAGGTGCGGGAATAACAAATGCCTTGTTCGTAGCTACCGTCACCAGACGGAGTAGCTACCGTCGCCAGACGGTGGGCGGGTGGATGGGCGGGATATTGAAAGGCTCGGGAGACTGGCCCGGGTGATCATTGCGGCAGCTGTTCCGTAAGAGAGCCGATTCTGTGAGAGTGGCTCACGTCTTTACCCCCTCTCCCCCGGGATGCCCCGGGGAGAAGGGAGGAAGAAGGACTCCAGCGCGACAAGCGGTGTTACCATGGCGAGCGCAACGACTCGTGTCTGAGGCACTTGAGTACAACCGCGGTAAAGAACATGGACGGCCAAAGGACATTGTCCTATCTGATTAACAGTCCTATCTGATTAACAAATCTCATAACCGCGACCAAAACGATCTCCGCGATTCGGTTCAATTACGCAACCGTCGGCAGCGCATCGACCGCCAGCACTGGTCCGTGAAATGCCGTGCAGGCGGCATGGGTGTCAGCGAATGCGAGAGACCGATTCCGCTTCGCGAGCCGTGCGTCGGCGGTATGTCGGTGCAGGGGACATCGTGCTGGGCGATTCCTCCATGGCCTTCTCCTCCATGACCTCCTTGTACAGTGCTTCATACGCTCGCGCACCGGCCTCTGCCGAGAACTCGGATTTGATATGAGCATGCCCGTTGGCTGCAAACTGCGCACATTCCGCCGGATGATCGACCAGGAACTCGATTGCCTCGGCAATCTTCTCCGGACTGTGTGTGGGGACCAGGATGCCGGTTTTCATGTTCGTTACCAGGTCATGGATCCCCATGATGTCTGTTCCCACGACCGTTTTCTGCATGCCCATCGCTTCCATGAGGACACGAGGAATACCTTCGAGAATCGACGGCAGGACAACAATTTGCGAACGGTTCAACAGTTCGAGCCGGTCGCGTCGGTAACCCATGAAGTCGACCCGGTCAGTCAAGCGGAGTTGGCTTACCAGTTCCTCGAGCGACTTGCGCGAGGGACCGTCGCCAATGATCTGCAGCTTGATGCCCCTATTGGGCACGAACTGGAGCGCCGAGATCAGATCTTGCACTCGCTTTCGCTCGATCAGTTGACCGATGTACGTTACGAGCTGAATATCACCCGCACGAGGCTGCGGCAGGTCCTGCAGGTCGACGAAATTCTGGATCAGCTGTAGCTTATTCGGGTTGACATGCGATAGCGAATGCAGCAGTTCACGAGAGAGCGGCAGGACTTTGTCAAATCGGGAAAGCATCATCCGGTTCAGCTTTTCCCAGAATGCGACTTTCAATCCTTCGTTCTTACTCCAGCCATGCGGAGTGCTGACAATCTTCGTACTGTTCTTCCTGGCCGCAAAATAGCCGATAATGTCTGACTTGTAGCCGTGCGTGTGGAGAATGTCGATCTGGTCTCGCGCGAGGCTCTCTCTTACCTTGGCAATCAGGTCGAGCAGGGAATAGTGGCCCTTGACTTTCAGCCAGCGAGCCGTCAGACCCATGTTCTGCGATTCGCGGTACAGCGACTCGTCGGAGTCCGAGGTGAAGACCAAACAAGTTTCGATGCCGCGCATATGCCTGAGCAATCCCAGCACCCAACGCTCCGCACCATACAATCCACTTGTACTGACATAGTGAGCGACCCGAATCATGTGCGACCTCTGCAGCGAGTGGAAGTGTGTGGTGGGACCTGTGTTGTCGTCAAGAGTGTGCGAGCTCAGTGTGGAACCGCCTCCGGCGGGACTTCATCGTGAGCGTTGCCGGCGAGTGGGCTGCGGAATATCCGTGTGATACGTGAACTGCAAATACTCAATACTGTCGAAAGTGTCAGCGTGCCCCGTCTGCGGACGGGCGACGAAACCGGAAAATCGCTGCGGTGTACTGCGAGTAGAATTCCCGATCAAAACACCAAAGAACCGCCGTGTAGATGACGATTCCGCAACTTACGAGAACCAGTGGAGCGACTACCTCGGGCAAGCCTGCCGGCATTGCCCAGATGACGACCGCGAGCACCGCCACCATGGCCAGAACACCCACGGTGGCTGTCAGCATCTGGGCAGCAAACTGAGCGATCGGTATGCCGAGGTATCTCAGGGCCCACCACGTGGTCACGGCGAAGACGATGGGGAAGGCAATCACCCAGGCGAGGCACATTCCAATCAGGCCGTATTGCACGCCGACGAGGAACGCGACGAACATGCACGCGAGCGTAATGCACTTGTTCACGAGATTGACTTCAGGTTTGCCAATCGCAAAGAGCGGAGGTGAGATCAGCACGCTGATCGTGCGGAGGGGAAGTGTGATCGCCAATAACTGAAACGGCACGACGATCGTAGTCCACTGCGGACCCAGGACGAGTGGGATCAGGCTTGGCGCGACAACGGCCGCTCCCCAGAAGATCGGAAACGCCACCACACTCGTGAGACGCACGGATCTCAGCAGGTTCTTTCGCAATCGTTCCCGATCATGCTGGATGCGCGAGAATGCCGAGAAGGACACGGTGGTGATGATAGGCATCGCCTTTTCCATGGGGATCGAAGCGAGATTCAGCGCCACGCTGTAGAGCCCCAGGATCTCCTTGCCCCAGACTCGCCCCAGGATCGCCACATCTGCCTTGGTGCTCAGAAAGTGCACCAGCCGATCGAATGTCATGACCGCTCCGAATCGCACCAGTCGCCACGACTGCCAGAACGAGAAAGCGGGCAGTGTCAGGGACGGTCGCGCTGTGTTGAAGCCGACAGCTTTGACCAGGTGCAAGGCGAAGACGGCACCGACCAGAGACCACACGCCACACCCCAGGGCGGCCAGAACAAGCGACAGTACGGCGGAGGAAACGGTCGCAGCAATGTCGACGCGCGCCTTGATTCGATAATCCAAGTCCCGTCGCAGCAGTGCTTCGGGAGTAACGTACAGGGCCGAAAGCAGAAACGCAAAGCTCCCGACCTTCAGCATCAAGATAAGCCTCGGCTCCCGAAAGAGCTCTGCTGCCAGCGGGGCACCGAAGAAGACCATTGCGAACGACGCCAGGTGCGTAATCAATACCAGGCCTTGCACGCGTCGCACATCGGCATGAGTCAACTCCGTGGCCTGAATGAGCGCGCCCCCCATCCCCGCTTCGCTCAGAGTAAGCAGCAGAGCGAAGAACAGGTTGGCCATGGCCATCAGGCCATAGTCCTCTGGGGACAAGAAGCGGATAACAAGTATGGTGCACAGCCAGGAAATGGCCTGACCAGTGAAATTCGACGTTCCTTGCCACAGCAGAGAACTTACGATCTTCCTCTTGAAGTTCGGTGTTTCTTCCACGCCGCTCATGTAAGGTTTATCCATTATCCGCTCAACCCGGCACGGTCCACGCCCAGTTCCAGCATCAAGGCGTCCGCAAAAAACTTGGCTGCCCAGTTCAAGAACTCCAGTCGCCCGTACGGAGCTGTGATGGGATAGGATCCCTTGACGCCTCCCCGTCTGCCGGGCGGACCGTCGAGAATCTGCGTTCGCTTCAGCTGTTCATTGAGCCGGCGGGCTGCGACATGCCACTTCTGATCTCCGGTGATGGCACCGATCCTCTGCCACACGATGGACGTCTGTGCTTCGCCGGTCAGACATCGCCAGCTCACCGTGGGGCTCCAACAGCTGGCATAGCGTCCGTGGAGTTGTCCGAAACGTTCGAAGCAGTTCAGCAGAGCAGAGTTGCCACGCAGAACGACGTCCAGCGGGTCATCCAAACGCTCTAACACGGAGCATTCAAGCAATCCCTGATAGGCATAGGCAATCGTGTGCAGGAGCGGCTGTTCGGGTCTGGCCAGACAATTCTTTGCTATCCAGCCGTTGTCTGCTGCCAACCGCAGCACGAAGTCGACGTTCTGGAGTGCGACGCTCCGGTACGCTTCTCGCCCTGCGACCTGATGAGCGAGGAGGAGTGCCCAGGCCGTCCTGACGTTGTATGCGTACGTGTCGATCGGTGCCGTCGTAAAGGCACTCAGATTCTTGCGCCAGGCACCGTCTTCGTCCGCTTCCGTAACCAGGTAGTCTGCCGCACGGACCGCCGACTCGAGGAACCGTTCGTCGTGCGAGTGGCGGTAGGCTGCACACCAGCCAAACAGGACCTGGCCCGTGTTGAAGATGGCTGGCGAGAGCGGGTCACCGATCACTCCACCCTGAACTGCACCTCCTGGCATCTGCACCTCGGATTCCCAGCAGGCCATGCGCAGAGCTCGTTCGGCGAACTCCTTGTTGCCGGTGTGCGAGCCGTAAGCCAGAAAAGTCGGGATGATGTATCCTGTCGTTTCGGGATAGGAGGCTCCCCATCCGTCGCGAATATGGTACATTCGCGCTACTCCGTCATCGTTCCCCGCGTCCTGTGCGCGGGTCAGCCAGGCCATGGTCGCTTCGAGATGTCGCGCGGAATCGAAGGCCTTTCTCCTCGCTCCCACCATCAAGTCCCACATTTGCAGCGGGTAGTTCCGGAAACCCGGTCGGCTTGTGGCACCCATATATCGGATTCGTGTTTTCATTTTCAGTCCACCAATTGCACGGGCAGTTGTTCACATTGTTCTTGATCCAGTACTTCTGCAACGATGGCAGAATAGGCGGCAACCTGTACTGCGCGACTGTATCGTTCGATATCGATGCTCGTCGTTTCCCGACAAGCACCACCGTGAACATGTTTTGTGTACAGGGCGTCGATGGCCTCAGCGAAGCCGTGCGAGTCACCGGGTTGGACGATTGTCCCGAGTTGTGCCTCGCGAAACAGATTTGCCACGTCGCTGTCATCTTCCGTAATGACCAGTACGTCGCGCCCCGCCGCGATGTAGTCGTACGACTTGGCCGGGATCTGACGACGTTGGCCTTGGGCGAAGTTGATCAGCACATTGCTCTCGGCCACCAGTTGTGTCAGCGTGCCGCTGTCCACGAACGGCATTATCTCGACGACGTCCTCCAGGTGATGCTTCGCCAGCCAGGGGCGAAGAGGAACCTGTTTCCAGTGGTCGCAGTTACCGGCAAAACGAACGCGCACCTTGTCCCGCTGGATCCGTTGTTGTTCGAGCATGCCATGCAAGGCCTCGAGAAACGGGAACGGATTCCGGTTCCAGCAAAGCGAACCGGCGAAGAGCATCGTCAGGGTTCCTGCCGGAATGGGGGCGGCGGTTCCCGGCTCACCGTCGAAGCCATTCCTGACGACATGAACACGCTCGGGCGATGCGCCGAGCCTCTCGACAATGTGGCGCTTGATGCCGGGCGATGCAGCAATTATCGCATCACTGCCTTGAGCACATTTTCTCGCCAGGCTGTTCTCATATTGCGCGAAAGGATGATTGAGCATCACGGACGTCAGTTCTTCGTCGCCGTGCAGGAACCACGGATCTCGGTAATCGAGAATCAGCGGAGCCGCACTGAAATAGGAAGCCAGTCTACCAGCTATATGACAGACGATGGGTGGACCCGAAGTGACTATCAGATCGACTTTCTTCCGTCGCGTGAAGAGCCAAAGCTTCAGGACGCTGTAGAGCAGCCACCGCTTGTGTCCTTGAAAGAGCGCGTCACATGCCACGAATTGTCGGCGGGCCCACCGCAACGGCGACCATCCCTTGCGGAATGTGTTCGTTTCGCCGAGTGGCTGTGACAGACTGTCCTCGACAGGATCCGATGTGGAGCCTCGGCGGGAAAAATAGTCCTTGAGCTTGAACAAGAACGTGAATAGCGTCCTCGGAATCGTCACCGTGATGACGTTCATTCCCTGCAGGTCGTCGGAAACTTGCACCTCGCCCCATCTTCTGTCCCATGCTCGCAAGACGGTAACGTCGTATCCGATCCGCTTGAGGTGCAACGCAGTTTGTGTTGGTCGCCGAGCGCCAACTTCCGGGCTGGGATGAAAGTGAAAAGATACGAGGAGTACTGAGGGCATATGGTTGTTCGTCTCCAATCGGCTCCAGAAAAGAACGCACTCGCCGCTAATGTTCTGCAGCCGGCTGAGATGGCTGCGGCGCGGTCCCAACCGCCCGCTTCCCCAGCCAACGCACACTCTTCACGGCAAGTCGACCCAGCATGAGGAGGAAAGGAACCGGGTCCCGCAGTGCGAACCACGCTCCCTCTTCCAGACGTCGAAACGACCACAGCCATTCCGAGAAAGAGAGGGAGTGTTCCTGGAAATAGTGCAATGTCGAAGTGAGGTCCCAGTCCTCGATCATCCAACGCCGACCCTCCCTCGGCGGTGAGGCAGCCGGGAATTCCTGCCTGGTCAGGTCCAGGTACAAGGCCCGGACAACATCCAGGTTGTTCTTGGATACAAAGATGCGAAAGGCCTGCCCCACTCGAGGATTGATGTCAAGCACTTTGTACTTCTGATCGCGCGGATCCTTCTTGTAGCCAATATCGAGGATGCCGTGATAGCCGATCTTCTGCATGAACTCGATCGTGAGCTGCGCGACTTCTTCCACCCAGCAGCACTCCCCCAGCGACGCGCACCCGACATGGATCGGAAACTGGCGGATCTTTCGGCCGGTAAAGGCTGCCAGGCAATTGGATTGCGCGTCAAAGTACCCGTTGAAGATGTACACCTGGTCGTCGTCGCCGGGAATCAACTCCTGAGCCATCAGATTCGGCATGTCCGGGTCGTGCAGTTCTCGAAACTGCTCGAGGAACTCAGCCGAATTGTGGACGACCACCATCTTCTTGCCGGTCCGCTCATAGAGCCGGTTGCCCATGACCCCCTTGAGCATGACGGGGTAGTTGACCCCTTTCGCACATCTTTCTGCATCACGCCACGATGCGAGCAGTTCAGTCTTCGGCGCAGGAACATTGTGCTCCTCCGCCAGACTGAACATCGACATCTTATCGGCCAGGGTGGGCACGATGTCGCCGGGGTTTTGTGCTATCTTGTAGGCCTGCGCGAGCACGTCGTGCTGTTGAGCGACAGCGATAGCCGTCTCGTCGGAAGTGGCGATGAGAATCGGCTGAGTCGAGAACTCATCGCGTAATGACAGCAGAAAGTCGGCAAATTTCGCGGAAGGCTCGCGATCGTACGGGAAAATGTGTGAACCGTGGCAGTACCTGGATCGCAGCGCGGGAGCGTCTGGAGTGTTGTCGACACCGACAACCTTCACTCCCAGATAGCCGAGCGTGCGCATGATCGCGAGCGCACCGAGTCCGCAGTGCAACAATACGACCGGTGTATGGACATCAGCAATTCTCATGAAGAACTCCTATGCGGTCGGCGATATTGGCCACGGCACCGTACTCGTTCATCCTGGGTACCACCGCCAGATCGTCCTGGTAGTGAAGCACAAATTCGAGATCATGAACTTGCCCGGTGCGTCGGAGGTAGTCGGCGCTGCTCCCCTGGCGAATGATTTCCGTACTCTCGCCTCGCCATCGCTTGATCATCTCTCGCGTGGCGTCATTGGCACAGTCGAATCCCTTTTCGGCCAGTCGGTCCGCGAGCCAGGCACAACAAAGCTGGTCTTCGCGGCGAAACTTGCCGCGCGTACCGGCGCCGAGAATCGCGATCTTGTCGTGCTGCGTGGCAAGATGCGCCGTCAGCGCGCTGATATTGCGCAGGCAGCCAAGATAGACATCTTGTGCTTCGAGCGAATTCATCAATAACTGGGATCCCGAGGAGGAGACCAGTACGAGGGGACGATGGGGCGAGGTAAAGAAACCGCAGGGTACTTGACGCAGCGCCATGATCTGCACGGGGCTGTTCGACAGATCGAATCCGTAGGGCACGTTTCCGCCCAGCTCGCCCGCCAGAAGCGGGTCCTTCAGCTGGGAGGCAATGGAAAACGCTTCATCGGCAGACCTGGCCGGATAGACTGTGCGGTTGATGGCCAATGCAGTCAGTGCCGTGGTTGTGAAACGAATCACGTCCACCACGACGATGGTCCAGTCCTGAATGTACTTCTCGGCCGACGAAGGGAGTGAGTCGATGATCACAGTCGCCATGGCTATCGCACACCTTCCCGCAGTTCAACGTGTTGGGGGCCCGAGGGTCGCAGATTGTCACGCCGAAAGGCGTCCGAGTGCAGGCCGCGACGATAGATCTCAACTCGCAACAATTCCTCCAACCGGATATTCCCCAGGTAGGCACGTGGCCCGAAGAAGTCGAGCAGCGCGAACTGACTGCTCTTGATCGGCGCTTCGTATACCGCCAGCTCCTCCCCGAAACTCTCCATGAAACGTCTGGCGAGTGATTCGTTGAACTCGCCGGTCTCGTCGAAGAGCCCGACGCCCTGTGCGCTTTCGCGTGCCTCGATGACCAGTTGCTTGGCACCAGCCTCCAGCCACTCGTGGCCCTCGCGCAGAAGCATGTCGACCGCTTCTTTGGTAAATGCTCCGCCATGCTTCTCGCCGAGTTCATATTGCACTTCGAGTCCGAGGTCGGCGGCCATGGCGACAATGTCGTGCGGATTCAGACCGTTGCGGATGAAGCCCTCGCCCGCCTCGATGCGGTCCAGCCCGATATCGGCGCAGAGTCGCAGGTAGTCTCGAACCACGTCGAAGTACGCGGCGACTTCGAGCGGCCCGCCGCCGGCACTGGTCTTCACGCCATACTGCTTGCACGCGTCAATCTTCTCGCGCGTGATGGACTCGTCGGCCACCTGCCAACACGCCATGGAAATCTTCAAGCCAGCCATCAGATGGGCGCTCTGCCGCAAGTGCTCCCTCACCGTTCCAGCGTCGTAACCTGGATCGAACGGCACCGTGCGGGGAGGAAGCTTTGCCACACCAATCAAGTCAAGGTACGAAGTCGTATTCATCGTGACATGCTCCAAAGAAAGGAAGAAAAAAAGTGGTCGGGCTGAATGTGGGGACATGAAAGGCCAGAACAAATGGCGTGAGCGATCGTTGTAGACTCTTCTCCAGCCGAAAGCCCTTCTTGTGTGAGCGTGGCTCACGTCTATTTCATTGATGAATGAACCAGCCAGTAGATGTGTGACGAAGCGCGCTTCCAACTCGACGCGGTATTCCTGGGTCTTCTTTCGTCATTGGGTATTTCGTCATTCGTCATTCGTCATTGGCCGCGGCGCGGCGCGGTGAGCGGGTTTCGTGTCGCGTCCTCTGAATCAATTCGTATCCGAATTGGTACGATGCGATGATCCAGGCGTTAATGGGGAGGCGACGTAGGGAGTAGGCATCGTCCTGAGATGTCACAGTTCCGCCGTAGCACGACAAGCAGCATTCGAAACCGGCGTCACTCACCAGTTGTCGCGCCTCGTGCGTAATATTCTCCGGTTCGCCAAAGGGATAGGCGAAGTGTGGTACGGGCTGGTTCAGTTCTTCCACGAGTCGGCGGCGGCAGCCAAGGATCTCAACGGCGGCCTCCCGGGGATTGGTACTGCCGAGGTTCGGGTGATTCATTGTGTGCCCGCCAATGTCAAATCCCATCCCCAACAACGCTCTGACATCCTGCCACGTCATCCACTGGCTGGCGACACCGTCCGCGGCGTCCCAAAACGGCACCGTATCGGTGCCGATAAAGTTCGTCGTCACGAAGAATGTGGCGGGTAGTGCGAAGCTGAGCAGAATCGGAGCGGCGATTTCCAGGTTGTCCTTGTACCCATCGTCAAACGTGATGACCAGGCAATCCTTGACCGATTCCCGCCGACGTATTCTGGCTAGTAGCTCCGACAAGGGGAGTACGGAGAAATGAGCTTGGAAAAACCGACACAAGTCGGTGAACACAGCGACAGGACAGTTGATGGAGTTGCCGCGAACCGAATCGGTCACACGGTGAAACGTCACAATGACAGCCCGATTGCCCAGCAAGGGACGATGTAGTCCGAGTGAATAGGTCATGTAGCCGAGCCCGGCCTTGGCGAATTTTCTGATACGCCGGCCGGTGATATCGGGCGTGTGTACGTCGTTCATTCGATCATTCCACAAAGTACAACGTGGCGTTCTCGTTGCCCCAAACCAATTTCCAGTTGGCAGGGGCAGAGTCAGAACACTGCGGCGCCCGGTATCCAGAGATGTCACTGAGCCACATGCCGGCATTGTCGTTTAACCAGCCAAGGTACCGCTCGTTCGTAAGAACATAGCTCTGGGAAGGAATCTGCTGGGCCGTCAAACCTTCGAAGTCCTTGATGGAGGACCTGGAGTCATATCCCCAGTAGAACTCCAGGCCGCGCTGGCTGATCGGGTCAGTCAATACAAGGTCGCCCGGTTTCAGGAGTTGAGCAGCCGCGTGAGTATCGGCCATCCATGCTCTCTGTGTGGCGACGTCCCGGACGGCCCGAAACGTGTGGTAACCGGCGAGAAATATCAGGGCGAGAGTTAACGCGAGTCCCCAGAATCGGCGCTCACGGTCCAGGCCAGTTCTGGGTGTGTGAGAGCCGGTTAATAGTGCACTCAGCAGACCGGCAGTTACGAGCACGGCAGGGAAGCAAAGGGGATACAGGTATCTGTTGAAAAGTGCCAGAGGCAGGTAGTGCGACATGGAACTCGATGAAAAGTTGAACATGACGCAGAGCGTCAAGAGCCACACGCACGGGAGCAAGAACTCGCGTCTCTTCCAGAAGACTGCGTATGCGGTACCGATCATCCCGAACACGGGCAGGTACAGAAATTCCTTATTCCAGAAAATGGTCTCAGGACCGGTGATCAAGAGCCTCTTGAGCAGAGCGGTGGCATAACTGGTCCCCGCCGCCCACCCAAAACTGCTCCCCTCCGTGAAGAAGCTGTTCTTAATCTGTTCGTAGTTCTCTTCCACGGCGTGAAAGCGATAAAGCAGATCGCCCGTGACGCTCCCGTAGATGAGCAACTCGCCAACAAACACCGCCAGGAAGCCGGTCGCCGCACCTAGTACTACCTTGTAGTATGCCTTGGAGGTATAGAGTAGCCACAGCATCAGGAGACTGATAAACGGTGCGAGATAGACCACGGTTTCCTTGTTGAGCCAGGATAATCCATAAGCGACCCCGCCCAATACTCCACCGCCGACCGGCAGTAGCCACCGGTCGAGCGGCGCTTTTGTGCACAGGAGGAAGATCAGTACGCTTGCTGCACCAAAGAAGGCAGATGGCAGGTCGGGCAGCAGGCGAGTTGCGTTATCGACATCTAGCGGCAGGATTGCCCACAGGCCCGCGGCCACGAGACCCGCGAATCCTCCGAAAAAGTAGCGAGCTGCCACGTAGCAGACGACAATGCTGAGAATGGACAAGAGAAATGGCACGAGGATCAGACTCCACGGGCCCACACCGAGCCCCCGGTAAAGCATCGCGGTGGGCACAAGCGTACCTATGCGCACCGGAAAGACCGGAGGACCTTCATACGCTGAAAGATGAAATTCACTCTGTGCCATCTGATAAGCGATGTGGGAGTATTCTGCGTCATCGAAACCGGCGAAACCGTGAAAACAATACAAACGCAATCCGGCTCCCACGATACAGATCATGACGAGCGCGGCGATTTGCCCTTGTCGTACACCGATACGACGAGGGGGCATCAGGGTGTTGCCGGCCAGGCCCGCGCGGGCTGCCGTCGATGGTCGACTCAGGTTGGATGAAATCATGAGCAGATGGGTCATGTCCGTGCTTGTATCGCTACGGACAGGTGGTGATGGGGTATGATTACACGATCTGGATGGTGAAGTTCCATTGTTTAGCAAGGCGCCGGGCCTTGCGGGTGGGATTGACCAGGACGCCCTGTCGTGCCCGCTGGAGAATGGGCAGATCGGAATGGTGGTCGGTGTAGATGACTGAGTTACTCCACTCGGAGTCCGACAGAATCATCGTGAGCCGCCGCAGCTTTTCCGATCCATGACAATTCTCGCCAATAATCCTCCCGGTAATCCGGTCATCGCGCAGCTCGCACTGGGTGCAGACTACCTCCGGTATTCCCAGCTTCGCAGCGATCGAGGAGACGTAGATGTCTGGACTGGCCGTCGCCAGGATGACTCGATCTCGCCGGGCGATGTGTTGCGCGAGTTGAGCTACCATTGCCTTGTTCATGCCGCCGGCGAAGAGCCTTGCCAGATACGGACCCGTCGCCGTCCTCAGATCGGAACTCGACACGCCCGATAGCACTGCCTGCAGGAATCGCTCTTTGAGTTGTCCGTTGGTCATCCGTCCGGCTTTGTGCATCAGGACATGCCAGGGCAGCGCTGCGAGCCGACGACGGCATGCTCCCAATTCACCAGCACAGTAAAGTAGGAACGGCAACAGGGTATCACCTCGAGTGATGGTGCCGTCCAGGTCAAATACCGCTGTTGCCATATGCTGACTTATTGCCGCTTACGAAGTACTGGATCGAAAGGAGATAACGGAACGTAGCTTCAGCACCCCTTGCGTGTTCGAAGAATCATGATGTCAGGCCAAGAGCTAATCGCTTCGAACTAACGGGCCAATCGGTTCGACATTCGACATTACATTCGTCATTGGGTCTTTCGTCATTCGTCATTCCCCCAGGTGTTGCAGAAGCGCGCAGGACCATTTCGATGGCGTGGCGCGATCAGTGAACGATCCAGACAAACACGATCATCCACAGGAAACCGGCGACCACGAACCCTCGATCTCGAAACATCAACCGGACCAGGTCGCCCTCCCGGGATTCCTGTACCTTCAACATGTAGCGATACACGCAGTAGATGACGAAGGGAGTCGTAAAGAGCAGCCTGTCAGTGCCATGGATGGCTTTCGTCTCGGGAGCTAATGTGTAGAGCATGTATGTGACGATCGTCACTGCGCCGGAAGTGTTGAGCAGCGAGTTCAACTTGTCGACTGTATAAGACTCATGTACCTTGCGGATGTCGGCAGCGTCTGTGCGGAGTCTTCCAATTTCCAGACGCCGTTTGCCGAATCCCAGGAGGAGAGACAAGGAGAGAATGCAGACGAGCAGCCACTTGGTCACGTCGATATCGATGATAAACGCTCCGGCATAACAGCGGAGTACGAACCCCACCGCAATCGACATGACGTCGACAACGGTCTTCTTCTTGAGATAGAACGAATACACGAGGTTGTTGGCAGCATAAACGCACAAGGCCAGGAAGAACTGTTGATTGAGCAACCACGCTGCACTGATCGAAGCCAGAAAGAGGATCGCCGAAACGACGGCGGCCGCCGTAGCGCTGATCCTGCCGGCAGCGATCGGCCTGAAGCGTTTTTCAGGGTGAAGGCGGTCGGAACGAATATCAACGATGTCGTTCAGGAGATAGACTGCACTGGACAACAATCCGAACAGAAACACTCCGGTGACGGAGAGGAGCAGGTAGATGTTGAAGCCATAGCGAGGGCCGAAGAGAAAGGGAAGAAACACGAATACGTTCTTGACCCATTCGCGAATTCTCAGTGCCGTAATCCAGTCGATCAACAGACTGTGATTCCTGGCGGCCTGTTCGTCTCGACTATCGCGCGGCCGAGATGTTGCCGTCCGCAAGAACTCGGGCAAGTTCAGCGCGCGGGTCTGCAGGCGATCGGCTCGGGTGTGTTCAAACATGGTTGTGTGCGGTGGACAAGGAGTTCGTCAGCGTTCCTGTCGCGTATGCCTTAGGAGCCTGCACTGTCCCGGGACCCTGTTTCCACAATCTCGTTGGGTTCCGAGAGCGGAGTGTCAACTGCGATGTATGATGGAAACGGGACGTCGACCAGGCTCAAGTTGGCGAGGAACTGGGTGGCTGTGATTTGTTCGAAGTGGAAGCGTGGGAGGAGATCTGCCGAGGGTGTGTTTTTTGGGGTGGGAATGTACTCCGCAAACAAAGCGGATATGCCTCTTTGCCGGACGAATTCGAAAATGAAGGCGAACATCGGCTGCTCAATGTTCCGGCCGATGACCCGGCAACTCAGCAGAAATGTGTCGATATGGCATTCGTGCTCCTGCATCCGCAGTATGATGACTCCGATGATCCCGCTGTCACCAAAACGGTCGCGGGCAGAGACGGAAAAGACGGCGCTGCTACGATTGCGACTCAGGTTGTGTATGTTGGCCTCCGTATACCGGCGGGTTGCCAGATTCAGCTGATTGGTCTTCTGAGTCAGCTGAGCGATACGCGGAATGGAAAAATCGGTCGCTTCCTCAATCGTTACCCTGAGCTGTAGGCCTCGTAAGAAATCCTCCACAGTCTCAAAGGACTCCTGGAAGTCGCGGCGAGCTGCCTGCGACTGATACATGGTCCCCTTTTGCCGGTCTTCGTCCGTCATCCGGATGTTCTCAAGTCCCGTTACGTCTTTCAGTACTTGTGGAATCTGATAGACCTGGTCCGGCAGACAGATCACTTCACATTCGGGGCAGACCTGTCGCACAAGTTCACATTCGCGCGGATTGTCGTCGAGGAAGACCATGCTGTCCACGCCGATGTTGAGTTCTCGAGCCAGCGCCTGCAGATTCGATGCTTTGTCTGCCCAGTTGATTCTCATGCCTGCGAAATGTTCGCGGCGCAGAATCATGTCCGGATGACGGTCGATAATCTGCAGGGCATCGGCTTCGTTGTTCTTGCTGTTGATTGCCAGGAGGATTCCGCGGTGGTAAAGCTTCAAAAGTTCCCTCTGCAGATCGCGGTAGCAATTTCCCGGATAGTCGTGGCCTAAGGCGATGCCGGTGATTCCATCTTCACCAGCCACGCCGCCCCAAAGCGTGTTGTCCAGATCGACCACCACACACTTGCGGACCTTTCCCAACATACTCAAAACATAACGCATCAGGTCGTGCCCCATTGCGGGATAGATGGAGGCCCGAAAGGGATTCTTCGAAAGGTACCACATCTTGGGATCGTAGACGGTGTCGCTACCTTGACGGTAAATGAATCGAAGAAAATCCCAGACATATGCCCCAGGGTGACGCTCGAACACTTCGGCCAGTGCGCGATTGATCGCATGAACGACGAGGGTCTGCCCTGCCCCCGTCTGCGCGTCATAGACACCGAAGTAATTCGAGTCCGGCAAAGCGAGATTCTGAACGAGGATCTGCGCGTGCAGCCGTTGTTGAATCAACGCGGCCAGATCCCCCCATTGGCCGACGCGTGCCTTGCCGATTGCCTCCCATTGCGCTGCGGACTTGGTGCCATACTCGTGGACGAAATCGGGCATCAACTCGTCAATCCGGACCAGGACCAGAACGAGGTCTGGCTGGAACGCATACAGCGGGCTGCCCGGATCAAGGATCTCTTGGACATACTGGTTGTACTGGCCCCAGAAGAAGACCGGACTGAATCCTGCCAGCATCAGTCGGAGTTTCAGCACCGGTTCGAGCATCTCCGCCGTATAACTGCGCAGGATGGCCACCCGCAGCGGCCGGGCTTCAGCAGCGGACCGATTCGCCTCCAGCATTCTCAGCTGTTGCAGACAATCGGCGTAACTCATGTGCGGCAGTGTCGATTTCATCAGATTCATGGGCCCGTGTTCAGGAAGGAACCGCCTGCTGAGTTCCGGCGATTTCGGTTCCGGCGACGATGGTCCGTCAACATTCGACGATGGGCGGACAGTAGACGTGGTCCAACGTGATATCTACAAAGCCCCACGACAAGCCCACTCCGAAGCCTGAAAGGAGGAGCCGGTTCCTGTCCGTCGGAATCATGTTGCCATAGTGGTGGTTAATGGTCAGTGGGATGGAAGCTGCTCCCGTATTGCCATAGACCTCCAGGCTGTACGGAACCTTCTCCTTGGGAAACCCCGCTTTGCGTGCGATTTTGTCGGTCATAAATTTGTTGGCCTGATGCAGCACCAGGAAGTCGACCTTCTCTGGGGTAAGCTCCCGCACTTTCATATAGTGTTTGAGGCTCTCCACTACGTCCGTGGCTGAGAAGCGGAAGATCTCCATGCCGTCCATATACAGGTGTTCGTCGCTGCGCACTCCGCCGTCAGACCGTTCGCGCACGGTCCGGGTGTAATCGGTGGAAGGGTTGCGGCAACCGCCAGCGGGAACATACAGAGCTCGGAAGCGGCTGCCGTCCGTGATCAGCTCGATTCCCACATCTTCACTTTGTTCATCAAATTCCAGGAGCGTCGCTGTACCGGCGTCTCCCATCAAGAAGACGACGGTCTTGTCTTGTTCATGGCAGAGTTTCGACTGGGTATCGCCGGCCAGCAGCAGGATGCGTTTGAGCCCGGCACCCTGCAACAGCGAGCAGGCTGCGAACAGCCCGACCACGAAACCGGAACAGCCCATGTTGATATCGAACGCCACGGTCGACGTGGAGCAACCCAGCCTGTCCTGGAGCAGGCAGGCCGTGGAAGGCGCCCGAAAATCCCCCGTCATGGATGCAAAGATAATCCCGTCAATGCTCCGCGGATCGATCCGCAGCCCTGAGATGAGTGACGAGGCAGCCGCTGCGCAGAGATCGGACGTGCACAGGTTCGGCGCAGCTTTCCGGTATTCCCGAATTCCCGTCAGAGCGACAATCTTCTGGCGTTCGTCAGCGGGACAGAACTCGTGGCCCAGGAGATTATCCTGCCGCTGACTCGGAACGGCGCCGGCGATGCCTGTAATCTTGAGTTGGCGGAAAACGGATCTAGCCATGTGTACTCCTTGATTCCAACGTGGCCATCTTCTTACTCAATACGATGTCCCGGAAACGCCGATAGTCGGTGTACATTTCCGCGATTTCTTCGGGTTCGATGGAAATACCGAACTCCTCCTCGCAGGCAGCTACCAGGATCAAGTGACGCAGTGAATCCCAGCTGGGAATGTCTTCTCTCCGCGTCTGCTCGTTCACCAGCGCGGTGGAGACGTCCAGAGTACTGGCGAACAGTTGGTGTAGTGTGTTCTCCATGATGCAAACGCCGTCCCTCATTGAGTTGTAAGAAATGACCGAAAAACGGATCCGCGCATGGTCAGAACGCGGTGCGGCGAGCGGATCATACGGCTCGTCCAGGCCTGGAGGTCCTGTAGGACCGACGCGGACGCCTCAGGCATGCTTCGCTTGTTTGTCGATCCAGCCGCAGATACTGCTGATGGTGACAAAATAGTCCTGCTTGATATCACTGCCGGAAATGTCCAGGTTCAGTTCCTCGTCCAAATGGGACAGCAGCTTCAGGATTCCCAGGGAGTCCAGGATGCCGGAGTCGATCAGTGGATGGTCGGCGGGAATCTCGGTGATTTCGATTCCGAGTTCCGGGCAGATTTCCGTGAGCAAGAAGTCCTCGATACTCTTATGCAAATCCATTGTTCCTCCCATTGGTTATGATCAATCGTCGTTGTATCCATCCGCCCCTGTGTCACTTCCCTTCGAAGAAGAACGGGTTGACCATATCAAAGGATGTAGGGGTAGTGTCCTGCGCTGACCATGGCGGTGTGACACGCCACGACATCTTCCGTTTCGACCAGCAGGAAGGAGGAGTTGCCTACCTTTCCCTTCTTGATGAGGTGTTGTGTCGTCATTTCGGTCTCCAGCATCGGCGCGTTTCTGACGAGTTGTGGATTAAAGGCAAACGTGCGGACCAGGTGGGGCGACTCCTGCTGATCATAGACGGTGATCTCGAAGACGTCGTCGGCGTAAATATTGAACGGGAGTTGTTCTTTCAACAGGTCCTCCACATAGTGGAAGAAGGTGATCGCGCCGAATGATACATCGAAGAACAAGAGTTTTCCCTGTGCCTGCCGCACCTTCTCAAAGGGCGAACCAGGTCCGCATGGATAAAGGCACTTCTCGTGATCCGCGACGAGCCATTGGCTGTCGCGCCCGTAGGCCAATACAGGGTGCGTCGGATGCAGACTCCGCAAGACACCCTTCTTTCGGCGAAACGCCTCTGTTGCCAGTCCCATCATGGAGATGGTCTTATTGACCCGGAACGGTTTGTTCTTCTTGAGGTGATCGTACGAGGTGCCTCGAAAAGGGATCGAGACCATCACGAGATTTCCGTTCGTTCCCACCAGCTCTACCATGGCATCAACGAGGTCGCCGGGCGATCCCTGGAAGCCGCTGTCGGGGTTGAAATTGGCGTGCACCATCAGGGTATCCGTGTCGCGGACTCCCCATCGGATGAGCGCGTTTTTCAGCTTCTCGCCGTCGTAGCTGCGAAACTTGTGAACCAGCCACTTCTTGGCGCCCGAGTACCTGGCCTTCAGCTCAAGTTTCTTCTGAGTCGGAAGCAAATGCGAAAGAAAGTGTCGAGTCTGACGAATCATGACGGCAATCCTCAGTAACGGGTGGCTCGTGGGAAACTGTCTTCCGGCGTCTGCCGTCGATCGTGGCACGCATCGCCCGATCGCACCGACAGGCTGTTCAGAGGATCAGCCGCACGAACGTCGAATGTGGGTGTTTTAGAGATAAGGCGGGCCGCCGGTTACCATAATTTTCTGGCCGGTCGTGAACGACGAGAACTGGGAGGCCAGGAAGACAATCGTTCGGGCCACGTCCAATGGAGACGCGTTGCGCTGCATAGGAGTGTCCTGGGCGATCTTCTTCCTGAACACGGCAGGGATATGGGAAGTCAAGTCGGTTTCCACGAAACTCGGAACTACCATATTGACCTGGATATTCTTCGCGGCGAATTCCGCGGCCAGTCCCCGCGTCAGCCCGACCAATCCGGCCTTCGCAACGACGTATTTGATTTGGTGCGGTGGAGGGGTGTCCGTCGCCACCGTCCCGATGTTGATGATCTTGCCCCCGCCGTCAGCCAGCATGGCCGGAATGACCGCCTGACAACAGTGGAACGCTCCCTTGATCACGACGTCCACATCCTGCTGCACGTCCTCCCAAGTAAGTTTCAAGAACTCCTGCGGACTGAAATTGCGCGCGGCGTTGTTGACCAGCACATCCAAGCGGCCGTATCGGGAATGAATGTTCCTCACCATCTCGTGGACTTGTGCCGCGTCCGTAACATCTGCCTTGATCCAAGTGGCTTGGCCGTTGGCACTTTGAATCTCGTCCACAATGCGGCGGCTGTCCTCTTCTCCCTGAAAGCAATTCAGCACGACATGTGCCCCCAGAAGGGCAAACAGTTTCGAGGTCGTCTCACCGATGCCCCGGCTCGCCCCCGTGATCAGGACCACCCGTTCCCGCAAATCAAAATCCAGGCCTGCCGCCTCGATCTCGGGGAGGGTGGGCATGCTGGTTGGCGGGGGATTCACCAGGACGTGGACCTGACCGATCAGCTCCGGGTCATGCGGCGCGCCAACCTGCTGAATGGTGAGTTCTTTCTTCAGAATTCTCACGGATTGAGATATGTGAGCAACCTTGCTTCGCAGCGTGTACGCAGTACCGGTCTCGAGTTGTTTCCTGGCGTTTGCCTCAAAGCGCAGGAACGTGGCATACTTTCCCGGAAGCCCCATGCCGACCGACGTGGAGAACAAGAGAATCCCCAGGAGAGACGGTAGCTGAATAACATCATTCAGGGTGGACCTGACCGGCTTATCTCCCGGAGTGGTTCCCTCTTGCACGATCTTGATCAAGGAATCGATGGAGCCTTTCGTCATGACGAAGGAGAAACTATCTTCGTCATCGACCGAAATGTCTTCCAGTTGCTTTTCCGACAGTGTCACACCTTCGGTCAGGACACCTTTATCTGAATCAACCTGATTGTGTGAGACGTGGGGTGCCGCCCTGGTACCGCCTGGACTGCTTTCCAGCCGCATGGTCCCCTTGGTTACGCAGGATCGATTGCGTTCACGGAAGATGGAGAAATCGACCTCGAACCGCGCCGGATCGCCAGGCTCACTATTACACTCTCCCTCGAGAATCAGCGTCTCGCCATAATGAACCGGTTCCATAAACTGGGCCGACAACGAGCTGACGCAGTGGGCCCGGCTACTTGAGGCAAGACAAGGAAGCAGCGGCAGGAAGGCCAGTTGCAGCATTCCATGCACAACAGGCTGCCGGTAAACGGTCCTTCGCGCGAAGGCACGATTTCCATGCAGGGGGCTATAGTCACCAGTCAGGCGACTGAATTGCTCACCCATCTCTTGCGTAACTTGAAACAGAAGCATAGGAGCCGATTCTAGTATTGTGGATGGTCGCTGGAACATTGTCTGAGCGTGAGGAATCAATCTCCTCACTACGACCAAGACAATTGTCGCTGGCCTTTCATGTCCCCAGATTGACCGAGTTTCCACCGGTTGAGATAACTTGGGTATCGATCCCCTTCATGCGCTGCACCATCAAGTTGCCTCGGTTGTGACGTTCATCAGGTTCCACAGGAGCGACAATCATGCGCCGGAGAAATTGGCTTATTGTCCTGGCTTCGCTGCTGGTTCTCGCCGCCGCTGGCTGGCATTTCAGGCACTCGATCACCGGCGTGGTGCGGCGATTGACGCTCCCCGAGGTGCCGCCGCCTGCCGAAGGAGCCGTCCGATTCGCCGTCATCGGCGACTTCGGAGCCGGTGGAATCGATGCGCGAGATATCGCGCTGTTGGTCGAGAGTTGGAGTCCGCAGTTCATTGCCACGGTGGGTGACAACAATTATCCTCTCGGAGCGGCCGAGACGATCGATCGCAATATCGGGAGGTTTTATCACCAGTACATTTTTCCGTACCAAGGAAGTTTTGGTCCCGGAGCGACGACCAATCGGTTCTTCCCCATCCCTGGTCACCGCGACTGGGATACGGCCGGACTGACGCCCTACCTGGATTACTTCACTCTGCCCGGAAACGAGCGGTACTACGACTTTGTCTGGGGGCCGGTCCACTGCTTCATGCTCGACACGGATGAACGAGAGCCCGATGGAGCGACCGAGGATTCGGTTCAGGGACAGTGGCTCAAGCGTTCCCTCGCGGACTCGCATGCTCCGTGGAAACTCGTCTTCGCACATCACGCTCCGTTCACTTCGCATAGTGTCGAGGACACGGTCCGCATGCGTTGGCCGTTCAAAGAGTGGGGAGCTGATGCTGTATTGTCGGGCTTTTATCACGTTTACGAACGACTCGTTATCGACGGGACACCCTATTTTGTTAATGGCGTTGGAGGCGCCTGGTTTTCGCATTTTGGCAAGATCGATGGAAACAGTCAGTCGCGGTACAACAGAGGATTTGGCGCCATGCGGATCGAAGCCACGCCATCGTGGATTGCCTTTTCGTTCGTCGATCGCAGCGGGCAAGTCATTGACGAGTATTCTCTGAAAAAGGCTTCGGAGTCGGCGGGGCCTGACCGTGCAGATGAAAGCGAGGTGGGTGTGGCGGATCAGCCGCATCGGTGAACGTCCATGTCGGTCATTCGTCTCGTGTCGGCCTTGGAGACGAGGTATTCAAGCACGGTCTTGGCCAACCTCTCGCGTCGGCCGCTGGCTTCGATTAGGTAATGATGATGTAAGCCGGGCGTTGTGTTTACTTCGTTGATGACACCCCCACACCGGTCCAGTGGGACGGTCGGGTCTCGGGTGATCAAATCCACCCCACAGAACTCTGATCCGACGGCAAGGCTCGCCTTTCTTCCCTCTTCGATCAGGGCGTCACAGACCAGATCCGTCACGTCTTCGGTGTACACCGTCCGGATTTCCTGTCCGTTGGCCAGTGCTCCTCCGGCCGACCGGACCAGGACGGTGGCGTCGACTGCGGGTACCGACTGCAAGGTCAGGTGCTGGCGGGCCAGCGTGGTGCGGACATCGCGATCGTGGCTCGACGAATGGAGCCGACGGGACGCTGTGCCAGTGGCATCGTGGGCGTCGAGCAGCTGGGCGATTGTACGTTGGCCATCTCCGACAACTCTCGTTCCCGTTCTGCGAGAAGCGCAGACCATCTGGTGACCCAGGAAGAGCAAGCGATAGGACTCTCCGACAATCTGCTCTTCGATCACCGCCTCGTGGCAGTAGGTCAGCGCCAGGCCAGCGGCCGAGAGGCATTGTCGGTAACCATTCAAGTGTGTCGTCACGCCCAGTCCGGAGGATGTGTTTCTCGCCGGCTTGATCACGAACGGGCCTTTCACCTCCTTCATGAACCGTCGCAGGACATCCAGGCAGTCGATTGTAATGGCCGCGAATCGAGGTATCGTCAGACCGGCATCCTGGAGCAATTTGTACGTTAACAGCTTGTCACCGGCGATGTTCAGCGTTACCGGATCGTCCAACTGCACGATGTAATTGTCGAAGCGCGAGATGCACTGTGTCCCTTCACGAATTTCCCAGACGGACTCAGACAGCGGAACGAACTCGAAGCCCAATTCCCGTGCCGCGGTCTCCCAGATCTGGCGATAAAGGTGCACACGCTCCTGAACGTAGACTGTTTTCTTGATTCCGGCAGCGCGTCGTGCGGCCTTGACGAGTTTGTGCCGGAATCGTTCGAATTTAACGAAATGAGTTAGCATGGCACTGCTATTGTGCAGACTCCGAGGGCGTTGCGTAGAGAAAATAGATGGTGTTCCCATCGACCATGTTGGCCCCTTCCCAGCGGCGCCCGACGATCCGGCCGCCGGCGGCGGTAATCATGTGGTCGACGTTGTGAATCCACGTGCCATCGCTTGCCCTCGGAACGGAATGGGCCAAGTCCTGATTGTCGACCTCGGGATGCGCCAAGGCCATAATGACCAGCATCCCGCTGACACAGGCCAACATGGTTGCCACCAATGCCGATGCCGCCTCCTGTTCCAGATACAACAGGACCCCAAGACAAAACAGCACATCGACCTTGGCTTCACCAAGCCGATTCGGCAAGTCCCGCATGTCTCCCGCATGCAGCGAAACTCGCGAGCCGATCTGGCGCAGATGCTCACGCCCGGCAGTCACGGCGTGCACGTCAATATCAATCCCTTCCAACCGCACTGCCTGGGGAAAGACGTCGGTTTCCATATAGCGGAGGAGGTAGCCGAGGGAACAGCCGACTTCAAACACGGACGTCACGTCATTAGGGGAGCGGATTCCCGCGTCGCGCAGCCGCTCCGGCAGCTCCGTGAACATGATCCTCCGCGTCTCATTCATGTTCTCGTAGCCGAATCTCAAATCAACCTCATACGTCCTCGCATAAGCCAGGTGATGGTGCCAGAGGAACTTGTGGTACGCGTTCACATCCCGGTCGGCGAGGTCGGTCAAGAGCTGGGTCGCCCAGTAGGCACGACGATCCGGCTCGAGCCAGCGCCGGCGATTGATCCAGACTGCGAGTGTCTTACGAAAGCTCAGCGGAACGGTAGCGACAAGAGCCTTCTTGGCCGCTACCTTCATGTTGGTGAGTCGTTCAGACATACAGTCGTTGGTTCCTGGATGCATCAGCGTATGCCTGCAGCGTCAGGCCGGCGATATGATCCCAACTCGGCACATCCGTGGCCAGGGCTCTGGCTCTCGTTCCCAAGTCGCGGGCCAGCTGCGGGTCGTCCGCCAATGCCGATAGCGCGGCTGCCAGCGACTGCGGGTTCTCAGGCTCTACCAGCAGGGCCGTTTCGCCGTGCGTGAATAGTTCGGCAAACAGACCGAGCCGGCTCGCCACGATGGCCTTGCCAAAGGGGAGCGCGGTCATCAGGGCGCCGCTGGCATCAATTTCCCGATAAGGGAAGACAAGCGCGTCTGAGCGGCCGAACAGTTCCGGGATCTCCTCGTCACGAATGTAGCGGAGTATCCACTCGATCGACTGTGTCACGCCGCAGGAGTGGGCGAGCCCGCGCAGTTCGGCTTCACTCGCGCCGGGATCACCGGCTACGATCAAACGGAGTTTCTGGCGAAGGTGTTCGGGAACTTCGCCGAGGGCGCGGATCAGGATGTCAAGTCCCTTGTACGGCTTGATCTGACCGAAGGCAAGCAGCGTGCACGCGTGCGTTGCTGGCGGATCCTGGCGACTGTCTCCCTCCTCAGGCGCTTCGCCGAAGACTCCGTGAGGGATGACGGAGATTCGCCGATCGTCGAGTCCTTTTTCGATCAGCGCTCGCTTCCCCGCTTGAGTATGAACTATGAGGCGGTCGAAGGCAGTCAGTGTATCGCGCCAGCCGAGTTTCTGGATGCGCGACGACGGGGCAAGGAACGCGTTGATGTCATGCACGGTGAGGACACAGGGGGCGATGTCGGCCAGTGAGTTGACATGTCGCCGGTCGACAGCCGGCACCACGACCCACTGGAAGTGGATCACGTCTGGCCGTAGAAACCGCAGATGCCGAGCCAGACGCATCATGTTCCAAACATGTTCCGCAGCCTTGGCCGCCTTTCGTGCCAACTGAACGTTGGACAAGAACAGGGCCCGCTCACTCAGGCGATAGAAATTCTTAATCGTCTGATAACGCCCGCCAGGGAAGTGAGCCGGCGAGTCGGAGATTCGACCGGACTGCTCGTCGCGCCGGGCCGCCCGCGTGTACAACGATACCTCAGCTCCCGTGCGTGCGAGGGCACGGCAGAGGTGGTCGTCATAAGGGACTGTGAACGCTGACGGATCGAGCATGGCAATACGAAAACTCATCCGTTGCTCCTCTCAAACGCAGACCTTGTGCGGTGGTACGCCCATCGACGGCAAGCCTTGCGTGCCCGGCGGTGAATCGACCGCTCACCGTGCGGCAATGTCGCCATATGGAATCGCCAGGGGAATGTTACGATTCTCCCAACAGCAACAACGTCGAGCTTGCTGGCCGGAGCGTTCATCACCTCAGACTGCCAGTCTTCTGTTCAAATGGCCAACCGTCACGACCGAATTCGTGCGGATAAATCCGCATTGCTCGACGCACTTGAGGCACGGCACGTTCTCTTCATGCACGGCTAGCACCGCCGTGCGGAAGCCGATTTCCCGCAAGTGACGGCACCCCCAGCGAAGGGCGCTCAACGCGATTCTCCGCCCCCGGAATTCTGTAGCCGTGTAAACATAATTAATCTCGGCGCTGCTCGCCGAGAGTTCGAAAAAGCGGCTCTTCTGGCCAGGCTGGACAATCCAGTGTATATGAGCGGGCACGTCGTGCTTTGTCACCAACACGAAATGGTTCCAGCCGTGCGACTCGTCACAATAGAACTCGCGTGGCAGTGTCATGGTCTCACGCAGACTCTTGAGATGCGAGACTGGTGGCGAACCGATGTCACACTCTGGCACATCAAAGCTCGTGATTGCTTCGGAGGTCAGGTCTTTGCGATAGACGAAGAACGTGTTGACGCGAAAGAGGCTGTAATAGACATGCCTGAAGTAACCGGTAGGCCTCGGACCGTAGTAGGTCACGGCCCGTTCGTCGAACTGCCGCAATCCTCTGAGCATCCGCCGCCCAGCCGTGACGAATGGCGCCTGCTTTCGCATTACTCCGCTCTCTCCACAGCGCCCACGGTGCAGTCAACCGGCTTAAACGTGCACGCCGGAATCAGCGACGGTGTGGTACTATTATGTACACCCTGACCCATCTCGTTCATTGCCTCATGCGTCTGCCGGGCCAGGAAGAAGATCCCTTCAGAAACGAGCAGGAGGATCGGCAGCATGATCGAATAGGCCTGCGAAATGAAAGCTGCTGCGATCATGTAGGTCACCAGGGCGATTCGAGTGCAGATGGCCAGCACGGCGAGCGACCGAAGGCTGATATCCTCGCGGCAGATGAACAAGGCGCGGCTGCAGTTCTGCCAGACTCGCCACAGAAGCAAGAGGAAGACCAGCAAACCGAAGACACCGAGTTCCGTTGCGACCTGCAAGTACGAACTGTGCGTCGCCCGCCAGAAGTTAAACTGAAATCCCATCGCAGTCCAGGAATTCCCCGCGCCGACACCCGCCAGCGGATGTTCGGCAAACACCCGTGCCGCCAGCGTCCAATGGACCAGTCGGCCTCGCCCGCCTTCTTCCTCCGTGGTCAGATTGTAATCCTTGCCGGTGGCGAGATCCTCCCATCGCCGCTTGAATGGGTCTGCCGCGGGACTCAGAAAAAAGCCCACGACCAGTGCGAACACCGCGAACTTGTACCAGGTCTTCAACCCCATCCGTGCCGACAGAAGAAACATCAACGATCCGGCGGCAAAGGCAATAATTCCCCCGCGCGATGCCGTCCGCAACAGCCCCACGCCCAGCACCAGGAGCAGGATGCCCCACACGAGCTTACGCGATGGCCGTGCGTCAACAAACAGGAACACTAAGAACGGAAAAAGTGTTGCCAGCACCATCGCGAGATCGTTCGGGTCGTAAAACGCGCCAGCAGCAATTCGGCTGTTCCCTGTACTTGCGGCGACCGGAGCGCTCAAGGAAGTCACCAGTACCAGACACACTGCCGACAGCGTTACGACGACCACGACGGAGCGCAACGAGTTCCAGGAACAAGCGACCGGCAGCCAGAAATAGAAGAGCAATGCAGGCAGCAGGATAAAGCTCCACCAGGCCGAGAATGCGGCAGCCGTGTAGGGTGAGAAAACTACCGAAATCAGCCCGACAATCACAAACCACTTCATCGGACGAAGGCTTAACGGCATCATCTCACGGACCAGGGCTGGACCGCGGCAAGCGAAAAAGGCCATTCCCAGGATCGCGACGCTCAGGAGAGCTGGTTTCAGCGGAGCCAGGACCGGAAACAGTTCTCCAGGCCGCGCGACAAACACGACCAGAGAAAGCCAGGCACATCGGCACAATAACTGATTCGTCGTGAACGCGAAGTCAACATGCGTGTTACACGCTCCGCCAAGGACACTCGACGGACGGCAGATTCCCTCATGTACCGACATGTGCAGGCCGTTCACCGTTCGACTTTATCCCACAGCACTTGCTGTCTGAGCGACATGAAACGAAAGAACCCTCTCAACGCCGCCAAATTGACCACGGTGAAATAGTAAGGCAAGTAGACCAACAGGTGGCGGCGCAGGCGAGCAAACAGGTGTCCGAGCAGCGCCGTCACGTAAAAGGCGATTTGCGCTGCCAGAAGCCAGCCGAAGCCAATCACATCAAGCACAAGCAGATTAGCTATCAACACCAGAATCAACAGGAAGGGAGCGATCCAGCGGAGTACCTTGTGTGACACGAACATGAACCACATGGTGGGTCGCAGCGTCCGCCCGCTGCGCAGAAACGCCGCCAGAAACTGGAAGCCGCCTGAAACGATGCGCACCTTCCGCTTCGATTCGTTGTGCGCCGACGGAATCACCTCTTCCACGGCCACCGCATCGCTCGCGTACACCGTTCTTAGACCAGCTGTCGGGGCATGCATCGAGAGCATGAAGTCGTCCAGGATAAGCCCCGACGGTAGAGGCTGAAACAGATCGCGACGCAGGGCAAAAAGAGCTCCATCGACGCCGACCATGCTGTACAGCAACGCCTCACTTCGCTGCACGATCGCCTCGTATCGCATGTACAGGCTCTCGCCAGCGACCTCCTGGTCACCTCGGGCGCGGACCAGCACATGGCCGCACACCGCACCAACCGATGGGTCGGCGAAAGGTGCCAGCAGCGCCGGGCAACTCTTCTCGCCGACCATCACGTTCGCATCCCCGAATATCAGAACATCGCCGCGCGCCTGGGAAACCCCCACGTTCAACGCGTTCGCTTTGCCGGCACGGGGCTGATAGCACACGATGTGAAGTCGCGGATCTGCTGCCGAGAACTCGGTCAGGATAGCATTCGTGGCGTCAGTGGAACCGTCGGAGACGATGATGATCTCGGCGTCCGCGTCAGCGAAATCCAGGTTGAGACAGTTCCTGACCTTGTCGCGGATTACGTCTTCTTCGTTGTGTGCGGCAATCACCATGCTGACCGTGCCAGTGAACGGAGCCGTATGCCAAGGCTTGGGAAACAGCTTCGACAGACTTAGCATGAACAGCGGATATCCGGCGAATGTCCAGGCCAGAAGCCCAAGGCTGGTCCACAGCAAGAAGATGGTTAGCGACATGAGACCCTTATTCCCGGCCATCCGTCAGTACGCCGTGGCGTAAATCGGTACGGAGAGCGCGGAATGACAAACGATGAAGACTGTTGTGACCAGTGGTGCGGCTGTTACACCGGAGAGACACGTGGGTTGGCGATATTGCAGTGAGCACGTGATGCACAGACCGTTCGGATACCGGTGAACACTCGGCGTGCCTCGCAAGCGAGCTTCGTGGCTGTCTGCACGTTGACCTGCAAGTGCGTGGGCAACGTGACCAGACGCGTGGCGATTTCGCGGGCACCGGATGTAGCAGTGACCTGGACTGCATGATGATCCTCTAAGGCGGGAAGGTCGCCCAGTGGCAGCGGATACAATGGTCGTACCCCATGTCGGGCAAGCCGTCTTGCAGCGCACTGGTTATCGACGAACAGTGGATAACGCAAGTACGCGGGCGATGTCTGAAATGGGGACGGTTCTGCGGAGTCCTGGAAGTGCGTTCGGTAGACTTCACCAATGGCCACTCGATGTCGATTCAACATCGCCACATGCGCCAGAGACGCCGTGCCCAATCGCTGGCTGGCTAACGGCATGGGACAACAGGAAAACGACGGGTCGTAGACCGTGCGGCCGAGACCGAGCGGTAGTTTTTCCAAGATCCAATAAAATCGAGGCCAAGCGCAGATGCGGATGGCGATCGGAGCCAGCCGGTGTATGACCTCATGGCGACGGGCCGCACCGTTGGCTGGGATCCACGGCAATTCGATTCCAGCGGCTGCCACCAAGGCACCTCCGACTCCCAGCGGCAGGGGCTTTCCCCTGCCAAAACTGTAGATCGTGTAATCCGCAGCGTGCGTGCCCCCGGACGCCGATCCTTGCTCCAGCCTCTGCGCCGAGTCTTCGATACAACAGGCGCCGTGGGCGTGGGCAAGTTCGGCTACGTCACCGACATTGGCGGGGATCCCCAGCAAGTGCTGCACGATCACCGCGAGCGTCCGCTCATTGATGCTGCGCTCAAGATGTTCGATGTCCGGCTGGAGCGTGTGGGGGTCAAGATCGTAAAACGCCACGGTCAGTCCAGCTTTCACTGCGGAAGCAGCCAGTGAATAGCACGTATAGCCGGGGAGCAGGACCTCGGTTCGGCGGGCCGACCCTGGTTGTCCCCGCAAGTGCCGGAACGTCCAATACAACAAGGTCCGGGCGCTGTCCGCAACGATACACCGAGCCGCCTGCAGGTAGACTCGGAGTGCCTCGGCGAAATCGGGCGTTCCGGGGAAAATGCTCCGGACAATCGCACTCAGCGGCAACCACGTCTCCGCAGGTGGCAGCCCATACGGCATCATAGGGACACGAACCTCCGAATGCTCGGACCGGCGGCATTGGCAATCGTCAGTGGCAGTTTCCTCCAGATACCCTCTGCTGCCGACTGGAGGACTCCGGTCACGTGGAATCGCGATCGACGGGGACTACGTCGCCCGTACGCGAACCAATGAAGCGGTACAGGCTGCGCCCCCCATTGCTTTTTGAACTCGTACGTTCCCTCGCCGGGAGTTGATCGCCCGAAGTCGAAGAAACTCGCCCCGTTGTCAGCGGCATATTCCAAAAAGGTCCAATACAGCAACATGTTCGGGTTCAGTCGGTTGAATTCGCGTAACGACGATGCCCATGGTATCGACGTCTGGTTCCCCTGGGTCAGAATAATCCCCGACGCCACTGCGATGGGACCCTTGTACACGATACCGACGCGTGCGTGCGTGCCGAAGCTGGCCAGCACACTTCGTAGCCAACTGGATGAATGAACCGGTGAACCCAGATCACGCATGTTGCGGCAGAAGACCTCGTAGAAGTCCGGCAGCAGCTCGTCACGTCCTAGCGCACACGTCAGTCCATTCTTGACCGCCGATTTGACTTGGCTCCGCAGTTTTGAACGAAAACCCTGCCACAAGCGAGCTGACGACCCCGGCAACTCGAGTACCATGCGGCACTTGTTCGTCACCTGGCAGAAACCGCCGTGTTGTGTCAGAGCCGGATGCGAATCGACACCCCGCACCTCAAGTCCAGCACTCAACCTTCTGGCCAACGCGATCGCCTGGCATAGCAGCGCGTCTGCCGCATCCGAACTGCTCGCCAACAGTCCGCCATAGTCGCAGTACGGGAGTGAGACCAGGCGACCGCGCGAGAGAGGCAATCGGACCAGCACCAACGGCAGGACACCGAACAGGGAACCTTGCTCGAAAGCGCCCAAGTAATAGGTCCGATTACCGTATCCGGCTTCCACCGCCCTTCTCCACGCGCTCGTCAGGTAGGTGGCATGATCGGTACGCGACAGTACGTACTGGTCCCATGCCGCATGATCGACGTTATGAGTGTTTCTGATTTCCAGCATGAAGCGAGATCTGGTTCTACAGGCAGACAGGCGAGTCAGGCCCCGGGCCGATTACTGCTTGAGCGCAGCCCCAATGACCGTCCGCGATTCGGACACGCCTCTCTCGAATGACGAATGACGAAGTACCCAATGACGAAGTCCCCAATGACGAAGTACCCAATGACGAAGGTAATGACGAAGGTCGAATACCGCGCCGATGCGCCATAGAACGTCGACGCAACGCACTCCCCGTTGTTACCCGGTTCTCTTTCGTCATTGGGTATTTCGCATTTCGCATTTGTCATTGGCAGTGGCGCGACACGGATTGGTGCTCGTTGATTCAGCGGGCGGTGGGCAGCATCGGTGGACTGCACACTTCCTGAGGCAGATCGGGAGGGGACGCTGGATCGAGAAAAGTGCGATGCCAGTGCTCCAGGCACAGCAGGGCCCAAATGCGATCGCCGTGGTTCCACAGCCCGTGTTTGTGATGATCGAAAAGTTGCTCGATCGAAGCCCGCCGAAAATACCCGCGGTCGAGCGAGGTTTGATCGAGCAGGGTGTCGCGAGCGAGGTCCCACAGTTCATGGCGGAACCAGTCTCCGAGGGGAACCGAAAACCCCATTTTGGGACGCTCTCGCAGCGCCGTCGGGAACAACTCCGGGAACGTTGAGGTCAACATCGGCTTGGGGTGTTTCCCGTCCACAAGCTTGTCATAAGGAATCGATGCCGCCAGTTCCACGACCTGATGGTCGAGCAGCGGACACCGGCATTCGAGACCGTGTGCCATGCTCGTGATATCGACTTTCGCCAGGAGATCGCAAGGGAGATAGGATTGCAGATCAACCAACATCGCTTTCTTGCCGGGATCCCGGCTATAGGACGGCTCCGCGACTCGTGCGACGAAGTCGGTTTCTTCTGGCGCGTCAAACATATCGCGTAGGGAGTCGGCATACAGCGTGTGGCGAAGTTGCTTGGGAAAGATCGTCACCCACCGCGCGAGTCGCTGATGGGCTGGCTCGCGCAAGGCGGCGAGGCGAGAGTTGACCCGCCGTGAAATGGACGCCTGTCGGTCCCGTTCGGGCAAACGCATGCGGGACGCGGTAAGGGCCAGCCGTCTTAACCAGCCGGGCAGGAGTTCGAGTTGGCCCATCGCGTGAGCAGTGCGATACCGGGGATAACCGCCGAACAGTTCATCGCCGCCGTCGCCGGTCAGCACGACCTTGACGTGTTCTCGCGCGATTTGTGCCACATAGTAGGTGGAGATGGCTGAATTGTCTCCAAACGGCTCGTCAAAATGCCACAGCAATTTGGGCAGGATCTGGGCCGCATCAGGCTCGACGGTGAACTCGTGATGGCAGGTCTGCAAGTGGTTCGCTGCCAGGCGGCCAAAAGGGCTCTCGTCGTAACTGGCCTGAGGAAAGCCGATGGTGAAGGTGTTAACTGGCTGCGCGACATGACGTTGGGCCAGGCCGACCATCACGGTCGAATCGATCCCTCCCGACAGGAAAGCGCCCAGCGGCACGTCGCTTCGAAGCCGCAATCTCACCGACTCACTCAGTTCGGCGCGGAGACGTTCTCGCAGCTGTTCGGCCGACTCGCTGCTCTCACGATCGTAGTCTAATTGCCAATAGCGAGAGATTGACAATCGGCCGTTCTCAAACAACGCATAGTGGGCCGGCGGGAGCTTGCGTATGCCACGGAAGCCTGTTTGCGGATGGGGGACATACAGGTAGCTCAGGTACGCATCAATCATCGACGGGTCGACTTCGCGAGGAACGCCGGGAGCCTGCAGGATCGCTTTGATCTCGCTCGCAAACAACAGTCGGCCCGTTCCTTCATGGTAGACCAGGGGCTTCTTGCCCAAGCGGTCTCGTGCCATGAAGAGCGACCTTCGGCGTTCGTCCCAAATGGCAAAAGCGAACATGCCACGGATATCCCGCAGGCATTCGACCCCTTTCTCCTGGTACAGGTGAAGCAGGACCTCGGTGTCGCAGTCGGTGCGAAACGAGTGTCCGCGTGCGATCAGATCGGAACGCACTTCGCGGTAGTTGTAAAACTCCCCGTTGTAGGTAATCCAGACCGTGCCATCATCGCTGGCCATCGGCTGGGCGCCGCGCGAAGGATCGAGGATGGCCAGCCGTCGGTGCCCCAACGCGATTCCGGATCCGTCATCGTACGAACGAGAATAGACTCCCCGCCCGTCCGGTCCTCGGTGCTGCAAGCTGTCAGTCATCCTGTCAAGAGTTCGATCATCGACAGGTTCTGAGCCGCCTGTCCATACGCCGCCAGCGATGCCGCACATAGATACTACCTGTGTTAGCTGATGTCGAAAGCCAGAATCATCGTGTCGTCACGCCTGAACCAGACAGCAGACTGCGATAGATCGCGTGATACTCTCGGTGCATGCGACGACTGTCGAAGAGCACTTCGGCGCGCCGGCGGCCGGCTTGACCCATGCGTGCACGCGCCACGGGATCCGTGACAAGCCGGTGAAGGCATGCGGCCAGTCCAGCGGGATCGGCTGGCGCGGCCAGCAATCCGGTCTCCTGGTCGCAGACAACTTCGGGGATTCCGCCGACCCGTGTGGCAACACAGGGAAGTGATGTCGCCATGCCTTCAATCAACGTCAAAGGAATCGCTTCGTTGACACTGCTCAGCAAGCAAATGTCCGCCGCCGACAGAAGCGCGGATACGTCATTCCTGGCCCCGAGGATTCGGACCAAGGGTCGAATCTGCAATTCGTGCACCAGGGCTTCTATGGCCGATCGCTCCGGACCGTCTCCCACGACGAGAAGTTTGACATGAGGATGCTGGCGCCCAAGGTGAGCGATCGCCCGGACACTTGTCAGATGGTCTTTGTCAGTGCAGAGCCGCGCGATCTGAATCACGACGACATCGTCGTTGGTGATGCCCAACTGTTGCCGTAATGCGAAGCGGGCTATCGGATCCTGTCGGTAGTCAGACAGGCTTCGGCCATTGTAGACCACATCGACCCGCTCAGCGGGAAAACCTTCGTTCATCACAAGTGCTTGCTTGACGTAATTGCCGACCGCGACAACGCGGTCGGTTCGACGCAGCATCAAGCGGTTGAATATCACGCTCTTCCACCTCCGACGGTCGGGATAGAAGCGACCGTGTTCGGTAAGCAGGATGGGCAAGGTGGGAGTCAGCAGTCGTGCGAGGCAGGCGTAACTGAACGGACACATCTGGTGGGCATGAATCAAATTGACATCGTGCTGACGACAGAAGCGGGCCAGTCGTCGGATGCAGGCGAAATCGAGTCCCGGTTCGCGATGGAGATCTTCCACCGCATAGCCGGCATCGATCAGCGACTGACCCATCGCGCCGCAACGGTCCAGACAGGCGAAGACAAACCGGAACGAACCGCCAGCATTCTCCGCAAAATCTCGGGCAAGTATCTCGGCACCGCCGATGTCAAGACTGAGCACCAGCTGGCAGACGGTGTGCGTTACCGGTTGGTCACGCACCGCGGGAGTTGACTGTGGGAACGATCCGCGGGCGGTCGTTCGATGTCCATTCGGCCGGAGGGTAGAATTGTGCATGGCGTCCAACTATCTGTCGCTATGAACTACGCATCCAAGGAGAGAGCAGCGGCCTGAGCACACTCGTCGGCGAGTGAACCACGATGCGTCGGAGTGCCGGGGCGATACCACTTTCGTGCTGATGCTGGCTCAGGGCACACTCAACGTGGAAGCAGCCTGTGGTGCGACGCCGTCCTGAAGCGAGGCGGTGCGTGCTCCGTCGGACGGAATTTTGCCACCAGGTCATTCACCGTCCCAAAACGGAACTGCCGGAGCAGGTTTTCCAGCTTGCCGTAGGTGCTGTCGAGATTAACACGATGGCGCCATGTCTTGACTCGCGAACTGCTGGGCAGACGGGGCTGATCCGGGTCGATTTCCCACGGATGGATGTAGAAGACGTAAGGGTACTCTCGCCGATGAACGTGCTTGATACAGGTTCTGGTCAGCATGCCGGGATAGAGTCGAAAGTACCCGCCGCCGGAAACGGGGAGATTGCCGATCCGTGTCTGGAGGACCGTGGGTGGTACTTCCACGACATTGCCGGATCGCGTTTCTCGGACGTGAATTCCTGGCTCGCTGTCGGGCATGCCGTAGCGATCGTGGTAAATGGGGTAAATGCTGGAGTCGACGTCAATGCCCTCTTCCCGCAGGATTTCCAACGCCCATTCAGATCGCTTGGTGATCGAGAAGCTAGGAGCGCGGTAGGAAGTGACGACCGTTCCTGAGGCATCCTCAATCGCTTTCACGGAGTCGCGGAGATCTTGCCGGAACTCCGCCGGCGATTGGCTGTACACAAGTCGATGCCAAAAACTATGCGACCCAAGTTCGTGCCCTCGGTAATGAATCTCCTCGATCAGATCGGGAAACCGGCGGGCAGTCCAGCCGAGGACAAAAAACGTACCTCGAGTGCCGTACTGGTCGAGGAGATCCAGCAATCGCAGTGTGTTTCTGACGACGCGCGAGGGATAGTCGCTCCATTGGCTGCGAGGAATCTTGTCCTCGAAGGCCGACACCTGGTAGTAATCTTCCACGTCCACCGTGAATGCGTTCAGCATGGCGCTGTGGGAAGGGGACGCGGTGGAGGAATTCAATCGAGCAGTGTCTCGTAGCAGGTTATCCGGTTGATGTATCATAGCTCTTGACCCCTAATCGTGTGGCACAAGCTGAATGCGGAGAGGTAGCAACGATGCATGATCTTGTTGGTGCGCAGCGCTGCCAAGTGCGCTGGCACGTTCCTTCGCTCACCGCCACGCCGATTCCGCGGCAGTGCGGCGATCAACCAAGGAGGACTCACCGGGCCATGACAGGTGCGATTCATTTGAGGCTTGGTTGGGAGATGCCGGAGTCGCTGGAACGGGAGAATCCCTTACCGCGGCCTCGCACGCATCGATTTCGACGTGTGACGCGAGCGGTTCTGTCGCTGTCCCAGTTGCTCAGGCGTAAGAGCGACAAGACAGTCGCTCGACTCCGGTTTCTGCAGGGTACGACTTCGGTCAACTCCTGTTATTCTCATGCGGATGTGGCTCGGTACGCAGAACAGTTTCATGGCTGTGCAGAGCAGAATCTGCGCATCAAGACGAATGCCAGCCGTTTGAATGTACTCCACATCGAGACGGAGCTTCTGACGCACACTATCGATCCCACTGTCCGGCGGAAGATTAACCTGCGCCAGTCCGGTGATTCCCGGTAGCACGCGCAGTCGAGCACAGTAGCCAGGGATCTCGTCTTCCAGCACGCGCACGAATTCCGGTCGTTCTGGTCGGGGCCCAACCAATCGCATGTCCCCCCTCAAGACGTTGACCAACTGGGGCAGCTCGTCGAGGTGTGCCTTCCGCAAAAACGCTCCGATGGGAGTCGTCCGCGGATCGCCCGGTGTAGACCAGACGGGCCCCGTCTTGGCTTCTGCGCTGCAGTTCATGGATCGCAGTTTGTACATCGTGTAGGTTCGCCCGTTTCTTCCCACCCGCTCCTGTCGAAAGATCCCTGGACCGGGGGACGTACAGCGAATCAAGACGATCAACACGCCAATCAGCGGCAGGGCGGGAATAAGGAGTATCGCGGCCAATCCCCGCTCCATCCAGTTATTGCCTTCCAGGTGGCGGGCAACTGCGACCCTGGCGTGCTGGCGAAGTGATTCAGCGTAGACAGTTTCCGGCGAAACATCGTCAAGGAGTACTTCAGTGTGAGTTGTGGTCATCGTCGGATTCCTTCGTCAAAGTGCGATGCTGCGGCTTACCATCCGCGAATCGCCATTGATGACGCCTGTGTTGTACTTGCCATTATTGACCTGCCCGCAACGAATGGCGACGGATCATGTGGAGAGACTGTGGGGATGCCAGACCGGTTGCGGAGCAGCATCCGCCGATTAAGTTCGTTCGAGGTGGGGGGGGATATGTTGGGGCAGAGCAATGGGCACACCTGCTGAACACATCGATGTACGCTCGTCGACGGTCGTACCGTGTGAACACGCTCCAACCTGGGACGGTGAAAGGCCGGGACAAATGACTTAGGGTCGCGAGAAGTCTAACTTCGGTGGTTAGCCGGATTCCCACGCTCTGCGCGAGCGTGGCTACAGGTGAAAGGCCGGGACAAATGACTTAGGGTCGCGAGAAGTCTAACTTCGGTGGTTAGCCGGATTCCCACGCTCTGCGCGAGCGTGGCTACAGTTGAAAGGCCGGGACAAGTGACTCAGGTGATCGCTGTGGATATCGTTCGATTGGTGAGCCACTTTCTCAGGACGGCTCACTTCTTTACCGCGTAGCGGTTGCATTCCACAGCCCAGACATCTGAGTTGTTCCGTCAAGTGGTCGCCGAGGTCCGCTGCTTCAGCGGGCCCCGGCGCACCCGGGGTAGACGTCGCTGGGTGCTGCCATACCCCGGAAAGGGTTTTGCAAGTTACGACGACAATAGAGACGTGAGTCGTTCTCAGCGCCATCTGTCCTTAGGGCCATCTGTCCTTAGGGCCATCTGTCCCGGACTTTCGTTTGCTCAGACTGTGCCTGCCAGTTAAGACACATGAAAGAAACCTTTACTCTACTGGGAATACCTACGGAGTAGCGACAATCAGGTGTTCTTTCAGTACGGGAAGGAGGGCAGGCAGGAACTGGGTCACGGCGTCGGTCTGATGATTTCTGGAAGACGAGGCGACATGACATGATAACTGGATCTTGTACAGGTACGGCGATCCACCGAACGTGAAGCGTGTATCGGAAGCAGCTTCCCAGCGATCACCTGTTGTCCAGGCATAGTAGGAGCGGAGAAGCTCACCATGAACTCTGCGTGACTTGAGCGTCACGGTCAGGAAGTCATTGTTACCACCGTCGGCCTGGGCGATCCGGGCGGGCTCTGGCCGCTGGATGATTGTGTAAGCTGTTCGCGAATAGCAGATTTCGGGCGTATGGACCGCGGTGGGGCCGACGGGACCGAGCAACACGAGGAGGTTAACCATTTGGCCCGTTGACCGATGCGCGTACACTCGATTGACATACGCGTAAGGCTGTAATTCATCCTGTTCATATGCCGTCAACTCCAGGTTCTTGTCGAGCTCCCATTCACCAAATTCTTCGGGAAGAGACAGGAGTTTCTCGGCGGCAATCGGAATCAGCTCGGACCTTCCCCAACGGCCACTGATGTGACCGTGCAGCCAACCTGAGGCGGAAGTCAGCAGGAGAGTAACGAACAGGGCGGTCATGAGTTGGGATCGAGTCATGGTACGATAGTCGGCTCTCGTTACGCGTGGCGTCACTCCAAGGAAGACTGCATCTCGCTCAGCAGCTGACGGTCCTGCTGGGTCAGGTATTGCTCTTCCAGTCGCCCGCTGAGGGATTTCTTCAGATGTTCTGCAGCAAGTTCGCGTTCCCCTGCTCGAAAGTAGGCGGCAGCCAAATGGAACCGATACCGTGGATCGGGGGCGGCACTATTCACGGCGAATTCCAGCAACGGTACTGCTTCTTCCGCGTTTCCGTCATGAACTTCGATCGTTCCTTTGGTATCGTACACGTCGGCACGCGGGCCGGTGATTGCAATGGCCCGATCGATGTACTCGATCGCTTTTCGCCGCAATGCAGGTTGCTCCGACATGATGGTCGCCAGGTTGTTCAAGGCGACGACATTGTCCGGATCCAGCTCCACGGTCCTCTGTAGCAAGCGAATGGCATCGGGGAAGCGGTTCTGCACAATCCGGGCGTTGGAGAGGGCGAGCAGCACCTCAGCGCTATGAGCGAATTGCTGCTCAGCCTCCTGCAGCAGAAGTTCTGCACGCGCGGATTGTTCACTTGGCGCTCCGCCGACGGCCAGGACCGTTGCCACTGCGACCACTGGGACCGCCGTATCACTCTTCGTCGCGGCCTCCAGGCACATGGTGATGGCTTCTTCGACTCGACCCTGGCGCGCCAGACAGAGTGCCAAGGGAGTGAATTCCAGCGAGTCCACGTCATGCAATCGGCGGTACCACTGCTCGGCCGCCGACTCCTGCCGGCACTCGCTCAGAAGCGTAGCCACCGCTTTCAGAAAGCGCGTCTTGCCCTCCACATCTCCAGCCGGAAGAGTGGTCAGCTGCTGTCTTGCCGGCCCATCTACCAGGGCGACGATTTCGCTCCCCTTTCCCTGGGCGAACAGCCAGCGAGATTGCAGCCGCAAGAGTCCCAGATCGAATCCACCAGCCGACCGCATCTGCAATACCTTCAGCCAGTGGGTGGCCGCGTTGACGTCGTTGTGCCGCAGCAGGAAGTCGACGTAGGCTGAAACAGACTGCACATCGGGGGTGTCCGCCGCGACCAAAGCGCGATATTGTTCGCGCGCTCCACGTACATCGGCTCCCTGCTCGAGCAGTCGGGCCAGCAGCAGGCGATCGGCGGGAATCGCCTCGTCGGCACTCACCAGCTGCTCCAGAAGCTCGCGGGCCAAGGCCATGTTTTCCGCGCCGTCACGATTCACGAGTAGGACGGCTTGCAGTCGGCGGTCAGCTACCTCAATGCCGCTCGAGTTGGAATCGTGTGCCAGGAGCTGGCAGGCCCGCCTCCACTGCACATCGCCCCCTTGAGCGGCGAGCAAAGCGGCCAGACGCCGTCGCGCTTCTCGCTGATCGGGATCGAGTCGCAAGACATGTTCCAGCAACTGGAGAGCCTGCTCCGGTTGCTCAGGCTGCCAGAACGCGGCCAACCGAAGTTTCATGGGAATGTTCGTCGGGTCACCCTCGACCGCTCGGCGGTAGTACGTTTCCGCTCGCGGGTGGTCCGACAGCTGTTCGTAGCTCTGGGCCAGGACAAAGGCCCGCTGGGAATCGGTCAGTTCCGCCTTCTTCTCGAGATCTTGCAGAGTCTTGCGCGCTTCCTCAATCATGCCCAGGCGCGAATAGGCCGCAAACAGAGCGCTCCAGGTGCGCACATCCGAGGGAGCCATGTGAGTCGCCGTGCGGAGCACGGTTTCCCCTTCTTCTCGCTCGTTGACGGATATCAACAACTGGCCATACCAGATCCTGGCCATGATGTCGTCAGGACGCTGATTGACGGCGTGCTGGGCCAGGGCCACCGCTCGTTGCGGGGCATCGAGCTCCAACGCCACATTGATCGCCATGCCTGCGAGCTTGCTGGATGACATGACTGTGTCGCCAAGTTCGGCCAGATACGCTTCCGCCCGTTTGAATTCGCGTTCATGATACAGGCACGCCACCAGGCCTTCGTACACCGCAAGACGCCGGTCGCCCAACTGGTGAGCTCGCTGATACGCTTCCGCAGCCTGCGCGAATCGTGCACGTTGTTGTTCCAGTTTTCCCTGTAAGAGATAGACAAGAGACCAGTTCGGACGGTCCACCACGAGCTGATTCAGAATCTGCTCGGCCTCCTGCAGTCTGGCCTTGCCGTCAGTACTGATGTTGTGAGCCGACTCGGCCAGCAGACGCTGGACCTTGAGGCAATCCGTTGTTGTCTGTTGAGCTGGAAAATTCTGAACGAGACGTGATTCCCAGATGCGGGCCGTCGCAAAGTCATCTTGAGATAGTGCCGACTCTTCTCGCATCATGGCGATCGTGGCGTCATCTGGATGAAGTTCCCAAAGTTGTTCGAGAATCCGGTTGGCGGTCGAGTAATCTCCCTGGTCCAGGGCCAGCCGGACACGCGACTTCTGCAACGTGTGCAGGTCCCCTTCGCGTGCGTGGGGCAGTTGTTGCTCGAGCAAGTCACGCGCCTCGTCGAACGCTCGGCGGTTGATGAGCTGTTGCGCACGCAGCAGGCAGAGCTGTACGCCGTCGTCAGCCGCTGAGGCCAGGCTTTGGGCGACGCGGTCGGCGTCCGTAGAATTCCCGAGTTTCTCATAAAGCCTCACCAGTTGCTCGATGGCCGTGGGGGAGTCCGCATGCTGTCGCTCGACGGTGCGCACGATCTCCAATGCCTTCGCCAGATCTTCCGTTCGTTGCGCAGCGTCTGCGCTGCGCCCACTAAGGTATTCCGCTTCCAGCAAATCGCACATCCAAAGCTCATCCGATGATTCGGCAGCTGCGGCCGATCTCGCCTTGCTTAAGACCGATTCGAACTCGCGCCAGTCACGCCCGGACGGGACGATGAGCTGTTGCCTGGCCAGGAGAGCTCGTGCAAAATTCACCAGTGTCGGTGCCCGCGAACCAAGATGCGCTGCACGCCGATACAGAGTGACAGCTCGATCAAGGGCTCCGGAATTCTGCCAAGCCAATGCCGCCATGGCACAGGCGGCTGGGTCTTGACTGTGAATGGTGGCAGCGTCCTCGTAGCTCGTTGCTGCCTTGTCCCATTGGCCAAGTTCCTGGTAACAGTCTCCAAGCAACAGCAGCGCCTGGTACTTCTCCGCATGTTCCGGTTCCGTTGACCCGGCGGCGCTGACAACGTTGTTGAGCTTGACCAACGCTTCCGCCGTCTGCCCTTGACGAAGCTGCGTCTTGGCCTGCATCAGGGAAAGTGATCGCCGCAGCCCTGCCAACTGCGACGGTTCAACGCGCGGCGCAAGCGATGCCAGCTGGTCCTCGATACGTTGCAGCACTGCGTCCACGTCCGTAACGTCATCGCCAGCCAGCAGCGCGGCCGCGAGGTGCCAGTCGATGACAAGACTCCCCGAGGTGACAGCGTCGAGTCCGCGTCGGTAGATCAGTACGGCTTCCGGAAGCCTATCCATGGCGGCCAAAGCATCTCCCCACCCGACGAAGGCCTCCACGTTGTCGGCGTCGATCTCGTTGAGAACGAACTGGCAATGATCGGCGGCTGCCTGTAAGTGCTGTTGGGCTGCGAGTGGAATCGTCGCCGGCGGAGTGTGGGGAGCGGGCACGTGATCGTGCCGCTCTGGCGCCTCCTGCTGCTGCGCGATGATCGCCGTCGCTTGTTGATGTTCGAATCGGGCGGCTGCCAGTCGCACTGCGACGAGATTCCCCCCGATGCGAAGTGCTTCCTGCAGATCGTCTGCGGCGCCAGGAAGCGCATATTTGGAGCGGTACATGAATCGGCGCAGCCTGGCAATCGCGTCGTCGGCGTTGGCCGACACCATCTCATCCATCAACTGATCCGCCGTCTGCAATCTATCTGCCTGCGAAAGCACGTTATTGTCCGCACGCTCCGCTGATGGCAGGTCGATACTCCAGATCGGCAGCAGTGTCTCCTCCCGATAGATGACTGCGAGAATCGTTGCCAGCTCCGGATCCAATCGGAGTGCGAGGGCACGACGCAGCGATTCGACCACTTCGGGGCCGAGGAGTTCATTCGACGGACGTGAACTCTTGTCCTCCGTTTCCGAAAGATCGCCCGCGGATGACCGGTCAGTAAAGGACCGGTACTTTCCGTAGAGCGCCAATGCCAGCAGCCTGGCTCCATCGACGCGCAGGGAATCGGACTGAGTGGGGGCATTGCCGGTTGGCCGCGGATCGAGTTGTGCTCCGAGCAGCTTCTTTGCCTCCGCTTCGGCCTCGTCAAACCGCCCGGCCCGTAGCAGAATCTGGATCAGGGACCGCTCCAGGGCCGGTTGTTCATCTGGCGGAGCGACACCGATGGCCTTGTAATACAACGCGGCAGCGCGCGTCAGTTGTTCACCGTTCTTCACGCTCTGCTCGTAGACCTTTGCCAACTGCATCACGGAGGTGGCGTCCTCCGGCTGAAGTCGGGTGTAACGAAACAGATAATCAGCAGCAGCAGAGAAGTCATGCTGTTCCTCAAAAGATCTGGCGCGCGCCAGTAGTACTTCCGCCGCTTTCTGATACTGGACGGAGTGCCACGAATAGAGCACCACGCCAAGAGCGAGTATGGCCAACAGGGTTCCAATGAGCAGAGGGACGTTCAGCGACCGACGGACGACGGGGGCCGGCGGGGGAGTAGTGTCCCTCCTGTCAACGTGCGGCGAGTGTTTATTCTCTTTCATATGCTCGAGCTGATACGAGGAGTCGTACTTGCGCGAAGTGACGTCTGGCGCCAGGCGGAAATTCAGACGCCCCGGGGAGATTTCGAGTAGGAATAACTTCCGTATCGACTGGCGTACTGTTGCGTGGGAACGCCGCTCATGACGACACCTACCGAGTTGATTCCGGCACTGACCATACGGATGTGCGCTCCCTGCAACTGTGTAAGTCGCGTTCTGTCTCGCATGGCGCACAGCAAGACCGCGTCAGCTTGCTTCGCGAGCAGCAGGGCTTCGCTGGCAGCCAACACGGGTGGCGTGTCGATGATGATATAGCGGTACTCGGCCTTTGCTTCTTCAAGCAGCTGAGAGAAGATGTCGCTGCTGAGCAAACGGTGAGGACTGGAGGCGAGGACGCCTGCGGGCAGGATATCCAGATAATGACATTCGGTGCCCATCACCGCGTCGCGCAGGCAGGATTCGCCTGCCAAGAGTTCAGCCAGGCCGGGGCTAACGGGCAGGTCGAACAGGCGGTGCACATCGGGAGCTCGCATGTCACCGTCGATCAACAGGGTTGGAGATCCGGTCGATCTGGCGATGCTGATGGCCAGCTCGGTCGCGACGCTTGTCTTGCCCTCGGAGCTGACAGCGCTGGCCAGCGCGAGTACTCGCATATCTCGCAGTGATTCTGACAAGACCAGCGATGTCGTCAGCCCGTCAACGCTCTCTTCGAAAAGATGGCGTCCATAGGCCAATCGTTTCCGAGATGCCAGTCCCATTCGGACGCGTGGCAACGTGACGATCTCGCCGACGACAGTTAATCCCACCTGCTGTTCAATCTCGTTGGTAGCGTTCACTCGCTTGAGGGCGTATTCCCATGCCGAGGCAACCCCAAACGGAAGACAGATTGCCGCGAGAAAGGCCAGCACCATATGCTTGAACGGTGCGGGCGTGACCGGGCTGGTGGGCGGTTTTGCCGCATTTTCCAGGCTGATCCAGGTGGGGGCACTGCTTTCAGTTCTCAGCTGCGTGATTCGCGTGTGCAGGACGTCATACACGTTCTGGGCTTCGTCCAGTTCCTTGTTCGCAAAATCGAGGTCCAGCTGATTGCTGCGAGATTTCGTCCCTTCTGCCAGTTCGGCATCTCGTTTTTCGGTGAGCGTCGTGATGGTCTGCTGGATGCGGGCCAACTGGCCTTTGAGCACGAACAGGTTGGCGGCCCGCCGCTGTCTTTCTTGCTGGCGGAATTCGCTGCGAAGGCGCAGCTCGACTTCCTGACGCGTCGTTTCCAGTGCCCGCTCGTCCTCCTCCAAACGTGCCACGTATTGCCGATACTGGACGTTCTGCTTTTCGTCACGAAACCGTGATGCAAGGCTCTCGAGTTCACGTCGCCGATCCGCCAGTCGACTCCTCCGTTCGGCCAGTTCCTGGTCCGCCTGGGAACTCACCACTTCGTCCGGGATGAGAATTTCCTGCTGGGCCTCGGCTTCGGCAAAGCGAATGTCCGCCAGCAGTTCGATTTCCTGGACTTCCGCTTCGGTAAGGCTGGTTTGCAGCTGAACGACGGGATCTGAGATGTCGCGAGCCGGCTGCGTCCGCTGCAAAAAGGACGGGACCACGTTGGCCTCTTCCGACAGTATGCGCACACTGTTTCGGAGCCTTTCAACGTTCTTCCCATGCTTAGTCAGCTCTTTCTCGAGCAATGAGATCACAGCGTCATTCCGCTTCGCGTCGAACCGGGATTGATAGTCCAGGTAGGAATTGACCGCCGCGTTGACGACAGTGGCAGCGCCTGGCGGACTTGAGCTGGTGTATTCGACGTTGAACAGGTCGGACTCGCCTACCTGACGTACCTTCAGGTGTTGCTGCAGGAAAGCCAGGGCATTGTCTGCTGTCTGGATTTCCTCCTGCTGGAGGATGTCCGGCTGACTTAGTAACGGCGTAAGAACCATGGGGCTGTGCAATAGCTCGATCTGAGTCTGGATGAATCGTTGCGGCGGACTCGGCGGCGAAGGGAATGCAATGTAATGGCGGTTCGTTTCAATGCGAATGATGGCGGAAGCGGTGTAATGCTCCTCAAACATGGTCCAAACAAGGGCCGCCGCAGCCACTCCCAATAAGACGGCGCAAGGTATGGCGATCTTCCACCAGCGGCGAGCCGCGTGGAGAAATAGTTGCGGACTGATTCCTTCGGTTCCGACGCTTCCCGGGCCATGATGCCCCTTGGGCACGCCGGGGAAATTGGATGAGACGTTGCCATTCATACTTCAGGCACCTGGTGTAAGGCGGACCACTGCCAGATCATGGTGAGTATCAACGTGTCGACGGATCTCTAGTGGCTCATCAGCGTTCGCACGTCCAGAATCTGCGTGCGTGGAAAGAGCCGATCGACGTACCACAAAGTCGCTGCGAACATCAAGGCGGCCAGCGGCAGCATCAACCAACCTGCCAGGTCGTGCGAGAATCGTTGGGCCGATTCATCGGAGGCGAATTCATACAGCATACCGGTCGTGACGATTCTGGCTGAGTTGGCCAACAAGGCGATGGGAAGAACACTGGCCGCCAGCAAGACCTGTTGCCAGAATCCACGGCGAGTGAGTGTCATGAACGCGAATGCCAAGGCCGCAATGCCGACGAAAATCCTCAATCCGGAACAGGCTTGCTCTACCTCCATCGTGCGGGCGCCCAAGAGAATCGTATTTCCTTCCGATAACGCCGGAAGTCCCAGACACTGCAAGCACCAGGTGCTGAGCTGTGTCGCAACGCCTTGAAGCGGTTCGCTCATCCACCGCTCCACACGGTATGGCAATGGAATCATGAACGACAGAAAGGCGATGGCGGGAAGACTCCACCGAGCCCACCGCCAGCCCCCCAGCAGCCATGCGATTCCGGTCAGCCAGACGAGCATCGACCAGCCGTCCAGCGGTTCCAGGTAGTATCTGGCCGCTGCGTACCTTGTGGCCCCAGCCAACAGCAGCAGGAAACAACCGGGCCAGAGCCGATGAGCGTGCGAAACACCGGGAAACGTGTCACGCCTGGCCCACAGGATATAAGCCGCCACGGGTACGACGAAATAGCCGTGCGAATAGTCCGGCTGCGTTTCCCAGACGCGGACGATGCCGAGCCACGTCGGCCAATACGCCCAGAGGAACGTGCCCGCGACGACTCCGAAAGCAGCCCACAGGAAACCACGGTGTGCCGTCAATAGGGCGTTGTCACTCGAACAAATTGTCTGCGTAGGACTTTGCGACACGGCCGATACTGGCCCCGCCACACGATGGCGTCGATGGCGATTTGCGGCGTCGGCGGTTCGCATGCGCGAAAGTGACTTACTCATAAAGTGAATGCTCTATCGGACACGTCTGACAATCGGCGTTCCAGCGTCGCATAACTCAGTCGATCCAAGACGCTCGGGTGATGCAGTGGCCGTTGCTGACGCACCAGACGGCAGGTGTTGATTAGCAATGACTGGTCTGAAACACGGTGTGGTTGTCGTGCCGTGGCACAAGTGTCGTCCAGTTCAGAGCGCACTCCGTGCTCTCCGGTTTCACCCCGTGCATGCATTCGGGTACGCGCCGCGTAATCGGTCAGGAAGAACCTGCTCTTACTGCAGGTAAGGCGATACCCATTGCGGTGAGTTTCCGTTCTATAGACGATGTGCCAACCTTGTCAAACAACCAACCTGTTTTGACGTCGTGCAGTGTGTTTGTAAGCGACGGTGACAAGTACGTGACACAAGGGCATGTCTCTGTGTGACGGTGGGGCGCTCTGGTGATGCATCGGTGACGGTGTGTGGGTGATGTGGGACGCACCGCGTCGCTCGGCGCTCATTATCGCGAGGCCTCAATACCTTGCACACAGCGAGTGGCGAGCCCAGGCAGCGTGATGTGGCCGCCGGCGTGAGCAGGAAGAAGTTGGCCTCGTTTCGGCCGAGATATGCCACTTTGTCGCCGATGGCGTGATATGCCGCGCAGCAGCGAAGGCAGGGATGTCGTCTATCTGGGACGCGAAAAATGAACGGCTCGACAGTCTCGATAAACTCTGCGAAGTCGCCCGGTAGTGGCGTGCTCCCGCCATCGGGCTATTGACCCGCGTTGACCTTTTTCATTAATTGGCGTGGTGGAAGTGTATCGCAGCTGGAACGTGACGAGCATGCGCCGATGAAAGATCACGCGAGAATACGCAGCCTCCGAGGAGTCGTCGTGATGACGATTCTGTTGGTCGGCGTCTCGCTTGACTCTGCAAAGGGGAGCGTGATTCTCTGCCATGCTCCCGATACGCAGCGGCTGGTGAAGATTACCGCCGATCCGCAGGCCTCACCCGGTCGGGAAGCGAAGGAATATCTTCGCGGCGTATCCGATCGGTCGTCCGATATGTCGACTCCGTTAACGGGAACATATCCGGGCGGAGGCATGCCGTGTGCCGATTCTCTCTGGTGCCAGGTTCTGGACAGCCATCTTGTCCGATGGCTGGCAGACGATAACTCGCTCCTTCGTCCGCAAACCGAGTGGGGGTGTCTCGAACGTCCTCCGGAACGGAATCACGACCTGTAACGTGTATCAGGTAGTAGAATAGGTGTGGTTCTGTTTTCTTGGAAGGATTGTTCGCATGAACTTTTCTCGAGGTGTATTGTCAGTACTCTGTGCTGGTGTCTTGCTGCTGGCGACAGCCGAGCGCGCCAGCGCATCGGTCAATTTCACCGTCGTCGGCGCTGATTTTCCGGTGGTGGTGGGCGACAACGTGGGGTTTACGTGGTCGGTGTCGGCGGCCTCGATTCCGACCAGCGTGGGGACCCTGAACGTTGGCGAGACGTCGTCAGCCTTCACCTACGGATATTTCAGTACGACCGACTTCGGTCTGGATGCGGGCGACGTGCTCGATCCACTCGATTTCTTTGCCGTGAATCTGGCGATTGAGCCGCCCAATCCAGCCCAGAACTTCTACAGCATTGGGAGTCCGGATGCCAAAGTCTCGTATTCGTTCCGGAATGGACTCGTGCAATGGGTTGACGTGAACTTCAACAACAACCCGATTCTCGTGTCGTATAGCGACGGACTGAGCTACGAACTTACGTTTCTGGACAGTGGCAAGCTCTATCAGGACGGAACGCTCGATCTGCAAGCCACCATTACGCTCATCTCTGAGGCGAGCGCAAACAACTCCGTGCCGGAACCGGCGACAGTGCTGGTGTGGAGTGTGCTCGGGTTGGCCTTCGGATATCGCATCCATCGGACGCGAGCCAATGGTAAGAAGGCGTGACAGTAATCTGCTGAGATAGATGTCGCAGTCTCCAGGGAACGGCATGCTGAGTTGATTCGGCATGCCGTTCCGCTTTCTTGGGAGCGCGGGAAGAATAACTTCGGTGATCAGCCGGATTCCCACGCGGCAACAGTACGATTTTCAGCGGAGGCTTGGTAACCACTCCAAGGACAGATGCGGCTGCGGTACGCGGTGCACCAGCGAACCGACCAGGCTCAGCAACCCGAGGTACTCAAGCACACAGAATAGGGCGACGAGCTGGACGCGGTGGCGAGGGCCCTGCTGGTCCGGAAACATGGCGTAAAAGCAGGTGAACGCCAGAAGCACGATCACGGTCAACCGGCACTCCCCCCCCTGCTGCCAGAGCCGAATCGCGCCGACCAGCGCCGGCAGAATGAACGTCCATTGAAGAAGCATGGGAATCTGCAGAAACGAATAACTCGGCGTGATGTTCCATGGCTGAGGGGTCAGCAGAAAACGAAATCCACCGGCGATCATCAGGTGAGGAGCAAGCTGATGCTCCGTCTCCCCCATCCGCGAATACAACCACAACAGCAGCCCCATCACAATCGGCAGCAACAGATACTTGCGACTGTCCTGCCACTCGAGCAGCAACCAGACGCCCACGGCCGTCAGGATCAGAAAAGGAATGTACAGCCGCAGCGAAAACAACAGAAAGAACGAACCGGCCACCCACAACAGACTGCCGTGGCTGCGCACACGCGTGAACCTCACGATGCCGTAGATGCTCATCAAGATCAGCGTTTCCACCAGCGTTTCCTTCACGTTGATCAACGACGTCCACGAGAGGTAGTCCCAGTGGAGCATGTGCAGCGCCAGCAGACCTTGCAGGAAGCGATGAGGGAAATCGAGCAGGCGCAGCATCCGCCACAGGATCGCCCCAGCCAGATAGGTCAGGCCAATGTTGAAGAACACGGCTGAGAAGTAATGGGAGCCGATCGCCGATTGGGCCACCACGTTCCACACATAATACAGCGTGTGCCGACTGGCCGCAGCACTCGCCAGCAGGTCGCGCCCCTCAGGATCGAACAGCAGATCCCAGGGGCGATAGCCAAGCTGCACCAGGGACGCCCCCACGTCGAAATACCGGACGTCGTCGTACAGCGTCCAGCCGCTCTGCGGAAAAACGTGCCAGAAATAGACGAGTGGCACCAGCGCCTTGATGATTGAGATGGTGAGCGCGGCCCAGGTCGGCAGGTACCGCGACAGGATCGCGTACCCCAGTACAAGGATCGCCAGGGCGGAACAGATCAGGGCCGTGGAATCACTGTTCATGGCTCAACATCGTGAAGTAAGCACAGGACGACGCGAGAAGAAACAACTTCGGCAGTGCTGCCGTAGCCACGCTCGCGACCCATGTAGCCACGCTCGCGCAGAGCGTGGGAAACCCCATCAGCCCATCGTCTGGTTGGGGACCTGAAAGACCGGGAAAGATCGTCCTGGTCGCCGTTGTGGGATGGGTTCCGCAAGTGGGACGATGTTCCAGTGTCCTTCCACTTCTGGACCGCGAAGCGATTGTCTGCAATAGCCCATGGTCGCCGGGGCCGCTGCTTCAGCGGGCCCCGACGCACCTTGAGTTGGCGTCGCAAGGTGCGGTGATACCCCACTGGAATCTTCCACATGGCGACGACAGAAGACCGGTGGCCCATCGTCCCGGTGAAACGCCCTCGGTACCCTGTGATGCAGAGCATCATGCGGCACGCTCCCCCAGTTGCCGCAGAGCACCCCCTGCGGTCACTTCGTTCAGCAGCTCGCGATACTGCGCGGCAACTTGCCCCGCTGCATAACGCGCGCGAGCACGTGACAGAGCTGTCGCAGGATGCGGTGCGAACCACTCGTCGCGCCAATCATCCAGCTGCGCGACAAACCGGCCCTGAAGCCCGAGGTATGAGAGCATCTCAAACGTGCCACCAGGATGCCGCACGCTCACCACCGGACAGCCGCAGCCGACTGCTTCGAGCACCGAGTTGGGGCTCGTTTCACTAAACGAACCTACGGCCATCAGGTCGGCGCGGTCGAGCCAGCGGTACGGGTTGGTTTGGTAGCCGACGAAGTGTACGTGCCGGGCGATCTTCAGTGCGTGTGCCTGACTCCGTAGCTCACCTTCGCTCGGGCCGTCCCCCAGGAGCCACAACTGTGCCCCGGGGTGGCGAGCCAACAGGGCGGGAAAGGCGTTGAGGATGCGCGTGGTTCCTTTGACTGGACGAAGCCGGCCCAGCGAGACCACGTGCGGACCGACCCCCGCTTCCACTCCACCCTGCTCTGCCAACGCAGCCGTCGACTTCCACCGATCTGGTTCGACCAACGGATCTCGCGGATCGACTGCCAGACACGCTGGCCGATTCCCACGCGCCGGGAGCGGACAGGAGCCGAGGAGCCGCAAGCGATCCAACGCCGCAAAGTCGACCGGGTTCGGTATCAGCCGCAACGGAGCGAGCTGAGTACCATACGTCCGTCGCATGTCGCACAAGGTGTACGGCGTCTGACAGACAATCGCGTCAGCTGAGCGATAACAGTGTCGGTAGAGAGCCCGACGTACCGCCGGCCAGGTTGTCGATCTCAGAATCTGCTGGCTGGTGGCCGATTCACGCACGATGAGACGCGTGCCTCTCGGCCAGGTCCAACGCGTCAGTGCCACCGCCAGATTCATATGCGAGATGGTTGAGAACACGACATGAGGGCGCAGACGGCGCACCAGCCGGGCCAGCGGCAGCATGGCCTGTGCTGCTCGTCCGGCACGCAAGTTGTGCAGTGTCACGTGCATCGGCAGATCGGCAAGCAACGGGCCGGTGCACTCCACCAACGCCAGGTGAAGGTCCAACGGCGGCCGGACCGACACGTCTGCGCCCGGCGATGGGGGACCCGAACTGCAGGAATTCAGCTGCTTGAGCAGCAGCGTTACGACGCGCTCGGCGCCACCTCCCCGCAGCGACGGAAGCACAAACAGACACCGCAATTCGCTCGATAAGTGACCCATCCCCTGGCTCCTTGCCATCCAGCCCTTGCTCCCACAGATCCGGCGGCAAGCGGACTCGGCTGCCGGCCCCTCTCCCCGCTCCGCCGCATCACGCAGCCTCGGCCAAAGAAGAATACTCCTCGTCACCCTCTTTGGCTGACTGACAACGCATGCTGTGTCTGCCGGCCCCCATCAAAAATAGCCAGGCGGCGGCGTAAACAATCGACGTCGACAAGGCGATGCCCGCTACGCCCATCGACCGCATCAGCACGTAGTTCAGCACAATGTTCAACACGATGCTCACGATCGTGCTCAAGGTGAGCAGATAGTTTCTGCCCAAAGACGATATCAGCCGCACGTATAACATGCCGCTGGTATAAAACGGAATCTGCAGAGCATACATCGACTGAACCCAGGCCACTGAATCCGTGCTCTCCACGCTGAACTCTCCGTGCTGGAGTACCAGTGCCGTCAGCGGCCGAGAGAACAGGAACAGACCGATCGTCAACGGAATGACCGTGAGCATGACCACAAGCTGAGAACGATGCATCAACTCGCTCAGTTGTCGCCACCGCTGCTGCGCTGCCAAGCGGGAAAGGTAAGGGAACACCGCTCGGCTCACAGAGAGCGTGGGAATGCTGATCACCAGCAGAACCAGCTTGTGACCGTAGCTGAGCGTGGCCACACTGCCCGATCCGAGCTGACATGCCATGGCATGATCGACAATCGTCGTGCTGCTCATCAGCATGGCCGCAATAACCAGCGGCCAGTATTGTCGAAACACCTGATAGAGCTCGCCAGATGGCAAGGCAATGCGCGGCAACAGCCGATAGCCCGCGGCGTGCAACGCCCAGCCCAAGGCCAAAGACTCCGCCAGACATCCCGCGGTCAGGCCCAGTGCCAGTGCGTAGATGCCCAGAGTGCTGCCCAACGCCAGCATCAGGACGATTGATACCAGCGGCGTCAGAACCGGAACCAATCCGCTCGCCGCAAATCGCTCCTGGCTGTTGAGCACATTGCTGTAGAGCGAGATCAAGCCACGCAATAGGATCATCGGAAGCAGAATGGTCAGCAGATGGCGCGCCAGCGTCTGCTTGGCGGGAGCGAAGCTGGGACTCACTGCCTCCAGCAGCCATGGACCTGACACCAGGCACAAAACGCAAGCTCCCACGAGCAGGATCAGGACCCAGAACGTGGTCTCACGCAACAGCTCGTTCGCCGTCCCTTCCCCGTCTCGCTCACGCACCCGCGTCAGGGTCGGAAGCAAGGCCAGCCCGGCCGCATTGCCCAACGCCATCGCCGCAAATGTCGGGATCGTCAAAGCGATCACCAACGCGTCCAACGCATCGCCCGTGCCGAACCAGTAGGCCGTGACAATCTCCCGTATGCCGGCCGCCAGCTTGCAGATCAGCCCCAACGCCGTGAGCACCACACTGGCCGCCCAGACACGCCCGACGGCACTTCCAGACCGCCAGCTGGACCACAGCGTACGCAGGGCCAAAATCCACCGTTCCACGAGCCCCGCTCGGGAAGACGAAACCGTTCTGTCGCAGTGTGTATCGCTCAACGTGGCCATAGGAGGCCGATTTGTAGTGTTTTACTTCCCCACCACGCAAGACCGGTTTTCGCGCACCCAGCGCCCCAGCGCCCCAGCGCGGGTGCGCGCCGTCGACGCGATTTGCTGCTGCCGACAAGGACAGGCCGCTTCCGGGAAGGGCACGCCGCAGGGAAGTGGTCAATGAATAGGGAATGCGACAATGCCACAATGCGACAATGCGACAATGAACTGCGGCGCGTGCGGAGACTCTGGCGCGGAAGGACAGGGAGTCTGCTTTCGCCAGCGTCCATCGCCGCTTCCAGAAGAGACACGCCGCAGGGAAGTGGTCAATGAATAGGGAATGCCACAATGCCACAATGCTCCAATGCGACAATGAGCTGCGGCGCGTGCGGAGACTCCTGCTAAAGGGTAGTCGGTGCTGGCACTGCTTGCTGTTCCCCCTTGGACATTGGACATTCCTTGTTCGATATGCTGCGGTTCAGACCACGCAGCACACCCGGAAGCGCAGGGTGTCTGCTATCGCCGCTTCCAGAAGAGACGCGCCGCAGTTCATTGTCGCATTGTCGCATTGAGGCATTGTCGCATTCCCTATTCATTAACCACTTCCCTGCGGCGTGTCTCTCCCGGAAGCGGCGATGGACGCTGGCGAAAGCAGAGGCGAAAGCAGACTCCCTGTCCTTCCGCGCCAGAGTCTCCGCACGCGCCGCAGTTCATTGTCGCATTGGAGTATTGTGGCATTGTCGCATTCCCTATTCATTGACCACTTCCCTGCGGCGTGTCTCTCCCGGAAGCGGCGATGGACGCTGGCGAAAGCAGACACCCTGTCCTTCCGCGCCAGAGTCTCCGCACGCGCCGCAGTTCATTGTCGCATTGTCGCATTGAGGCATTGTCGCATTCCCTATTCATTGACCACTTCCCTGCGGCGTGTCTCTCCCGGAAGCGGCGATGGACGCTGGCGAAAGCAGAGCGCTGGCGAAAGCAGACACCCTGTCCTTCCGCGCCAGAGTCTCCGCACGCGCCGCAGTTCATTGTCGCATTGTCGCATTGTCGCATTGTGGCATTGTCGCATTCCCTATTCATTGACCACTTCCCTGCGGCGTGTCTCTCCCGGAAGCGGCGATGGACGCTGGCGAAAGCAGACACTGTCCTTCCGCGCCAGAGTCTCCGCACGCGCCGCAGTTCATTGTCGCATTGTCGCATTGTCGCATTGTCGCATTGTGGCATTGTGGCATTCCCTATTCATTAACCACTTCCCTGCGGCGTGTCTCTCCCGGAAGCGGCGATGGACGCTGGCGAAAGCAGACACTGTCCTTCCCGGCCAGAGTCTCCGCACGCGCCGCAACTCATGGTGGCATTCCCTATTCCCGCAGCACATTGCAGTGGTCTGTCCCTGTCCGTTGCGGCGAGGCGGGGCAAGCCTCGTCTTGACCCGCTGAGCGAGGAGCGGTAAACTCCCCCCCGCCACAGGAGGTGGTAGGCGATGTTGGTGGAATTTACAGGATGCAGTGGTGCTGGCAAGACGACGCTGGTACGGCGGGTCGATCGACTGCTGCGCGAGCGGGGTATCAACGTGGCCAGTCCGCTGCGTCTGGTAATCGGGCCCCGTTTTTCGCCGCTCGCCGCCACCTGTTCGTGCTCGACGCGCGTCGAGAATGTGGTGTTGGAGCTGTTGAGTTGTCTGCGGGCGGTCGTGACTTCAGCCCCTCTGGTGGCTGCTGACACGCTGATGCGTCGGTGGATTTGCGAGGCTGCGGAGTCCCGTCCCGAGTGGTGGCGGCTGACGCGCAGTTGGAACCGCAAACTGGCGGTTTTGACCTATTGGGATTCCCATCCCGATCCGTCTTGCCATCTGCTGCTTGACGAAGGACCGGTACACCTTGCCATTTCGCTGTTGAGTCGTTGGCTGCAGCATCCTGCTGATGCTTTGGAGCAGTTTCTGCAGACGGTGCCGATACCGGATTGTGTGGTTTGCGTGGAGGCGTCACTGCAGTGTCGGGAAATGCGATTGGCAGCACGCTCCATGCAGCCGGCGCCTGATCGAATTCCCTCAGCACGTCGCCGGTATCTTGCCCGCTGCGACCAACTCACGTCCCATCTCTGTCGGCACCCTTGGATCGCCGCTGGCGTGCTGCGAGTCACGAATGATGGCGACGACCCAGCGGCCGTGGATGAGCTGGCGCAGCACATCGCCCAGCATCTGGCACTTCAGTGCGCTTGTTCGCCGACCGGAATACGCGACTTACCTGATATCCCGCCGTCTGCCTCGTGACCTTTTGCGGCCAGGCGGACTGTCTCCTGCCCAAGACCCTCGAGACTGATTTTCATGATCCAGATTACCGACCATCGCATTGTGTGCGGAGAGCCAGTTTCCTCCCCTCCCCTGCCTTTGGCGATGGAGTTGTTTCACCGATTGAACACGAGCGGTGTGCGATATTGTCAGTGGAAGAGCAATGCCGCGTTGGCTGCGGCGTTAACAGGGCAAGGGGACCTGGACCTGTTGATCCACGCGGAAGACACCGACGCCTTTCGAGCCGTGCTTGCGCAGCTGGAGTTCAAGCTGGCCGCTCAACCTCGCTGGCAAACTCAGTCGTCAGTTGTGCATTACTATGGCTGCGATCAGCCGAGCGGGCGTTTGCTTCACCTGCACGTGTACTACCGCCTGGTGACGGGCGGCCACATCGTGAAGAACTATCGCCTGCCGCTCGAACAGTTGCTGCTCACATCGAGTGTCATGGAGTTGGGGGTGATGGTGCCGAGTCGTGCGGCGGAGCTGACGGTGCTGGTCATTCGCAAGATGCTGGAGGCTGGCAGTTGTTGCGAGTTGATGCTTCAGTACCGCGTATGGGACCAGGTGCAACACGAACTGCGGTGGCTGTTGGGAGACGGGCCGTCGCCGCACGCCGCGTTGTTTGGCGAAATCCGCGACCTGCTGGGTCGGTTCCTTCCGCAGCTCGACCCCGCGCTCTGGCAGGCAGGCCTGGCATGCCTGGTGGAGGGGCGTTCGCCGTTTGTGCAGCGGCGGATCGGGGTACGATTTCGTCGCGAGCTGAGCGGATTCTGCATCCACGGCCAGTTGGCCTCGCAGTGGTTGGGTGTGTATCGAGCGGCGCGTCTGGGGGTGGGAAAGCTGTGGCGTCGCGGCAGCGGCAAATGGCTGGCGTGCGGTGGTCTCGTCGTGGCTCTGATTGGTCCTGAAGCCAGCGGGAAATCGACCTTGTCG
>JBGSHS010000214.1:0-8067 GCA_041752115.1 Pirellulaceae bacterium | reverse complement strand
CGAGGCCATGGCACCCGAGGCCATGGCACCCGAGACCATGGCGCCCGAGACGGCGGCCGAATCGACATCACCGCCGGCCGACAAAGCAGCCACGTCGGTACCAGCCGAACCCCCCGCGGCCGCGGAGCCGCCAGATCGCTTCGCGCATTCGCTCGAGCAGGCGAAGTTCGCGATCGTGGAGTTTGTGATGCCGATGGGCATCGGCAATCTCAACGAGTATGGCACGGGATTCCTGATCGATCCGCGTGGATGGATCGCCACGAACAACCATGTGATCGCCCGAGCCACAACGGAGGCACGCGTGGAACTGGTCGACGGGCGAAAACTGGAGATCGAGGGCATCATTGCGCGCGCTCCGCAATGGGACCTGGCCCTTGTCAAAGTGAAGGCCCCGCCTGAGGACATGACGTTGCTCGACATCCGCTACGAGGGGAATCCTCCGCTGGGCGAGGAGGTGTTCGCCTTCGGCCATCCCTACAACGCCGCCTTCTCCCTGTCGAAGGGAATCGTCAGCCGCATTCTCACGACCGAGCAATGGTCGCACCAGTCGCCTCGTCGGCCAGTGGCTCAGGGTAAGTTCCCCAACGACATGGTGTGGATTCAGCATGACGCAAAGTTGTCACCTGGAAACAGCGGCGGACCACTGCTTGATCCAGAGGGACATGTATTCGGAGTGAACACGTTCGTGCATGTCAAGGCCGAGTTCGGCTATGCCAGCCATGTGCAATACCTGCGGCAGTTGATCAGCAGCGTCGCGGGAGAGCTCGAGCCGCTGCGCAAACCGAGCGAGTCGGTCCAGACGCGGGTATCGAGCCAGAAGATTGTCAGCCTGTTTCAGGCGGCGACGCAACAGAAGTGGCAACCGCAGTCGCCCGAGCAGTATGGGGAACTGGCGGAGCTTGCCCAGCAGATGACGCTCGCCAAGCACGCTTCGCTCGCATCCGCTTCAGCCGGTCAAGCACAGTCGGAGGTGATTCGCCGCGTCGCTCAAGTGGCCGACCAGACGTTTGCCCAATTGCAGAAGCTGACCTGGACCAGTGCCCAGCTCCGTGCACTCGCGCCCCTGGTCGACGGTGCGCTGGACAATGCTGGTGGCGGAGTGTTCGCCTATGGTGTGGTCGTCGGCACGCTGCCGCAGCAGAAGATGGTGCTGATGCAGATCGGCGGGACGAGTGATCTGGTGGTTGTGCAGGGAAGTGGTGAACTGCTGAAGCTGCAGCGTCGGTCGCGCTGCCTGCTGCTCGGCTTCGTACTTCCGCGGCATGTGAACGTGCGAGACGAGAGCCGTTCGACCGAGCGGCAGGTGCCGTTGGTGCTGAGCTATTACTTCCTACCGCTGCGCGTGGAAGAACCGGGGAACAGCGCCATTCCACCGGCCAAGGACAAACAGTAGGCCCTCAATCTCACCAGGCACGCGTGCATCGTAGCCATGCTCGCGCAGAGCATGGGCGCACCTCCATCCGCTCCCCACCTTCCCGCGGTCTACGCGACCGCAGCTACTTCCCGCGGTCTACGCGACCGCAGCTACTTCCCGCGGTCTACGCGACCGCAGCTACTTCCCGCGGTCTACGCGACCGCAGCTACAGAGCAGAATCGCTCGGCAAGGCGGTGGAGCGCGAACCTCGAAGGCATAGAGGGGGACATTATCCATGCCCCCCGAACTGCTCTTGCCCCCCTTCGTGAGTTCACGTAGAAGAACTGCGTTTCAAATCAACGCAATACCCGCGTGCCGGTCAATCGATACCAGGTCAGGATGTGACATTTAACGACAGACCCTGAAAGGCTCTGTGGTCGTGAACCTTTCGTCACATGTTTCTATCTCGGCTGAATGAAAGAAACCTCCTTTGGAAGAGCGAGCACAGGATGTTCGTCAGTAAGACAATTCAGTTCCATTCCAGAGATTACGAAGTATTCGGAGACGATGCTGATCACTATTTCATGACATGCCCTTCGCCGTTTGTGGAGCACGATTCTTTCTTTGAGATCCTACGCAAGATTCGTTGTTCGCCAGTCAACGTTTTCGATATCGGAGCAAGCATCGGCCTCTTTGCGCTGGGGGCGTTTACTGAATTCCCGAATGCTGTGGTCCACGCTTATGAGCCACATCCCGAGGCCTTTCTCGCTCTCGAAAAGAATGCAGTGCTCGCCGATGGGAAGATCATTCCGCATCGCATAGCCCTTGCAGATGCAACTGGAACTGTGACCTTGCACCAGGGTGGGCCCGTAAACAGCATGCGTTCTTCTGGCTCACACATCATGAACGAGAGCCATTGGAAGTGTCAAGACATGGGATTGCAGGTAGACTGCTCGACAGTTGATGCGCAAGTGACATCACTGGACCTTGAATCTCTTGACGCAATAAAGATCGACGTCGAGGGTTTCGAACTCGATGTTCTAGAAGGCGCCAAGGAAACCATCGCCAAATTCGATCCCATCATATTCCTTGAATTCAATTCCTGGGCACTAATGGCACTGAAGAACATGAATCCCAGAATGTTCTTGGATTACGTGCGAGATGAGTTTTCTGTTGTCTGCCGCGTGAACCAGGACAAGACGCTGACGCGCTTAAAGGGGCGTGACGATTTCATGCTGTTCCTGCACAATAACCTGTTGTTTCGCGGTTGTGTGGACGATCTTGTCGTATGTAAACATCACGATCCTTTCATCAGACTATCTCCGGAGTGTTTTGTAGAATTGAATGTCCAGGGTTGCACCAACCGAATCGAGGACGGCACGAGTTGGGACAAGACTGTCAACAGGAGAAGTGGGCCGCTTTCTCGTCTCTTCAGGAAAATCCGCGGGTGAGATTGAAGCCAGACGTGCCACATGGAATCTCGACATCCCCTCGGGCGCGGCGTGGAAGCGATCCGTTTCTCGGCCCCTTCGCCTGTCCCGCAACGCAGTCTATCCCGGCCCCCAGAATGCTGTTACCCCCATGTTCCCTTTGGCCAAGCAGCCACTGTGCCAGAGTCGGTGGTTTGATGGAACACTTCGGAGTTCGCGAGCTGACGCTGATTGCGATATGTTGACCGCGACCGACGTGTTACACATGATTGTCAAACCTGGAAGGCCGACTGTCACTAGCCCAGTGCGGTGGCGAAGCCACGCACGCAGTCCTGGGTTGCCATGCCATAACCGCACAGAGCCCTGGATGGGTGACAGTCAGGCCGTTATCAGGTGTTACGTACATGCTCCAGCCGTGGGTCAGTTTATCCGTGCGTCTCGCAGTCAGCACATGGTACCGCACAGCTCTCATCCGTGATGGCAGGCAGTCGCGACTCCATGAGTTCTTCGAAGCCATCCTCCGGGAGCAAGAATGCGAACTGGTAACTGCGGGAGACATGCCAGACCAGGAGTGTTAGTGTCTCCAACTTGTCGGGCCTTCCGCCGCTAGTCAGCGGTTGGGCACATGCTGTGAGTCGGCCCACCACCGGGTATTGGTCGATCTTGTGCCAACGCTCGATACGTGCTCGCAGGCGATACACTTCCGCTTAGATGCCCAACGGTGGATTGTCCACCGAGACAGGCTTCTCCCTGTGCGATGGTCGTGGTCGTCGATGTGAAATGTGATGGACAGTCGGTTGGCATGAATCGGTCGACTCCGACACACGCCCCGCGTCCCGACAAGCGGCCGGTTGCTGTGGAGTGAGTTTTCACGGATCCAAACGGGACGCGGGGCTTGATCTGCTCTGCGATGGGAGCCAGGAGCGCAAGGAGGCACGCGACACCGCGTCGACACTATGACCTGCGACCGACTTTCGCAGCCACAAACACCCAGGAAATGACTGCAGTTTCCGTCCAATCGCTGGCGCGCCACAGGGAATTCGCAACGACAAAGCGTTCGATCAAGATGACACAACTGCTAACCTGGGGTGCCGACAATCTTTACGTGCCGGATTGCCTATCGGACGCAACGAAAGTAGGATGGAGGATCTCATTGTTGCTTGAGCGTCAATCGGAAATTAGGCTCTTGGCGGCAGACCACCAGTTGGCACAAACTTTGTTCCGATACCACGTGCCAGAGTGGCGGAATTGGCAGACGCGCTGGATTCAAAATCCAGTGTCCGTTAAGGACATGAGGGTTCGAGTCCCTCCTCTGGTACTCCTTACAAAGAAACGACTTACAGCAAATGGCTGTGAGTCGTTTTTTTGTTGATCGGCGTACGACTGGTAGCAAATTGGTAGCAGTATTGGTCGGATGTTGCTGGCATATTGGCGGGTTAATTCGTACAGAAGTCCTTTCCAACCAACGGTCCGGGCTTTCACCGCTACCCGCCCAACCCCCTCGACATGGGCATTTTACATACCCTCACGGAGTGTTTTGGGATGCGTGAGACACGCTTAACCGACCACGGAGCGTGAGACCGAGCATTCAGCCCCACTCGCACCCGACACCAGGAGACGACCGATGGACCGACTCCTCCAACAGGCAGCCACCCGAGCCGTACGCTACCTGAACCACCTCGGAGCCCGCCCCGTCTTCCCGTCGCCCGAAGCCCTCGGTCGGCTTGAGGAACTGGGCGGCTCCCTGCCGGATGCTCCGACCGACCCCGAGCAGGTGATAGATATATTGGATCAGGTCGGATCGCATGCCACGGTGGCGAGTTCGGGGGGACGCTATTTCGGCTTCGTGGTGGGCGGCACACTCCCGGTCGCTCTGGCGGCAAATTGGCTGGCGGCTGCCTGGGACCAGAACGCCATGAGCAGCGTCAGTTCCCCGGTCTCAGCCAAGGTCGAGGAGATCGTCATCCCCTGGCTGTTGGACTTGCTGCACTTGCCGGAAGGTTGTGCCGGTGCGTTGGTGACCGGAGCGATGATGGCGAACTTCACGGGTCTGGCTGCCGCTCGCCACGCCGTTTTGCGGAAACACGGTTGGGACGTGGAGGCGGATGGACTGTGCGGCTCGCCCCCCGTGACCGTGGTCGTTAGTGAGCAAGCCCACCCCACGCTCTTGAAGGCAGCCAGCCTGTTGGGATTCGGTCATCGCCGCCTGATCCGAGTTCCGGTGGACGAGCAGGGACGGATGCGGGCGGATGCTCTGCCGACCATCTCGGGACCAGCCATCGTCTGCATCCAAGCGGGCAATGTGAACACGGGAGCCTGCGATCCAGCAAGGGAGATATGCCAGAGGGTGAAAGAGAGCGGAGCCTGGGTCCACGTCGATGGAGCGTTCGGTTTGTGGGCTGCCGCCGCCCCCCATCGCCGCCACCTGACCAATGGGCTTGCCGATGCTGACTCGTGGGCGACCGACGCTCATAAGTGGTTGAATGTTCCGTACGACAGCGGTCTGGTCTTTGTGCGGGACAAGTCGTCATTGGAAGCGGCGATGATGCCGCCGATGGCTTACCTGCCCGAGAGCAAAGTCCGTGAACCTTGGAAGTACACCCCCGAAGCATCTCGACGTGCCCGAGGAATTGAAATCTGGGCAGTGCTGCGATGTCTCGGTCGGTCGGGTGTAGCCGACTTGATCGAGCGGACGTGCGGTTACGCAACCCGCTTCGCCCACGGGCTGAGGCAGGCGGGCTGCACGGTTCTGAACGACGTGGTGTTAAACCAAGTTCTGGTTTCCTTTGGCAGCGAGGACAAGAACAGACGGGTTCTCAAAGCGGTTCAGGAGGAGGGCTCCTGCTGGTGCAGCACGGCGTCGTGGCATGGTCAGACGGTGATGCGGATCAGCGTGTCCTCGTGGGCAACGGGGGAAGTCGACGTGGAGCGAAGTCTGACTGCGATCTTGCGGGCGGCGGATGGGGGCTGAGGTGTTCGGATAGTCGGGACCACTTAGTTCCGCACTCAACCCGCCACATGGAACCGCAGCTACTTCGAGATCGTGGATAGCAAACGACTTCGTCACTGAGTCCGACCACTCTTCGCTCTTGAGAGCAACAACCGAAGAACCGTATAATCCCCGCATGACTACCACAAAGCCTCGTCGCCGTTGGCTCCAATTCAGCCTCCGCACTCTTCTCGTGCTGATGCTCTTGGCTTGTATCGGGATGGGTTGGTTCGCCGTGAAGTTGCAGCAGGCTCGGAATGAGCGTGAGGCAGTGGCAGCCATAAGGCGGCTGGGGGGGTCGGCGGCCTTTTCCGTTCTCCCAACTGAATCGCGAGGACGAGCGTGGCTACATGGGTTGGTGGGAGATGGTTTCTTAACATATCCCCGTGTCGCTCAAATCAGCGACGACGCAGCGATGGAGCACCTCAAGGCATTGACACGGCTTAAAGAGTTGCACGTCTCCGGCGTTGATATCCAGGTCACCGACACTGGATTAGAGTACATCAAGGAATTAACTGAACTGGAGAGTCTATGGCTTCCCAATACTTGGGTCACCGACACTGGATTGGAACACCTCCAGGGACTGACGCGGCTTCAGTGGATAGTACTCAGTAACACCCGTGTCACCGACACTGGATTAAAACACCTAAGGGGACTGACACGGCTTCACACGCTGAGCCTCGGCGATACCGAGGTTACCGACGCTGGATTGGAGCACCTCAAGGGACTGACACGGCTTCGACAATTGGATCTCAGTCGCACCCAGATCACCGACGCTGGATTGGAGCACCTCAAGGGACTGACACGACTTCAATCGCTGTCCCTCGACGGTACCGAGGTTACCGACGCCGGATTGGCGAACCTCAAGGGATCAACACAACTCGTATGCCTTGACCTCAACACTACCGAGGTTACCGACGCCGGATTAAAACACCTCCAAGGATTAACACAACTGCAGTTGCTATCCCTCAGATACACCCAGGTTACCGATGCTGGATTGGCGAACCTCAAGGGCTTGCCCCAACTCCGATCGCTGCATCTCGACAACACCCAGATTAGCGACACAGGATTGGCACATCTTCAGGGAATGACACAACTTCAATGGCTGTCCCTCAACAACACCCAAGTTACCGACACTGGATTGGCGAAACTCCAAGGATTGGCACAGCTTCGAGAGTTGAGAGTCTTTGACACGCAAGTCAGCGACAGTGGTGTAAGGAGACTACAAGAGGCGTTGCCGAACTGCCGCATCTCCCGTGGACCACGCCCGCAATTGACTCGGCGTGAGAGAGTGGAGACTGACGACACTACGGCAGTCACGAGCAAGATGGAAGAATGAGGAATGACTCCAAAATCACGGGCATGGGCGTTAGCCATCATGGTGTTGGTCGCCACGTCATCGAGAGCGGACGATCCGATCACGCTGACTCCGACCACGATGGAACTCACCTCCACGCCGTGCGGTGATGGCTGGAAACAGTGGGAATCTATCGGCAACATCGAAGGTGTCGTGGCTCACCGAGAACGGCTCACTTCATTGGCGGCTCAGAGAGACGAAGTGTGGGTGGGAACGAGCCACGGTCGGTTGTTGAGTCGCCAGGGCAACCAGTGGACGTTACAGGGCACACTCAACGGCATTCAGATCACGGGGATCACCTTTGAAACACCGGACAAGGTATGGCTGAGCACCAGTGATGGAATCCGCAGACTGGATCGAGCGGACGAGCGAAACTGGAAGGTCAGTGCGTTTCGGGAGTATTACGAGGGCAATCCGGGTTTCGTCAGCGGCGGCTACATCCCCGGCGAAGATGCGGAGCGTCTCTGGGGCTACGTGGATGACATCTATATTCCACGGCAGGAGACCGCATACTCCCCATTTGCGATTAGCCAGGAACACGGACTCTTCTGTTGGGGTGGCTACGGTGGCGTGTGGCACCACTTCATGCCCCATTACTGGGGAGCCAATTCCGCTTGGCTGGACACGAGAGACTTGCTACCGCACCGCCGTCCAACTTGCATGGTCGAAGACAACGATGGCAATCTTTGGATCGGGACTCAGTGGGACGGACTCGTGCGTCTCAATGCTCACGCACGCAAATATCACACCCGCAATCCCGACAACAACAAGGAAAACGGAACCGAGTTCAGTCACATCGGTGCGACCGAAGTCGGCTGCCAGTTCGATACGGTGGTGGATCTCGCCGCCTCAGCAGATCATGGAGTCTGGGCAGTGTTGAGTTCCAGTAACGGAGGCTCTTGGCTCGCTCGGTTCGACGGTCAGCAATGGGAGGCAC
>JBGSHS010000213.1:0-14145 GCA_041752115.1 Pirellulaceae bacterium | reverse complement strand
GGTCGGCACGGCGGCCACGACCGCGGGCGGCACGGCGGAATCGCTGGTGGGCTCCGATCCCAACCCCGTCGAGACGGTGGGGATTTTCAACACGTTGCTGCGTCTGTCAGCGGCGATTGAACAATACGATGCGGCGGACATGGAGCGGATTATCGCGATGCTCGACGCCGATTTCGATCGACTGAATTTCGGTCGGGCCACGGTGGGGACGCACGAGCAGGCGCTCGATGCAATGTCCACTCGCAATGGGGACGAGCAGGTAGAGGTTCAGGCGGCACTCTCCGACGAGATCGATGTCGATTTCGCGGAAGCGGCCACCAACTTCACGGCACGTCAGGCGGCCTACGAAGCCTCGCTCCGCTCGATTGCCAGCGTCTACAGCCTGTCGCTGCTCGACTTCCTGTAAACCGCCTCCGCCCAGTCCACCGGCGGGGCCAACTAAGCGCCCGGCGTACCTTCTGTACCGATTTTACTGGCCGTAGGGTGCGACGTCAGCCGATGATATCCGGGACGCCCATTCTGGTCTCCGTCCGCGCTTCGGCCGAACGGGGCCATGGTGGCGACGCTCATTACGTTCTTCAAGGGTGTTCGACCATGCAGATCAGTACCACACGCTTCGGGACGCTTGCCGTCGATGTCGACGATCTCCTGCATTTTCCCCACGGTGTCATCGGCTTCGAAGACTGCCGCAGCTGGGTGCTCCTGGCGGATCCCAACAGCAGTGCGGTGGGATGGCTGCAGAGCGCCGAGCGGCCGAGCACGGCCCTGGCCGTGGTCAGTCCGCGACGGTTTGTCGAGAGCTATCGCATCCGCGTGGGACAGAACCAGCTGTCGACGCTTGCCTTGGCCGAACGCGATCGCTTGTATGCGTTGTGCGTGGTCAGCAAGCAGAATGGCAGCTGTGTGATGAACCTCCGCGCTCCCATCCTGATCAATCTTGACCGGCGACTCGGCTGCCAGGTGGTCACCACCGACGAACAACCGCTGCAGATGGCACTGACCAATCCGGTTTCCCAGCTGCGCAAGAGTGCATGATACAGCCGTTGCCTTCCGAATAACGCATACCACATCGGGGTTCCTGGATCTTACCTCGTTCGGCTACCGATACTTGCTCAAGCAGTCGGCAATGCCACTCCCGCGCGTGTGGACTCGACTGGGCAAGAGTTCCCAATGGCGTTTTGATGAATGATGCGTCTACGGCCGGGTGTGCATGCGGCGACGAATCACCCCATTTGCCATGAAGCTGTGCGACGCGCACGAAACCACCATGGCCCTGCGTCGATCAGTCGCAGATTGTTTTGGTAGAGAGGGAAGGAGCCAACGATGCTGGTTCTGTCGAGACATCGTGACGAGAGCATCATGATCGGCGACGAGATCGTCGTAACTATCGTGGATATCCGCGGCGACAAGGTGCGGCTGGGGATTGATGCCCCCCAGGACATTCCGGTGCACCGCCAGGAGGTCTACGAGGCCATCCAGCGTGAGAACCGCAAGGCGAGCCAAGTCCAGCCCAACGAAACTCGCGACGTAGGTAAATAGCCTCGTCGTAGCGGCCGGCCACGGACCCACCGTGGCCGACCCACCGGCTACCGCTGTCGTCACGATGTCGGCGCGTGCTGCGCCGACGTCTGTCTCTGCTGCCGCGTCGACTCCATCCCGCACGTCGGGATCCGCTCCCAGGATGTGGTCCCCGGCATTGGTCGCTGTGGACCGGTCTGCGTCCTGCAACCTGCTGTGCCACCAGCACGTGGCCTCACGCATCGGTTGTGCCCTTCGACTCCATCGGCCGGGCTCTCGCGTCGTGAGTTCCCGGCCGATCTATGCAGTGCGCAGCTGTCGTAAGAACGCCACGCTGGAGTCGACAGGAAAGGAAATGGCTGTCGGGCCGCCGGACACTGGCGGCGCTCCGACCAAACGGCAGAGATTTTTCTGGTGAATTGACGGGCGGAAAAGCTGATCTGCCAGATGTTACATTCGACACAACCGGTGCCAGCACACCAAAAGTGCCGCTCCAAATCTCCTAATCGCTACGACCGTGCGCGCGGCGATGAGGACTGCATGTTAATCCCGGGGGATTGCCTAAAGTGGTCATCTTGACGCGACGATGTTTGCTGTAGACCTCGTTAGGTCTCGGGACAGATTGCGGATCGTTACGATTCTGATTGGCCCGCACATTGAAACAATGCAATAGTACAACTGAGAGGGCTGCGTTGAGACGCGGGACGAGTGTCCTGCGAGCCGACCAGCCATGCCAATTCGGAGTACTCCCCACATCCGATTGGACACGAGGATACCTTTTCAAACGAGTAAGGGGTGAACTGGCATGACCCGGATCAACACGAACGTCAGCTCTTTGGTTGCACAAAACACTCTGGCCCGCAGCTCAGCCGACTTGCAACAGTCACTCACCCGCTTGAGCACGGGCTTGCGTATTAACTCCGGTAAGGACGATCCCGCCGGCTTGATCGCGAGCGAAGCTTTGCGTGCCGATATGACGAGCATCGACAAAGCCATCTCCAACAGCACGCGAGCCAACCTGCTCATCGGCACCGCCGACAGCGCGTTGGGACAGGTGAGCAGCCTGCTCAACGACATCCGCGGCCTGGTGGTGGAAGCCGCGAACGTCGGCACCTTGAGCACCGAGCAGATCGAGGCCAATCAGCTGCAGGTGGACAGCTCGCTGGAAGCCATCAACCGGATCGCTCAGACGACCACGTTCCAGGGACGCCGACTGCTAGATGGCAGCCTGGCCTTTAACACGAACATCAACACGGTGCCAACCGTCAAGGACGTCCAGATCGACCAGGCCAACCTGGGATCGGCCGGCGAGGTTGCCGTGTCGGTCGATATTTCTGCCGCAGCTACGGTGGCCGAGGTCAGCAATTCGGGCGGGTTCACCGGCGCGTCACAGGCCAATGCGACGATCTCTCTCGGAACGGGCATTCGGATCCAGAACGCGGCGACCGGCACGTTCCTGGAAATCAACTCTCGCAGTCTGGACCAGGCGCCTGTGGCCGTGGTATTTGCCGACAATACGACGCAAGGTGTCACATTCGACGGTACGACGCTGACAGTCACTGCCGATTTCACCGCTGGCCGCAATGCCGAGGAAGTTGCGGCGCTGATCAACACCGACCCTGACTCGCAGGGTGTGTTCAGTGCCACGTTCTCCGGAGCTGGTGCGGACTATGTCGTGGCCAACGACATGGGCGCCAAGGGAAGCACGACGGCCAGCCAGATCGTTCTCACGGCTGTCGATTCCGGTGCGGATTACAACGGCGTCCGCGTCAGTGTCGTCGCCGGAACCGCCAACGCGGCGGTGTACGATGACACGCAGAAGACGCTGGCTATCACGGTTAACAATACAGCACAGCAAACTACGGCGGCACTGGCCACGGCCATTCAGAGTGCGCTGAGCGTCACCGGCGTCTTTACGGCGGTGGCTTCTGGCGGCTCGGGCTATATCGACGCGGGCGAGGAAGAGGTTGAGCAGAACGTCAGCACCGGGACGACCGGCGGAAACGTCCTCAATGGGGACCTCGTGCTCTCGATCGGTGGTTCAATCGGACGTGAAGTGTTCAACTTCCAGAAAGATGCCTCGGTCAACCAGATGGTGGCCGCCATCAACCTGGTGTCGGATGCCACGGGGGTCGTCGCCTCGCAGGAATCAGGAGCGCTGGTTCTCAATTCGACCGATTACGGCACCAAGGGCGTGGTCGATACGGAAGTGATCAGCGAAGGGACCGGCGGGACGTTTGAGGCCAGCTGGGTGAACAACCTGTCACGGGCCACGGGCACCGACATCGAGGCGACGGTCAACGGCGTGAAAGCCAAGGGTGACGGCAATACCCTGTCGATCAACACGGCTACGCTCGACCTCGCGATCACCGTCGAGGAAGGAAGCGACACGAACTTCGACTTCGACATCACTGGCGGTGGCGCTCTGTTCCAGCTGGGCCCGGACGTCGTCAGTAACCAGCAGGCTCGTATGGGCATCCAAAGCCTCTACACGGCCAAGATGGGTGGTGCCAGCGGCCGTCTGTACGAGTTGGCTTCCGGCGGTGACAAGACGCTGGCCAACGATCCCAGCGCTGCCTACCGCGTGGTCAGCGAAGTGATCGGCAAGGTCGCGACTCTCCGCGGTCGACTCGGTGCTTTCCAGCGTACGACCGTCGAGACGAACATCGCTTCGTTAACGGACACCTTGGTTAATCTGACCGATGCCGAAAGCTCGATTCGCGATGCCGACTTCGCCAAGGAATCGTCGGCATTGACCCGAGCTCAGATTCTGGTCCAGTCAGGCACCTCGGTGTTGGGTATCGCCAACAGCAATCCTCAAAGCGTGCTGTCGCTGCTGCGGTAGTCGCCAGCTCGCTAGTGCGAAAACATTCACGCCGGCTTGAGACTACCGTGCTCAAGCCGGCGTGTTCATTGGGGGACGCGGCATAACCTCTCTGGGCATAACTTTATTGGGCATAACAAGCGGCATTTTCCGCAGACTCTCCTCAACCTGCGTAACTTGCCAGTCCGATACTACTCAGTGCGCGACCGTAGTCATTTCTTCTGGGGAACGGGGCGACCGGCATGCCAACGATTCAATCTTCCGTGGGCTTGGTGACCGGACTGCAGATCACCGAGATCGTCGATCAACTGATGGAGATCTCCGCCAAGCCTCGTGACCGATTGGAGACACGTACCACCGCTCTGCAGAAACAGCAGGTAGCGATCGGCGAGCTGATGGCGCTCACCATTTCGATCCAACTGTCGTCCAACAAGCTGGGAAGCGAGACGCTGTTTCAGCAGCGCACGGCCACTTCCAGCGATACGTCACTGCTGTCAGCGACAGTAACCGGAACACCTGCGGCCGGGAGCTATCAGTTCACGCCGGTCCGCACAGCCCAGAACCACCAGGTGATCAGCACGGGGGTTGCCAGCCTGGACGACGCGGTCGGGGAGGGATCGTTGAGCTTTCGGTTTGGCGGGTTTGCCGACAAGAGCCTCGACTTGGATACTCTCAATGGCGGAGCGGGCATCGAGCGAGGAAAGATCCGCATTACCGACCGAAGCGGGGCCAGCGAGGTCGTGGACTTGCGATTCGCCCTGACGGTCGACGACGTGCTGGAGAAGATCAACGCCAGTGACAACATCAACGTGCTGGCCGTGGCCGAAGGAAATGCGATCCGGCTGATCGATCAGACCGGGTTGACTACGACGAATCTGAGCGTGCGGGAAGTCAACGGGGGCGGCACCGCCGCCAGCCTGGGATTGGCCGACATTGACGTGGCGGCCAGCGAAGCGACGGGCGACGACCTGGTTCGTCTGTACGACCAGCTGAAGCTCAGCCAACTCAATGACAACAGTGGCGTGAATATCCGCGATGAGATCGCGGACCTGCAGATCACGTTCCGCGACGGCAGCGATGCGCTGCAGATCGACCTCGAGAACGACGAGGTTCAGACGGTGGGAGATCTGTTAGAGGCCCTCAATGCAGCCGATCCGACTCGCTTGCGCGCCGACCTGGCACCGGACGGCACTCGCCTGGTCCTGACCGACCTGACCACAGACAGCGGCGGGACGTTTTCGGTGGCGAGCACAACCGGGGGCACGCTGGCTGAAGATCTCGGGCTCACTGGCACGGCCAGCGGCGGGGTCATCACAGGTGGCCGTCTGATCGGAGGGCTCCAGGGACCGTTGTTGTCGAGTCTTGGTGGCGGCCACGGATTGGGAACGCTGGGGCAGATCAGCTTGACCGATCGCAGCGGTGCAGTGGCGACCGTCGATCTGTCGTCGGCCGAGACGCTCGATGACGTGATTAGCCTGATCAACGACGCTGGTGTGGAGATAACCGCGTCGATCAATTCCAATCGCAATGGCATCATGTTGCGTGACACGACAGGCGCCACCACCAGTAACCTGATTGTGGGTAATGCGGATGCAACAAACACCGCCGACAAGCTGGGACTGGCATTGAATGCGGCTCAGCAGAGTGTCGACAGCGGGTCACTCCATCTGCAGATCGTCCACGAAGGCACCCAGCTCGAAAGCCTCAATAATGGCAGCGGTGTACGGCTCGGGTCGTTCATGATCACCGACTCCGCGGGAAAAAGCAGCGCTGTCAATTTGCGCACGGCCAAGGCCGAAACGGTGGGGGACGTGATCGATCTGATCAATGGTCTCGACCTGGGGGTGGAAGCACGAATCAACGACGCCGGTGACGGGATCCTGCTGGTCGACACGGCCGGCGGCAGCGGCACGATGGAGGTGACGGAATCGGGATCAGGCCATACGGCCGCCGACCTGAAACTGCTGGGGAGTGCAACTGAGGTCGACATCAACGGAACCCCGACTCAAGTGATCGACGGATCGACGACCACCACACTGGAGATCGACGCAGACGACACGCTGCAGGATGTGGTGGACAAGATCAATGAGCTCGACGCCGGTGTCACCGCCAGCATTTTCAATAGCGGGGGCGGTTCGACTCCCTATCGGCTGGCCATCACCAGTAACGCATCAGGGGCAGCCGGCGAGATGCTGCTCGACACCTCCCAGTTTGCCCTCCGATTCAGTGACATTGTGACGGCCCAGGACGCCGTCATCCAGGTCGGTTCGGCCGACGCGTCCGGAGCTGGTATTCTGGCGACATCGAGTACCAATCGTTTCACGAGTGTGCTGGACGGAGTACAGTTGACGGTCAATGGTGTGTCCGACACGCCGGTCACCGTCAACGTTGCCAGCAGTGACGAGAAGCTCGTATCTGCCGTCAAATCGCTGGTGGACCAGTACAACAAGCTCCAACAGAAGATCGCCGACTTGACCTACTTCGATGCCGAATCGGAGACAACTGGCATTCTGATGGGGTCGAATGAAACGCTCCAGATCGAATCTCGCTTGTCACGAATGATCACCGGTCGTTTCTTCGGCCTGGGCTCGATCCAGTCGCTCGAGCAACTGGGGATCAGCACCAACGAGGATGGCGAATTGGAACTGGACGAGCTCAAGTTGCAGGACAAGTTCGCCGAAGATCCCGAAGCGGTGATGCAGTTCTTCACTCAGGAAGAAACGGGCTTCGTCGCCAAGTTCAATGCCACCATTGATTCATTGGCTGGTGAGGAAGAATCGTCGCTGCTGATGGCGCGCAATACCGCTTTGCAACGAAAGATCGATGTCAACACGCAGCGCATCGAGTTTTACGACCAGCGACTGGAAAAGGAGCGTGAGAGACTGCTCACCTACTATTACAACCTGGAACTGGTCATTTCCAAGATCCAGTCCAACCTGTCCGCGATTCAGTCGATCGCCCCGATCGACATGTCAACCAGCAGCAGTTCGTCATAACGCTGTGCGACCTGCCGGCTGACCACCGCCCGAATCCACACCTTCGCACCCTTCGACGGCCCACCTTGCACCGCAAAGGATCCGCGCATGACCAGTATTGCCCGCGACACCTACCTCGAGACCCAGGTTCTTACCGCGACTCCTCAGAAACTCCGCCTGATGCTGATTGACGGTGCCTTGCGATTTGCCCGCCAGACGCTCGAATTCTGGGACGACCAGACGCGCCGTGAGCTTCGTCTCAACGCGCTGGCGCGGTGCTACGAAATCGTCAATGAGTTGTACGCGTCGATCCGCACCGATTCGACGCCGGTGGTGAGCAAAGTCAAGGCAGTCTACCGCTTCCTGTTCGGCCAACTGTCCTTGGTGTCGGTCAGCCAGGATCCCCAGATTCTCCAAGACGTGATCGAGGTACTCGAAGTCGAACGAGAGACTTGGCGACTGGTGTGCGAGGCGATGCCTGAGGATCCTCGATCAGGCCATGGTGTGGGGCGTGGAGCGGAGGAAATCACGGCCCAGGGAATGCCGGCCATCGCCCCCCAGCTGCCGTTCTTCCCGCCCGCCAGCCTGCCCTCCGCGGAGCGGTTCTCACTGGAAGCGTGAAGAGGCGAGACGGGCTCAATAGTCAGTGGGCTCGAACCGCTGCCCCATCGAGGGATCGATCAAACTCGCCAACACCGGCTCGGGACCCTCGAGGCTGCAGGAGGGGCGAAGTTGGCGCGGGGAGCTGCCACTGCGCGGCGCGGCGTGCCACATCCCGCCGGTAGCGGCAGGTAGGCTTCGTGCGGTGCGTGGCGAAGTACAAGGCATTGATCTCCTCCTGGGTCAGGTAGTGTCGACCGGAAACAACGCGGTGCTGAGGTTTCGGGAATCCGGGGAGAGCATCCAGCAGATCCTGCTCCCAGGCCCTCACCGCTCGAAGGTGCTCGCGCGCCTTGTTCCCCGTGCGACGGGGTTGGAGCCGCCCCTCGTCACGGCATGCTTGTGCACCCAGTCCAGAATGACAAGGCCATCGGTCGTGCTGTCCGGGTCGCCAAAGAATCAGACTGACGACAAGCGGAAAGTGCGGCCGGTCTGTCAGACCTGGGTGGGCAAACGGATTGCCGGAAGTTGCGGAGGTGTCCGCCGCCTGTGCGAGCAACTGGGTTGCCGTTTCCTGCTCGGGTGGTCAACCCCCAGCGCACAGTATCGCACTTTCTCGAGCCGTCAACGGCCGACGCGCGCAGCGATGTCATTGCCCAAACGCGCTCTTCGAGGCCTCCGCGGGGATCCCGTGGTGCGGCGGTCTCCCGCTCAACTCAACACCAACGTACCAACAGAGGCATCTTTTAGTTCTGGTCAAAAAGCAGTTTCATACGACGGCTACAAGTAGACTGCGCTCTCGCTCTGCCGCAAAGGCGAAGCAGGCTTGAATGTCCTCTGGCGTCAGGTAGGGAAAGTCGTCGAGAACATCGGTAACGGTCATCCCGGCCGCAAGGTAGGACAGCACATCGTAAACCGTGATGCGCATGCCCCGGATGCATGGGCGGCCACCACGTTTGCCCGGCTCGATGGAGATCCGTGATCGCCATTGATCGTTCATCGCAATCTCCTCCCAAACAGAACTTGGCTGACCGAAGCAGGTACCAGCAGAGATAGCATGATACGGGCATACGGGTGCCGGGTCCAGGAGCCACCTGTCGCGGCTAGCGGGCTGGGTCGCTGTGTGCGGGGGCGAAGATCATGCTCCAAATGCTCGAAGTGCGTGTCACCGGGATAGGCCGATCCGGTGCCACCGCACGACGCGGCTTGGGTGTTGCTTCCTCGAGTGCACCGACGAATAGGAGAGGATCCCGTCTCAGTCCCATACAAGATGTGCAAGATGTGGTGGTGTCTCCACGGACCACCACAGCATTTGGGGACGCCGCGCGCGTCATCGCGCCATGGCCAGCCCGCGTCAACCTGCGCCTCCGGGGAGTTGATCACCCCCAAGGGGAAAAAGTGAACCAAGAACCGGCCGGCGCTATTCGGCCTATGTTGTTCAGCTGCAAAGCGTGGGTCCCCAGGCAGGCTACGACGTGGACGAGGCGAGCTTGATGGGCTGTGGCGCAATCCTGGGTGTGCTATAAACCCAGGTCAATAGCGCCGGTTGGGGCAGTGCGGAATCCGGCGCCCGGATTGGCCAATGCCTTAGGCACGCTATGCTCTGGATGGACTCGCTGCCAGGCGCGCCATTGCTCCACATCGGTGCCGAACGACTCACCCGTGAGTTCAATGAGGTGTTCCGCCACCATGAGTTGCCATTCCTGTCGATCCATATATCCACCGAATCTCGCGAGATCCACTGGCAGCAATTCAATCAGTTCGCGAATTGCCTCGGCAGTGCCAGCATGCGCGATGGCGTCGAGACCGTGGCTCACGAACCCACCATCTCCCTGTCCCGCGTCCTTCGGCGCTTCGCGGAGGAAACTAGCGACTGAGCTGACGGCACGGTCATCGCCCAAATTGGCCAACTCGTAGAGGACGATGGTCTTGTCAGTCCAGCCAGGATCGTTGAGCATTTCCAGCAACCTGGCGACTGCATCCTCTTGCCCAAGCGCAATCAGCATTCGTGCGTGTATTTTCGCTTGGCCGTCACACTCGTCCAGGTGGGCGCGCAACTGGTCGACAACCTCCGCCGACAATTGGTCGCGGAAACTCATATAGACGAAATCATCATGGAGATCATCCAGGTAACGAGTGACGACATCAGGCGACTTCATCGCCAATAACAGCTGGAGTATCGCATGGTGGACACGGCGGTCATCGATCAGGGACGCAATTTGCCTCAAATCGGCCGGAGCCAACGGCGGATTCCATTGACATAGCGCCATTGCTGCCTCCTCACTCCCGGCCGCCTTTGTGGCGACGTAGCTCATGAGAGCCTGTCGGCACCGGTCCGAGCCAATCTGTCGGAGCACGGCCGGGATCGAAGAATAGCTGGCTGCCGCACTCGCCACCGACATGCTTCGCTCGTTCTCTCTCTCGTCCGGAAATGTGCCACGCACCACGACTGGACGCATGTTGCCGAGTAAGTCGATCAACAGCTGTTCCATCCAGGCGAGATCGACTTGACGATCTTCATCGACTGTGAAGATGGGAAACGCACCCAGGCAATAGAGCGCGTTCAAGTCAAGCTCATCACCTTGCACAGCGGCGGCCTTCTGCAGGTACGCGCGGCCACGATCATCATTGGCGTTCGCCAACATGGCGGCATAAAGAAGCCTCAGCACTTCATGGGTGTTTTCGTTCGTCATGCGCAACGCCAGTTCATCGAAATCCGCCGTGTCCAGATTGCGCAATACTTGCTGAATGACGGTCCAGTTGCGCTCGGCATACAGCATTGCATAGGTCTCGTGGCCCATGAGGTTGCGACGAAAGCCCGGTTCTGCCAGCAATTCGGGGACACCATTCCTGGTACTGTGGTGCGAGGGATAGACCATGCCGAATTTCTGTTCCCACGTCAGCTCGGGACCAGGGAATTCCACCCGCGCGTCACGAACGACGTAGGTTGGGACGAGGTCGCGGGCGGACTTGAGGCTAATCTGATCGAGCGCCGGTCGAGCCTGCCGGACGAGGTGGCCGCTTACGCGTGCTCGTCGATAGTGATCATCAGGGGCAAAGTGCAGCGCCGGTCCGCTGGCGGACGTCAAGTACAGACGCTCGCCGCGATAATCGAACCACCAATGGTAATTCAGGCTGGCAATCACGCCCTCCAGCACCACCGGCATGTCCACGAGATCTTCCAGACGATATAGCTTCCACGTGGGTCGCCCGATCCGCACCCCTTGGGCGTCTTTCCGAGCAGTGCCGCGTATCGACAAGTACCTGCCATGGACCTCGTCAGGCCAGGCGTTGACACCGTCGACACTCACCGACTCGTCCCCGCAAATCAACTTGCCGTCCTGCCCAGCCAGGCCTTCGAACGTCGCATCCCGATCGGCGAAATCAGCAACTTTCAATTCTGTGGCGCCGATCTGCTCGACCTGTTCGGCCACCACACTGAGTGCGTTGTCAAAGCCGTTAATCCGTACATTCATCAACTTGCCGCGCACCAGATAGTGCGTTTTGGGCGTCAGGCTCTGCAATTCCTTTCTCGTCGGACGCTGTTGGCCACCGTTCGGTCCCACATAACAGTCTAGCTCGACCTGAGTTGGCTTGCCGTTTATCCGCATCGCGCGGATGGTGGCTGCCCCGTAGCCACTTCGCCACGCACGATCATCACGACAGACGCCTGTCACTTCGATGACTTCACCGAAACGCAAGATGACGCCGTCGATGACAACGCAGTCTTGTTCCGCTGCCACGTCGCCAGATGCCGCGTAATTTGGAAGAAAGCAAACAAAGAACGTGGTCGCGAGGAGTCGCATCTGGAACATGGTTGTTGCCCGTAATTGGTGGTTCAACTATGCACATCCAACGACGCACCATTTCTCGCGGTGGTCAACGCACCGGTGGATCGATGCTCGGGGGACGATTGGCCTCCGCATCCCGCAACTGTTCCGACGTGAGTGGCACCGCAAAATGCACGGCATAACTTCGGTCAGCGTACAGGAGTATCTCCGTTGCGGGAATCCATGATTCACTCGCCTTATCATGGGCGGTACGTCCTGGAAAGAAGACCATTGTTAACCCTGTGATCCGCATACGTGATTTCGAGAAGAAGGCACACACCCAAGTGTGATCCTCGTCCAACGTGAACAACAGATTCGACTGATCTGGGTCACCTTTGGCAAATGCGAAACCTCCTTCGCTATACCGGACCTTTCGTACAGTGAGGATTTCCGACAAGCCATCGAGAGTCTGCCCAACATAAACTTTCGCAGGCCCATTACCGGGATCGTCGCGACGACCAGAATTTTGTTGCGCTAGCGTAAGTCCTCCAAGGACTGCTATTGCACAAAGCGTCTTCGTGAGAATGCTCCTGGGCATGACGGCTCCTTTTGCGATCGCCTCGGAAACTCAGAGTCACACTATTCGCTATCCGTTGGTTTGACCGCACGCCTCCGACGCCCCGATTCTATCCGTTCGGCGATGGCCACTCCAGATCGACTGGCGCACGCTTCTGCGGAGGCAGGCGACCGGCGAGCAGCAAAGGGTCGGGTTTAGTGATCGCAAGAACAACAATAGCCGTTCCAATGAGTTGATGACTGAGGAAACACAAAGATCGCCGCCGTTAACGACACGATTCAGAGGGCGGCGGCCAACAAGGGTGGCCTTCAGGACTGACTAGATCTGCCGGTCGAATAGACACAATCATCTGCCAATTTGAATCGATGTTCGCACCCAAGGTTTAATTTCGGCCAATTCAACCGGAAGCTCACGATGAAGTACACCGACATCGTCGTCAGGCAGCCCAGCACGTTGCCAAGTGTCGGCAAACTCGTTGGCAGTAATTTCCGTTGTGTTGCCCCAGAATTCCGTCCAACGGAAGTGACAGTATGCCAGCGTTCCAAGGGAGCCGTAGTCATCAAGCCAATGCGAGCGATCATACCGCAGGTACTTACCGTTCTGGAATTCATACACGCAGCGATTTGGAAACAGGTCCTCATTGATTTCAATGTGAATGGTGCAAGCACCCCATCGATCTACAGGAGGTTCAAAATGGATGTGATCGGGAGCAGGCCAAGAGTGATACCACCAGCGGATTGTCTGTATACGTCCAATATCTACCCAGCGTTTTTTACCGTCTTTGAGCAAAATCGCGACTTTGTCCGCGCGCAGAGCAAGAACTGACACGTAAATGGCTGTGAGTCGTCCATCGCTCGACCCCTGCCACCAAACAACGTTCTGATTCAATTCAAATTCCATCACTAAGGGGAGAATCACATTCGGTTGTTACTAGGCTCGGACGGCTCCATTCTACCCGCCTCCGAGCGGCCATCCAACATCGACCATCGGACGCCTCAGGGGAGGCAGGCGACCGGCGAGCAGTAAACGGTCGTTTTTCGAGGCACTCGAGTAAAGGAATGACTTGACGAGACGGCAGTGAACGGAACGGCGACATCGCCGGGCCGGTCGTCATTCTTTCCCACTTGGAGTCCGGCCCGGGCAAAGGCGTTGGCTCAAGTAATGCTGCCCATGTGCCTGGTCTATTTGCTCACGCGTCGCCATACGTCGTGCTGTTCACCCACCTTCTTTCCGCCAACCGTGAATGTCCCCGTCCAGGTTTGCGTATTGCCGTCTTCGGTAATTGTGATCGTGCTGCTAAGCTCGTACCCTGTTCCATCCGGATTGCTTCCCACAGCCTTGTAGAACCATTTTCCGTTGTTCGTGTAAAATACGCTTTGAGTTACACCGCCTCCGGAGTTGACAGAAGAGACTTTGATCTGCTTGGCGCCTGGATCAAAGAAGATAAGCGACAGTTCCGAGCCGTTGCCGGCGTAGAACTTGTCGATCAGCGCGTTGCCATCCGCGGCAACGACAACCTCACCGTGGGCGTTGAGTGTTTCGCCCTTCTTTCCGAAGCCCGGCCAGTCGTCGACACAAGTCAACTCACCTACCCATCGACCCTTCATCGCCAGACAGAGCTCTTGAAAATCCTCGCGGCTGGATTCCTGTGCAAACGTTGACAATGCAACGGACATAAGAAGGACGGTGCTAAGGACTGGGAGTTTCACGGTTCGGGCCTTTCGTCAGAGGACAAGTTACTGGAGATATAACCGAATGTTGTGGATGAGGACTTGAAAAAGGCGGCGTACTTTGGGTCAATGTGTTCGTCGAAAAAACCCAACCCAAGGAGTACGCCACCATGCAGGAAGGTACCACAAGCAGCGTTTCGTTTCCATCCTC
>JBGSHS010000212.1:0-55469 GCA_041752115.1 Pirellulaceae bacterium | reverse complement strand
GGCGCCCGAAGCGCGCGAGAAAGCAGTCGACGACAAGTACCAGTACAACTTCCTGGAGCGGATCGAGCTGGTGGCGCACATTCAGGAGGCGGTGGAGCAGGTGTTCGGTCCCGGTGGCCAGGATGTGGTGGGGCAGGCGTTATCGGCCGCCACGTTCACCCCGCCGATCCTCGATCCGTTGGACGCGCAGCGATTCCCGACCAACAAGCGACTGGAGGAGAATCGTGACCGCCTGCTGAAAGAGAACTACCTGGCCGTGGATGATGATGGTGCCGAGCTGTGGCGGATCAGCGTCCGGCTGGGAGCGCTCAATGACGTGGACTACGGACAGTTCGTCGCCCAGCTCAAGCGGGTGGTGGAGCCGGTCCTCCAGGCCTATCAGCTGCGCGATACCATCCTCCACGCCGTGGCGGAGCAGCGGCCAAGCGGCTCTGGCGGCGAGTCGACAGATAGTGGCGATCTGACGTGGGCCAATTCGCGAGTTGCCATGCTCGGCCTTCCTGATCCACGGCTTTCCAGTGGCGAGGAAGCGGAGAGCAACAGTGCGGTGACAACGGAGCCGTCCACTCGCGAACCGACGGATGTACTGCTTCAAGATAACGAGTCGCTGGGGGTGGACCGCATCTTTGCGAGTGTCCTGGCCGATCTGCTGCGAGCCAAGAGGTTCGAAGGCCCCAGGCGCGGGCGAACTCCCAAACAACTCCTCACCTGGCACGACCCGGCGGCCAAGCCGCTGGGTGACGACGCCACGTCGCAGCAATGGGGCAAGCTGCTGGAGTCGTTCGACTGCGTCGTGTTGCTGAAGGACCATTCGGACTACGACATCGATTTCATCCGTCAGCATGCCCGGCAGGTAGTCGACGCACGCGATCACACGTTTGATCCGGCACTCGACCAGACGGCTAAGGAACTGGACAAGCCGATTGATGTGACGTACACGGGCGTCGTGCCGATTGTCTACAAGGCGCAGCGCACGCTGTTGCACAGTCTGATCAACAGCATCGGCTGGGCATTTGTCATGATCGCTGCGGTCATGATGTTCCTGTTGCGAACGCGTCGCTGGTGGCCTCTGAACATCCGCGGCGGAATGATTTCGATGATTCCCAATGTGCTGCCGGTCGTGCTGATTTTCGGGGCCATGGGTCATCTGGACATATTGGTCGACATCGGCACCATGATGACCGCCAGCGTGGCCATGGGAGTTGCTGTCGACGATACCATCCACTTCCTGACCTGGTTCCGGCGAGGCATTCGCGAGGGGTTGGAACGAACGGAGGCGATTCGCAATGCCTACGCTCACGTGGCGGTCGCCATGACCCAGACCACGCTGATCGGAGGACTCGGTTTGTCCGTTTTTGCGTTGAGCACTTTCACACCGACGCAACGATTCGGAACGATGATGTTGACGTTGCTGGTGGCAGCCCTCTATGGCGACTTGATTCTGTTGCCGGCATTGCTGGCTGGTCCGCTGGGCAAGTACCTCTGTCCTCGGCCTGTTTCACCACCCGAGCCGAGTACACCGGAGCACGTCGCGATCGAAAATCACGGGGCCGCCGCAGGGGACCCGGAAACCCGGGCGAAGACTCCGTTACACGGCCGGCACCGGGAGGGGCGTTCATCGGTGGTTCGTCGAGATGGGTCGCATTGAGCTTGACATGTCCAGGCAGACGATGTGTCCAGACAGACCGTGCGCTGACCAACTCGGCGCGGCGTGTCAGATTTCGCCCGACTCGAGCAGCACGGCGGCGGCTTGCCCGGTGCCGGATTGGCTCAGCACCAGGGCGGTGGGGTGCTGGGCCGCGACGGGCTCATCGTGGATCACGTGCACAGGGCACGTCGGGTCGGGCTGCGAAAAATTGAGTGTTGGCGGGATCGTGCGGTGGACCAGGCCCATGATACTGGCCACCATTTCCACCGCGCCACTGCTCGCCCCCACATTCCCAAAGAAGCTTTTGGGAGCGGTGACTGGGACCTGGCCGAGGGCCCGTCGGATCCCCTGAGCCTCGACCTGGTCGTCGCTCCGGGATCCTGATCCGTGAGCATTGACGTGACCGACCTCCGCCGCCGCCAGTCCGCCTTGTTCCAACGCGCGTTCGATGGAGCGGGCAATGGCGTGACCGTGAGAGGAACTGCCGTTTTCCTTGGAGCCAAAGGAAAGGCCCCAGCTGCGAACACGGGCCACGATTCGCGCTCCGCGTCCCACGGCGTGCTCTTCGCTCTCCAGAATGAACGCAGCGGCGCCTTCTCCATTGACCGAGCCGTCGCGCGACAGATCGAACGGCCGGCAGGCTCGTTCGGGTGGATCAACCTGGGACGACAAGTGTTCGATGCCGCGGTACAACATGGGACTCATGCTCAGCCGGGAGCTGCTGCCGCCGACAATCATCACGTCGGCGTGCCCACGGTGGATGATGCTCGCCGCTTCGATCAGTGCCAGCAGGCTCGACACTTCACCCTGGCAGATCGTGTTGTTAGGACCTCGTGCATCGTGGGCGATCCCGACGTGGCAGGCAGTCATATTGGGCAGATACATGAGCATCCACAAGGGATACATTTCGGACATGAAAACGTCGCCCCAACGTTGCATGTGGAACTGACCGTTCTCAATACACCGGCCGTAGACACCGAGCATTTCCTGCGGTTCGCAGTAGAGCATTTCGCTGCCGAAGACTACTCCCAACCGTTCGGGCACGAGTTGATCGCTTTCGAGTTCGGCCTGTTGCATGGCCATGGTGGCTGCGGAGAATCCGGTCTGGATCTCGCGCGACATGACCTTCAGCGCTTTGCGCGGCTTGACGTATTCTTTGGGATCGAAGTCCTTGATCGTGCCACCGATCTGGAGCGGTGCGGCCACGTGGGCGCGGTGCGGGATCCGTTCCACTCCGCTGCGCAACTGTACGAGTGCGTTCCAGAAGGAATCACACCCGATACCAATCGGGCTGACCACTCCCACCCCCGTTATGACGGCATTGGTGCGCGCCAGTCGCGTCCCGCCGCCGCCCCGTTCGAATTCAACCACACTATCAGCCCTGTGCAAACCAGAATACACCGTACCAGCAACCAATCCTCACCGTTATTGCTTTCTCATGCCATCCCGACTTTGGACTCGCCAGACAGCCATTCGGCGACACGCCACAGCCACCGATCGCCTTACGATCTGCACTCTGGCAGCAGCCGGCGACAACCACGGGTCGGGTGCCGCGGCAAACCATCAGATCCGTGGCCGACGATTCTCCGGCTCTCAGCAGTCCGCCGCCGGCCCGAGAGGGCTGCTGAGCGGCCCGGCGCGACCACGTCCGATTCCCTCTCTTGTCTGCTGACAGCTGCACCGCCAAGTGGATGCCTCATGTCAGATGCCGTCGCCCGGGCAGCCTCCTGCCACCCCCAGCCGATACGTGGCGATGATAGTCGGGCTGGCAGTTGCCCGCAAGACTCATGTGATTTCGCCTGGAATACCAGCCAGTCGTCGACTGGCCACGGCCGGGGGAAGAGATCACCCGCAAGCCCCGAGGCCAACGCCTCCTAATCGCCTGGCGGCGGTGGGTAGTCGTACACCCGATAGGTTTTCGTCAGCTTGGCGCCACCGCGCTTAAGTGACTTGTATGACAGATGATTGCTCTCCAGCACCCAGGAGAACTCGGCGTCCTGAATCCCCCACCGCAGCACGTCGGGCACGAGCCGAGCAAGGACAACCACTCCGAGCCCCCAACGCTGGTATTCCGGCAGCACATTGGTGCTGATCAAGCGAATCCGCGTCAGTTGCCGGCGACGGGTCAGCAGGCGGAGGAAGCCGAAAGGAAAGAGCCGGCCATCGATCTGCTTGATGCGGGGATTGTAGTCGAGCAGACCGAACGCCGCCGCCACCGGACGCCCCTCCACCTCAGCGACGGTCGTCAATTCAGGCACAATCAGGTGCCGCATCCCGACGCTCATGTGCTTGATCTCGCCCGGCGACAACGGCGTGAAGCCCCAGCTGCCATCCAGCGACGCGTTGTAGATGTGCAGAAATGTCTCCACCTCTTCCCGAAACCTGGAGCGATCCATTGACCGCAGTTTAATATCGAACCGCCGCGTCGCTTCCTGCACTATGAACGCCAGCTTCTGGTCGAGGCTCTGCAGCATGTCGACATGCCCATAAAACGCATACAGATCTTGCACCTTCCCAAAACCATAGCTCTCGATCAGTTGAGCATAATAGGGATGGTTGTAGGTCATCATGAAGCTGGGCGGCGAATCAAAGCCTTCGATCAGCAGCCCGACTTCGTAATTGAGCGACGGGTTCACCGGGCCGCGAATGTCCTGAATTCCCTGCTCGGCCAGCCACGCACGCACCGCATCAAACAAGCCATGGGCAGCCTGCTGGTCATCTTGGCATTCAAAGAAACCAAAGAACCCTCGCTTCTCCCCGTACTTCTCATTATGCACATGATTGTTGATCCCTACGATGCGACCAACCGGCTCCCCGCCGCGCCACGCCAGCCAGGTGCGCACGTCGGCCACTTCGTGGAACGGGTGCCGGCGGAAGCCGACCAGCTCTTCCAGGTTCCGCCGCAAGGGAGGTATCCAGTTCGGATCATCACGATAGAGTCTCCACGGCAGGTCGACAAACTGCCGCCGCTCGCGCCGCGTCTCCACCGATCTTATCGTCAGTTCCGCCATGTCAAGATTCCCCTCTCCTCCGAAACCAGTTAGGCTAACGTGAACGCCACAACACCGCAGGCGAGAGTGCGGAGCGCTGTCACTTGCGAATGCTCGCCCGCCAATGGCCTCTGGAGTCTCTCTATCATGTCTCCCACAAACGCACAACGCGACACCTGGAACCGCGTCCTGGTGACCGGTGCTACCGGGCTGGTCGGCAACAACATAACTCGCCTGTTGGCCCAGCGCAACGTGCGAGTGCGGGTGTTGCTGAGAAACCAACACGACCTCCGAGCGCTGGCGGATGTCGACGTGGAGCGGGTGACCGGTGACGTATGCGACCCCTCTTCCCTCGGTGCGGCCATGGAAGGGGTAAGCTGCGTCATACATGCCGCTGGATGTGTCCTGTTGGGGTGGAAGAACCAGGAGCTACACGAAGCGGTCAATCACCAGGGAACGCGCAATTTAGCTCAGGCCGCACATGCTGTACAGGCCCGACTCGTCTACGTTTCCACCATCAACACGCTCGGCCAAGGCACTCGGCAGCGCACAGCGGACGAAGAGTGGTCAGCCGCCCCCAACATCGCCTGTCCGTACGTGAACAGCAAGCAGGCGGCCGAGAAGGCTGTGGTTCAGTACATCCAGGCGGGGTTGGACGCGGTGGTCGTGCATCCCGGGCTGATGTTCGGCCCCTGGGACTGGAAACCCTCCTCAGGACGCATGCTGCTGCAGGTCGCTCAACGCTTCACGCCAATGGCCCCCAAAGGGGGCTGTTCCATCTGTGACGTTCGTGACGTGGCTCAGGGAATTATCGCCGCAGCCGAGTCAGCCCCGACAGGCCGCACATACGTTCTGGCTGGCCACAACATGACCTATCTGAAGTTGTGGCAGATCTTCGCCGATATTGCTGGTGGCAGCCGCCCGATATGCCGCACCGGACCATTGATTCGAATCGCCGCAGGACGATCTGGCGATTTCTGGGGCTGGCTCACTGGCCACGAACCCGACATCAACTCGGCCGCTGTCAAACTGTCCGACGGCTACCATTATTTCTCGAGCCAGCGAGCTGAGCAGGAACTCGGCTATACGGTCCGTGCCGTGGAAGAGTCGATACGTGATGCCTGGCAGTGGTTTCGGGAATACGGCTACGTGGAAGCGTGACGCTCCGGGCCGCCGGCAAGGTGGCGATCGAGCACTTAACGCCGCTGTTTCGTCCCTCCCGACCCTAACCCCGGCTGGCAGACATGGCAGTCATCCTTGTGACCGGAGCGACAGGCTTCATCGGCAGTCACTTGACTCGCCGACTCCTGGCCGAAGGTCACTCGGTCAAATGCCTCGTGCGTGCCACGTCACAGGTGCAGTCGCTGCGCAGCCTGGATGTGGAGTTGGTCGCGGGAAACGTCTGTGACCTTGAGAGTGTCCAGCGAGCTGTGGTCGGAGTCGATTGCGTCTATCACTTGGCAGGATTAACCAGCTCGCTGCGACGAGCGACGCTGATGCAGGCCAATGGGCTGGGCACCTGGTACGTCGCAAGGGCCTGTGCCCAGCAGACGACTCCGCCGGTTTTAATCTACGTTTCGTCCGTCGCCGCCGCCGGCCCGGTGGAGCGGGGCGTGATCCGAACCGAAGACGATCCGCCCCATCCCGTCTCACATTATGGCCACAGCAAACGGGCTGGCGAAGTGGCAGTCGAACAGGTAGCCGAACGCGTTCCCGTGACGGTGGTGCGCCCGGGCATCGTGTTCGGCGAGCACGGACGTGAGACCCTTCCCATGTTCTGGTCGATCGAGAAGCTGCGAGTTCACGCCGTCGCCGGTTATCGGTCGCCACCGCTGAGCGTGATTCACGTGGCCGACCTGATCGAACTGCTCATCTGTGCCGCGGAGCAGGGCCAACGTCTCGCCGCTCGACCCAGCACTGGAACTGGACGCCCACCATTGCACTCGGGACAAGGTTACTATTTCGCTTGCCGGCCAGAGTATCCCGACTGCCTGCAGTTCGGCCGACTGCTGCAGCAAGCGTTGGAACGGGACTACGTGGCGTACCTGCTCCTTCCCCAGCCTGTGCCGTGGATCGTGGGAGGAATCATGGAGCTCGTCGCTCATGTGCAACGCCGCTCGAACAGTCTGAACCTCGACAAGATCCGCGAGGCAACCGCCCACAGCTGGGCCTGCTCGTGCCACGCCGCTGAGCGCGACCTTCGATTTCTGCCGCAACAGCCCCTGCTCGCACAGCTCAAGTCTACCGCCCAGTGGTATCGCCAACACGGCTGGTTGTGACCCGAAGGCTCGCGGCAGAAATGGCGTTCGTGGTGGTCGATACGGTTCCCAGACGGCGGACGGTTTCCCACGCGCTGCGTCAGCGTGGCTACGTCGTGCGCAGTGCGACCGCTCACTTCAGGTTAGGGCCCCGCCGCAATGAAGTGGTGCATAAATCGGGAATGCGGCGATGCGACAATGCCACACTGCGACAATGCGCCCGAGTGATGCGGTCGGCAGCGCATGGTGTCTGTTCGGAATGCGCCTGTTCGGAATGCGCATTGTGGCATTGTCGCATTGTGGCATTGTCGCATTGTGGCATTGTCGCATTGTGGCATTCCCTATTCCCATTCCACTTCCCACGGGCCGGTCATGGTGTGAGGCGCCGAGCGATTCGGCGTGAGGGGCAGAGCCGCTGCTTTCCGATTTCTCTGCGCTGAGAAAACCGCAGCATGTCCAAGGAAGCAGAGTGGAGTTGTTCACGCCTGGCCCAGCGGCCACATCACTTCTCTGGCGAATCCCCGCCCTTGCTCACCTCCCCCAGATCCTGATGCATCCATTTGTTGAGTTGGGGCACCAGGAGCAGGCAGGCCACCGCCGAAACAATCGACGCCAGAGCAATCTGCTTGAAGACTGCCCCATAGACGTGCACGGTTTCCAACGGGACCGGGATCTCACCCAGCTCGCCTTGACCGACGCCGGTAAAGGTAGCGATCACCGAGGCGAGATAGTTGGACAGGGATGTAGCCAGGAACCAGGCTCCCATCGCCGTACTGACCAGGCGAGCCGGCGAAAGCCGTGTAATCATCGACAATCCGACCGGTGACAGACAGAGCTCTCCCGTCGTGTGCAGGAAATAACAGATCAACAACCAGTGAACCCCCACCATTCCGCGTTCGTCGCTCTGCTGCGTGCCCCACCAGAGCACGCCGAAGCCCAGCCCCAGCTGCAGCAAAGCAAACGCGAACTTCAGCGGAGTGCTGGGCTCCAAACGGTGCCTGCCCAGGCAATCCCAAAGCATGGTGAACACCAGCCCCATCACCAGAATATAAATCGGGTTAGCCGATTGAAACGTCGACGCCGGAATTTCGCTTCCGCCGACACCCATCCCGACGTCATTCGCATCCACCGTCCATTGCACCTGGGCCTGTCTTGCCGACCGCGCCTTGTCCAAGGCAGTCAGATTGATGGTCGACTCTCCATTCGAGTAACCAAGCTGCTCCTGGTTCATCTCCAGAGAAATCGTCGTCCCCACTTCATCGGGCGTGACACGTCGCGTCTCCCTCACTCGGTCCACATTGCGATCGGTGAAGTTATTGATCGAACTCCCCGCCTGTTCAAAGAAAGCCCAGAAAAGCAAGGAGAAGAACATCAGAATAATGGCGACAAAGAGCCGTTCGCGTTCAATCTTGGTGGAGCGAAGCGCCTCCACCAGCAGGTACAACAGAGCTCCTACCCCCGTGACCAGCAAGATCAAACCGGTCGGTGTACTGACATCCTTCAGAAACGCACCGACCACGCGACTTGCCGTCCCGCCGTCCGCCAGTCGGTCTAACACCGCGTCAGGGATCAGCGACGTCCAGCGATTCGAAGCGATCAACACGACAATCACCGGTACGGCCAATAGGGAGAGAACGTAGACGAGCCAGGTTTTGGGAAGAAAGCCCCAGACAGTCTCCTGCAACTTCGCGGGATCAGGCGGCTGACCGGCATGGTCCGGCAGGCCGCCCCGCTTGACTGCCAGGAACGCAATCACTCCGGAGATCGCCAGTGCCACAGCGACAAACCCGTTGACCAACAGCAACCAGAAGTTTGGCTGCAGAATCTGCAAGCCAATCATGGCGGCCGAAGTGAGCAGCGATCCTCCCAGAATCAAACCCATCGCCACCTCGCGCGGAAAGATGAAAACGGCCAGGCCGATCAACATCCCTACCGTCGCCAGGCCAAATCCCCAATGCCACCCAAATCGCTCGCCGATATAGCCGCACAAGAGCGGAGCGATGGCAGCCCCCAGGTTGATCCCCATGTAGAAGATCGTGAAGCCTCCGTCACGGCGGGAGTCCTGATCGCCGTAAAGCGTCCCAACCATCGTCGAAATATTCGGTTTGAAGAAGCCGTTGCCCGTCACCAACAGGGCAAGACCCACATAGAACACCCGCGTATCGGGCACCATCAGACACAACTGCCCCAGCGCCATCAGAAAGCCGCCCAGAATCACACAACGCCGCGCACCTAACAGACGGTCGGCGACCATGCCACCGAAGAAAGGCGTCATGTAGACCAACGCCGTATAGGCGCCGTAGATCTTGTAGGCATCCGCGTCCGGATAATGCAGAAACCCCTTGATCATATAGAAGACCAGCAGCGCCCGCATTCCATAATAGGAAAAACGCTCCCACATCTCCGTAAAGAACAACGTGTACAGTCCTACCGGATGGCCGAAGAGCGTTTCCTGTTGCGGTTTGTTCACCGATTATTTCTCCCGTGACAACGAAGCAGTGCCGAAGGACTCTCAAAATCAGGCACGAACGGGCGACCTGGTTCATTGACCAGCGCCGGCATCAGCCCGCTCCTGCTGTCTGCACCCGCAGAGGCGGGAACTGGCAGGGCCGTCCGTCCTATCAGAAGCGGCGTTCGCACCTGGTGTACCGCGCGTTGGCCGTTCGTCCGAATACCGACTCCCCGTCCGCGCAGCGCACTGTCTCACCGTTCAACGAGCCATGCGACTCATCACACCGACTCATCCGCCGGCCGGCAATGAAACGAATTCGTCCGCCGCGCGGCCGCGGCTCCATTTTTAGCTCACCCAGCAGGAGCCGTCCACCACCAGAGGATCGCAACAGGCCGTCCCTCATCAGGCTGAGCAGGGTGGCACCAAACGTGGTTTCGGCAAGATGACCTGAGAAATTGACCCTCGGCACGAACGGCGCAACGGGGACCACAGATCGAAGTCCGAACGACGAGAGGCTCGCCCATTGTATGACACCGTGCCTGGCAGAGCCCCGAGGCGCATCCCTGTCACGGTGAACAGCCGTGGGTTTCGGCAGGAGGGCCGGCCAGTCAGCGCCCAACTAGTCAGCGGCGGAGCGAGAATCGCTGTGACAGAGCGTCGTCGATCCGCAAGAGATCGTCCACCAGAGTGTGCGTCTCATCAGTAATCTGGCTCAGTCGCAACATCCAATGCGACTTGAGCAGCCCCATGGAATCGAAGAGATCGCTGTGAAAACAAGCGAGAATACTGGCCGCAATCCGCCCATTCAGTTCGCCATGCGGACTATCAGTCCGGAGGTGGTTGTAGTAGGACGTGCGGAGGGACGCCAGAGTCAATTTCCAGGCGGCCTCGTCGGTCGCCGCCCGCTTTTCATGCCGCAGGTCGAGCGAGAATTCGTGGACCAGATCGGGCTCGAAGGCGAAATCGTCCACCTCGTGATCACACGCGAGGTAGCCGAGCAACATGTCGGTCCACCGCTCTGTCTGCCGCCGCAGACGATTCAATCGAGCACCCTCCTCCTGTGAGAATCCCTGCGGCTCGATCAATGCGTGCAGAACCCGATTGCGTGCTTCCATATGCCCCACGAGCACGCTGCGCACAATCGGCTCAAAATCGCCGCTGCGATGCCGCTTGTCAAACGCACAACCCACCGCTCCCCAGGTACGCGTCAGCAGTTCGCTGGCGAGTACTTCCTCCATGACCGACTCCGAAAACGACCAACTCGCCGCCTTCCCGTCCACCGGGGCTCGCTCAAACGCCTTCATGGCCTGGAACCATCGATCGTGACGGCAACGTGACGCCAGCCAGTACTGTTCCATGTGCCGTTGCGTCAGCAGCTTGGAATGCTGGACAAACTGTGTCCCATAGGCAGCGATCAAAGCGCCCAGTTCCACCAACTCGCGAACGTGCATCTCGCAGACCTCATCACAGTTCTCAGTCAATTGCCTGCCGAATGAAAGGCCGGCAGACGAGCGGTTCGACACGCGAGCCTGAGGGGACCAAGGCTCGCGCGTCGACACCGCTACCTGTTGCCCACGTGTGCCGCCGGTCATCCCAGCGCTGAGGAGAGGGGATGGACCAGCCGGCTTGCCGCCGCAACAACTGCCGTTGAGACTGGGATTTGCAAAGGGAGTGCCACGAGCTGAGTGCCTGACTCGCCAGGACGGCTTGGCCGCAGCGCAAGGACTTGGAAGATAAGAACTAACGATCGGTACTTCGCAACCAGACCGCCGCCAGACAACCACCGGACCACGTTGTCAGAAATCAGCATCCCACGTGCCTGAGGTGGCGAAAGGGCAACATCGCCCGCTGCGGCGTGCGGCGGAAAAGCGGTTCAACGCAAGAACAGGGGATGCACGCGAACCTGCTGCCGCGACTCCACGTGCCAGTTGACCGGCGGCATCCAACTCTGAAGCAATACACCGTCATCGGCACTGGAGCCAACTTCGGCAAATCCGTCCGCATTGCGCCAGGGATCGTCCCCTCGGACCTGTGACAGATCGGTCACGAACACCACGCGACCGTCGTCATAACAGATATTCTGACCACGACCGCCATGATTGGCACTCTGGCGCCCTTTCAGATGCAGACTCGGCGCGTCAGCCAGAATCGGAAAGTACGTTCGACCATTGTTCTTCGCCGGATGATAGAACCCATGTTCCACATACCCGACACAATACGCGTAACTCCCTCCTGCCTGACTCTGCATCTGATACAACTCAGTACCCGCCGCCCCATCCAACTCCCCGAACGCCGGCACTCGCCACGCTGCCTCCTGCGGCGCCAGCCTCGGGCCGGACGCCGAGGACGCCAGTTCGGCGCCTGGACAAACCAGCAGGGAACAATCAACCGGCAGCAGTTGGTTCTCGTACAGCACCGGCGCATAGAAGCCGGCAAACGCGCGATTCCCTCGAATCGGGACAAACGGATAGTACCGGTCGGGTTGCTGATCGCAATAGCGAAACAACTGCCAGGCAATCGTCCGCAAGTGATCCTGGCACGCAAGCTTGCGCGATTCAAACCGGCTATTGGCCAGAGCGGGCAGAAACAAGGTGATGGCAATCAGCCCCACCAGGGCCAGCACAATACTGTCGGGCACACTATAGCGTCGCGGTCGGTCCGAACCAGCGTGTTCAGAAGCTGCCGTCGCCATGCCACTGGCGACGCTGTGTGGCACCACACGATGCGATGGATCGTGGCGCGCTAGGGTGTCGAGCGTCCGTTGAGTGAGATCGGAGGGAGGAGCATGCTCACCGTGCAGCGACTCGAGCGGTTCCAGGCAACGACGCAGCCGTTCGAGTTCCTGCCGCAGCTGCGGATTAACCTCCAGTTCCCGCTCAATTCGTCGTTGCTCGTCCGCCTCCAGAGCTCCGAGCAAGTATCCGATCAGATCTTCGTACATGACCCACAATCACTTGGGATGGACGTAAGTCTCGGTCCAGAACTCGTTCAACTTCGCAATGGCGGAATGGAGCCGACTCTTGACCGTACCGACCGGAATCGACAGCACTTCGGCCGCTTCCCGGTACTTCATCCCTTCGTAGTAAACCAGTTGTACCACAACACGCATCTGCTCTGACAATTCATCCAGAGCTTCACGCACCCACTCACCCCGCTCGAACTGCGAAACGTGATCCAACGGATCCCCGTCCTCACTGATCAACAGATCGGCCAGTTTGCCCACCTCGTCGCCATCCACGCCGCTCCCCGCCCGATCGAGACTCACCATCCGATGCCGCTTGTTACGGCGCTGTGCGTCAATCGCCTGGTTCGTCGCAATCGTATACAGCCAAGGCCGGAACCGGCGTCCCTCTTCAAACTGATCGCACTTCAGGTGCACCTGCAGAAAGGTCGCTTGAAACGCGTCCTCGGCCATGCCCGCGTCGCCAAGGTATCGCCGCAAATAATTGTACAGCTCGCGCTCATATCGCTTCACCAGCGAGCCAAACAACTCGCGACGACCTTCCTTGCGGTAACGCAACAGAAGCTGCTCGTCGCTGGGTGTGCGATCCTGCACCTCAACACAATCCGTTTTCGTCTGCATACTGTCCGTCATGTTCTACGCACTTCAGATGAGAAAGTTCGAACCTGCCTGAGCCTCTGCCGCGAACCGGCCGTCGAGCGACGGCGGAAGGTCGATGTGGATTCATCATAACATGAATGGCGGCCGGGCGTGAAGAATTGGCGCAAGATCGGCCACCACGACAATGGGGGGGATTTGACAGCGATTGCGCCCCGTCCTACACTCACCAGCTGCACGCTAGGCAGATCTGGCAAAATCCATGCCGAGGGAGCCGCCCGTGATCCAACAACGCATCCGCTGGGCCGCATCGGGCGACGTTAACGCCTTTTTCGGCTTGATGTTAGACAATATTGCCGATCTAGTGCTGACGGTCAGCTTGCTGGCCGGGGTGTTCCAGTTTCCTGCAACTTTTGCATTACAGTACATGGTCCCGGGAACCGCCATCGGCGTGCTGGTGGGAGACCTACTCTTTTTCGTCATGGCTCTGCGGCTGGCCCGCCGCAGTGGGCGTGACGACGTGACCGCCATGCCGCTGGGGGTCGACACGCCCAGCACGATCGCCATGGTGCTGTTCGTGCTGGGCCCGTCGTTCCTGCACGCCAGAAACGACCTGGGATGGGATCCCACTCAGGCGGCCCGATACACCTGGCACATCGGCATCTGCTCGATCGTCCTGTCCGGACTCTTCAAAGTCGCGAGCGCATTCGTCTCGGGCTGGGTCCGCCGAGTGGTGCCACGTGCCGGTCTGCTCGGCTCGCTCACCGCCATTGCCCTGGTCCTGATCAGCTTCTTGCCGTTGCTGGACGTCATGCACTTCCCGCTGGTGGGCATGGTGGCGTTAGCCATCATACTCACCACGCTGGTGGCTCGCGTGGAGCTGCCGTGGCGAGTGCCCGGCGCGCTCGGCGCCTTGCTCGTCGCGGGAACCATCTATTACGTCATGGTGTGGGCCGGACTGGCGCCCCACGAACAGCACTCGTTCGAGCCGGCAGAGGGTCTGTTGCCGGTGGGCTGGCTGGAGGCGTTTCGTTTCGAGTGGTTAGGAGCATTGCGCGACGCGGCCCACTATCTGCCGATTGTGATCCCATTTGCCTTGGCGACCGTAGTGGGTGGAATCGATTGCACCGAGAGCGCAGCGGCTGCCGGCGACGAATATGACACGCGGTGGGTCATCGGCGTGGAAGGGATCGCCACGCTCTTAGCGGGCATGAGTGGCGGGGTGATTCAGACGACACCCTACATCGGACATCCAGCCTACAAAGCGATGGGCGGGCGGGCGGCGTACACGCTGGCGACCGCCATTTTCGTCGGCGGCGCCGGTTTAATCGGCTACTTCGGCTACATGTATCTGGTGATCCCGAAAGCGGCGATTTTTCCCATCCTGATCTTCATCGGCCTGGAGATTACCGCGCAGAGTTTCCATGCTACGCCCACCCGGCACTATGCCGCTCTGGCCCTGGCCTGTGTACCGGCGATGGCCAAGCTGGTGGTCATGTTCACGGGCAGCATTCTGTCGCAGCTGGGCAAGACCATCGATAGCCTCGCGCCACCCCTGCCAGAACAGTTACAGACGATGCAGATGCTCTCGGGCGGGTTCATTGTCACCAGCTTGATCTGGGGCGCCGCCATGGCGGCCATCATCGACCGGAAACTGCGTCTGGCGGGGATCTACTTCGCCGTCGGCGGACTGTGCAGTCTGTTCGGCATCATCCACTCGCCGTTCGCTGATGAACGCATGGTGCTCCCATGGGCGCTGGGTCCCGACCTGCCCCAGGCCGCCGTGGGACAGACTCCGTTCTATCTGGCCGCTTCGTATGCTCTGGTGGCAGTCTTGCTCTGGGGCTGGAGCTGGCACTTGTCGCGGAACGAACTTGGCACGTCTGCGAAATACTAAACCGCGATGGAACCAGAGGTGAGGAACGACACGTCGGAAACGACTCTTTGCCATCGGGTGAATCACGCCGGCGCGCCGCAGAATCGCGATCGTGGAGTCAGTCCGTGGCCAGACCGGGTGGCAGTTCCATCAGGCGCTGGATCGGGAACTCGCTGCCGACCACCGGCTCAGGCTGAACCAGACCCCAGGTGGCCAGGCTGTCGCTGGCCTGTGGTTCAAGCAAATGGACGATCAGGTTGCTTAATGGTTGACGGGTCGGAATCAGGATTGTCCCGCGCGGTACGTGTCGCATCTGGGCCTTGGGCTCCACTTCGATCTGCAACATCGCATGCCCCTGATAAGGGCGCTGAGCGCGTCGGACGGCAGTTACCTGATAGGCCTGCACCTGGCACTGCAGATCCTCCGCAGTGGCTGTCCCCGCGATGCCGTGTATCCGCAACCGCTGGAGCACCTCGTGTTGCTCAGCCGGAATCAGATAAGCGGCCGGACGCGTGACGTTCAGCAGCGGCTCGTAGCGTGTCCAGAACGCCACTTCATAATCGTGCGGCGGCGGATCGGCCGGTGTGGGTGGCGAAGCCGCATCGGTGTCGGGCAGGGCGGTGGCATCGTATCCTCGCACCGTGACAGGCTGCTCGAGCGGCGTTACCTGGGAGCGGATGGTCACCAGGCCTTGACCGGATGGATCCACGGCAGGGGACATTGTGCGAGTGCGGATCTGGTCGAGCATCGTGCGGATCGGACCGGCGCGAGGAGCAAGATAATCCAGACATTCACGTACAAATTCGCGCGAGGCCACGATCCGCTGCTCGTACGAAATGTACGCATAGGCTTCTGAGAGAATGGCCATCCTTCCGCGCAGACCCATGTATTCGGTGCTGTAGCGTGGAGCATCGCCGAACGTGACCCAGCGAGTATGGTCGCGATTGAAATTCCCGTAGTAGAACGTCCCGATACCCCGCCGATCCAACAACTCCGTGATCGTCGGCATCATTTCCTGCCGCATGAATCGACGGAGATCCTCGGGCGAGGCAAGGTTATGAGGAATGTCGTAGGTCAAGGCGTATCGATGCCGCGAACCGTTCGTCGTGTGCATGTCGATGAAAACGTGCGGATCCCACCGATGGATCAACTCCACCAGCGCCCGGCTTTCGGGCGCATCCAGTTTCATGAAGTCCCGGTTCAAGTCCAGACCCTGCGCGTTTTCTCGTCGCCCCATTCCCTCGACCGGCCCCACCTGTCCCGGTCGATTGTCCAGACTGATCTGGTCGTTCGCGTCGGCGTTGTAGTTGGGCACGAACAGCACGACCAAGTTCTGGAGCCAGCCGTCGGGCTCGACGTTATCTGCACCGAGTGCCAATTCCCGCAGCAACATCAGCAGCGCCTCTTTGCCAGCGCACTCGCCCGAGTGAATATTGCCCAGCAACAGTACGACCAGACGCGAGTCGGTTGCCGGCTGACGGTCGGCCGATTGGCCCGCAGCGGACTCATCCCAGAGCGGTTGTCCTGCGGGGTCCGGAACCACCGGGGGCTGAGCGACAACGGTCGCGACCATCGGACGCCCCTCCACGGTCTTGCCGAACTCGAACGCCCGCATATGGGGAGCCTGGCTCGCCAGTTCCTGGACAAACTGCAGCACTTCGTGCGAGCGCGACGTGGCCCGATACTCGCTACGCTCCGCCACGGTCAGCGGCCCCGCGTTCTCCGGCGGAGGCTGCTCGCCAGCCACGCCGATCACACATCCCCAAACCAAACTGCACCCTGCCAACCACGGTAATGCGGAGCTTCTCGTCATGTTGTTCACCCAGATCGTACCATGCTCTCAGACGCCGCCAGAGTACGGGTTCGGCCGCCACTTGGCTAGGGCCTGACCACCTGATACACCACTGGGGACGCTCCGTACCTGACCGGGTGCGAGGCTACTCGGCGTGAGGGGCAGGGCGGCCAGCAGCTGCGGATCGGGACACGCCGCCACGAAGTGGTACGGAAATAGGGAATGCGACAATGCCACAATGCGACAATGCCACAATGCCACAATGCCACAATGCCACAATGCCACAATGCCACAATGCTCCATGGTGATGCGGTGCGGCTCCCGCTGCCGAGTATCGGGTGCTGGCGCCGCTTACTCCGCTCCTTGGTGATTGGACATTCCTGGTTCGATATTCTGCGGTTCCGACATCCCAGCAGCGCGGAGTGTCTGGTCTTGAGGCTCTCCCAACGGGAGATCAAGACTTCTTGACGCCGAAAGCGTCGCGCCGCTTCGCATTGGCCCAGCCGGTCCCACCCGACACCCGACCTCCCAATCCACCGTCAACCGACGTAGGGGCAGAGCATTCCACAGGGTCCTGCCTGCTGTAACACGTTTTTTTGGGAACTTCCTCCCTCCGACCGTCGTCTAAATCGCCACGATCGGTTCCGGAGCGATTCGCCGTGTCGGTTCGTGCGGTACTTTTATAGGATGTGCCGCGAGGACCTGCCGGCGGCATGGCCGCTGGCCTCCCCTCCTGTGCCAACACCCCGCCGTAGTGGCTCGATTCTTACACGACCAAGGAGTCCTTTCATGAAACGCATCTCCCCTTGGGGTCTGTTGCTGCTGGCATGTTGGGCGGTGTCTGCCCCGGCAGGCGAGATTGGCTACGTCGAAGATTTCGCCCTGGCGTCGGATCGAGCTGTGGCGCTCAAGCAACTGATCCCGGGAACCGAGGACTTCTACTACTACCACTGTCTGTATTATCAGAACCAGCAGCAATACGATCGCGTGGAGCAACTGCTACAGGCGTGGATCCAGCGGTACAACTACACGCCTCGGGTACGGGAGATCCAGAACCGCCAGGCACTGCTCACCTACTCGGCGTCCCCTCAGCAGTCGCTCGACTACCTGCAGCGTACGCTGCAACTGCAGTTCAACCATCAGCGGGAAGTTGTGGGCGCTCACCCCGATCTTCCCTCCACACTCGACGCGGCCCTGATCAGCCGCGAGGCACTGTGGCAGCGGGCTCTGCAGGAATACCAGAATCTGGAGGGTGTGGAGGACGCGGCCTTCGATTGGCTCATCGAGAAGGAACTGCCAGCCGACCGCCGGCACAACTTGCTGGAGCGACTCAGCCGGCCCGACTACCCTCAACTGGCACAGCTGATCGTGGACGACCTGAACCAGCCGGGGAGCGGCGGATTTGGCTCACTCCCCATCCACAGCCAACTTCTCCTCGCTCAACTGGACGAATGCCTGCAGTTGAAACCGGATCTTCTGAACCAGTCACAGTTCATTCAGACGTACCTCACACGGCTGCAGCCGAACGACGATATCGATCTGAGACGCGACGTAAATGCCCGCCAAGCCTACCTCGAGCGTCTGTGGTCGTTTGTTGAGCGACTGGCTCCCGCCCACAACTCTCTCAAAGCGCACGTGCTCTTTCACCGCCTGCTGTTCGATCGCGAACAGGGCAACTACGACAAGACGCGGTTCATGACCTATCTGGCGCTGCCGCGCGTCGTCGGTTACATCAATCCGCGGTACCTGGAACAACCGGCCGCCAGCGGATTCGCTGCGGATCTGAACGCGGACTACAGCACAGCGACCCGCATGCCGGCTATTGTCGATGACGAACCGTTGGTGAGGAGCTATCTGCAGTACTTCTTCTTGACGGAAACGACGTACAAGCCCTACGAGCAGTTTCTGGACGACACCTATGTCAAGCGAATCTTCGCCGAAACCAAGATCGTCAACGGACTCGGCGACTCCGAGCAGTGGTCAGCGATGCTCCCTCCCGAACAGTTTCAGGAGCTGAAGCAACGAGTCGATCTGGACTTCGCCTACACGAACCGCCAGTTCTTTGACGGTGAGGAACCTGTTCGACTCGACCTGGCCGTCAAGAATGTGACCACCCTGATCGTCAAGGTGTACGAAATCAACACGTTCAACTACTACCGTCAGAACCAGCGGGAAGTGAATACGGACGTCAACCTGGACGGCTTGGTCGCCAACCATGAAGAGACGTATCAATATGACGAACCTCCCTTGCGGCGGATGGCCAGGCACTTCGAGTTTCCCACGCTGACCAAGCCGGGTGTCTATGTCATCGACTTCATCGGCAACGGCAAGAGCAGCCGGGCGGTGATTCGCAAGGGGCAGCTGCAGTATCTGAGCCGCACAACGGCCGCCGGATACGTCTTCACGATTCTGAACGAGCGTAATGAACTGCTTCCCCACGCCTCGCTGTGGCTGGACGGGCACGCCTACCAGGCCGGCCCCGACGGGACCATTGCCGTACCCTTCAGTACCAACCCGGGCGTTCAACCGATCATCCTCAGTCACAATTCGCTGTCGTCCCTCGACAGCTTCCGGCATGACGCCGAGAACTATCAGTTGGTGGCCGGCATCTACGTCGACCGCGAATCGCTGCTGTCACACAAGACGGCGAAGGTCCTGGTCCGCTCCGCGCTCTACCTGAACGGCACTCCCGTTTCCCTGTCGCTGCTGGAACATGTGCGGCTGATGATCTCCGCGACCGACTTGGACGGAGTGGCATCGAGTAAGGAAGTGGCCGACTTCCCACTCTGGGAGGACCGTGAAAGTGTCTACGACTTCCAGGTCCCTGAACGGCTGGCGCAGCTCCAGTTCACCTTGACGGCCAAAGTCCAGAATATCAGCCAGAACCAACCGATCGAACTGGCAGCAAGCTCGGCCTTTCAGCTCAACGGGATCGACAAGACGGATAAGATCGAAGATCTGCACTTGCTCTCGGCCGGCACCGATTATGTGGTCGAGTTGCTTGGCAAGACCGGCGAGCCTCAGCCGGATCACCCGGTCCGTCTGTCGATCAAGCATCGTGACTTCCGCCAACCAGTGGACGTCACGCTCCGCACCGACGCGCAAGGACAGGTGATGCTGGGCGCTCTGGACGATATCGAGTGGCTGACCGCGACCGGGCCAGCCGACACGTCGCGCACCTGGCCGCTCCGGAAGGCTCAGCATTCGCACTACCAGACGCTGCACGCGGCGGAAGGAACCGATGTGACAGTTCCCTACATGGGTCCAGCGGATCAGCCTCTGCGCGATGAGCTATCGCTGCTCGAACTGCGCGGCGACAGCTTCGTGGCCGACCGGTTCGATGCGATGAAACTGACTGGTGGCATGCTGGTCATCTCAGGCTTGTCGCGCGGCGATTATGATCTGCTTCTGAAGAGAACTCAGCAGCGGATCCGCTTGAAGATCGCCGCCGGACAGACTGCGGCAGGTTATGTGCTGGGCCCACGACGTCAGCTGGAACTGCGAGCCAACCAGCCGCTGCAGATCCAACCGCTCACCCTGGACGATGGCCGACTGCAGATCCAACTGATCAACTCTGACAAGTTCGCTCGCGTCCATGTGTTTGCCACGAGGTACGAGCCTGCCTACGGCGTCTATTCACATCTGGGCACCTCGCAAGACCGCGAACTCGCCGCAGTGCTGCGCGGCTCCTACGAATCGATGTACACCTCGGGGCGGCGGCTGGGAGATGAGTATCGATACATCATCGATCGCAAGTATGCGACGAAGTATCCCGGCAATATGCTGGAGCGGCCCAGCCTGCTGCTCAACCCGTGGGCGGTGCGCAGTACGCAGACCGATGTGCAGTCAGCCGCCGAAGGCGATGAGTTTGCCGCGGAACCCGCACCGGCCGAAAGCGCGCGTGATCCAGAGGAACGAAGTGCAGCGACCGCCGCCGAAGCGGCAGACTCTCCCAATCTCGATTTCCTGGCCAACGGCTCCGCGGTGCTTGTGAACCTCGTCCCGGACGAGCAGGGGCGAATTGCGGTGGAGCCCGATCAACTGGCTCCTTATCAGCGTGTGTGGGTCGTGGCCGTTCACCCGCTGGGTACCGCTGCCCGCACGCTTAGCCTGCCTCCGGCGCCGCGCAAGTTCGTGGACCTCCGGCTCCACAACGGGCTCAACCCGCAGGAACACTTCACACAACAGAAACTGATCAGCATTGTCGGACAGAATCAGACGTTGACCCTGAATGATATCAGCACCTCGCGATTCGACAGCTACGACAGCCTGGCCAAGGTCCATGCGCTGATGATGACACTCAGCGGCAACGCCACGCTCGTCGAATTCAACTTCATCCTGAACTGGGATCAACTGACTCCCGAACAGAAACGCGAGAAGTACTCGAAATATGCCTGCCACGAACTGCACCTGTTCCTGTACCACAAGGATCGCCCCTTCTTTGATGAGGTGATTCTGCCCTATCTGCAGAACAAGAAGGATAAGACCTTCGTCGATCACTGGCTGCTAAGCGACGACCTGCGGTCATACCTGACTCCCTGGCACTATGCCCAGCTGAACACGACCGAACGGATTCTGCTGGCCGATAGAATCCCGGACGAAATGGCTGTGATGCGCCGCTTGATCGGTGATCAATTCGCCTTGCTTCCTCCCAATACCGATCGTTTCAACTTCCTGTTCAATACGGCAGTTCAGGGGAGTGTATTGAGCACCGAGGAAGGACTGGCCGAGAACTTTGCGCGTGCCAAAGCGGACGCGACGGCAGCGAAGAGCCTTGAGCTTTTGGACAACGGCATCACAGATAGCGGCACCCTCAATGGCCCCGCGGGGATGGGAGGCATGGGTGGAAGGGGCGGTGGGGCCGCCTTCGGCGCCGCCGGGATCCCCCCCGCGCCTGCTCCCGAGGCCCCGCAGGCAGAACTGGCAGAACTCGCGGCGAAACCAGCGGACGCCATGGCAGCCGACATGCCGGCCAGAGACCGTGCGGAGGATAAGAGTCGCTTAATGACGGAAGAAAAGGACTCCGCCGGGGAACTGGAATACTGGGACGATGCCCAGTTGGGCCGGAAGCTGGTACGTCGTCTCTACCAGCAGATGGACAAGACCCAGGAATGGGCCGAGGAGAACTACTACCATCTGCCGATCGAGCAGCAGAATGCCGGCTTAATCCAGGTCAACGCCTTCTGGCACGACTATGCCCAGCGCGATCGCGATCAGAAATTCCTCTCCACGCACTTCGCCGAAGCCACCAGTAGCTTCTCCGAAATGATGCTGGCGCTGGCCGTGCTCGATCTGCCACTGCAATCGGTCGACCACGACGTGACGATCCAGCCGCCGCAGATGGTCCTGGTCGCCAAGAGTCCTCTGGTGGTGTTCCACGAGGAGATCCGTGGGGCAACTCCCACCGAAAGCGACACCCCGATCCTGGTCAGCCAGAACTTCTTCCGTCACGGAGATCGTTTTCGGTACGTCGACAATCAGAAGCTGGACAAGTACGTGACCGACGAGTTCCTGATCCAGAGCGTGTACGGGTGCCAGGTCGTGGTTACGAACCCCACGTCCGCGCCCCAGAAACTCGATCTGCTGCTCCAGATCCCCGAGGGCGCCCTTCCGGTGCTCGGGGGCAAGGAGACGCGCAGCGTGCACATCGACCTCGAACCGTTCCATACTGCGACCTACGAGTACTACTTCTATTTCCCGCTGCCAGGCGACTTCGCACACTACCCGGTGCACGTCGCACACAACGAACAACTGCTGACCTTCGCTGAGCCGGCGGAGATACACGTCGTGCGCGAACCGACTCAAGTCGACCGGCAATCGTGGGAATATGTCTCCCAGAACGGCACACCCGAAGAAGTTGTGAACTTCCTGAAGACGGAAAACCTGCAGCGTATCGACCTGGAAAAAATCGCCTTTCGCATGCACGACAAGAGCTTCTTCCAGGAGGTAACACAACTGCTGGCCACCAACCACATCTTCCATCCGACCCTCTGGTCCTACGCGATCAAGCACGACGTGCCCCAAAAGATTGGGCAGTTCCTGCAGCACCAAGACGCATTTGTGCGCGAGTGCGGACTGGTCCTGGATAGCCCTCTGCTGAAGATTGACCCGATCGAGCGGAACATGTACCAGCACCTCGACTACAAACCGCTGGTCAACGCCCGAGCACATCGCCTGGGAGAACGCCGGCAGATCGTCAATGACCGCTTACTGCAACAATACCAACAGCTTCTGACGTTGCTCACCTATGAACCGCAAATGAGCGACCAGCAACTCATGGCCGTGACCTACTACCTGCTGCTGCAGGACCGCATCGAGGAAGCACTGTCGTTCTTCCATCGTGTGGACCCCGAGCATTTGCCAACTCGCCTGCAATACGATTACTTCACGGCCTACCTGGACTTCTACAACGAGACTCCCCAACTGGCCGGACCTCTGGCGACCAAGTACGCCGCTTACCCGGTCGATCGCTGGCGAGAGGCCTTCGCTGCCATCGCCCAGCAACTGGCCGAGATCGCCGGAGGAGCCAACAGCGTCGTTGACGAAAAGGACCGCCAGCAGTCCCAAACGCAACTGGCTGCGACAGAACCTGGCTTCGATTTCCAGGTGGAGGCCCGACAGATCCGACTCAACTACCAGAATCTGACCCACGTGCGCGTGAACTACTACCTGATGGACATCGAACTGCTCTTCAGCCGCAACCCGTTCGTGCAGCAGTATTCAGGTCAGTTCTCTACGATTCAGCCCAACCTGTCGGTGGAAGTGGAGCTGCCGCAAGACAAGTCGTCACACCAACTCGATCTGCCGGAATCGTTGCTCAACAGCAACGTGCTGGTCGAGATCGAAGGCGGAGGAAACACGCGATCGCAGGCCTACTATGCCAATTCGCTGGACGTGCAAGTGGTGGAAAACTATGGCCAGCTGCGCGTGGTCGAACAAGGATCCGGTCGTCCGCTCAGCACGGTATACGTAAAGGTCTACGCTCAGATGAACGATGGGAGCATCCGTTTCTACAAGGATGGCTACACCGATCTGCGAGGACGCTTCGACTACACGTCACTCAATACGAACGAGCTGGACGCCGTCACGCGCTTCTCGCTGTTGATCCTCAGCCCACAACAGGGAGCGGTCGTGCGCGAAGCCAATCCGCCCAAGCGGTAATCGCCCGGATGAACACCCCACAGGCCGCGTACCGGTGGCTGCACGATGGGAGACGAGTTGCAGGCCAGGAGGTGGCACCGATTTACGTTCGGTCCACCCAATTCTCAACGCGGAGACGAGGCACCTGAAGGAAATCCCGCAAGTTGCGTGTCACCAGCACTGCCTCGTTAGCCAACGCAATACTCGATATCAGCAAATCCGCGTGGCCGATTTTCTTCAGCTTCCTGACCTGTTGCAGCTCTTTCCACCGTCTGGCCGCCATTGCATCAAAGTCAACGACGGACAACTGTATCAGGAGCTCTTCGGTACGTGTCAATCGCTGCTGGGCCTGCAGAATCCGTGCGGGATCGTCCGCTTTAATCAGGCTGTCACACCGCGCTCTCAGAATCTCGCATTTCGTAATGCTCGTGATCGCGATTTCGCTGTCCTGGGCTTCAAGCAGCCTCTCCTTCACCGCTTGGTTTCCCTGCCACAAATGCAGCAACGTATCTGTGTCGAGCAGGTACATCCCCTATTCTGCCTCGCTACTGGTTTGATGGCGTGCTTGAGCCACTCCATCACGGAGTTCGCGAAGCCCCTCTTGATCATCTTCCCACGCACCGACTTGACCGACGAGGACCTCCTTACCCGATCTTGCCCGCAGCCATTCCTCAATGGCACTACGCCAGAACCGCCACTCGCCATCGATTTGCCGCCCTGGCAGCCAGGCTCGGCTCGCATAGTGTAGGACCGTAGCCTCAGGAACACGCAAGAATTCGGCAACCTCGGCGGCAGTCATGACGATTGGCAGTCGCTCCGTTGTAGACACTGTTTCCACCCCGTTGTGCTAGCGCTCGAAACATGGGACGACGCGAACTCATGTGCCACATCGGCGAGACCCCGTCCAACCTCTAATATTGGCCAGAATCGGCGAATTGGCAAGATCAAGTCGAACTCGTCGCTCGTCGCAAGTCAATCGTCGCTGCACACCTCCTGTTGCTTCATGCCCTTCGTGGTTCCTCCTCGTCCGCAGATGAGCGGAACACATAGACGAGCGGTCTCCGTGCCAGTGGGGTGTGTTCAACCTTGCCAGATCGTACAATCAGGACATAGCCACTTCCCGGCCGACAGGGCAAGCTGTCACCGAAGCGCTCCGCAGGTCGGCTGGGTGTTTCCGGTTCCGCGGCCCCAATGAGAAAGCCTCATGATGCACACCACTCGCAATTCCGCCTGGCACCCGGTTTTCTGTTGGCTCACGACCTGGGCGTCCCGCCCGAGTCCTCTGCGAGTTTTACGTTTCGCCGGGAGGCTGTTGGCATCGTTCTGCCTGTGGGGTGCTCTACTGCACTCGACCATCGCCTGGGCAGACGAGAAGACGCCCGGCACCGCGCAGCGTCCTCCCAACGTGCTCTACATCATTTCCGACGATCAAGCCTGGACTGATTTCGGGTTTATGGGGCACCCGGTCATCCAGACGCCTTGCCTGGATCGCCTCGCCGCGGAGAGTGCTCGGTTTACACACGGCTATGTACCTACGGCGCTGTGCCGTCCGTCACTCATGACGCTGATCAACGGCCTCTACGCTCACCAACACGGGACAACCGGCAACGACCCTGCTCCACGAGGCTCCGAATCGTTCGATCGCAGCAATCCCACGTATCTGAAGTTGTGTGAAGAGCTGATCGCCAACGTCGACCGGCATCCGACACTCCCCAGGCTGCTGGCCCCGCAGGGCTATGAGAGCTTCCAGTCGGGCAAGTGGTGGGAAGGAAACTACCGCCGAGGCGGTTTCACGGACGGCATGACGCACGGCGATCCGGCTCGGGGCGGCCGACACGGTGACGAAGGGCTGAAGATCGGTCGCGAAGGACTCGATCCGATCTTCCGGTTCATCGAATCGGCGGGCGACCAACCGTTCCTGATCTGGTATGCCCCTTTCCTCCCGCACGCTCCACACAATCCGCCCCAGCGACTGTTGAACAAGTACGTGCAACCCGATCGCCCGATCGAACTGTCCCGCTACTACGCCATGTGCGAGTGGTTCGACGAGACCTGCGGAGCGCTGCTCGACTACCTGCAGCAGCATGATCTGCAACAGAACACTCTGGTGGTGTTTGTGACCGACAACGGCTGGATTCAGCGAACGCCAAGTACGGATACGCCCCACGGCTGGAACCAGGATTTTGCGCCTCGCTCCAAGCAGACGCCCTATGAAGGTGGCATTCGCACGCCCATCCTGCTCCGCTGGCCCGGCCACATCCAGCCGATGACCTGCGAGCAGCCGGTGAGCAGCATTGACTTGGTCCCGACGATCCTGGAGGCGTGTGGCACAGCAGCGCCGCCGAATCTGCCAGGCATCAGTTTGTTGGAGGCATGCCGCAGCGGCCACCTGGAGCGCGAAGCCATCTTTGGGGAGGCCTTTGCGCATGACATTGCCGACCTCCACGATCCGACCAAGAGCCTGCTGAACGTCTGGTGTATCGAAGGGCGATGGAAGTTGATCGAGTATCGCGATGGGCAACTGGGGCGCTACCGCAATGTGTTCCGTCACCGCCCCACCACACCGCAACTATTCGATCTCCAGGCCGACCCGCACGAGACACAGAATCGAGCGGATGGGGAGCCTGAGGTGGTGGCACGACTGCAGCAACGCCTTCGCAACTGGTGGCCCGATCGATAGCGCGAGCACTTGGTCGAACGATGTTGACCGTGACCGCGACGCTGTGAATGCAGGCTACCACTGCGCATCCAGCACGAGCGAAACACCGCCCAATCGCGGCTTATCCGGGACGGCCAAGCTGCACCAGGCGACGCTGGGCCGACCTGATCAGCTCGGTATTGTCCGCGTCTCGGGCCAGCTGTAATGCGAGTTGAGCGGCGGAAATCGCCTCGTCCGTTTGTCCCACTGCCGCGTATACGGAAGCCAGCACCAACAGCGATTCCGCGTCCTTCTGCTGAGTAGCCTCACAGGCGCGCTGCGCCAGGTTCACGGCTTCCTGTCGCTGGTCGGGTGAGCGACTGCCATCCTCCGCCAGCAGGTTGGCCAGTTGCAGCAGAGCGGGCACATAACGATGATTGCACTCGATCGCCCGCCGAAAGCTCCGAATCGCTCCTGCCGTATCTCCTTGCCGACAGAGAAAATTGCCAAGGAATGCATGGGCTTCGGTGAAGGTGGGTTCGAGCCGCACCGCCTCGGCGATTTCAGCCTTGCCTTCCTCCATGCAACCGTTATCGATCAGCAGACTGCCCAAGAGCAGGTGCGGCGACGCAGAGGCAGGAGTCAGGCGAATGGCCTCGCGACAATGCCCCATCGCCTCAGGAATCATCCCCAGGGTGTGCAGGGCGCGGGCTGCCTCCACGTGGGCTGCCGCGCGATCCGGGTCGAGTTCCAGGGCCTTCGTCAACTGCTTCAGCGCCTCGGTCGGCCGATCTTGGCGAACCAGTGCAGCACCCCAGTTTTCATAGGCCGCGGCACTGCGCGGATTACGCTCCAAGGCCTTCTCGAACCAGTGGATGGCCAGGTTATAGTTGCCATAGAACGCGGCGCCACCACCGATTTCCAGATAGGCCTGTTCGTCGAGAAACTTCTCGCGGATCTTCACGATGGCCTGTGGTGACGCATTCACAAACTCCGGGATGTTGGCCGCCCGCTCCGGCGAGGTGAAATGACGCAGCAGGACCGGCGGACTGGCGTTTCCCTGCTGGTCAATGTGCGTCAGAAACAGCTGTGTGTACGGGGAGTTCGCTTTCGAGGAAAACACCAGCCATTTGCTGTTGGGAGACCAGCTGTGCCACGAGTTCATACGCGGCGTGTTGCATTGCAGCCTGCGTACCTCGCCTCCCTCAGCCGGGATGATGCACAGCTCGCTGTCGGGCTGCAACAACATGAAGCTCCGCGCTCGACAAAACACCATCCACTTGCCATCCGGCGAGAACTTGGGGAAGTAGTTGCTCATCCCATTGTTCGAAGCGCCCAGCACGGGAACCGCCTGGCCCCCCCGCCCCTCGTTGAACGGGATCCGATACAGATCGTAAAGGAACGTCTTGCCACGGGACAGAAAGTCACTGGCAGCTTGAGGGGGAACGAGCACCGTCGGAATGTCACGCAGCTCCGGCGGATCGAGAGCCGGATCCCGGCTCCGAGCGAACACGATCTCCTGCCCGTCAGGTCGCCAGACAGCGTTGGTCTGGACATACTGTGGATCATCCGCGCCCGGCAACGCACTGTACTGACGCCTGTCCCGATCATAGATCGCCAGGTATCCCTTCACAATGAAGAACAGCTGCGAGAACATCAGGTCGTCCTTGTACACGGCCATCGCGCGATCCTTGACCGTCCCCACAACATGGTGTCCGTCGGGCGATACCTGACACAGCAGGCCGAATGTGAGCTGGCCGTCTTCTTTCCGGTAATCCGCCCAGGTAATCAGATTGCTGTCCTCCAGCGGGATTTCCGGTTGAACCTGAGCCACGGTGAAGGAAGCCTTGTCGTTGCCTGAATCCACTTCCATGGCCAGCGTCTGTCCGTCGGACGAAAACGAATGGCAGTTGCCACAAACAGGCAGTTTGTCCAGCACCACCGGCGGAATCTGGCGCGAGGAAACCGGTCCGAACCGCCAGCGGATATGCTTGGCCGTGTTCAGCACCGCTTCGCGAAACGGCAAAGCCACTTCGCGATAGAAGATCGGCGCCCCGACTTCATCCCTGGAGGTCACAAAAGAAACCGTATCAGACGAGACGATTCTCCCCTGACGTCGCCGATTCACCCCGACCACCCTGAGGGTCGCCGGCTGCTCGCTTGTCGCCCGCTTGATCGCCTCCCATTGATCCTCGGTCGGTTCCCATTGCGGCCCCTGACAGGGGCTGCTCATCCTCGGTGCGCCGTTGGAGAACTCGATCGAGACGAGCCACAGATTCGCGTCCGGACGCGTCTCTTCCCACTGCACAAGAGGTGCGGAGATATCGGGTGGAAAGATCGTTTGATCGTGCGGATATCCGATGGTCAACCCACAGGACTCGGCATCAGGATCGATGGCGGCTAGGATCCGATCGACCTGAATCCCGGGGTCCCGGATGAACCCCCACCAGATGCCCCCCCCTGCTGTCAGCAGTACGACCAGGCAGGTGACGCTACTTCGAATCAACGGAGGAGCCGGACAGACAGACTCTGAGCGCCGACGGCGCAGGATGCGCGACTTCATGCGTGACAACCATGTTCCGTAACCGTGGAGCGGCCGGAGAACCTCCGGCGATCCAACAGACCTCGCACAGCGATCTGCCACTCTCAGATCTCTGCCACAGCGAGTTCCGCTACCGCCTCTCCCTCTACCACGCGGTCACGGTGCATGCTGTAGACCCTTCGACAGAATTAAACAACTCAAAGGGTCCAGAGTTTCTCGCCGCGTCGCAGAAATTGCCCCCAGGAAAGAGACTCCAGCAGAGCAATTGGTGCGTGGAGCGAGGTTCGACGCGTCCGCCGAAGGTGCGATTCCTGGCCCATCTTCGCAGCATGCGGGACGAGCTTGCCGATACGGTCGGGATTGCCCGACAGGCACTGCGGATCGCCCGGAACGGGCGATCCGCACAGACCCTTTTTGATGGCTCGAGCGAGGAGTGTCTGCCACGGAAACGGCGATGATCGAGCATGATCACCGGCAGACGAGCAGCGGCAGTGCCGGCCGCTCGGCGGCGCCAATCGGGCGACTAAGGCAAGGGCTTGATACTGATATTGCGAAATTCCACCGGATCACTGTGGCCGGCGAAGCCGAAGTATCCTTTCGTCAAGTCTTTGCCGGGATGAGGATGTCCACCCATAAACTCAGTCACCTTCGAAAGGTCGGTGTCGAGGATCACGGTACCGTTAAGTTCGACCGTGATTTTGGAGCCTTGGACCGTCACTTCCTGATAATTCCACTCGCCCGCCGGACGCAGATAACCAGTGGCGGCCGGCACCATGCCGTACGCCGAACCATGCACCTGACGAGGATCCAACTGGTCCGGATAACCGGGCGTATCGAGCACTTGCAGTTCCGTCATGCCGGCATAGGCCGGATCACCTTCCGCGGGATAGCGAATGGCCAGACCGTTGTTGCCGGCCTTGGGGAGCTTGATCTCCAGCTTCACCACGAAATCGCCATATTCATCTTTCGTGTACAGAGTACCGCCTTTGTGCGGCTTGCAGCGAATGGCACCGTCGGCGGTCACTTCATAGTTGTCAACCGCTCCCTGCCAGCCGGAAAGATCATTGCCATGGAACAAGGACGTGTAGCCGGCGTTGTCGCGCTCGCTCAGAATCTGGTTGGCTTCCTCCGCCGGAATCTCTCGCACGAAAATATTCCGCCAGCGGATCTCTCCGCCGTGCGTCTGCAGCTGAATCGGACCGCGCGGGTACAACGGACGCGAACGATTCCAGTAGTTCTCCATGATGGCGTTGTCCACCACCAACTGATCGTTCAAATAGATCGTCGTGCGCGCGCCAATCTGCCGAATGCGAAAACGATTCCACTCGCCAAACGGCTTGTCAGCCAACGCCAGCGGATCTTTGCCCGACGTGCCATCCGAATTGTTCCATAAGCCGCCGGAACCCTTGTCGGCTCCCAGTTTGAACTTGTCGGGGTCGGTATAGTCCCAGATCTGAACCTGGGGAGTTCCACGAAGATAGATGCCACTGTCGGCTCTGGCGACCGTTTTGTAGTCGATCAGCAGCTCCATATCGCCGAATTCCTTCTCGGTCGTCAGATAGGTGCCGCCCCCATCGTTGACCAGCTCACCATTCTCCACACTCCAGTGCTTCAGAGCATCTTCGGTATCGGCGGCCTTTTTCTGCGCCCGCTCTTCGTCTGTCAGTGCGGCGATGGCCTCCGGACTCACCGACTGCATGCCGTACCAGCCGCTCAGATCCTGTCCGTTGAACAGGGCCGTAAAGCCGGCCGGCGGCTCATTGAGCTTCTGCTCCTCCGCCAAAGCGCCACATGTAGAAGCAGCGATAATCAAGATAGTCAAGATCGAAGTACGCAATGTCGTGCTCCTTAGCATCAGTAGTGGCCTTCGCGGCACCGTTCATCAAACACGATAACCAATCAGGCCCGCCGACAGTTGGTCGCGGACCCTGGTGGGGGAATGCATGGGGGGCAATGTACCGGCAGGTTGCCAGCCTACAGGCCAATGTAATTCCGCCACTCCCGGAATTCCAGTCCACAGGGCAGCGTCGCAGCCCCGCGTTGATTCCCAGACCACCGCTCATTCCCCGATCACTTTGACCAATATCCGCTTGGGCCTGCGACCGTCGAATTCGCCGTAGAAGATCTGTTCCCACGGCCCAAAGTCGAGTTTTCCGTCCGTGACGGCCACGACCACCTCCCGGCCCATAATCTGCCGCTTCATGTGGGCGTCCGCGTTGTCCTCGCCCGTGCGGTTGTGAGCGTACCGCTGTGGTGACGCGTCAAACGGTGCCAGGCCTTCCAGCCACTTCTTGTAATCCTCATGCAGACCCGTTTCGTCATCGTTGATGAATACGGAGGCGGTGATGTGCATGGCGTTGCACAAGACCAGACCCTCGCGGATACCACTCTGGCGAACGACCTCCTCGACACGCGGAGTGATGTTTTCAAACGCCATCCGCGCTGGAAGGTTCATGGTCAGATGCACCGTGTGCGATTTCATATGCTGGTTTCCTTGGTTGCCGGGCGCGTCGTATGACCCACCCGCGAATAGCTCGGTCACATTTCGACTTGCGTGCGTAGCAACAATTCTCCCAGGCCCATCATGAGCCGCACGAGGATCGATCCCAACCTGGCGGGCACGGTCCTCATCGGTTCCGTTCTTACTGGCCCCAAATGGTGACAACAATCTCCCGCTGTCGCGGCTTGTTGTCGCATTCCAAGTGGAAGATTTGTTGCCAGGTTCCCAAGACCGGCCGGTTCTGAGCGATCGGAACGCTCAAAGCCGGCCCCAGCAGCGACGCCTGCAGATGAGAATGACCGTTCCCGTCGTGCCAGGTAAGTTCATGCTCATAGTCACGACTCGGAGGAATCAGGCGATCCAGCATCTCGGGAAAATCGGACTGCAATCCCGGCTCGAACTCAATCGTCCCTAACGCGGCCGTGCTCCCGATGTTGAACAGATGCACAACCCCCGTCTGCACACCACTACGAGCCACCACTTCGACGACCGCCTGCGTGATATCCTGCATGTGACGATATCCGCGTGTGGAAAGTGGAATGCGTGTCTGCTGGATCATAAGAGCGTTCTTCCACCTGTGAGAGTACCTGTGTCTTCTTCCGTAACCCGGCAGCAGTTCACTCCCGGGAGTTAACTGCCGTCCAGGGCAAGGCCGAGACCCCATCGGCACGACGGCTGGTCCGACTTTCCCCGAATATAGCGAATGCAAGGGCGATCCAGACAGCCGGAGATCGCCAACTCGACGAGGATTCGCCAGCGGTTTTCGGCGCAGCAGTTGCTCACAAGCCGTAATACGACATGGTTGTCGATGGAGGTCCCGTGCGGTGAAACCAGCCAGCAGCGCGTCGCACACACGGTTTCTTTGGAGCTCCCCAGGCACACCTGCTGCGCCGGCCCACCCCGCATCACACCAGGCAATCGTGGTACAATGACCGAACTGGTTCCAGCACCAGCAGTGGGCCGAGTGGCAGGACCAAGGACTTTCGGGAGAAGACCGGCGCTCTCCAGAATATGGTACATCATGTCGACCCTCCCACAGGCCACCGATGCCCCCACTCCCTTGCTCCGCCTGATCAACGTCCAACGCACGTTTCAAATGGGTGAGGTGGCGGTGGATGTCCTGAAACGCATTTCGCTCGAGATCGCTGCGGGCGAACTGCTGGCAGTTGTCGGCCCCAGCGGGTCGGGAAAAACCACTGTCCTGAATCTGATCGGGGGCCTCGATTCTCCTACCGGGGGGCAGATTATCTTCCGGGATCGCGACCTGAGCGAAGCGACGTCGGGCCAGTTGACTGGATATCGGCGACAGGAGATCGGCTTCGTCTTTCAGTTCTTCAACCTGGTTCCCACCCTGACAGCGCGCGAGAACGTGATGGTGGCCACGCAACTGGTTTCCCAGCCGCGTGATGTCGACGAGTCGCTGGAACGGGTTGGGCTCTCACATCGCAGGGACCACTTTCCATCTCAGCTTTCGGGTGGCGAGCAGCAGCGGGTGGCGATCGCGCGCGCGGTGGCCAAGAACCCGACACTGCTGTTGTGCGACGAGCCGACCGGATCACTCGATTATCAGACGGGAAAGCGCGTACTGCGGTTGCTGGTCGACTTGAACCGGCAGTGGAATACCACCGTGGTGATCATCACGCACAACGGTGCGATCGCCGCCGTGGCCGATCGAGTCGTCCATTTGCGGAGCGGTGAGATCACGGAGGTCGTGGAGAATACGTCGCCACTTGCGCCCGAGGAGGTGGTCTGGTGAGCATGCTCGATCGCAAGCTGCTGCGGGAGCTTTCCCGATCGAAAGGGCTGTTGCTGGCAATCACCAGTATCGTGGCCGTTGGCATGACCTGCTTCGTCGCCATGCGGTCGGCATATTACAATCTGCAACGGGCGAAGGTGGACTACTACCGCACTTCACGCATGGCCGACTTCTGGATCGACGTGAAGAAGGCGCCGTTGGCCGAGCTCGCGGCGCTCGAGTCGTTGCCGGGCATAACACAGGTTACACCGCGCATCGTGTTTGCCGCGACAGTCGACCTGGAACACGTCGTCAAGCCGCTCAATTCACTCGTGCTCTCGCTGCCCGACAAGCGGCAGCCGATGATCAACGACATTGTGCTCAAGGAAGGAGACTATTTCACCAATCGACGCGCTAACGAAGTGATCGTGAATGCCTCGTTTGCCCAGCGGCACCATCTCTATCCGGGGAGCTGGATCCACCTGCTGCTGAACAATCGGCGGCAAGAACTGTTTGTGGTGGGTACTGCGATCAGCAGCGAGTACACGTACCTGCTCGGCCCGGGAGCATTGGTCCCCGATCCGGCCAGCTTCGGAGTGTTCTACTTGAAGCAGTCGTATGCGGAGGATGTATTCGATTTCGCGGGAGCCGCGAATCAAGTGGTAGGACGCGCGTCTCCGACGGCCCTGCGCGACCTCGACGCGCTGCTGTCGCAGGCCGAGCATCAGCTGGATCCCTACGGCGTGATTTCGACGACTCCGCTGGAATTGCAGGTATCCAACCAGTTCCTCACGGGCGAGATCGCCGGCCTGGGAGCCACTTCGGCCGTGATTCCGGCCATCTTCCTGGTCGTCGCCGCGCTGGTGCTCAACGTGCTCATCACGCGACTGACTCGGCAACAGCGCACGATCATCGGCACACTCAAAGCGCTCGGCTACAGCGACTCTCAGGTGTTTGTGCACTTCCTGAAATTCGGATTGAGCGTGGGCATCGCAGGAGGACTGCTTGGCAGTCTGCTGGGCTATCTCTCTTCTGCCGGCATGACCGCCATGTACCGCCAGTTTTTCGAATTCCCGGATCTGCGCAGCGGTTTCTACTGGCGCACGCACCTGATCGGCATGTCGGTCAGCCTGCTCTGTGCGATCCTGGGAACGTTGCACGGCGCCCGCGACATGCTGCGACTGCAGCCTGCCGCGGCGATGCGTCCCGAACCTCCGCGGATTGGACGCACGATCTGGCTGGAACGACTGGAAAGCTGGTGGGCAAGCCTCAACGCACCGTGGCGCATGACGCTGCGCGGCATCTTCCGTCACCGTCTCCGTACGCTGGTCGGGCTGTTCGCCGCGGCGATGGGGGCTGGACTGCTGACCGCCGGATTCATGATGACCGAGATTCAGAGTTACCTGATCGATTTCCAGTTTCACAAGACGTTGGTGAGCGACGTGGACTTGGTGTTTGAGAGTGAACGGAGCGAAGAAGCGCTGGACGAAGTGCGACGCCTGCCAGGAGTCGACCGGGCGGAACCGGTGCTCAGCGTGGCCTGCGAATTCACACATGGTCCGTATCGTCGCAAAGGAGGCATCACCGGGCTCGCCCCCGATGCGCAGTTGACGATCCCGCGCGACAGCCAGGAACGCCCCATCCCCATGCCCGATACCGGCGTCGTGCTGACCGACCGCCTGGCGAATATCCTGCACGCCCGAGCGGGCGATCGGGTCACGATCGTGCCGGTCAAGGGGGAACGACGCCCCGAGCAGGTCGTGGTGAGTCGAGTTGCCGAGAGTTTCCTGGGATTGGCAGCGTATGCCGACATCCACTACCTGAGCCAACTGGTCAATGGCGATTTCACCATGACCGGCGCACAACTGGCACTCAACGGTGATCGGGGCGACCGCCAGACACTCTACCGCGAACTGAAGAATACCCCGGCACTCCAATCGCTCTCTGCACGACAGGATCTGATCGATAACCTGATCAAAACGCTCATCAACAACCAGTACGTGTTCATCGGGATGCTGGTGCTGTTCGCTGGGATTATCTTCTTCGGCAGTATCGTCAATGCCTCCCTGGTTAGTCTGGCAGAACGGCAGCGCGAAGTCGCGACGCTGCGAGCCATGGGGTACGGCGAGTGGGAGGTGGGCGGGTTGTTCCTGCGGGAGAACATCGTGGTCAACACCTGCGGCTCGCTGTTGGGACTCCCCTTCGGATACCTGCTGGTGGTAGCGACGTCGCTCGCCTATCAACAGAACGATCTGATTCGCTTGCCTGTGGTCAGCGCCCCTTGGGTGTGGACCCTCACGCTCGTCCTGTCGGCCGTGTTTGCGCTGCTGGCTCATGCCGTAGTCCAGTGGCGCGTCCATCGCATGAATTTCCGCGAAGCGCTCAACGTCAAGGAGTAGTCACTCCTGACGCCCTGACCATCAGCAGCTCGAGTGAAATATGAACCAACCTGGTGGAGACCGAAGATGAAACGACGGTGGATCATTATCGGCCTGGTGCTCGTGGCAGTCGCGGTTGCCACGGTCGTGTCGGTCAGCAATTCCAGAGTGCCCGTGCAGCTCGCCACGGTCCAACGGGGTGAGATCCGCGAATATGTTGACGAACGAGCCAAGACACGGGTGCCTCGCGTCTATCGGATCACTATGCCACAGGCCGGACGCATCGAAGAAATCACACTGCGTGAAGGCAGCGTCGTGAAGCAAGGTGAGGTGGTCGCCACGATTATTGAAGACGACCTGGAAAATGAAGTGGCCGAGGCACGCGCTGTGGTCGAGCGTCTGGATGCGGCAATCATCGAAAACGATGATATCGCCATCGAACAGAGCCTGGCGCTGCAGGCAGCCGAGTTCGTCGAGTCGATGAACAAGACCGTGCAGGCGGCCGAAGCGCAGGCGGAAGTGAGCGACAAGAGGGCCGAATATGCTGAAACGAACTTGGGCCGAGTGCGACAACTGCGGCAGACCGGCGCCAGCACCGAAGATGAACTCGACCGGGCCAATCTGGCCTACTGGGAAGGACAACTGGGAGTGCGTCAGGATACCCTGACCGCCGAAGCGATGAAGGCCATCCGCTCAGCCACCGCACTGCTGCCCAAAATGGTGGCCGACTACATCGCCCATAAAGGACTCTCTCGCTCGGTCCTGGAAAAACAGAAATCGGAAGCGCAAGCCCGCCTGCGCCAAGTGCTGACCGAACGTGAGCGAGGGGTCATGCGCAGCCCCGTTGACGGCGTCGTACTCGAACGAGCAATTGAGAACGAACAGGAACTGGCCGCCGGCACCGAACTGCTGTCCATCGGCCAGTTGGATCAGCTGCAGGTGGAAGCGGATATCCTCAGCCAAGATGTCGTGCGTGTGCAGCGCGATGACCCGGTTGAGGTCTATGGACCGGCCGTCGGCGGCGGAGTGGGAGATGGCGTTCCCGGCTACGTGCTGCAAATCTATCCGGCTGGATTCACCAAAGTCAGCTCGCTGGGAGTGGAACAGCAGCGTGTTCGAGTGATCGTCGGCTTCTCGGACGAAATCGTCGAAAGACTTCGACACCTCGACGTGGGTGTCGGGTACCGGGTGAGAGCACGTATCTTCACCGATCAGCAGCCCTCAGCGCTGCTCGTCCCCCGCTCAGCTCTCTTTCGCGGACCCGACGGGCGGTGGCAAGTGTATGTCGCAGCCGGAAACATGGCCGCACTGCGCCATGTGACCGTTGGACTAATGAACGATGCACAGGCGGAAATCCGAGAAGGGCTCAACGAAGGAGATCGGGTGATCCTGGCCCCGGAAACCACCCTCCGCCACGGCACGCGCATCCAACCCATTGAGGTGGAGTGAGAGGGGACCACCGAGATGGAGCACATGCTCAAACCCGCCCCCCCCCCAGAAAACCCCAGAAAATCCAGCACGGAGCGTCCCATGTCCAAGGGTGTGACGTCCAAGGGTGTGACCTGTTCTTCTTCCTTCCTTATTCTGCGGTTGGATATTGGACATTCTGCGGCTGAGACCTCTCGTCAGCCGCGTCCACTGATGCGACTGGGGACGGCTGCAACCGCAGAATATCGAACAAGGAATTTCCCATGTGCACGTGGTAGCGTAGGCCCCAGATACCCTGCGCTGGGGGCCGACTGCCGCTACGATCGGGCCGCGTCATGCTCCAGGACATGACAGGCCGGTGGGACGCGGAACGTGAAGAGGGAACGCGACAATGCCAGACCGAAAGCAGGACCGAAAGCAGACACCCTGCGCCTGGAGTCGTTTGAACCGCAGAATATCCAGCACAGAATGTCCAAAGACCCAGGGAAGAAGCCAGCAGTGCCAGCAACGGACACCTCTTGGCGGGAGTCGCACCGCAGCACAGGAGCCCCTTGTCGCATTGTCGCATTGTGGCATTGTGGCATTCCCTATTTCCACACCACTTCGCCACGGCCTGTCCCTGTCGGCAGCAGCACATCGCGTCGATGACCGAAAGCAGACACCCTGCGCCTGGAGTCGTCTGAACCGCAGGATATCCAGCACAGAATCTCCAAAGACCAAGGGAAGAAGCCAGCAGTGCCAGCAACGGACACCTCTTGGCGGGAGTCGCACCGCAGCACAGGAGCCCCTTGTCGCATTGTCGCATTGTCGCATTGTCGCATTGTGGCATTGTGGCATTCCCTATTTCCACACCACTTCGCCACGGCCTGTCCTGTCGGCAGCAGCACATCGCGTCGATCGCCCGCACCCGCGCTGGGGCAATTGCCCCGCCGCCCCGGCGGGGCAATTGCCGCATTATCACTCTTGCCCCAGTTCTCTGGTATCTGGTACCTTCCAGCCCCATTTGTAGGCGGGGAGCCTGCTCGGAATGTAATTGGGGCGAGGGAAGCCGCGACAACGAGATGCTCAGGGGGTCCCGCACCTTTGCGGCGCGGGAGCGTGCCGGTGAGCGAACGACGGCTGGGGGTGTCAGGCGAGGAAGCCATGAAACAGACAATGCGGATGGAGCCGACAGGTGGTTGGATTGGCAGGCGTACGGGTCGAATCGTACGCGTGGCGGTGAGCGCGATTCTGGGCTGGCAGCTCCTGACCAGCGTCACCCCGTCCTGGGCCGAATCCAAAGAAGCATACTGGATCTGGTCGCCGGAGCATGGGAAGGAGTCCGTTCCTGAAGCTGCGTGCTTTTTTCGCAAGGACTTCACGACGGAGAACCCGATTCGCGTGCAAGTCACGATTGCGGCTGATGACGAGTACGAGCTGTTTATCAACGGGCAGAAGATCGGGACAGGCCAGTCGTATCGCGAGCTGGACGAATACAACGTCACCAAGTTTGTGAAACGAGGCCGCAACGCGATTGCGGTCCGAGTCAACAATCGCCGAGGCAACACGGCAGCGCTGGTCGCCCGGATCTTCCTGCGGGAAAAGGACAGCGGCTGGGTCACCTACTCGACCGACGAAACGTGGCGTACCAACATCCGCCCTTTTCCGCTCTGGAATGCAACCACCTACAACGATCGGCTGTGGAAGCCAGCTCAGACGTTCGGCCGGCTTGGTGACACCGTGCCTTGGGACCGGCAGGAGGATGTCGCCAGCACCGAGACCCATCGCTCGGAACGGTTTCGCATCTCCAAGGAATTCGAAGTGCAGCGTGTGATCGCTCCGGACGACACCGGTTCCGTCATTGCGATGGCGTTCAACGAATTTGGCCAGGTCATCCTGTCACGCGAGGGGAGCTCGCTTCAGCTGGCGGTCGACTCAGACCAGGATGGCACCGTCGACAGCGTGCGGATGTACTGTGAATCGGTCAACAACGTACAGGGCATCCTGCCGCTCAACGGCGAAGTCTACGTCACGGGGGACGGGCCGGAGGGGAACGGCTTCTATTGTCTATCGGATCAAGATCATGACGGCCAGTTGGAAGGCTGCAAACTGCTCTTTCCCTTCGAGGGAGAGATCGGCGAGCACAGCGCGCATGGCATGACGCTCGGCCCGGACGGACTGATCTACATGGTCATCGGCAATCATTCCTCGCCAGGCAAACCGTTGGCCGAGGACAGTCCGCATCGCGGATGCTACGAAGGGGATCTGGTCGGGCCTCGCTACGAAGATCCGGGCGGGCATGCGGCCGGGCGGAAAGCGCCGGGAGGCATGATTATCCGGACCGACCTGAATGGGGAAAACGTCCAACTGGTGGCCGGCGGCCTGCGGAACGTCTACGACCTGGCATTCAGCCCCGAGGGGGAGCTGTTTATTCATGACAGCGATATGGAGTCCGATTTGGGAACGACCTGGTATCGTCCCACCCGGATCTGTCACGTGATTGCCGGGAGCGAACTGGGATGGCGGAGCGGCTGGGCCAAATGGCCGGAGTATTTTGTCGACTCACTGCCGTCAATTGCCGACACCGGACGCGGTTCTCCGACCGGCGCCGTGTTCTACAACCACCACATGTTTCCGCAACCCTACCACAATGCGTTGTTCCTGGCCGACTGGTCGGAAGGTCGGATTCTGGCAGTGCAGTTGAAACCCAACGGGGCCTCGTACACGGCCAGCACGGAAGTCTTCCTGCAGGGACAGCCGCTGAACGTCACCGATCTGGACGTCGGACCCGACGGCTGGCTCTATTTCGTCACAGGAGGACGAGGAACGGGCGGCGGACTCTATCGCGTGACCTGGAAGGGGAGTGTACCGGAGAGTGTCCGCAACCTGGGAACCGGCATTGCGCCGGCCATTCGACAACCTCAACTCCAGAGCGCCTGGGGGCGGCAGCAAGTGGCTCGCGTCTGCCAGCGTCTGGGAGACGACTGGGGCCCGATGCTATTGGGTGTGGCACGGAGCACGGCTAATCCGACCCACTACCGCGTCCGAGCACTCGATCTGATGCAGTTGTACGGTCCCACGCCGGCCGTCAGTCTGCTGTTGGAGCTGTCCAACGACAAGAACGAAATCATCCGCGCGAAAGCGGCCGATCTGATGGGACTCTACAGCAGCGACGAGACGCGTGAGCGGCTGCTCGACCTGCTGGAAGATTCCGATCGCAATGTGCGTCGCAAGGCCATGGAGTCGATTGCGCGAGCGGGCCAGACCGCGCCGCCCGACACGCTGCTGCCGCTGTTGGCCTCTGACGACCGCTTTGAAGCATGGGCTGCCCGCCGTCTGCTGGAGCTGAGCCCGCCGGAACAGTGGTCCAGCAAGATCCTCTCGTCCGACAATCACCGGATTCTCATACAGGGTGCGTTGGCACTGCTGATTGCTCATCCGAGCCAGGTGAACGCCCGGGCGGTGATCGAGCGGATTGGCGAACGGATGGTTGACTTCGTCAGCGACCGCGACTTCATCGATATGCTGCGCGTGATGCAGGTCGCCATCCTGCAGGGAGAGCTCGCTCCCGAGCAGTTGGGGGACCTGAGCGAGCAGTTGGCCGACGAGTTTCCCTCGGGCGACACGGTGATGAACCGTGAACTCATTCGGCTGCTCATCTACCTGCAGAACTCATCGATCATGGATCGCTACTTCGAGTATCTGGCAAGTGACGTGCCCAACGCCGACAAGGTGCAGTTGGCCATGTACCTGCGGTTCCTGCAGAACGGCTGGACAACGCAGCGCAAGCTGGACCTGTTCAAGATTCTGGCGGAGGCAAAGCAGTGGGAAGGGGGAAGCAGTTATCCACTGTACCTGGGCAATGCAGCTCGCGATTTTGCCAAGACTTTGACCACGGAAGAGAGCCGGGAGATTCTGCCGCAGGGAGTGGAGTTCACCGACGCCGCGCTCGGGGCACTCTATAAGCTTCCGGCACAGCTCGACGACGACCTGCGCGAGACATTGATCCAACTCGACCAGCAGATTGAACAGCGGACCGATTCGGCCAGCCGGCTGTTGATGGTCGGGATCGTGGCCATCCTGGCGCGCGACGGCGATGAGGATTCCATGGCCTACCTGAGATCTGTCTGGGACCGCAATCCGGAACGGCGCGAACCGGCCGCCATGGGGCTGGCCCAGGCGCCCACCGGAGCGAACTGGGAGTATCTGGTCAAGAGTCTGCCGATCCTCGAAGGAAGGACGTTGCGCGAAGTGGTCCGCCGCCTCCTGGCATCCGACCGCGCCCCCGACGAACAGATGGCTGACGTGCCCGAACACCTGCGTCAGGTGATCCTTTGCGGGCTGCGACTGAAGGATCAGGGAGCAGACGACGTGATCGCGCTGCTGGAATCCTGGACGGGTGAACAACTGGGCGCCGAGTCGGACAAGTGGGACAAGAGGCTGGCACTCTGGCAGGAGTGGCTGGCTGAGGCTTTCCCAGACCTGCCTCCAGCCAGGTTGCCGAGCGACAATGAAGAAAGCAAATGGAAATTCGACGATCTGTATGAGTTCCTCAGCGGCGAAGAGGGGCTGGCCGGCGATCCGAGCAAAGGCGTTCTGGTGTTTGAAAAGGCCACCTGCAACAAATGCCACCGCTACGGTGATCAAGGTGAAGCGATGGGGCCCGACCTGACGTCACTCACCAAACGATTCACTCGCAAGGAGATCCTCCAGTCGATTCTCTTCCCATCGCACGTGATCTCCAGCCAGTATGCCGCCAAGAACCTGCTGCTGACCGACGGACGTCAACTCAACGGCATCGTCGCCCCCGGCTCCACGGGCGAAAAGACCGTGCTCACATCCGAAGGTGAGAAGATCTCGATTGCCGAGCAGGACATTGACGAAATCACGCCGAGCACGGTGTCGGCCATGCCCGACGGACTGTTCAAGGAACTCACTCAAGAGGACATCGCAGATCTGTTTGCCTATCTGAGCAAAGATCCGGTGCACGCGCTGGCCGAGCGACCGGATGAGACCGGTGGAAAGCCGTCGGCCGAACTGAAGTAGCAGGAGTGTCGAACAGGCAATCGGTCACGCACACCAACGAACGATGAGGGGAGCACTCGCGTTCCATCCGCGTCAGCCTATGCCCCCTTGGAGGCCAGCCTGTTGCTCAGCAGGATGCGGTCGTTGTTGATCTGGTCCATCTGCACCAGACCATCGCGCAAGCGAATGATGCGTTTGGTGTGCACCGCCACTTCGTCCTCGTGCGTGACGATGATGATTGTCTTGCCCTGCGCGCTCAACTGCTCGAAGATCAGCAGAATCTCCTCGGTCGTCTTGCTGTCCAGATTCCCCGTCGGTTCGTCCGCCAGGATGAAGTAGGGATCGTTCACCAGGCTGCGGGCAATCGCCACGCGCTGCTGCTGACCGCCGGAAAGCTGCGTCGGCCGGTGAGTCAATCGGTCCGACAGACCGACCATTTGCGCCAGATCGAGGCATCGCTGCCGGTCTTCATTGGAGAGTCGCCCCTGGTAATACAGCGGCACTTCAATGTTCTCGACGACGGTGAGCTGCGGGATCAGATTGTACGACTGAAAAACGAAGCCGATGCTCGTGGCGCGCGTGTGAGACAGTTGATCGTCGTTCATTCGGCTGACGTCTTGCGAGCCCAGGAAGAGCGATCCGCCGCTGGGACGATCGAGGCATCCGAGCAGATTCAACAGCGTACTCTTGCCCGAACCGGACGGCCCCATGATGGAGACGTAATCGCCGATAGGAACATCGAAGGTGACGCCACGCAGCGCGTGAACCGTTTCACTCTTGAGCACATAATCTTTTCTCAGATCCACCAGGCGGGCGGCAACTTCCATCCCCAACGCTCCCACTTCAATTCTGCCAGCGTCTGAACAACTGCGGCAATCAGGACCTGCGCCGAGTCGACTCAGACCACGGCGATCGGCTCCCCAGGCAGCGTGGCCGCCTCGAGAACCCTTTCATTCTAGTTGCTCGCTCCCCCCTTGTCACATGCCGCACGTCGCAGCCCTCGGTGGCCCCTCTCACCCGACAAGCCGACGCCAGAGGCCCCAGGAGCGGAATTGACCCCGGTAAGGGCCTCCTGGCAGTGGTCACCAGGCAGAGTTGCCCGGAGCGTGCGTCAGTCGAGGAAATCCTCCTCTTCCAGCCGTTCCGGTACATAGGTTTCCGTAACATAACTGATGTCTTTGCTGATCAGCGCTTCCACTTCCAGCTTGAAGCCGTTTTTGAGCATCAATTCGATTTCTTTCTGCCAGGCCTTCTTCTTCTCAAACCAGGGATACTTGGCAATCTGCTTGGCACGCTTGATGTCGGTGTCCTTCAAATTGATCTTCACGCTGGGCGACAGTTCACAGCGCGCATAGTCTTTGCTCCGCAGACCGATGTAGCGCGCATCGGGAATCGCCATTCGCTTGGACTCGTAGGCCAGATTGATGGAGCCTTGTTTGATGACGCTGTAGATGTAATATCCCCACGGATCGTTATCCAACAGGCAGTAGACGGGCAGATTCAGTTCGTTGTGCATGCGATTCAGGATCCGTCGCACTCCGCGGGGGGGCTGTCCACCGCCATGCGTCAGGATGCAGTCGTACTGTTTCCAGAACTTATCTTCGTTGAAGCGACGCCAGACGGTGTCTTTTTCGACGTGCAGGATAAACTTGGCACTGTGCTGTTTGAACTTGACGACATCCGGTTCCACGATCGACGGAATGCTGTAACCTCCCGAGCCCATGCGGGAGCAGTCGATCTCGTCACCACTGTCGATCAAGGTGATCGGTCCGACCATGGAGCCGGCGTTCTTGGCATACAGGTGCAGTTCCTCACGCATGGCATTGAGCAGCACCTCGACATCCTCGATGATCGGGTCGCAATCGGCCTGTTCATCGAACGTCTCTTCCTTAGTCCCTTCGATCGAGTGTTTGAGCAGGTAGAACATACCTCGGATGCTGGTCGTCTTGCCCTGGTCAATCAGGCGTTTGCAGCCGCTGCCGACCAGAATCGTCTGCATGTAGCTCTTGGCCTGCGACAGGTTGAACAATTCGCGCCGATTCGTGCCGCTTCCCATCTCGATGAAGCGTTTGGCGTTATTGTAACGCACGTTGGCCAGCGAACGGGAGGGAATGTCCAGGTGCGGTGCGCGGCGTCGCTGGGCTGTATCGACCAATTGGTCCGCCACGCCACTGAGCGAATTGAGGGTCCGCTTGTCTTTGACGGTCAGTTCAACCGGGGCGCTGCCAGCATCGGATTTCTTTCCACCGACCGACTTTCCCCGTGATGCTTTCTTGGCCATATCCATCCATCCCGTTGTGTTTCAGTAACTACGCCGTGGAGTAACGCAACCTGCTCTGTTCCCGATCGGTGCGGGGCAATATGATCAGACCGGCACCTGGCTTGTGAAGGAGACGCCACGCTTCACCTGTCAGAACAGCTTCTTCTGCGGATCGTCGCTGGCGGTCAAGTTCAGCAGCAGGTCCTCGGGATCCTGTTCGACGATCAGCACGTTGTCGCCGTAGTCTTCCTCGATCTCCTCGACGCGACGCCCGCGGTCATCGAAGCGGGCGTCGGCCTCCGCCGTCTTCTTCCTGGCGACTTCCAGCAACTGCGTATAGAGTGCATCACGATCGGTCCCGTTGATTTCGCTGACCGCCGTCGCCACTTCCCCGAGGTACCGCAGGAAAATATTGCGCCGTTCCCCCTCCTGTTTGACCCGGCTGCGCCGCCGCAAATACATGCCCAGCTTGCGCCCCACCGACTGCAGCCCCAGACGCAATTCCTTCTGGATCTCTGGATAGGCCGCAATCGCCTCCTTCGACTCGCTCGTAAACGGCACCCAGACGCTGGCGATGTGCACCAGCACCGTGACCGGGCCGCTGGGCAAAGATCCCCGTGACTGGCTCAGACCATACGCGCGCCAGTTCGTCTGCATCACCGCCTCCGTGATGGCACAATCCCGCTGCTTGAACTGCAGCGGAACTCGGTTCGCGTAGCGAAACACCTGGATCGACTGGCCTTCCGACACGTTGACATGCTGCATGCTGTGATGAAGGGTCTTGACTTCATCTCGCGCCAGCCGCGCGGGTGACTTGCGCGTGCCGAACTCGCAGTCCTTCAGAATCCGATCCGCGCCGACCGGCCCCAGTCCGTCAAAGGTGTTGATCAAGAACTGCCGCAACGTGCGCGCGTCACTCTCGCTCAACAGATCGCTGAGCAGTTCCAGAGAGACCTTCTGGACCGTGCTAACGCCGCCATAAGCGAGCCCCACTTCCACCTGAAAAGGATTGCCGCGATACACGGCCGGCGGGCGCGTGGCAGCACAGTAGAACTCGCCCGGCACCACATGATGCAGGCCCTTGAGCAACAGATCCTCGCCAATCGGGATCACGCAGTCGGTCGCAGGGGCGGGAACCTTCGTCTTCTGAATGGCCTGATACAGCGAATCGGCCTCTTCGCGCCCGATACGGCGTGTCGATGCGCGCGAGCTGAGATGGGCCGTCTCACAAATGCGACGCGCCACCGAAGGACTGACTCGTGAAAACGCCGTGGTTAAGAACTGCGAAATCGTTCCGCTCTTGGTCTCCTTGAGCATCGTGACCAGTCGACCTAACTCCACCCCGTACGGATGCGGCTTGATCTCCTTCGGCTCCGCCGGCAGCTGTGTCGTCGATCGCTGGTACTGAATCGTATTGCCTTCCGGATCGGCAAAGTGGAGCGTGACATGCGGATTGGCCACCGCCGTCTGCTGCAGGTACTCGTCCACACTCCCCCGCCCCCGCTGGTACTTCCCTTCCAGCTCGATCGTCACCCTCGTTCCGCTGGCCACTTCCTTGCCCGTGGCCCCCTCCGCTTCCGGATCGTAATGGGATGCCCACTCGATCCCGTGTCGCTTCATGTAGTCCAGCCCCGCTTGCCCGGGCGGGATATCGACACCTTCTCCCTTGCCGTTGAGGATCTCCGGCACGTTCTTCTTCGTGTCAATCTGCAGCTCGTAGTAGTGCGCCGGCTTGTGGAGCGAGATTTTGGAAACGATCTTCACCGGCTTGCCCGTCGTCAGCATCCCATACATGCCTGCCGCACTGATGCCAATCCCCTGCTGACCGCGACTCATCCGCAATCGATGGAATTTCGACCCATATAACAGCTTGCCAAAGATCAACGGAATCTGCTGCTTCATGATCCCCGGACCGTTGTCCTGAATCGCCACGCGAAACCGAGTCGGCTTGGTCGACTCGATGTGCACCCAGATTTCCGGCGCGATCCCCGCCTCTTCACACGCATCCAACGAGTTATCAACCGCCTCCTTGACCGTGGTCAACAGTGACTTGCGCGGGTTGTCAAAGCCGAGCAGGTGACGGTTCTTGGCGAAAAACTCGCTCACCGATATGTCCCGCTGCTTCTGAGCCATCGACTCCGCCGTGACGCGTTGTCGCGGCTTGCCGTTACCCGGCGTCGCGCCCGCCGACACCTCGTCGACCTGTCCGTTATCCGAAGCAGCGGCAGAAGCGGGCCGCCTGACTTTCTTCTTTCCCTTCAAGGTTGCCAATGCTCGATACTCCTTGACGCGCAGGGATTCCGTTCAGGGGGAAATTTTACCCACTCAAGGGGAGGAGCCCGCCGAGGAGCGGGTCGGTTGAATCAGTACATGAGACGGGGCTGGAATGTTTAGGGATTATAACGATTAGGCATGGCATGTCCCAGCCTGCTTTGGCTGCAAGTCCGTTACATCGGTTCGGTTTGCTGTAATGGGCAAATAAAGATTCACTCTTCCGCTCGGCATGACCGAGAAAAACTAGTAGCCGTCCCGCGCTTGGGCGGACACTGCGGCTACACCCCCGAATTGGCATGGGCTCGCCCCAATATCCCGGCCTGCCAATTCCACCCACCACGGATCCCCACAGGGGCGGCATGCGCCGCTCGATACACCCCGCCAACGACCGTGAGCGGAACAGAAAACCGGTCGCCATTCCCGCTTGCAAGGAGGAGCGTTTCGATGCTTCGGACTATTGGAAACACCACGTGGCTCGCCGCCGCTCTCTTCGCCGCCACCAGCCTTGCGCTGCTGCCAGCCTCCACCACCTTCGGTCAGGAATCTGAGCCGTGCCCGACGTGCCCCACCGGTGGTGCAGCCGGCGCGGGAGTCGTTGGCTGTGGCTTGGGCCACCAATACACGCTCAACTGTCGCCCCCAATATTATGGCCAGCCGGAATTGTTCTACAACTACTACGCCCCCGGCACGTGCGGCGGCGTTCCTGCTGCCATGTACCTTGCCCCGCAACCCGTTCCGGCGCTCGTGGGCCACACCTATTACACCTATCAGCCGTTCTATCCACACGAACTGCTCTACACACATCACCGCTCGTACTACCGTTACTACGACGACGGACGAGGCCTGACACGAACCCATGTGTCGTGGTATCGCCCGCCGCTCACCAGCTGGACCCAGTACCTCCGGATTGCTCGCTAGCGCCCCGTACCTCAAGGACCGCTCGCTAGCGCTCCGGGCTTACGTCGAGACGAGGGAATTCCAACGATGAAGAAATTGCTCCTACCCCTGGTGTTCGCAGCCATCGCCACCACGCTCCTCGCCCAGGATGCGTGGGCCGGTGGGCATCGCGCCATTGCCAATCGCTGGGGTGAACGGTTCGCACGAACCACACCCTGGAACGGCAATTACTACTATATGCCCTGGGGCGCGCCGACCGCTCTGGTTGTCCCCCCCACCTCCAACATGCAGTCCAGCTACAGCTGGGGTGTTAGCCAGACCACGATGCGTCCGATCTACCACCAGTTCGCTCGCCCCTACCCAGGCGATGCCGAAGGAGTGGGTGTCGGGTTCCTGCCAACTCCCCGTTGGCCCAGCCACACCGATCAGTTCGGCGTGTATTACGTCCGCGGTCCATGGCATTAGACCCCCTTGGTCAAGCTGACAGAAATCAAAACGGGCGAGCGTGACCGGTGTGTCCACCCGCCCGTTTCGTGTTGCGCGCGGCCGAGTGTCGCCGATCCGACACGTCCTTCATCACTTCGATGACACTTTCGCTCCCACCGATCCGTCCACCGGACTCTCGCCGGACCAACGTAACCCGCCCCCAATCAACGGGTTACCCCGCGTCCTTGCACCACGCAACGGGAGGCGGCACGCGCTGTGCCATGCTTCCTTCTCATCGAACAGCCCAGTGGCAGCGTTCACCGACTGACCGCCATCGCTTGTGATTGAAAGGACCGCGTCATGGGACTCCACTTCCTGCTCATCATCGCCGGACTCGCCATTTGCTGCCTCGCCGCCAGCTTCGCCGCGCATCCGATCAAAGTCCGCAGCCCCTACTCAATATAAGAATCGAACCGAAAGCCGCAGAATCTAGAAGGGACCGCAAGCACGGTTCCAGCGACGCGACGAGCGATCGCAAGAGATTGCTCACTCATCTCTTCCACTTGGTCATTGGACATTCCTTGTTCGATGATTCTGCCGTTCGGACGCCTCGTTGAACCACGACGCCCAAGGGCCCCACCCACACGCACGTCGCGGGGCGATCCACACTTGTCGTTCCCGCTGTAGGAACGAACTCCCCCTCACTCCCCTTCGAATTTAGCGCCAAAGGTACTCGCACGCGCAATGGGTCGCCCTTCCGGCCGCCAAGCGGCTGGGAATTCGGGGCACAGGAGCGTCCGCACAGCGGTGGCTCGCCCGGTCTCGAGCACGGGCACAGGACAGGACCGGTCTCGAACGCACGAGCAGGAGCAGGAGCACGAGCAGGAGCACGAGCACGAGCAGGAGCAGAGGAGGAAACCCACCGATCCAATTTCCGGGGCGGGCCCGAATCGTCGCGGAGTCGATAAACTGGGAGCTCTAGGCGAGAGACATCACACTTCTGAACCGGCTATTTGGCAAGAAACCGAGCTCCACCCGTACAGATGGCAGCAGGACAGGTACAATGCGGGGCACACGACAGAACCGCAGCGAGGACAAGCGACCTGCGAGCGAGTTGTTGAGCTCGAGCGAATAGCAGCTGAGTCGCCGGAGAATTGCGGCTGAGTCGCCGAACAGGGGAACTTCGCCCGCCCTCATCACGTCTGACGTGTTTTGGAGGAATGGTCCCGTGGTCGTTGCACTGCGTGGTAGATCTCGCGCAGGGGGGACGCCGATGACAGAGCGGGAGATGTCTCGTGACGCAAGTCTGTGTCGCCCCGGCTCTGGCCACACCGTGGATCCTGCGGTTCCCGTCCGGAACAACTGCATGTGTACTTGTCCAATCATGGCCCATGTGAGTCACTCACCATGAACAAGCTGATCTTCGTGCTCTTGCTTTTTTCGACCGCGTTTGGTGCGATACTCGTGGCATTTGAAGAACCGCCTACCGGAGACTGGACAAAAGTGAAGGAAGCAATGGACCAAGGCCGACCGCAGACTGCCATTGAGGAGCTGGAACCGATCATCCGCAGTGCGCTGGAAGCGGAGAACTACGACGCGGCAACGAAGGCGATTGCCATGAAGATCATGCTCGAGGGAACGATCCAGGGCAACAAGCCGGAGGAGCGCATCACGCGACTGCAGGCCATTCTTGCCGAGCAACCGGAGCCCATGCGGCCAGTGCTGGAAGTCGTCTTAGCCAACTGGTACTGGGACTACTTCCAGCAGAATCGCTGGCGGTTCATGCAGCGCACTCAGACAGGGCAGGAGCCCGGCCCGGATATTCTCACCTGGGACTTGGCACGCATCCTGGCGGAGATCGATCGGCACTTCTCAGCCGCTCTGGAGCACAAGGAGCAGTTGCAGTCGACCAAAGTCGAGCAGTTCGACGAGTTACTGGCCAAGGGAACGATGCCGGACGCCTGTCGCCCCACGATGTTCGACTTCGTGGCCTACGATGCGCTGGAGTTCTACAGCGCCGGCGAACAGGCGGGCGCAGCTGCTCAGGATGCGTTCATTCTGAGTGCCGATACTCCGATCTTCGATTCGTGGGAGAAGTTTCGAGACTGGCAGATCGAAACGACCGATCAGGATTCGCCTACACTCAAGGGGCTGCGGCTGTATCAGAGTCTGTTGTCGTTCCATCAGCGTGACGACGATCCCACGGCGTTGGCGGAGGCCGATCTGAGTCGTCTGGAATTCGGCCACAACCACGCTGTCGGTGAAACCAAGAACGCCCGCTACAAGAACGCCTTGCAGGAGTTCGCTCAACAGCGTGCCGACCTCCCTGTTTCGGCACGTGCGTTGGCCAATCAGGCTCAGGTTCTGCGATCTGAGCAATCGATGGTCGAGGCCCATACGATCGCTCAGCAGGGCTGGAAAGCGTTCCCCGACAGCGTCGGCGGCCGCCTCTGCTACAACTTGATTCAGGAAATCGAAGCACGTGAGATCGAGGTGTCGATCGAGCGCGTATGGAACAATCCCTGGTCGGCGATCCATGTCGACTACCGCAACTTGACCCAAGTGCATTTTCGAGCGATCCGCTACGATTGGGAGCAGCTGGTCAAACGAGTCAATTACTATCCGATGCGGATTGACGACGAGCTGCGCAGCGAGCTGTTGTCCAAGAAGCCCGACAAGCAATGGTCACACGATCTGCCGGCCACGGAGGACTTTCTGACCTCGCGTGAGGACTTCACCGTTCCGGACGAGTTGCAGCCCGGTTTCTACTTCCTGCTGGCCAGTGCCGACGAGCAGTTCAGCGAGCGGGACAATCGCGTCCTGGTCCAGGAGTTCTGGGTCAGTCCCCTCTCACTGCTCGTGCGCACCGGCTCCGGTCCCGGCAAGATCGGCGGCTTCGTGCTCGAGGCCGACACGGGCGAGCCTCTGCAGGACGCTCAGATCCGCATCTGGGCTTATCAGCGGAGCGGGCGGCAGTACAAGTGGATTGAGAAGCAGGGAGTGACTTCCGACGCCAACGGTCTGTTTCAGATCAACGGTTCCGAGTCCGAGACGTATCTGCTGCTGGCCAGGCACAAGGATCGCGCCTTGTCAACCGCCAGTCAGCTGCGCGGCTACATGGGCTGGCATGATCAGGATCCGTTCGAGCGGACCGTGTTCTTCACCGATCGCGCATTGTATCGCCCGGGACAGACCGTCCATTTCAAGGGGATTCTGGCATCAGTCGACCAGAAACGTGACAAGTATCAGACACTCAAACGCCAGACAGTCACGGTTGTTTTCGTCGATCCGAATCAGCAGGAGATCGCTCGACAAGACCTCCAAACCAACGATTACGGATCGTTCAGCGGCAGTTTCACCGCCCCGCGCGATCGTCTGATGGGAACCATGCAACTGCGTGATGCTGCGCGCGACGGCAGCTTCACGCAGTTCAACGTGGAGGAATACAAACGGCCGAAGTTCAAGGTGGAGCTGGAGAAGCCGGAGCAGGACGCGAGTCTGGGCGGCGACGTGCTGGTTCCGGGGACGGCCAAGGCCTATACGGGCGCCACGATCGGCGGAGCCAATGTGCGGTACCGCGTCCTACGCGAAGTGCGATATCCGAGCTGGTGGTACTGGCTCTGCTGGTGGAATCCTCCTCAGGCCGAAGCGCAGGAGATCGCCAGCGGCAGCACCACAACGCTTGCCGATGGTACTTTCGCCATTACGTTCACGGCCCGTCCCGATCCCCGAGTATCGGCGAAGGACGAACCGATCTTTCACTTCACCGTTCACGCCGACGTGACCGACACCACGGGAGAAACGCGGTCGGACGAGCGGTCAGTGAACGTCGGATACACGGCGTTGCAGGCGAGCATGGCGGCTGACGACTGGCAGACGGCCCAGCAGGAAGTGAAGCTGCGAGTGAGCACGCAATCGCTCGACGCCGCCCCGCGAGCCGCCAAGGGGACCATCAAAGTCTATCAGCTGCAGCAGCCTGACCAGGTCCACCGTCAGAAGCTGACCTTCCATCGCCCGTGGCAACCCAAAGCGGGCGATGACGCGGCATCGAAGATCGACTGGTCGAACATCAACTCCTGGCCCCTCGGGGCCGTCGCCGTGGAGCTGCCGTTCGCCACCGACGCCAGCGGTACGACCACCGTCACCTGTTCGCTCAGCGCCGGACCGTATCGGGCACTACTGGAAACTCAGGACGCCTTTGGCAAGCCCGTAACGGCTCTGTTGCCACTGACCGTGGTGAATCCCGAAGCAGATAGCTTCGCCATCAAAATCCCGAACTACGTCGGCGCGCCCCAGTGGTCGCTGGAACCGGGCAAGACCTTTACCGGTGTGTGGGGCACCGGCTACGAATCAGGCCGCGCTTTCATTGAGGTGGAACATCGCGGGAAGACGCTGCAGGGCTATTGGACGCGTCCCACCGTGACGCAAGCGACTCTGGAGCAGAACATCACGGAGGCGATGCGGGGCGGGTTCACCGTACGCATCACGCAAGTGCGTGAGAACCGTCTCTACTTCGAATCACGTCATGTCTCGGTACCGTGGACCAACAAGCAGTTGACGCTCAAGTGGGAACACTTCGTCTCTAAACTCTCGCCTGGCCAGGAGGAATCGTGGAGTGCAATCATCACGGGTGCCAATTCGGAAGCGGCCGTAGCCGAAATGGTGGCGGCGCTCTATGACGCCTCACTCGACGCTTACCTGCCGCACAACTGGCCCAATCTGCAGATGTTCCGCCATGACGGCTCGCCGCTGAACGTCCAGTTCGAAAACGTACTGCTGCAGCTGCGCGGCCTGCTGGGTTACTTCGAGACCGATCGGAAAGATAGCCAGATCAGTTACCGATCGCTCCCCCCTGAATTGAAGTCACAGCACGAGTTTTTTGGCGTCATGCGACGCGGCCGCGCGGGCGTAGCGCGTGGGATGGTTCCGATGGCCGCAGCGCCCGGTGCGATGATGGACGGCGCCGCGCCCGAAGCGGAAGGGATACTGTTGGAGAAAGCCGCCCCGATGGATGCCTTCGCCGCCAACGCTGCTCCGGCCATGGCCGGCGGCCTGGGAGGTGAGGCCGGCGCGGGTGGCCCGCCACAGGTCGATCTGAGCAACGTCGCGGCCCGTACGAACCTCAATGAAACCGCTTTCTTCTTCCCGCACCTGGTCTCGGACAAGAACGGCCAGGTCACCATGAAGTTCACGATGCCCGAGGCTCTGACCGAATGGAAGTTCCTGGGGTTCGCTCACGACGCGCAGATGCGCAACGGATCCCTCACCGATTCCGCCGTGACTTCCAAAGATCTGATGGTTGAGCCGCTGGCCCCGCGCTTCGTGCGGGAAGGGGACATCCTGCAGTTCACCGTGAAGGTCACCAACCAGTCACCGGCTCGCCAGACGGGGACCGTCCGCCTGACCTTTTCCGACGCCCGCACCCTCGACCCCGTGGATGCGCAACTGGAAAATTCGTCGGCCGACCAGTCGTTCGATATCCCGTCGCAGCAGTCCGAAAGCTTCTCCTGGCACATCAAGGTTCCCGATGGGATGGGGTTCCTGATCTACAAGGCCGTCGGCTCCACCGGACGGTTGTCCGACGGCGAAGAAGGGTACCTGCCGGTCCTCTCGCGACGAATTCTCGTGCGCGAGTCCCTGCCGCTGCCGATCCGCGGCGCGGGCACCAGGAACTTCACGTTCGACAAGCTGCTCCAGTCCGCTCAGTCGGATACGATCCAGAACGAGCTGCTGACGGTTCAAATGGTGTCGCAACCCGCTTGGTATGCCGTAATGGCGCTCCCTTACCTGATGGAGTATCCGTACGAATGCACGGAACAGACGTTTAATCGCCTGTACGCCAACGCACTGGCGCAGCACATTGCCAATGCGGATCCCAAAATCCGGCGGATCTTTGATCAGTGGAAGGGGACCGAAACGCTCGACAGCCCGATGGAGAAGAATGAGGACCTGAAGGCCGTCATGCTCGAAGAGACCCCGTGGGTCCGCCAGGCTCAGAAAGAAAGCGAGGCTCGTCGTAACGTCGGCATCCTGTTCGATGCCAATCGCTTGCAGGACGAACTGGGACGAGCTCTGCGGAAACTCGGCGACATGCAGGAAGAGGACGGCTCGTGGCCCTGGTTCTCCGGCGGTCCTCCCAACGACTTCATCACGCTCTACATCACCACCGGCTTCGGCCGACTGCGTCACCTGGGAGCCGACGTCGACGTGACCCAGGCCGTCAAATCCCTGACGCGTCTGGACGCGTGGATGAATGAGCGTTACCGCGACATTCTGGAGCACGGCACGAAGGAAGACAATCATCTGACGCCCACCGTCGCGCTGTTCCTGTACGGTCGCAGTTTCTTCCTGAACGACCAGGCCGTCGCCGGGGAGCACCAGGAAGCGGTCAATTACTTCCTCGATCAAGCGCGCACCTACTGGACGAAACTGGGCAATCGCCAGTCCCAAGCGCACGTGGCCCTCGCGCTGAAACGGTTCGGCGACAACAAGACGCCGCAAGACATCATGATTTCGCTCAAGGAGCGAAGTGTCTCGAGCGAGGAACTGGGAATGTACTGGCGAGATACCGAACTCTCCTGGTGGTGGTATCGCGCTCCGATCGAAACCCAGGCCATGATGATCGAAGCGTTTGATGAAGTGAGCGGTGATGCCGAATCGGTGGAAGCCTGCCGCGTCTGGCTGCTCAAACAAAAGCAGACCCGCGACTGGAAAACCACCAAGGCCACAGCCGACGCCGTCTACAGCCTGCTGCTGCGCGGCGCAAACCTCCTCAGTTCCGACGCGCTGGTCCAGGTCAAACTGGGCGATCAGCTGATCGAACCGACGAAAGTCGAAGCGGGCACCGGCTTCTACGAACAGCGATTCGTCCGGGGCGAGATCAAACCGGACATGGGCAATATCACTGTCACCAAGACCGATCCGGGCGTCTCCTGGGGTAGCGTCCATTGGCAGTACCTGGAAGAAATGTCGAAGGTCACCCCGTACGAGGGAACTCCACTGACGCTCAAGAAACAACTGTACATCAAGGAGTACACCCCGAAAGGCCCGGTGCTCACCGCCGTCAGTGGCCCAATCTCGGTAGGAGATGAGCTGGTCGTGCGGCTGGAACTGCGTGTGGATCGGGATATGGAGTACGTCCACCTGAAAGATCAGCGCGGCAGTGGAGTCGAACCGGTCAATGTGCTGTCTCGGTACCGTTTCCAGGACGGCCTGGCGTACTACGAAACGACACGTGATACCGCCAGCCATTTCTTCATTGATTACCTGCCGAAAGGAACTTACGTCTTTGAGTACTCCACTCGAGTTGTGAATCGTGGTCAGTACCAGTCGGGAATGGCCGAAATCCAGTGCATGTATGCTCCGGAATTCAACAGCCACAGCGAAAGCCTCCTGCTGAGTGTCGAATAGTATCTCGAGCGGGACAGCAGGTGGCATGGACAATGGGCCCGGGCTGCGGAGGATTCCTGCCGCACCTACGTACTCGTACTCAGCGGCTAGCGGTACTCGTACTCGAAGACGGCCAAGAGTACGAGTACGAGTACGAGCAATCGCGGTAGGGACCGCCGTCGCCGGCGGCCCCCCGCACAGATCCGTACGTGAACGATTAGCTCATACGGCTCCTGTCTTGAGTCGGGCGCGAAATCGGTTGTCAGGCCAGGGATGGGTGATC
>JBGSHS010000211.1:0-66056 GCA_041752115.1 Pirellulaceae bacterium | reverse complement strand
CATCAACTGGCAAGTCTGGCGCGACCGTCAGGAACCGGTGAAAGTCGCCGCCGCAATCCGCTCGGAACGCGAGGCAAAGCCGCCGGCTGCGGCACTGGTGGAGATACCCGCCGGCCCGGGCCGCCTCCTTGTCGGCAGCCTCGAATCCGCCGCGCCGACCCCGGCACACGTTGAATTCCTGCGGGCACTGTTCATCGGCCTGGGGGTGCAGGTGCTGGAGCCCAAGGCAGTGGCTGGCGGAATTCTGGACTCCAACGGCTTCGTCTCGCGGGCACTGGTGGCCGGCCCGTTTGCGGGAGCGAGCTACGAGGAGGCGCTCGACAAGGATTTCCTCGGCGACCAAGCGATTTCCGATCCGCAGCCGGGCGCTGCCGCAGGCGACAGCGAGTGGCGGGAAATGCAGGCGTCCTCCGCCGGAGTCTTTGATTTCAACTCCCTGAAAAACGACGCCGACGCCAAGAACCAAGGCGTTTACCTCAGCTTCTGGCTCGATAGTCCGCGCTCCGACAATCTGCTCGAAGGCGGCGTCCTCCTCGATCATTCCCAAGGCGCCAAGGTGGACCTCCTCGCCGGCAGTGACGACGGCGCGAAGGTCTGGCTCAACGGCAAGCTCATCCACGAGAACCGCGGCAAGAATCCGCTGCAGGCGGACCACTACATACTCACGGGGTTGTCCTTGAACAAGGGCTGGAACCACTTCCTGGTCCGCGTGGCAAACGACGGTGGAGCCTGGCAGTTCCAGGCCCGTCTCCAATGCCGTTTTCCGACCCTGACCCCGCTCCTGCGAACGGACGTAGCCCGGCCTCAACCATAGACGCTAAGGCAAACACCCGAACCCACGAACTCCCGACAGAGGTCATTCCATGACACCATCTCCAACCCCGACCACCCGCCGCCAAGCATTGGCCGCCGCCGGACTCGGCCTGTTCGGCGCGTCCTTGTCCGCTTCCGCGCGCGCCGCGGAGCTTTCGGCCACTCCTTTTCCGCAAACCATGGATGACCGGCCCTGGCACACCGTCACCCAACCCGGACCCAAAATGGAAAACTACGCACTCCGATCGATCTGTTGCGGCATCGCTGCGGTTATGTGCCTCGCCATGATGGCGCAGGGCCAGAGTCCGGCCTCCTCCCCTGCGGCCCTGCCGCCCATCCCAAGCGTCCTTTTCGGCGTGAACCAGTATAATGTGGGTCCGCCGGAGCAACTCGCCAAATACTGGCCGCTCAACGATGACGACGCGGCCTATCTAAAGTCGCTGGGCTGCAACGCGATCCGGTTCCCGCTCTATCCCTCGGAGGTCGGCATCGACGAGCGCGAGCTAGTCACCTGGCGGCAAGATGGCGGCTTCGACCCTAGCGCGCTCGGGACGCCGGATTGGCGCAGCCTTGACACTCTGATGGACTGGATGATCCGGCACCAGTTCACACCGAACGTGTGCCCATCGCCGGAAGTGCGGGGCGACTGGACCACCAAGGCCTGGATGTCGCTCCACGTTCCCGAAAACGCCGAGCGCACCGTCTGGTTCACCAAGCTCGTCGTCGATCACCTGACGGAAAAGTATGGCGATCAGATCGTTTACGGCTGGTATGAAAGCTGGTGGTGGAACACCTATAAGCACGAGAGCAGCGTGCGGTTCCCGGCGGCCTTCCGGGCCAAACTCTCCGCCATGAAAGGAGGCAGGATCGAGTCGCTCAACCACGATTGGGGCACTACCTACCGCTCGTTTGACGAGGTCGAGGTGCCACGCCTCATGAAGGATGGTGCGGTTGACCCGGCGGCCATCAACAGCCGGCGGACCTTCGACCTCCGCCAGGCGATGGACCTGATCCAGCGCGATCGGCTCACCGAACTCCATGCCTATATCAAACAGCAAGCGCCGGGGGCGAAATGGATCGGCGGCTGCCTGCTCAATTCCGTGGGAGCCCTCGCCGACATCCGCTCTGCGACGGTGCCCAGTTGCGCTCCGAGCATGCGCACGGCGGCCATGACCGGCGACTTCATCACGGCGGACCTCTACAGCGATTCCCTGGAATACTATTCCCACTACCGGACCCTCTCAAAATTCGCGGCGGTGGAGGGCAAGAAGCTGTTCATCGCCGAAGTGCCGGGCGTGAAGCCCCGCTCGTTCAAGCTGGTGGCCGAGGTGGGAGGCCCCTCGGCCGGCGCGATGGCCTGGGTGGGCAAGGAGGATCTCTGGGGACTGATCAAGGGCGACGGAACCCGGCGTCTGGAAAACGGCAAGGCATGGAAGGAACTCTTCAAAGCCTACACCGGAGACAGGAATCGCTATGCCAGCTACCAACCGGGCTCGGTGCATGTGTACTTCCCCGAGGAGACCCTGAACTACTCGGTCTCCGACCTGAATCACGTCGATGCCTTCCTCCACATCTGCGACTTCATGATGCCGGAGGACCTGGAACTCGTCCTCACCGATGAGCTCGACCATCTGCCCGCCAACGTCCGCCTCTACGTTCTCGAACGTACGCTGCCGCTCGCGGCGATCACCCGCCTGGCGAAACTGGGTGACCGGGTGGTTTGTCCCCACGAGTTCTTTGTGGACGAAAATGGGGCCAAGCATCCCCGGAAGATTGCCAAGCCGGATTTCTTCGCGCAGTTGCAGTCCTACCCGGAGGCAGCCAAACTGCTTGATGTGTTCCGGCGGGTCGAGGAAAAGGCCGACAACATGTCGGATTTCTCGCAGGGAGCCACGGTCAGCACCGCGACGGAACTGGCCGCCACCAATGATGTCCTGCCCGACCGGCCGAACAAGCTCACCAACCTGATCGACGGTTCCATTTCCGATGGGGTCACGTTCGCGAACAAGGAGCAAGACGAGGCGGTCGTCATCGCGTTCAAGGCCCCTGGGAGCGTCAGCGGCGTGTTCGTGGATTATTTCGAAGGCGACGGGCAGCAGGTGCCGCCCTCAAGGGTGCCGGATCAAACGACGATCTCGGTCTCAACGGATGGGACCACCTTTCGGCAGGTCGCCGTCTTGGGCGGGAAGGGCGTGACCTCGCGCAGCCGCGTCCGCTTCGCTCCCGTGGAGGCCACCCACGTGCGCTTCGACTTCGGAAAAAACACCCAGCGGCGCGGTCTGCGGCTCGTGGAACTCGGAGTGATCGGAAGCCAATTATGAATCACGCCATTGGAACAATGAAACTCCCCACCAGTATGAAATCCCAAGCACTCCGATCCGTCTGTGAAGGACCGGGTGCGGCAGGGCAACGAGAACTGCCGCAACCTGGGCCCGCCCCGCATCGGGATGTGCGTGCTGTACATGCGTGGCAATGCCTGTGTGAAAGTGGAATTCCCCAACCGCGGGAAATTTACGTAGGCGGACCCGGTGTATCCCGTGTTCCAACGCGACGGTTTCCGGACCGGCCCGACCCCGATGAAAAAACGGTTTGCTTCGTACCCACCAAGCTCGTACCCTGTTATCGAATTGACAGACGGACGTCTGTTGCTGTTTTCGTACGAAACCGGGTGAGGCGGCAGGGATCAAAGGGGGCTTTACACGTTTGCTTCACCCGACTGCATCCACTGGCGGCAGTTGTCACAGGAGCCGGCCATCACTCGGTGTATTCACTCACTTCCCGCCGCCCAGTTCCTCGATCTGTTGGGCCACGCGGTCGCGGACCTTCGTCAGGCTGGCTGAATTGAGGTCATAGGCGCCGACGTCCTTGACCAGTTCGACGGCGAGTTTCCTCATGCCGGCCTGGGCTTCGGCGGCGGGGTCCGCCGAACCGGCGGCGCGCGCCCTGGCTTCCAGACGCTGCTGCAAAATCGTCAGGTATTCGAAGTCGTCAAGGCCTTTTTGGAGCAGCCTGAAACGCAGGGAAGACAGGGGCAGACCGCCCTGAGGGTTGGGATAGATCATAATGGCTTCGCCGGCCTCGTAACCGGGCTTGGACGTGATTTCCTGCCACGGGTCGGTCCCGTTGTAGAAGTTGACGCTCCACAGCAGCGCGCCCCGGGCGGCATAGCGCGCGGCCTGCCAAAACCACAGGCGGTGTACCTGTGGCGGGCCTTCCAGGCTGGCTGGCATATTGTAGACCCAGATTTCGTCGCCGGCCGCGCGTCTGGCTTCCACATCGGTCTCTTCAAAGTATGGCCGCGCGAACAGCACGCACCAGGCGTTGACGACCCCCCAAAACTCTTGATTGAAGGGGCTGGTGGTCTCCCACGTCTTGAACCCAGGGTCGGCCTGCAAGGCCAGTTTCTGTAGGGCCACGACCTTGTCGAAGTAGACGGGGTGCGGCTCGTCCCACAGGTACAGGTACGTCTTGTCGAACCAGCCCTTGGCCTTGAGATGTGCCGCCACCTGGCGCAGGTACTCCGGGAACAGGCGATTGAAATCGTCGGACAGCAACTCCATGCCCAGCCACTTGCCCGGTGTCCACACCGCCTCGCCCGTGCCACCGCCAAAACAGGGGCCAAGAAAGAAGGTGTTGAAGCCCAGTTCGTCAAGAGCCCAGCCGATGCTTGAGTCGAGTTGCGTAAAGTCGCACACCACTTGGTCGTCCACCAGCTTTGCGTCTACTCCATTCGCACTCACTCCTGTCCCCAGCGTGCCATAGCCGCGGATTCCGTGCTGGTAAAGCAGGCGGCAAATGTCGCGCTCGATCTCGACCGGGGGGCGATTGTCCCAGCGCTGCATGGTCTCGACATGGAAGTAGATGCGCGCACAGAACGTCGGATCCGTGGGCAGTTCAAAATCATAGACGCGCAGGGCGATGGGAACCCTGGCCACGACGTTGTTGGAAGCGACCACGGTGACCTCGCCTTTGTAGACGCCGGGCTTGGCGTCGCGCGGAACGCGCACCCCGATACAGAACGGCGTATTCTTAGCCTTGGGCGCGGCCACCGGTGCAGAATTGAGCAGCGGGTCCGGCGTCATGCCCAACCGCATGTCCGGGTTCGAGGCCTTCGTGACGTTAACGAATCCCACCGGCCACCAATGGACGTTCGTGGCCGATATGCGGCCGGGTCCTTCCAGGTCGGCGGTCACCACCGATACGCCCTCCAGGTCGGCCGCGGGCCTCAGCGCGATCTGGAAAAACTCCTCTTCGCCCCGAGCCGCGGACATCTCCACAGCCTTGACCGGTTGGGCGTAGCCAGGCACGGGATCGTCGGCGTAGACGCGCGCAGACAGATTGTCGGACCAGAGGGCTAGGTCGCCGGAATTCCGCAGAATCACGGCTGTTTCCGACACGCCGGCCAGGTTGTTGCGCTGCCACGCCGGGTACTCCGCTTCGAGCTCCCTGGGAAACGCACCCTCATACACGCACACGTCGTCGAACCAGCAGAAAGCCGCCGGGCTATTCGTTGGTGTTCCACCCATATTATGCGTGATGAGGATGGGATGGAGGCGAGTTTCATCGGCCTTGGTTGTGTACTCGCCGAAATACCGGTTCCAATCGCTGGATCCATGCACCTTGAAGGTGGTGCCTACTCCGCGCTGGCCTTGGTTGGTACATAAGCCCAGCCAAGCAGCGGTGCGGGTAAATCCTTCGGTCTTACACCACCAGGTCACCATGTACTTCGTGTCGGGTTTGACGGCAATGTCGGCGCCGTCACAGATCACGAAGGTGAAGGGATTTTCGCCCAGCCGCACGCTGCGCGCCCCCGTATGGGCAGTCTTGTCGTCAAGGGTAACCCTCGCGTCCGGCTTGCCGAACTCGCCCAGCACGCCCCAAGACTTCGCGAAGTGCTGGGGCGAAACGTCCTCAAAGCCGGGATTTGTGACCAGGTTCGGCGGGTCGCCAGCCCACGCCGCCCCGCACATCACCCAGGCCGCCAACGTCCCTAACCAAGTCGCCTTATGATGAATCTGTTGAGTAGCTATGTGCAGACTCCTCATTTAAGTTTGATATGCCTTCTGCAGAAGCCACGCGAACCACACCTTCATCATTGGCGCTTAGGCACAAGAAGTGGAAGGTGTCATATGCCACGAATTGTCGTGGACTGCTCAAGCGGGGAGCGAACAATTAACGATTGGATGAGGTGACCTCATCCGGCAGCATGCGTCGGCGCCACGTGTCGAGTTGTCGGGAGATTCGGCTGTTGACGGTGTACTCCCACAAACTCGTATTCAATTGGCGCAGCACCAGAGTGGAAATGATCTCAGCCTGCGTCCAGCCGGTTTCCGTGGACCACAGACTCCAGCCCACATCGGCGTCGGCGGCCCAGTACTGCCAGCGCTGGAAGTCAAATCCGCGATACCACACGCCGTTCAGCTCGGGATGCGTTTCGCTCCTGGCCTGGATGCGACAGATATACTCGGCCAGCCGATCCTCGGCTTGGCGGTAGTCCGCGTTGCCGGTCGCCGCAGCCGCTTCGTGCAGGCCGACGAGGGCGAAGTTGGATTCGTAAAGCAGGTCGGAGACAGGATCACCGTTCTGCTCGATCAGCGACGTCTCGCCGGTTCCGTACGCTTCATTGGAGGTCGGGCTGTGTACGATCCGTGTGCGAAGTGCGCCGCAATCGACCTGATCCGTCAGCAATTCCTTGACCATCCGATCGAGCCAGCCACGATGCTCGGGTGTGTCTTCCACACGAACCAGCCACGCCAGCGGCAGGATGAACCTGGCGCGCTCCAGCGTGACCTGCCCGTTCGTCCACGTCCACCGCTCGGGATACGCCTCCATCGTCAGGCGGATGGCACTCTGGGCGCGATCGAGCCACAGACGATCACCGGTCTGACGGTAGGCCCAGAGGAAACAGGCTTGCATGTAGGCTTGGTGATGCGGGCAGAAGAAAACGAACTGGCTATCGAATCGACTCCGCCATTGATCTGGAGGCAGCGGCCCGTCGATGCGCTCTGGTGAGAAGCCGAGTTGGCTGGTGATCCGCAGGTTGGCCAGCAGGCACTGTGCCAGTCGCTCATCCCATCGGTCGGTCTGCAGCGCGGTTGCCGCCTTGATCATGCCCAGCATGCCGCGAGCGTTGTCGTCAGCATAGTAGACGTCATAGCCGTGGGTGTCGCCGTAGTATCGCGGGACGTCGTTCCAGCCAGCCAGACCAAAGGCGGAATTGTCCGGCTCGGCGCGTTCGCCTTGAGTCATCAGCGACTTGGTGTAGAGCCAATCGCCGAGGTTGCCCGCGATGTGCCGAAACGGTTCGTTGTCCAGCAGCGTTCCGGCCATGCTCATCGCGCCGGCGATCTCGCCGGTGTTGTCGTGTCGCCGCCACCAGAGCACGGCTTGTGAACCGTCGTGCAAGACGCGCGAGCGGAATCCCTCTAACATGCCCAGGCCGCCGTCGCCGACGGCCCCCGACGGATCGGGTTGGGGAGCGGTGCGATGCCCCCACGGCCAGTCGTCGGTGGGAGGTCCCATGTTCGACGGCCGATCGTAGCGATCTTGCCACGACGGATGCACCAGCAGTCGGGACTTGATGAACCACTGGGTCCCCCGCCGAATCGTCTGCAGCTCAAAGTCGGGCGGCAGTTCGTCCGCGGGTCCGTAGACCGGCCGCACTATGGGCGTCCATTTCAATTCGGGTACGGTCTTGCCCGGCTGGAGCCAACCCAAGATCATTTGCCATACCGGACTCCAGGCATCCGTCGGGCCATAGCGCGCCGTGACAAACTGGCTCAGCTTGGTGGTGGAAACGAGGATGTCCCCGCGAGGATGTTCGAACAGGATCGGGTGTACATCCTGCTCCGGCAGACCGAATCTCGCCGTGTCGAAGCCCGACACACGAGCCAGCACGAGATGCGGCATGGGGGCTTGGACCGGCAGGTGATGGCAGTCGTTGATCATCAGAATCCGCTTCTTCTTCAGCCCCGGGCCGAAGGCGTCCGACGTGACCACGGCGCGCTGCAGCATCTGCCCCCAATCGCCTTGGCGCGGACCAACAGGCGCGCCGAGTTCCATTCCGGGCAACTGCGAGGGAAACTCCACATACAGGCGAAGTCTCCGCGCCTCGGCCTGCTCGAACACCGCGGCATCCAGCTGAGTGGTCTGTGCCGGGTAGCCATCCGCCAGAATCAGCACGCCACTACCTTCGGGTGCATCGCGGATCGCGTCGAGCGCATTCTCAGATCGGGAGAACTGCCCCCCTTGTGCCGTGACCACCCGATAGAGATCGTTGTCGGCACGGCAACAGAAGGACAGGCTCAAGGGGCTTTCGACAAAATCAACCCGTGGCGTTGCGGCGGCTTGTTCCGTTTCGGTAGCGGTCGAGACGGCGCTGGGCGTGGCATCCGCCTCCAGGTCTCCGAGCGCGAACTGAATGCCCGCCAGATAGTGCTTCAGAATCGTCGGTCGCCAGTAGACATCCGGTTGATGCCCCAGGGCGCTGTAGAACACGCGCCCCTGGCCGTAGTTGCGAATCCAACTCAAGGCGAAATCGCCGTCGATCCGCTTGATCTCCGGCTTCTGCATGTCGGTCCGGGCGGTATCCAGACTCAGCAGCACGCGCACTTTCTCGCGCGAATAGTGCTCAAACTCGAAGATCTCATCCGTGTGTTGAAACGACGATGAGGCAAAACATCGCACCAGCGGATGATCCGGTTCGTCTAATTCGACGGTGACCGTGCTGCCGGTATACCACGGGTGGCTGATCGAGTAGCCGCCCAGCAGATCCGTATACTCCGGCCAGTCGAGGTGAGCGGCGCAGTGGATGCCCGCAAGACCTCGCCCGCTGCGGACGAATTCCAGCAAATTGGCTCGATGGGTGGCGTCAGGCAGTGGATTGCCACAGTTGTTGTTGAACACCACGGCGTCGAACTCAAACAACTGCTCTCGGTCGAACATCGCCGGATCGTCACAGAGCGTGGCCGCGTAGGCTCCCGATTTCTCACCGAGAATCTTCAGCGCGGCCGCTCCCCAGGGGATCGAATCATGGTAATACCCGTCGGCCCGCGAGAAGACCAGAACCCGACGGACCTTCCGTGGCGGCGCCGGTGCATCGTACGGTGCGGCCAACCGAATCTTAGCCAGGTCGTCTGCAGGAACTTCGGCACCAGTGGCCGCACTCGTCATACTGGCGATGGCAAGAACGGCAACGGCAATAGATCGAGCATGAGACATCAGGGTTCCTTTCCAGGGTGATTGTCCGAAGTCACCTTCTTCTGTGTAGGGCAGTGGCATCTCAGACCTGCCACGGTGGCCGCATCGTGCGCGCAATCATCGTGTTGGCTTCGTCATCATCGAGGAACTGCTCCTTGGCGGGGTCCCATCGCAGTTTTCGCCCGAGCCGCGTGGCGATGTCACTCAGACAGCAGAACGTGCTGGTTTGATGACCAATTTCCACGGTCACCTCGGGATCTTGCCGTGAACGGAGAGAATCGACAAAGTTGCGCACGTGGATGGGCGTCGCATCGCGGTGGACATCGTGTTGATAATCTGCCGGAAGTCTGCTCTGGAGCACCGGCTTGAACGAATCGGGACCCATTTCGATGCGAGCACGATTCACGTGCAGCCGTGCTTTGGAGCCTTCGAAGCGGATCCCGTTTTGCTGCTGATCCTCGGTGGTGAAGATCAATTTCACTCCATCGGCAAGAGTGAAATCGGAGCGCCACGAGGTTGGGCAATCGCAGATACCTTCTGTGGGAAAGACGCCTTGCGATTCGATCTCCACGATGCCGGCACTCTTGGGGTCGTGACCCCACAGGGCAATGTCCAGATGATGGGCTCCCCAGCCCCCCTGGTAGCCGATCGTGTAGTCGTACGTCGACATCCACACCATGTTGACCAGACGCTCTGGCTGGTAGGGCTGCACGGGAGCGGGGCCCAGCCAGAGGTCATAGTCGAGTCCTTCGGGGACCGGTTGCGGATTGACGGGCGGTCCGGTGCGATTGGCGGTGACGCCCACTTTGATGGTGTGCAGGTCTCCCAGTTCACCGTTACGCACCATGTCGAGAGCCAGGCGAAAGACCGGATCGCTGCGCTGTTGTTGACCGACCTGCAGCACGACCTGGTTCTGACGGACTGCTTGGACCATGGCCTGGCCTTCGGCGATCGTGCGGGCCATGGCCTTCTCGACGTAGATGTCCTTCTTGGCCTTGGCCGCAGCGATGGCGTGCAGCGCATGCCAGTTCTCGGGCGAAGTGATCACCACGGCGTCGATGTCGCTGCGCGCCAGGAGATCGCGGAAATCGTTGTAGTCGGCGCAGCCCTGGTACGACCCGCGATCGCTTTGTTCGGCGTAGGTCCGTTCCGCGCGACCCTTGAGCGCCTCCCGCTTGGCCTGTGAGGGATCACAGGTCGCCACGACTTGCACTTCAGGCAGATTCAACAGGACATCGGCCAACTGGTTCGCGCGCTCGCCGGAACCGATCATACCCAAATGGATGCGGTCACTCGGCGACACCGCATCGGCACGCCCCAGGGCAACTGCCGGTACGAAGAGGGGGACTGCCATCGCGGTTCCGGCGGCCTGCAGAAACCGGCGTCGCGAAGGTCGATGGGAGGCGGTACTCTTGGGGATCTTCATGATTCTTGCTCCTTGCGATGCTCGTGTGCGAGTGCGATGGTACGAAACGTTGCGACGACGATGCGCGAAGCAATGTCCTCGGCCCTGCCTTCGCGATGCAACGGAATGCGGTCCCGCAGATTGCGCTCTCGGGCAGCATCGGTCATCTGGGCGTGGAAGCTGGTGCGAACGATCCCGGGAGCCACAACTCTCACGACCAGAACACGCGCGCGCTGCGAGACCTCGCACGGCCCACCGTTCTCTGCGGATCATCGCATCCGCCAACGGGCTTTGCAAGTCGGGGCCACATCGTGCGGGTCAGCGACGACGTCACCGCCACGGCGCTACTGTGCATCGTGGATGTGCTGGACGGGAGGACGCCACGATGATCGTGTTGGCTCCTTACGTGCGTGTGTTTCGCTACCGCCGTGCGACCGATATGCGCAAGAGCTTTCACGGCCTGGTGGCTTTGACGCAGTCGCATCTCCAACAGGATCCGCTCTCAGGCAGCTTGTTCGTCTTCCTGAACCCGCGTCGCGATCGCGTCAAGATCCTGTACTGGGGTCCGACCGGCTGCTGCAGCTGGTATCAGCAACTGGAGAAGGGGACCTACCTGCTTCCTCATCCCGGCCACGCTGGACGAAGAAGATACGCTGGACGTGACGCGCTCGCAACAGTCGCTCATCCTGGATGGCATTGACCTGCGCTGGCGCGCGTTAGCGTCCCCGGTTTCCACTCGCGCGTGAATCGCTCATGCCGAAGTAGATGCGTCGTGCGGACTCGCCCAACACCGTGTCGCACAACGAGGTTCTCCTACGGCGACCCCGGTCCTTCCAGGGGAAGAAGCAGGAGGACATATAGCATCTGTGCTTAACAACGGGCAAAATGAGGAAATCCTGAGGGAGGTACGAACGTGAGAAATTCGCTTGCTGGGGGGCCGATGTCAGGCCTGGTAGTCAGCCTGCTATGTCTGCTGATCACACCCTCGTCGGCCTGGGGAGCCGAGGGCATTGGGAATCCGGACGCGACTGGGCTGCCGCCACGGTCCGTACCCGAATTGCTGCCACCACGGCCGATTCCCGAGTGGGTGCGGACCCATTGGCGAATCGGTCATCTGCCGGGTAGCCTGCCCATGGGCGAAGCGTACATTCAGGCGGGCTATAACGTGGTCACACTGAATGTGTTGAGTCATTGGGATCAGGTGGGCCCGACGGCGCACCTGTACTCGCCAGATCGTGTCAAGGAAGTGGAAGCCTACATGCGGAAGCATGTCGAACGGTGCCACGCGGCGGGGGCCAAGGCGATTTTCTATCTCGGACCGGTGCAGGTACCGGCGGGAAATCCCGTGTTTGCCCAAGCTCATCCCGATTGGTTGCGAATCAACGCGGACGGCAAGCCAGACGCCGTCCCCAACTTTGCGAACATTCGCAGCGGTTATGCCGAGTGGCTGCTGCAACAACTGGCCTATGTGACACGCGAGTTCCAGGTCGACGGGTATTGGTTCGATGGGTACGCGCCAGTGCACTTGCACACGTACGACGAGGCCACGAAACAGGCGTTTCGCGAGTTCTCGGAGGGGCACGAAATTCCCACACAGTTCGATCCCGTTCATGATCCCGTGGCTCGGCAGTATCTTGCCTGGCACAACGATTACTTCGTGAAGTTCGCCGATCGTATGCGCGAGACGATCCGCCGGGAGAACTCGGAAGCGATCATCTGTGTCAATCATTCCGCCAATCGCACCTGGTACTTCCCCAACATGTACATGGGTGAGTATCCGCTCAATTACTCCAGTGCCATCGATATCTCGTCGGTGGAACTCTATTGGGATGTGCCGGGTGATCCACTTTACCAGCAATTCGTCTACGCCTTTATGCAGGGGGTTACCCATGAGCGCGGCGCAACGGTGTGGATTCAGCCGTCGGCGCACGGAATCTCAGGCATCTCTTCGCCCGTGGAGATCCAGTTGCGGACATTCGAGGGACTTCCCTGGGGTGTACGTCCCGAATTCGTGGAGTCGACAGGGCGTGAGGAGTACTACAAATTGCATGTCCGAAACATGGCCGAGCGGGAAGAGTGGTTACAGGATGCGGAAGCGATCCCCTACATCGGGATTGTGGCATCCGAGCAGACTCGCACGCTGTACGCTCAGGGCGCGCTGCCGGTCTATTTCTCGCACACACTGGGCTCGTTCCGCGCGTATCTGGAGAAGCACCTGCCTGTGAGGATCCTCACCGAATACGATCTGGAGGATGTGAACTTGCAGGGGATTCGCGTACTGGTGTTGCCCAATGTGGCCTGCTTGTCGGACCGAGCGGCGGAGGTGGTGCGGCGGTTTGTTCGCATGGGGGGCGGATTGATTGCCTCTTTCGAGACGTCGCTGTATGACGCTGATTTCCGGAAGCGGCCCGACTTTGCGCTGGCCGATGTGTTGGCGGCCAACTACTTAGCTACGAACACTGTCACGCAGCGCACCGAAAATCTCTATCTCACACTCGCAACGCTCCACCCGATTACGGAAGACCCGCTGATCAAGGCCAAGCAGAATACGGCCTGGCTGATTCCGGGGCATCCGCCTGATTCGGGGCCCCTGGCATTGATCGCGAGCGCCACCGAAGTGCGCGCCAGCGGCGATGGGCAGACCATAACGACCTACCGCGTGAATCAGCCAGAGGAGAAGACGCGTGAGAGCCATCCCGCGATTATCGTGTCGGAATATGGAAAAGGGCGTGTCGTCTACTTTGCCGCATCGGTGGATAAGGGCATGTTCTTCTTTCCCGACACGTACATGCGGCAGTTGCTGGTCAACGCCGCGCGCTGGGCGGCCCGGGATGTGCCGCCGCCGGTCGAGGTGGTTGGGCCCTTGATTCTTACGGCCACGTTTCAGCGCCAGCCTGAACGCGGGCGAACGGTTGTCCACTTGTTGAACCAGGCCAGTTCCTGGGGCCTGCATTCGATCTATCAGAAACTGGCTCCCCTGCCCGAAGAACTGAACAAGCAATGGGGATTCCCCAATCAGTCTGAGCTGCGCGGCACCTGGCCGGTGCGCGAGGAGGTGATCCCGCTTTCCGGCATCCAAGTGACGTGCCGCGTTCCGGGCGTCACGAAGGCTACGCTCCAGCCCGGCGCGATCGACCTGCCCATCACACCGACGGCCGACGGAGTCGTCGTGACGGTTCCGCCGGTGGAGATGCACAGCATGGTGGTGTTCGAACAAGAGACAACCAAATCTCGATAGCGAGGACAAACGTGAAGAGGGTCAGGTCGTATTCGGCTCTACACTGCGGGCATTTGATCGTCATGTTGTGCATCTACCGATGTTGGCATGTCAGGGATGTGTTCGTCAATTGTCATCACCCGCCCCGGCCCGATCTGCGGGGATGTAAGGGATCAGCCCCTTGGCAAAAGCCGCTTCTTGAAGTTCGCGTGGGGCGTTGCGGATGTCCATCGGGAAGCCGTTGACTTCCAACGTCCACACCATTGGGTTCTCGTCCATACGACTGGGCAGTGTCCACTTGGGATCGAAGGTCCGAATCTTCAGCATGGTCCGAATGGCTTTCGACTTGCCCTGTCCAGTGCTTTCCGCTACCCCGAATGCCCGGTCGATGAAAGGCAGCTTCAGGTGAGGCTGTTGACTTCGATCATCCAGATAGTTGACCCATCCGATAGTTCGCACGATCCCGCAGGCCCAAGTCTCCAATCTTCCTTGCAGGAGCGGCGAAGGACGCTTGCGAGCCAAGGTTTCCGCCAGTTTGCGGCACAGGTCAGCATACTCCTCGTTGAGGAACTCCTTGCAGAAGGCATCTGTCATCTTCATCAATTCCTCAGCGATGGCTTTCGCCTCGCCGGAAGCTGATCGGCTGCTGGCCGTCGACTGAGCCTTGCCAGATTTCCTGCTGGTCTTCTTCGGTTTCATGGGCGGTACTGCCGGTTGGCTACCGAGCGAAGTAATAATTCCGAACGCCCTTTTCGCCTCTCTATAATCCTCGTTGAGCGACCTCGTGATGCCGCCGCCGAACGTGATGTTGTACCCCGACACCAAGCCGTCGTAGATGATCCTGCCGTTGAATGGCAGGAGGACTGCGGTAATCAACCTCGGAAGGTAGCGTCATGTGGATCACACCATCCCGAACTGCCTGCTGATCTTCGCCACTTCCATCACAGCTTCATTCTGCGACATCTTACGGGTCTTCTTCAAGAAGCGGATGGCCTCGTCCTTGAGTCCCCCACGAACCATCCCGTAAAGCTGCATTTCCTGCTTGGCGTCCACACCAGGAGCGGCGGGCGGCAGCCATTCGACCCGGATCGTCCCTTGCGGAGTACTGCCGCAGGTGAGAATTCGTCGCCGGTCGTCGGGGAAATGAGCCATCTTATACTCCACAAGTTCATCAATCATGGCGTCGATGTCTTTCGATTTCAGTTCGTCCCACAGATCAGGGTTCTCCGCTTCGATGGTCTGCCACACGTTACGACAGGCTTTCCGCTCGGCACCCAGCCCAACGCACTCGTTCCAGGCGACATTGGCGAAGAACATCGCCACATGGGACGCTTCTGATGAGGGAACTGCTTTCGGATTACGGAGCAGGACTTCCAGCATCTCCTTCACGATCTCGGACATCTTGCGAGGTTGGTCGGTCTGTTTCTTCTTTCTCATCGATGAGGCTCTCAATCCTTTACGCTCGGTCATCTTCCCGCGTCTGTTCCATGTACGTCCCCAACTTATCCGATCTTGAACACGATCAACTTGATCTCCATCGTGGACTCGATCTTACCCAATTCATCCTCCATGATCGCCTTGGCTCGCTGCTGGTTGAAACCGCCCGATCCGGCACCGATCAGTGGAAAGGCGATGGAGTGAAATCCCTTTTCGTGTGCTAAACCTATCGCATTGCGAACGCTCTGCCGAATCGACCATTCGGACGCCCGCCAGAACATGTTGATCCCGGCGACGTGGATGATCGCCTTGAACGGCAACCGACCAGCCGAGGTCAACACGGCACCGCCCAGCGGGATCGAACCGTGCTTGCGGAGTTCCTTGAAGGGACCAGTTCCGCCACGCCGTTTGATTGCCCCGGAGACTCCCTGCGGCAGCAAGAGCCACCACGGGATGATGTTTCGGTTCCAGGCGTTGACGATCACGTCAACATCCTGGTCGAGGAGATCGCCTTGGACGATATGAAAAACCATGCTACCACCTATGTCGGATACCCCTTCGCCACCGTCTCCGTGTTCCGAGCCAGATCCAGAACCCGCCAGCAGTACCAACTTGCCACGGAGGCGTAGGGTCGCCAGGGAGCGGCAATATTCAAGCTGGTCTTTTTGTCGGGCAGATCGCCCAACCCGTAGCGATCACGAATGGCGGTCCTCACGCCCAGGTCGTCATGCGGGAACACGTCGGGACGCCCCAAGGCGAAAATCAGGAACATCTGAGCGGTCCAACGACCGATTCCCTTGACCTGGGTTAGTGCCTCGACCACTCGTTCATCGGATAGTCGCCCGAGTCCCCGCAGATCCACGACTCCCTCACGAACTTTGCACGACAGATCCGCAATGTAGGCTGCCTTCTGCTGCGACAATCCCACCGACCGCAATTCGTCGATGGTGGATCGGGCAAGGTTGGCTGCCGTCAGCCCCTCGGGACCAGCAAGGTCCAGCAATCGTTTGCGGATCGCTCGGGCAGCGATGGTCGAGATTTGCTGGGAGACGATGGAGCGGACCAACATGCCGAAGCGGTTCCTTTCGAAACGCAGGGTGTACGGCCCCACGGCATCGATCATGGACCGCATTACCGGGTCGGCAGCCCGCAGGTGACGGCGGGCGGTTTGGATGTGGGTTGGCGTGAGCTTCATAGGTTGACCGGCCTAATCGTCCTTCGCAATGCCTCCAAAAAGTGTAGGGGAGAATTCGCCATGCCATTTTACCACCTCCAACTCGCTGCTCGGTAGAATGCGGCTGTCTCGTTCTGGCTCCGCACGTCAGTCGTTGGAGAGAAGGTGAAAGGTGGCATGATCATGTGGTGCCGCACACCAGCAGATTGCCTTGCTCGACGGCGGCAGGCGGGTCGGCGGCAAATCCGTCGGCGCCGAGTGACACAGCGAGATCTGGCATGTCACCAAACGCCCCTCCTCCAACGAGGATTTTCACCAATGCACCGTGTTCACCATCTCGCACCGCCCGAATGGTCTCGCTCAGGGTGGGGAGCTGCGAGTGAAGGGACACAGAAAGCGCCAGCAAATCAGGCCGGTAGGCCTCGACCGCTTGGACCAGATCCGGGATCGGCATATCACGTCCGAGATGGATGACTCTCCAGCCGTCCATTTCGAAAAAATCGGCCACCACCTGGAGCCCGACATCGTGCTGGTCACCCATCACGGAGGCGGCCAACACCGTTTTGCCGTTGGGCCGTGGAACGAGGGTACGCACTCGCAGCTGGGCCAGCATCATGCTGGTTGTGGCGGTTGCGAAGTGCTCCTCGGCCGCGCCGACTTCATTATGCTGCCACATGCGTCCCACCTCCCGCTGCGCAGGCAACAGCACGCGCAAGCAGAGTTCCGGTATCGTGGTACCGGCTGCTACGGCGTCCATGATCAGGCGACTGGCACGAGCTCGATCCCCTTCCAGCAGCGCGAGCAGATAACTGGCTGCCAATCGACCATGCGGCGTATCGGCGTGCAGAAAGCTGGAGGCCTCAGGCACCGCCAGCGGCAAGTCCCGAAGTGCCTCGTGGCACACGCCCGCAGCGCGGGCTCCCAGCTCCGGGGGCAGTTCGGCCTCAAGCACTTTGGCCAGGCACAGGACGGCGGAGCGGACCGCTGTGGGCGGCAGGCCTCGCGAAGTCAGCAGGCTCTGCAGCCACGCGACGTGTGTTGCAAAGAAGTTCGGTTTCCCCACCGCGAGAGCCGCAGCCAAGTCCTCGATGCAATCGCGCAATACTCCCCGCCAACTCGCAAACGCGAGCAACTCAAATGACTTCAGATCGGGAGCAGACTCCAGCAAATCGCGGGTAGCATATCCAGCCAAGCCCAGGGCCCCGTTTCGTAGCATGGTCGCGGCGATGGGATCTGTCTGGTTCATCATTCAGTCACCCGAATTCTCAGAAGGGGCGTTGGCCCCCAACATTTCTCGAAGTCGACTCAGGCCACGGCGGGCGTGGGTCTTCACGGTGCCCAACGGCAGGCGCGTGGCCTGTGAGATCTCACTGTGTGTTAAGCCATCCATCAACGACATTCTCAGCACGCGACGCTCCTCATCACGCAGTTGATCCACGACAGCCTGCACGCGTGCGGCTTCCTCCTGCACTTCGAGCGCATCGGACGCCGATCGCACATGAAGGGGTAGTTCTTCTTCCATCGGAACAGTATCGATTCCGCCACTTCGCCTGCGGAGGCGATCGATCAGTCGCCGTTTCGCGATCATCGTGATGAAGGCCGCTTCGGAAGCTACTTGAGGATCGAAGCGAGACGCGCTGCGCCACACACCCAGCAAAATCTCTTGCACGGCATCCTCCGCGTCGGCGTAGACCGGAGAATAACGGCGGGCCAGAGACCAGATCAGCCCTCCGTACTGGTCGAAGCACTGATCGACAGCTTGGGCATCGCCCGCCGCGATCCGTTCGAGGATAGTCAGAGCCACTGCAAGATCCTGCCACATCCTGGCGCCATGAACGAGGTCCAAACGCAGACCTCATCTCCAGCGATCCCAGTCTACTCCTGCAGGTCTCGGGCGTCCATCACGCGGAGCAGGGGCCCCGACGCGTCCGCGGAGCTGTCAAGCGGCTGAATTCCCTGACTGGAGCAGTTGCGGTCGTTCGCCCTGCGTGGCCCCGCTGCACGATGCATGCGGCTCGATTAATCGCCGAGTGCACTAGACACTTCTCGCACGGGGATCTGCACTTCAAAGAACTGCCGGTCGCGCTCCACGAAGGGGCTGTTGTAGCCCATCACTCGCACCGGACCATCCTGCACGTACTGACTCTGGTGCTGCTCGAGCCAGTCTCTCAGCCTCTGCTCCCCGTCACTCATCGCTTGATCGGAACGGGCGCCGCGCATGCCGAAGCTCACCACGGTGGCAGCCGGAACGTCAATTACGGCAACTTTCCCCTTCTGCCCCGCTGAGCCAATATTCTTGTCTCCATACAGGAAGGCCATGGAACGCTCTCGCCCTACCGGCGCTCCCTCGGTCTGATACGTCATCTCCACCGGGGCCGTCATTTCGATATCCTGCCGTTTGATGTGCTGGAATAAAGTCCAGAACGCCACCCGACCGGACGCCTCCGCCTTGCGATAGCTCGGATAACGCTTCAGCTCGATCTTGCCTACGGGGGTGTAAGTCGGGAAGCCTGCGGGCAATGGTGCCTCGATCACCGGCTGAAACTCCGCAGACCCGCTGGTTCCGCCGGTTGGCGACGTCGATTCAGCAGCGTCCGATCGGCTGGCGAGAATCTCATGAAGGGCAAGGACTGTCATGCAACAGAGGCTCGACAAAGCTATCAGTTTCCACATGGTCTGTAACTCGCTGAAAAGGGAGTAGTCTTTAGTTCACGTCTCGCTACCCAAGTCTTCGCACGACGCGGACAACTGGATGCATCCAGCGGCGGGAAATTTCCGCCCAGGGATCAATTCGGCCCAGGGAATGAGGGACCCACCTGCTAGCGGAGTTCGGCTTATCAGCAGCGGATTTCGGCAGGCGGTTCAGAACCGCTGTCGTCCTCATCACGTCCACCCCGCTCCGATGGCTTGAGGACACTCAGAGATCTGCCACCAGATTCTCTTGCCGTCCAGGACGCGACGGCGGACGGTGACGGCGGGAGCGAGGACCCACGCTGTGTCTCCTTCCCGAGGATTTCACCTCATCAACCTCTTGGCGATGGCCGGAGTCGCTCGCAACACCGTCCTGAAGGGGGCCTTCCGACGCCACCTGCCGTAGGACCGCGGAGATGGCAATGGGTGACCGAACACGCTGAGTGCGACCGCGGGTATCCGGAAGAAATTCACAAAAAACTTGCCGGTTTGAATCCGACTCGTACTTCCCAGCGAAGTGAGAGTTAGACGGTTGAACGAGTGCGGCTGGGTGGCCGCCCTGGGAGCTTTCTTTACGAGGAGTTGAAGATGAAACTTGGCGCTAAGATCTCGGCGGTTGTGGCAGTGGCGTTGATCAGTGGTGGCATGCTGATGGCGGGCGAATCCTGTCAGGCATCAAAGAATCAGGCATCAAAGAAGAGTAAAGATATCGTGGACACGGCTGTGTCGGCTGGCAGTTTCAAGACGCTGGCTGCTGCTCTGGGTGCGGGCGGACTGGTGGAGACGCTGAAGGGAGAAGGGCCATTCACGGTGTTCGCGCCGACTGACGAAGCGTTTGCCAAACTTCCCAAGGGAACGGTCGAGGAATTGCTGAAGCCGGAAAACAAGGAGAAGCTTGTCAAGATCCTCACGTACCACGTGGTCCCTGGCAAAGTGACCGCTGCTGACGTGGTCAACCTGTCGAGTGCCAAGACGGTTGAGGGATCCAAGGTGAAGATCGCTGTCGCCGACGGCAAGGTGAAGGTGGGCGGGGCGAACGTGGTGAAAACCGACATTGCCGCGTCCAACGGCGTGATCCATGTGATTGACTCGGTAATTCTCCCCAACTAGTCATGTGAAGACGTTCTCCTCTGAGGGGCACATCGTTACCCCTCTTTTTTGTGCGCGCGTCATGCCTGCCCCTGCGAACCAGCAACGCTCGACCACATCGTGTACTAACTCCGACCACGGAGGATCTACCGCGAACCAGTATCAGCGGGCTCCCTTGGTCGCAGACCAACTCAGCCTAAAGAACGGACACCCAGGCCCGTGGGATGAATCAGAGCAACTGAAATGGCAAGGGACTCACCCTTTCTCCCCACCTTCGCTGGCTGACTCTACAAGAGTAGTATTGGAGAGGCTGTTCGCGAGGAATGCCGGTAGTGGTGTTCGACCCCTAATAGCTGTCTTGAAGCGGCGGCCAGCTCTCGGAGTCGCTGATCGAGGTTGGCATTACCCGCTCGCCGTCGTGTTGCCCGTCCTGGCAGTGATCCCGGTTGTCCCCGTGGTGGTGTTCCTGCGACAATGGTTGGGCGTTGAAATGTTTCCGGGGACTTGAAGGACAAGGAAAAGCAGGGCTCTCGGCGGCATCGCCATGCCGAGGTGCCATGCAACCACAGAAGCAACGAGCACGCGGTCTACGGTCACGAAGTATTGGCTGGTCGCATTCCCTCCACACCTAATGAAGAAATGAATATGCCGGTTCAAGAATTGTTTTCGCTGCGGGGACAAATTGCTCTCGTGACAGGAGGAGGAGCAGGTATCGGCAAGGCGATCTGCTTGATGTTTGCCGAAGCCGGGGCGGATATTGCCTGCACAGACCTCAATTTGGATGAGGCGGAAAAAGTGGCGTCCGAGTGCCGCAGGTTGGGTCGACAAGCGTTGGCGTTGAAGCTGGACGTGACGAATGAATCTGAACGCTGTGCGACAGTTGAGCAGACCGTGCAGCAGCTCGGAAAGCTGACCATTCTGGTTAATAATGCCGGGGGCGGTGGCCCGAGACCTTTCGATATGCCCATGAGCGATTTCGAACGGGCTTTCCAGCTAAACCTGTTCTCCGTGTTCCGCATGAGCCAACTCTGTGCCCCACACATGAAGGCTGCTGGAGTTGGAGCCATCATCAACATCAGTTCAATGGCGGGGCAGAACAAGAACCAACGCATGTGCTCCTATGGGGCTTCGAAGGCAGCCGTCGATCACCTGACCAGAAACATGGCGTTCGACCTGGGGCCAGACAACATTCGAGTGAACGCCATTGCACCCGGGGCGATTCGCACGGCTGCCTTGGCAACGGTCCTGACACCCAATGTCGAGGCTGCCATGCTCAAGCACACGCCACTCGGGCGGTTAGGCGAAGGCACTGACATCGCAGCGGCGGCGGTCTTTCTGGTTTCACCGGCATCCACTTGGATCAGCGGACAAGTACTCACCGTCAGTGGCGGCGGGGTGCAGGAACTCGATTAACCAGCCCTCCATTTCGTCCATGCCGAACTCGCCAACTGGGAGCGACTTCGCAATTATTCCAGGGTCTCAGCAAAGGGCATGTGCAAAAGAGACGATTCCACCCAAGAACCAGCCGAGAAGACCAACGCTCCAAGCCGCCATCCGCAGTGCGGACGCCCCGGTGACAAATGGCAATCGCACTAATGACGGTATCGTCCCCAGTGTCAGAAACGCCCCGCAGTAGAGTAATAGGGGCAGCGAAAATGCGAGGCAGCAGCTTTGGCAATTCCTGCTGATGGCTCCCGTCATCGGGCCGAGAATCGTCCCACACGTGGTAAGAACAACGAGCCGAGTATGGTCGTATTGGTCGATTCCGTGCTCTGCGATCCAATACGTCCAGCCAGTGAAGCAAGTCCAGATTAAGAGGAAGTCCACAAGGTGCAACCGGCTGAAGTTGTTTTCGAATACTCTCATGGTTGCCTCGGATCGTCATCGGGAAAGGGCTGTGCGACTCAAGGTCCACCATGATGTAGGACACGTTCGTCCCCCAGGCTTCTTCATCGTCCCTCGTCACCGATTTCTATTCGGAAGCGAAGCGAACACTTGAGGCAACTTATCTTGCCGGTGGCATAAGTACCCCGTTCGCCACATCGCGGGCAAACAAGTTCAATCTGGTTATAAGTCTGCGTGGTAATCTCCGTCGCCTCTCTCCCGCCAAGTCGGTGCAGTATGGGAACGCAAAGAGAGAAGCAACCATCAAGTATCGCCAAAACGCCGATAACCCGCACGATCAGATCCTTGTCGTGCGGTTCGACGATGATGATGCCCGAGATGGTCGCCGCCAGGGCCAAGATCAATGCTACGGCGGCGTAGAAGACCCAGGCATGACGCCGCTGCAAAGGAACGAGCGACAGGAGACAGGCTTGGGCCAGCGAGAACGACAACACTCCAATGATGACCATCGCCTTGCCAACCGCCTCAGTGTCGAACCACTCGGCCCAGATGCTCGGGATGAAGAAAACGAGTCCCAGCACACCCAAGGCAAGTCCCGGCAACGACAAGGCCGGATGACGCTTCTTCTCGAAAGCTGCGGAACACGCCAGTGATGTCGTGCTGAAGTAGCAGATAGCCAAGGTGGTGCCGAGGATCTTGGCCTCCGTCTCTCCGAAGGTGCCAAAGAGGAAGACATAAATTCCGACCAGGGCGGTAAGTACCAGGGTGGCAATGACCGATTGCAGGAAGACCCGTTTCATCGACGTGCCGCTCGTCATCGCCAATCTCCCGGCCCGTTGCTCGACGGACTTGTCGCTCGTGGTCATCGTTACTGATCTCGCATGCATTGCCGGGGCGAACTTGAGTCTCATCCCCCAGATAACGTCGGATGACACCCATTACCGACAGGGAGGCACTGGGCCCCGAGCCAGAAATCTCGGGAAGGAGGCTTGGTTTCCCTCCGTTCTTGGTCACCAATCAGGCAAAGCATCCTCACACGACAGCAACAGCCGGTCGTGTGCCGGAGGCCAACCCAATGTAGGGAGTTGTTATGTGGTCCGCTGTTCTACCAGATGTGCCTCGGCTCAGGTCATGTCGTGCTTCGCCCGATTGATCCGTCCCGTCATCCGCTCGAACGGCAGAACCACGATCCACCGGATTTTTCGTCGGATCGTCCGCACGAACACGAAACCGAACGTCACCAGGATGATCGGGTAGAGGATTTGCCAGATCAGTCCGATGGTCGCCGGTGCGGACGTCCAACTCGGTTTCACCAAGCTGTTGTACCAGTCCATCCAGGTCATCAGCGAATCGCCCCATTGCACATGCTGGAGACAAGCAGATCAATCACTTCGTCACTCGTCGTTGCCGCTCCCCCGTGGGCATCGGCAAATCGCTCGTCAGTTCTTTCATGCCGCTTCTCCGTCAGCTTCCAGTGAGTGCGGCGGGCAGCCACCACCAGAAGTGGGCACACTCTCTTCATGGTACAATCTCCTTCGCAGCACATTTCGGATGAACGAATTCGTCGCGGCTTCGATTCTACACATCTGGGTTGAAGGAGGGGGCGTTCGGACTGTCAGTCATTGCTGGGGTCGGATGGACATACGATACGTGAGTGGACACAATGGGGGGCGGTTACAGGTACCGCTGCTCCATTGACATGTCCCCGCTCAAATCCGAGTAGCCAATTTCACACAAAGGGAACACGCCGATGCAGACACGTAAACTCGGCACGAGCAATCTGGAAGTCTCGGCTCTCGGATTGGGCTGCATGGGAATGAGCTTTTCCTATGGTCCGCCCAAAGACATACAGGAAATGACCACGCTACTGAGGGCTGCTGTGGAACGAGGCATCACCTTCTTTGACACCGCCGAGGTCTACGGCCCGTTCAGCAATGAAGAGTTGGTAGGTACAGCCCTCGCTCCCTTCCGCAAGCAAGTCGTGCTCGGCACCAAGTTCGGGTTTGACATAAGCCCTGGTTTCGACATCCGTGGCACCAAGGGGTCACCGGGACTCAACAGCCGACCGGAGCACATCAAACAGGCCGTCGAAGGTTCGCTCCAGCGACTCCAAGTCGAGACTATCGATCTGCTGTATCAGCACCGCGTTGATCCCAACGTCCCCATCGAAGACGTGGCAGGAGCGGTCAAGGAACTGATCGAGCAGGGCAAGGTCCGCCATTTTGGTCTGTCGGAAGCGGGAGTCCAGACCATCCGACGAGCACATGCCGTTCAGCCGGTTACAGCTCTCCAGAGTGAATACTCGCTGTGGACGAGAACTCCGGAGAAGGATGTGTTACCGACCCTCGAAGAACTGGGGATTGGCTTGGTGCCGTACAGTCCATTGGGCAGGGGGTTTCTCACTGGGAAGATCGATGAACATACGACGTTCGATAGTTCTGACTTCCGCAACGTGTTGCCCCGGTTCACCCCCGAGGCTCTCAAGGCGAATCAGACCCTCATCACTTTGCTCGGCAACATTGCAGTAGAGAAGAGTGCGACACCCGCCCAGATCGCACTCGCATGGCTGCTGGCTCAGAAGCCGTGGATCGTCCCCATTCCCGGCACCACCAAGCTGCATCGTCTGGAGGAAAACCTCGGAGCCGTCAACATCGTACTCACGCCGGATGAACTGTGTGACATCGACCTCGCTGCATCAGAGATTACGGTGCAAGGGGCACGTTATCCCGAGAAGCTCGAACAAATGACGGGACGTTGAACGACAGGGAGTGTGTTCACTTGTTCCAGTACTGAGGCGATGACGAGGTCGTGCGACTTATTGAACCGAGTCAAACCACGATGTTATTCACGCTCCAGTTGCTTCTTCTTCTTTCCGCCGAGTTTCACTTTTTTGACCTGCTTTCCATCCTCAATGAACACGACGGCTTTGTAGTTGCCCTTGGGAATGGAGACGATCAGCGGGCAGGCGTAGGTCGTCTCTGGCGTGGCTTCCGACGTGACGGTGTATTTCAACTGGACCACACCCTTTTCGATGCTCACGCTCTCTACCCTGTAATCGACGTTCGCCTTTCCCCGCTTGATGGCCGCCACAACCATGTTCGACTTAAACGGCTCATCGGGCAGTCGGTGCGACTTGTCGTCCATGACCATCGCCACGCCGAAGACCTCATCGAATTCGGCTTGGTCCTTGATGACGACGAAGGATGCGTCCGCGTCCGGTTCGAACTTGTTCGACACGAAGTAACCGGAATAGGTGTCGAAGGCGAGCTTCGTTTCCTCGGCTGCCCACGATGCGGTTGCCATAACTGCGACGACCAGAACACAGGCGACGGACTTCATATCGGTACCTTTCGTGTTGAGGCGAGAGCGGGAGCGTGCTTTCTCTCGGCAACCCTACGTCACGCACTATGGATGGGCAATGACCCTCCAAGTCGCAGGCCCCCCAGTTGTGGCTGCATCAGCCCCGAAATATCATGATTGCGGAGCAGGCGGACGCCCTCGAAGCCATACGACCCATTCGACCCCGGCATTTACCTGGACTTCGCCGGTACCGAGAACTGCCCAAGGTACCTCAACTACCTGCTGGACTATCCCGACGATTACCACGTCAGTATTTCTTCGTGCGCACGAAGGTCTATTCGGTGGCACGCGGATGAGAGAAATCGTCAATGCACGAGGCAATAGGTACGTCGCCTCGGTTTGGATCGCCAGGTAGCAAAGCCGCCAGTACCGGTCCCGGCGTTCGAGGGAATTCGGTTTCTACAGACTGTCGAGGATGTTGTGTCCGAGGGGGAGAGGATGATGGGACATACTCCTCAACCACATGGACAGGTTCTGGATCTCGGGTATCTTGTCTGCCTTGATACGGGATGTGGATTCGGCGGTTATCTTACTGCGATGAATGTTGAGAGCCATCAATTGTGGCAGGTAGATGAGCAGGGGGCCCCGTTCAGCTCGGGACGATGACCCAGTTTCCCAGTCAGTTGTTCTCAGCAATGTGAGCAGCGATTGTCGATTTCGCGTCACGGTTGCCTGGCGTTTCTATTCAGGTCAACCGTGTTCGCGGGCTGAGAGCTGTCGTGTTGTGCGTCACTTGTGAAGCCAACGCCGTTCATTCGTCCTCCTCGAACAATCGATCCGCAGCCTCGCCGGTCAGGTAGTGGTGGTCGAATTCCGATCTCCAGTTCCGCAACCGAAACCGGCGAGCGATCATTTCCAGTCGTCGACGTGTGGTCGCATTCCCATGAAGGATAATGCCCGTCATCGAGTTCAAGTCCATGACAACGCGACCGCGTGGTACGGTGAAGTACTCGTCGGTGGCACGCTGCCCCAATTGCTTTGCTACGGAGGGCCACTGTTCCACGTGGGCAAGATTCGAGTCCAGCAGCGTTCTGGAGCGAGTTACGTTTTCTGTGTAGGGGTGGCTGCAAACCACGATGGTCTTGCCGTTGTCCCACCAGATTCCGACGTGAGGTACATTCATCGGAGATGATCTCTTGAGATTCTGGGAATTGTGCGTAGGTCGGACGTTACTTGTTGGCAGCATGGGCAATAGACGTCGCTCCATCACATGTGGCACACGATCGCACCGCGTTAACGCGCCCAGCCTCCAATTTCCGAAAAGGCTGTCCCAGGGGGGCACCTGAATCGTCAGGGAGGTCTCTGGGCTCAACGGTTCGAGGTGGAACTGTCAGATCGCGAACTGTCAGATCGTGGACAGAATCGTCGGCAAACGTGGCTGCCCGCTATCGTGACCATTGTGAACAGCCGGGTAAACGACCTCGCTACTTGCTGTCCTTCCATCCCCCGGTGTTGGAGAGGAGTATCTCTTGCAGTCTGGGCCGCTGAAAAGCGACCGTCTTTGTTCCCTTTCCCAGGCGTCCAGCCTGAGCTGCCGTCTTGCTCATGTTGGACCGATGGATTTCGTCAAAAATGGCGCCCACCGGCAGTCCGGCCACTACTGCATCGCCCAGCAACACGTACATGCGATCACCCCAGGCATCTGCGGCGGCAACGAGATCGTTGGCAGCATGAGCCTCGACCCACTCGGCGAGTTCCTCCAAGTCCAAACACAGTCGAGATACGAGGCTGCTACTGTCGTTGGCCACGGACTGACACCGGGCCAGTAACTCCCGGATCGCGATCGCTATCTCGACAGCCGACTCAGTTCTACACGCCAACAGTGCGGAAGATTCACCCACAGTCGCTCCAATATGGCGGTGGAAGGCGCGGACGTTTTTCAGGGCGGTATCCATAGAGGTCTCTATATGCTCAATCGTCTGCTAACTGGGTATGATCTAGATGTCATTCACCATACTGGTCAAGGGACGGACTTGAGTCTGACGCACGCAACCGCAGTGGAGATGGTACCGTGCGGACGGCAGAATCATGTCGTTTGGCAGTTTCCTTGGCAGCTTTTGGGCTGTCTGACCACTGTCGCACTCGGACTGTGAGCGTGGTATTAGTGGCCCATCGACTGCTATGACTGCCACAAGTTCCTGAGCAGGGCAAGTCTAATGCGACGATGGTTCCCGCCACTGCGCCACACGAGTTTCTCACCCCACTCCAACTCCAACTGTTTAAGTTTGCGACGGATGGTGTTTTCGCTGCACCCAAGATCGTCGGCTGCTTCGGACACAGAAACAGATTCCTTGTCTAAGCTCCTGCCATATTCCCGGACAGTCCAGCTTTCCGCGTCAAACGGAAAGATCGCCTTAAACGTATTTCGCAAGTCAAGTGGACCGAGACCTCCGAACGTAATCGACACCCAAATCATCCCTCCCGGGAGCTCCAGCCACTGAGACACCCGAGATGCATTCCGCAAACGCAACGCACCCGCATACGCGGCTATGGAAGCGTCTCGCGTCGCGTCCACACCTGGGCCGGCAATGATGTCGCGACACGCAATGTGACCGGTGGAAGTGAGCGTGTGTTGCGAGTCCAGAAGGTCGAAAATCTCAAACTCCAGTCGCAATAGCCGAAAGCCGCTAGACTTGCTGTTCTCAATTGGCCGTTCGCGCACTCCCTGCAATCGACCGACATATTTCCTGCCTTCTCGGAAAGGATAACGTGCCATCTGCCGAGTACCTCCGACTATTCTGTTGAGACGCACTACGCCGATCTTGGCACAAAACGTGCCGGATTCTGCTATTCTGTTTGCTGGGACGGCCATTTCAATCGGCAAAAAGGGCGATTCGGCGGATGTCCCTCTGTAAGGCTTGTCGTACGCCAACAGAAAGTGAACATTGCCGCGGCCTGTGAGCCACGCTACGGCGTCGCTGCGGGGTGAATCGCTGCAGCTTCCTCCTCATGGAATATTCTGTCGGAGTCCGGTTCTCCTTCCACACGTCGGAACCAACCGAGTGGGACTTCCCCACCAAGCAACCCCTGAACGAACAACGCCCCCCTCCGCCTAGCGACGCGAAACGATCGGTCAGAAGCTGCTGCGACGTTGCGTTCGCGAGGCGTGGAGCAATCGTGTGCACTCCGGCCGTGCCATCCTTCAAAATGAGTATGGGATTACACATGGCCAGACGGGCGTTGCTGACGGACCGCCCTCAACTCTTCGGTAGTTCGTCGTTCACAAGCTGACATATTCACCGGTGGAAGTGAAAAACAACCCCTTCTCGGAAACCGGCTCTTCCAACAGTGACGTCCAGCACTTCGCATACAAATCAACCTGACCTTGGTAATGGGCAATGACGTCGGCTTGTTGTTCTGTGGTCACCGGGTCCGTCTTGTAGTCCACGATCACCCATCCGTCGCGTTCCCGAAACGCGAGATCGATCACTCCGCGTAGCATGGTGGGACAGTTTGCGTTCATCGCTTCGGGCGGCAGGCATTGCGCGAAAGGCACCTCCACAAGCATCCTGCAACTGTTCTTGGCCCGCGACCAGATCTCCGAACGGGTCACTGTGCCGACGGTCTGCAGGGCTGCCTCCACAAGGTCGGTGTCCAGATTGTGTTCCAGCAATGCGCTCCGCGCGATCTCGTGCAAGTCGACAGTCGGTGTGAGCATGGCGACTTCCAACAGCAGGTGAATCACGGTGCCCCAGGCGGCGCCGTGTTCGCCGTTGCCGTTCAGTAGTATTCGCCCTCCTGGGGTGACTGCCACCGTCTTCGCCGCGGCGACAGCGTAGGTTGCTTCCCCCACAGTCGCCCAGCGATTTGCGATGTTGTCGGCAGCGGTGTGCACGTCCTGGCTGCCCACTGTCAGCATCGTGTCAGCAGTTCTCCCTCGTTCCAATCCTGTTACTGACAAGACCTCGCAGGCACGCACGTGTTTCGCAAAGAACTCCCAGTAGTTCGTGTGTCTCGTGTCTTGCTCCTTTTGGGTCACCACCAGTTGCGTGCCTGCACGTGTGGCAGCGACGTAGAACAACCGCGTCTTCTCCTCCTCGACAAAGGCCTGCTCCTTCGCCTCAATAGACGCCTGTTCTTCCGCCGACGGCCGTTCCCAGTCCAGGGGACACGCTAAGAGCGGTGTACTTCGATGCTTCGTGGTTTCTTCGTAGACCGCCATGTAGCCCCGTGCTTGCACACCTGCTCGATCAACATGGAACTTCACCGGTGGGTTCCATTTCCCCGAGGGATCGGCCAGGAACACCACGGGCGCCTCGAGTCCCTTCACTTTGTGTAAGTTCATCAGCCTGACCACGGGCTGGTCATAGGGACGTGCTGGGATGCCGTCGAATTCTGTGTTTGGGTCAAGGAGTCCCCGCAGCCGATCGACCACGTCAGCTACGCAGTAGAGCTCGCTGCCGGCCGCGCGGAGCATCTGAAATGCCTTGGCAATACTTCCGGCCTGCACATTTCCACCCTGTTCGGCGAGGGCACGCATCGGCAGTCCCAGGTCGGAGGCGATCCTCTCCACGGCGGCGACGGGTGGCAGTCGGCGGAGCCACGTGTCGTACCGCCGCAACCGCCTGAATGCCGCCTCGAAGAGTTGTCGTACACTCTCGTTAAGACCGCTAGGTATGTTCTGAGTTCGATATGAGAATCTCCCGCCAGTTCGCTTGAATGCGTATAGCTCCGCATCGCTTACACCAAACATCTCACCTCGCAACACGCTGATCAGGGCCACGGGGTTCTCTGGATCGGTCACTGCCGCGAGGCAATCCGCCAACAAACTCAGTTCTCGGACTTGCTTCCAAGCACTGCCGCCAGTTACTTGGCACGGGACTCCCAAGTCCTGGAGTTTGCGGGCGTATTGAGCCAGTTGTTTCTTGCCCCAGGCCACAATCAGAAAGTCCCCGGCGTTCACCGTAGCGGGCACGCCACGGTCCAACTCCTTCTGGCTTCTGGGCACCGTCATATTGGAGTCCAGAGCGTGGCGAATGTAACTCGCGATAAAGTCCGCGTCGTAGGTAACCGAGGCCTCCTTTGAGCAGTGCTCCTTCGGGATCTTGATCACCTTCACGCCGATCAGATCACCCGAGCAGTTGCCTTGGCGACCCACTTGTAGGCTGCATGCGGCCGGTGAATGCTGGCTTGCCTGAGGGGGAAAGGCCTGGTCGAATATCCCGTTTTCCCATGAGATGAGATCGCCGAGCGTGCGAAAATTGGCCGTCAGGGAGACTTCTGCGCCCCCAGCTTGGGCGATGATCTGCTTGACCTGATTGTACGTCACGATGTCTGCACGACGGAATCGATAGATGGACTGCTTGGGATCGCCCACGACAAACAGAGAACCCGGTCTTGGGATGCACCTCTGCCAACATCGCTCGCTTGGGTCCGTGGCGGTCAGGAACATTATCACCTGGGCTTGGATGGGATCGGTATCCTGAAACTCGTCCACCAGCAAATGTGTGACTCGGCTGCGAAAATACCGCCTGATCTGGGGTTTGTCACACAGCAGCCGCGCGGCGTTCAAGAGCAGGTCCTGATAATTCAATCGCCCACTTTCCACTCGCAGCCGATCGTAAACCTTCATCGCGTCATTCAGGATTGGGATGATGATTGCATAACGATGTGCTAGCCAGCGACGGATCAGGGGCTGTGCCGTAGTGTTCGCGAAGTCAACCCATCGAGAAATCTCGTTCCGTGCCTGCTCCTGTCCTCCCGGCCAGTATTTCTGGGTTGCCCCGTGTTCGGAGTTGTAGACGGTAAGCACTTCGAATAAGTCTGCAGGCTGGTGGAGATCCCGATCTCTCACTAGCCGTGCGACCCGCTCGTATTTGGACATCAACTTGTCGGTCTTGCGATCGACAGGAAACGTCGGGATCAGCGCCTCCATGTGACGCGAATACTCCATCACACTCACGATCGCTGCCTCAAGATCTCCCAATTCCACTGCCGGAGCAGGCCAATACTCCACGTCTGGATATTGAGCGAAGTCAACGAAGCTCTTCCGCAGTTGGCCGATTTCGAGCCCCAATTCAGCCAGTGTGGCCAGCACTTCGTCGTCTTCTGCAAACAGATTGGCTACATAGCGGGACCACGCGTCCTGACGCAGACGCTCGTCCTCTTCCCGTTCCATTTCCCGGAACGCCAGATCCACGCCCGCCTCGATCGGCCGTTCCCGCAACAGTCTCGCACAAAAGGAATGAATGGTCCCGATGAAACACCGTTCCACTCGTCCTAACGCACGAGCCAGTCGCTCCTTTTCCTGCCCTGTCGCTTCGCGGACCGCTCTCTCCAGCGAGGTCTGGAAGCGTGCTCGCAGTTCAGCAGCCGCCTTGCGCGTGAATGTCACGGCCGCTATGGTGTCGATTTCGCTCTTCCCATTCCGGATCAGCGCCACCATCCGTCCCACCATACTGGTCGTCTTGCCGGTGCCTGCGGCGGCTTCAACTATCATCGTACTGTCGAGATCTTCCAGGATCCGTCGACGCTGTTCGTTATCCGGGGGGATGAATTCGTTGCACATCAGTGTGGTTCCTGCGTTGGTTGCCGTGCTGGAGTGTACTGGACACTTCGATTCAATAATCACTTTAGCAATGTGGGCCGCAGCGCGCGAAACGGTTGCAGCATGCAGTTATCGCCAAATCCCAACTTTCGTTTGACGGCGGCGGAAACAGTGGCCCCATCGCCGCAGATGCCTTGGTAGTCACAGAACTTGCAGTCGTGCTCAAAATGGTCTGTGGCGACAAAGACTCCATCGGTAATCAACTGGCAGAGGTGTCTCATCACCTCTTCACCGCACGCTAAGTCGTGCGGTGTCCACTGCAACCGCTCGCCCACAGTCTTGACACCGGGGAAGAAGAAGCCAAAGCACTCCACTCGTGCCTGGGGGCTGACGGCGTTCCTCAAGCGGTGTCCCACGAGCGTGACATACACAAACGGCTGAACCTTGCGTCCCTGGCGAAATGGGTCCGCGCGGTCATACCCATAATCACTGCCACTCTTGTAGTCCCAAATCGCATAGGTCTGAACTGCACCGTTCCCGATTCGGTCAATCCGGTCCACTCGCCCCCGCACTCGGATCACCTTTCCATTCGGAAGGCTCAGCGGAACCGGATCCGCGGAGTCCAAATCGGTGTCGTGGCCGTCACTGGAAAGTCCAATCGACGCTTCCAAGTAGACCGGAACACTGTGCGTAGCCATACAGTATCGCTCATCCTCGCGTAAGAACGTGCGAGCGGTCGCTGTTAACTGGGCGACTCGTCGGTGGAAGGACGCCTCGTTGAGCGGTGGATACAAATCTCTGTATTGTGCGACCTTATCCAGGAGCAATTGTTGCAGGCGAGGATAATCGGCGTGAAAATGGGGCACCCTTCCGCCGGCAAGCACCTCTCTGACGAATTCCTCAAACAATGCGTGCATCAGGGAACCGAACGCTAGATCATTGAGCCACTTGTCCGGATCCAACGGGACATCCTCGGGCGGTGCGATGTCCAATCCGTACCTGAAGAAGTACTTGCGTGGACACTCACCGACCGTCTGCAGCTGATTGGACGACATCACGTGCCCAGTCTCTTTCGTGGGATCCAGATCTTCACCGGCCTGCGGCACATAGCCGTCGTACTCCGTGAACCTGGCCCCGAGTCGTTCGGCCACCGCTGTTGCTCCTCGCGCGAGATGCGGGAACTGACTCCACACGAAGTCTCGGGAGTTGCTCACCTGCTCTCGCCCCGTCAGCCGCCAGAGCCACCACTCTGTCGGGTCCAGGCAGTGGTCTGCGGCAATCGGTGCGAACGATACAGGTGTCCCCATCCATTTCAGGAGATCGTCGTGCTCACCTTCACGATGGCCCGAGATCAAGCGATAGACGGACAAGATCACTGAACTGGGGAACATCTCACGGTCTTCGACCACATCCTGGCAGGAGTAGCTCAATGTGACCGTACCTCGTAGCCGAGCCACCAATCGAACGAAATCGGCCAACCGCTCGTCCAACCGACCTGCGGCGGTAGGGATCTCTGCTGAAAGCTTCCGGCGCTCACTGTCCAGCAGCAGAGGATCCTGTAGTCCGGCTCCTGGGAATCGGCTGTCGTCCAATCCCACAATGAACGTGTGCTCACGTCCGCTGTGGCCGCCAGTAGACAGACTATCCACATGCAAACAACCGGGGCGAGGCCCACTGCCCATCACCCGTGTGTCCGTGGCCAATTCGATCAGCCATTCGCGTACGTCGACTTCATAACTGTCCCTGCCGGACAACCACTGCTCCATATCCGCTAGCTGTTGCACAAGGCTCTCTGCAGCAAATCGGTCCAGCTTACTGACGCATCGTGACATCGTCTGGATGAATTTACGTGCGTTCGTGATCATTCCATGTCCGTTGGCACCCGCGTTTGGGCAAGTGTCCAGTAACCGGTCCACCAAGGTGTGCAGCACCCGCATGTCGCGTAAGTCACGCAGGACTGCGTCTCGCTTGGCTGGAGAAACCTCGTCATCGTCGCCATCGCCGGCGCCACGTTCCATTTCCAGGAGCTTGCTTTCGAGCGAATGCACGGCATCCGCGAGTTTCTTCTTGTAGCGGTCCCGGCCGAACCCGATTCCCACGCTTCGCAGGAGTCTGGCAAGACGTGAAAAACCTGAGTGATCCTGCTCCCCCACTGGCACTTCGAGCAAGCCCTCCTTGATCATCGTGACAAGTTGGGACTGTGGGGATTCTTCATCCATCCACTGCAACCAGGCGTTCAAGGCTCTCCCGGGACGGGAATAGCGGCACGAGATACCCTCGTGGAAGGTGACCGGCAGGTCATCGCTGAGCTCGACGCGGCCCCGGTCGAGAAACATAAACGTCTCGTACACCAGAGGGACAAAGGTACTGGTGTCAGTATGCAGCAACTCCACGGCATCCCAGTGAACTCCCTTTGCCATGCAGGTCCGGAGTACCGCTCGGACCTCGTTCACTTCCCCGACTGCTCTGACCAGCTTCACCGTACCGTCAGACAGTGCCTCTGGAGCATCGGCGGGGTGCATGAGCCACCGCAGCAGATCGCGATCGCTCTGCGGTGGTTGGAAGCGGGCGGAGTCCGGTTGGTCGACTTCAAGCTCTTGTCGCTTTTCGTTTGGGATGCAATGCAGCAGGCGTGTTTCCATCGCGCACCGCGGCAGGTCATTGGGGATCAGGACCAACACATCCGCGGGAAGACATTGGGGATCGTTCGATAGCCGCTGTACAGCCAGGTCCAAAACCCACGCGTAATCCGCCATTTTCTCGGCTTGTATCAGGCTTAGGTAGCCATTCATGATCTGCGCCAAGTCTTCGGCTTTGTCCGTCACCTCGAAATGCCCGGCTGTCAGACCGGGCAGTCCGATGCCGGCCAGTCGCAGTGATTCGATACTCGACAAAATCGTCTCAGCCAGTCGGGGGTTCAGGTCACTCTCCGCCAGATACTTCAGTCTGCCCTTCAATTCGCGTAACACTTGGTGGATCAGCAGGGCGTGTGCCCGCGGACTGCTCAGCCGCAGGCCTTGGACTGCCATTTCGGGCCCGGCAAGCTCGAGTGCCATCGCCTTAAGTGTCTTGATCCGGACATTAACAACCGAATGCCCTGACCGCACGACAGTTTCGATCCACTGGTGGCCCACACGCAAATTCGGCGCAAGGAGCCACTTCTCATCAATTCGAGATGACAGACACGTCTTAGTGATGGCACAGGTCAAGCGATTCACGATAGCTTCCTCAGGGGTATTGCAGCTCGAAATATCACATTAAACGCTGCGGCGAATCAGGGTGCTTTTGATGCCAATGGACTCGCTCAGCTGTGGCGCCCAGCTGGTTGGGTCCTTCAACTGCCTGAGTGGGCATCGGAATCCGAGCTGGCGAATGGCAAGTTCGACATACCGGTAGACTACATGCTCCACTCCAGCATCCAATAATCGCCTGGTCTCGCGAAGCATATGTGTCATTTCCCATTCAAGGAAGTTTTGCACTGTCTTCACAGCCCGCCGGTCCTTGTTCCATACCCAGATCCAGCGATTGCCTACGGTAACCGCCCGCAGGCACTCGCATTTGATGAATTGATAGATGTCGAGCGGGGAGGGAGCATCTGCGAAGGGGTGGGCGAACGGGTGCGTGTGAAAGACGCAGGATTTATCAAGGGGAGGACTGACCGACTCGGGGCCTCCGACCACGTATCGAATTCGCGTCTTCGTCAAGTAGCCACCGTATTCGCAATCGCTCGCCGAAGGCAACATGCGATATACGGTCGCGGCCGATAGATTGGCTGGTATTCGGCGCTCATGCCACACCTCGTTCTCATCGCCAGCACCACCACCGTACCCGTATCGATATAGATTTTCGTAGTGGACGCGATTGCGAGGCGGGTGTGGGAGGTGCGGTGGCAAGGTGGATTGTGTCATAGGCCAGTCGGCTCCGCAAAGGTTTGCTGTTGTCGGCAGAAAGAACAATCCAATGTTGTTGCGAGATCCTAGTGTGTCACTTTCCCTTACCTGTCCCGTGCTTTTCGATTCTCCCGTTTGAAGTACTCGTGTTGTTCCATCTTCCGGCCTTCCTCTTGCCAAATGTACCATAGGTGCAGGAGGCTAGGCCGATTCCGTCGTGCTTCTGCCTCCTCTTGTCTTTCGCGAGCCTCGTGCAAGCGACGCAGCGCGCACAGCAAAGTGACCAGATCGGTGCCCCCTCTTCGCGTATAACTCCGAACCCGATCGTAAATCGCGTTACGCCAAAAGTCGTCGAGCCCGCTGATCCATTGATCAAGTTGTGCCTCGGTCCACTCGTTTTCCGCAATACCCTCGAATCTCGCCATCAGCGGAGCCACTTTTCGTCTCGCAATCTCCAAGATTGACTGCGATGATAAGTGAGCACCCTCCTGGCAGAGGTGCCGCACGATCGCCACGAATCGTAATGCGTCCTTTCCTGAGTGATGCAACTCCGTAGCCATCGCGAGCACCGACGCCTTGGTGTCGTCGTTGAGCGTATGAAGCCACGAGTTGAGAATGTCGGTCGGGGGGACCGACAGTTGATCGAGTTCGGGCATGTCGTCCGTGTCATTGCCGTCACTAAGGAGATCGAGGATTCTCTTAAGGATGCTCATGATGTCTTCTCGGGTGGACTGTGGTGATCGGCGATACGCGGGCTATGGCTAGTGGAGTCGTTTCGTCTGCAGGATGGTGACGGCGGTGCCGAACTGTGCCTGCACAAGTCGTCGCGCATGCGCGGAATCACAGGCTGTGACCTGAATATAAGATACGCGGCCATCAAGCCGTATTTTCACCTCGAAGTCGTACATAAGGCTCTCCTGGAAAGTCCGTGGGTGGAACGGGTGAACTGCCGTGTGTAACGGCGCGAGCAGAAGACGGTTGTGACCAGCTATGTCTGGGGCTTCGGTGCCAGGATATCCACCGGATTCTCGACGACCGAACTGCGCGATTCGCCTCCGGGTACGGAGTGGACAACGGCCGTTTCCTCTGGATAGAAGTGGCGAGCGACTTGATCGGCGACTGCCTGGCATACGGTGCGTATGGGGAAACATCGCCCAACGTCGATGGTCAGCGAGTAGCGGTCCCCGTGAACCAAGCGTACGAAGCCTGGTACTGTCAACAGTTCTTCGACGAATTCACAGAAGCTCTTCCTGTGGTCAGTCAGTTCGACGGCGAATTTGCCAATGTTCGCACGAGCCAATCGATTGGCAAAGCTGGCGACGTGCGTTGTGCGTGATAACTGCCACGGGACTCCCATGTTCCACGGATTGGGGCGGCTGCTTACCACGAGGACCGGCAGTTCACAGGGGAAGTGGAGCGTGACTCGGTTCTGGTCCTGCGAATCGCGGGCGAATAGGACATTCATGCACAGCCCTCCTCGGTTTGGGTGAACGGGTCAAATGTTCCCTAAGTCAGCACGAGCGAATGGAAAAAACAAAGCGACCGTCTGAGTTGTCAATCGAGCATTAGGTCACACTCTAAGATGCCCGCTGACCAACCATCCCTTTTCTGTGGCAGGTTTCCTGGCAGGTTTGGAAGCACAGGGCTTTCATGTGACCACGTTAAGATCGCCATTGCTACAGCCAACGAGCGTGGCCTGGTGTTCACGGATTCTCAGATTTTTGGGGGTGGAGTCTGAAGTGGTCAGCTTGCGCCAGGGCATCACCAAATCACCCGTCGGCACTCCATGGAAGAGATTCGTGCAATACGGTTTATTGGCCCCCGTTTCTGTGATCACCAGCGTTCAGACTGCGGTGCATTCCGTCTCCTTTTCCGCCTAACAACAAATTCCAGCTTCCAGGCCGCCTCGGCCGCTGCTTTCTCGGCCGACCCGCTGGAAACACCTCCCAGTCCCAAATTTCCGCGTTATCCGCTATTCGCGACAAGTAGCATTTGGTTTGTAAGTGAATTCGGGTGACATGTTCCGGGTGCTCGCCAATCTCATGAGATACCCTGGTATTGGGGGGGTGGACCCTGAATGCCTCTCGGTTCGTCGTCGCTCGAAGAAGTGGTTGCTCGCGCGATCAGAAGGGGCATGAAACAGGGTCAACAACGATTTCTCAATGAATTTGTTCGGATTGCGAGAACGGCCGCTTGGTGTGCTCCGCTATATCATGTGGCGAGCTGAGTCTCATAACGAGGAAAACCGCGATGTGCGATGAATGGCTTGAGCAAGCGCGACGTTTGGCATACCGCCACATCCTGTATCGCCTTGCAGATAGGCCGAACCGCTACGAATTGGCGGAGGACGCGGCTTCAGATGCAATCCTACAGACGTTAACGAGAATCCGAGCCAGTGAAACGCATTTCGAATGCCCCGAGAAGCTGCGTGCTTATATGAGAAAGGCCGCATTGAACAAGGCGCGGACCCAATTGGGAAACTGGTGGAATGATCACGTCATCCCAGATGCTGATTGTGGAACCGGCGAGCGGACAGTATGCGAATGTGCTAAGGGAAGAGATCCTGCTGGGGACGCAGTTTGGCAAGAACATTGCAGGATTGTTAGACAGGAACTGGAGAACATGAGCTCCCCTTGCAGGGAGGTACTTACTCTGCATTGCATCGAATTGCTTTCTTACCCGGAGATCGCTGAACGACTGTACGGTGTCCAGGTGGAGACCGGCATGAATCAACGCATCGGTAGGCAAGTGCGAGCCTGCAAGAGCACACTGCGACGCACCCTATGGAACAGAGGAGTCGATCCAGAGAATTGGTTGTAGTACAACTTCAAAGCGTCATACAATGTTTCATGCGAGCTGCGACTCGGCGTGTGGGTGGTAAATTCAATGCTCTTCTTTTTCTTTTTCTTCTTTGCGAACACGTCACGGCAGGCAAGAATTCGGCACTTGTCATCTGTCGTAACCAACCGTGAATCGCTGAACCATCACATCAGCTCATTGCAGCGTTTGTCCCCATCTGATACGCCAGAGACCGCGGAGGTAGGGGGCGACGCACCTCCACCTCTGTCCTCGAATAGCTGGAGTGATGAAGAACTGGACGCGGTACTGTCACGCGGCCTCGAGGCGTTAAGCGACGTTCAGTTGACGTGGCTGGCAGGTAATCCGATCGCACTGTTCGAGTTGTTTGACGCCATCAATGAGTTGTTGCCCGAGTGTTGGATGAAGCTTGTGCTGGCCGACGCGAAACAGCTTTGGGAAAGGCGACCGGATTCCCGGCACAACCAAGATGTTGCGATTCCGCAGCTCTCTGCCGGCCCCCAACAGGCTGACGTCGCTGTGGCGATAACGCTTGATGGTGGACATGAAGCACTTGAAAGCGATGACGTGTATACATTATCGCCCGACATCCTGTCACGGCTCGTCACTGATCGCCAGTCACTTGTGGCACACGTCCGCACATTGCAGACGCACTCCCACGGCAATACGACCGATAGTTGGCTGGAAGACGAATTACAGCAAGTGCTCGAGTCCGGTCTCAGTGCGTTGTCGCGCCATAGATTGCGATGGCTGGCCGGCAATCCGATTGCCTTATTTGAGTTGTTTGATGCAATCAATGAAGCCCTGCCGCCTTATTGGATAGATCTCGTGTTGGCTGATGCAAAGCGGCTTTGGGATTCGCGGCCGAACAGAGATGAGACATCCAAGGCTTCCGCTATTCGACCGGGCGTGATCAACAGACCGGAGGGGGAAATGTCGACTTGGCTGTACTTCGCAGCTACGGCAAAGGCCAACCGAAAGGACACCCTTGACCTGGCGCGTCACGGATTCATCTGGCGCTCCGCACATAACAGTCTTGGGCACGCTGTAGCGAATACCAGGAAGGTTGCCCCAAGAGACCGGATTATACTCCTATACGAGGGTGTGCCTCAGGGGATCTTCCGCGTCTTGTCGCCGGGTCGCGACCAAGTGCCTGGTTTCCCGGCAATCGCTAGATTCCCAGCAGCCGTGGAACCGCATCTTGCGGTGATCGGATATCGCAAGGATACAATGCTCGATGCATTTACCGGCTTTCTGGTGGAAGAAGATGCTGCTGAAGGGGACGAGCACACTTGGTGCCACGGAAAACTTTCACGTTCGGGCCGAAGCGCCATTCAGCCCATGGCTGCAGCGATGCCACCATCCACCTCAACTAGTAAGGAATCGACCTGTGTTCAGGGCAGTGCGACGTTCAAACTCCATTGCGAATCTTGTTCCATAAGGCCAGCTCGAGCCGACGGGACTCTACACTTCCTAGGCGTGGATGTTGGGTATGCGGAACATGATAAAACCCTGGGATACTGTGTGTTGGCTCTAAACGACAAAACACTGCGTGTATGCCACAAAGTCGGGCAGATCAGGGGATTCGGCTTGGCGACACTGGCTGCGTTTCGCACGAAGTTCCTGCCGGACCTGCTGGATTCAAGAACTGATGGACTGTTTACGTCCATTGTGTTGGACGGTCCACTAACTCCAAGATTGTGCAACAACCCGCCGCCTTGGTATAGGCCGCAAGAACAACTTCTGTTGCGTGGAGTATTTCCTCGTCGCGTGAAGGCTCAGCCATACCAGTCGCCTGTTGGGCAAGAGCTCTACATGGCGGCAATGCAGTTGCGGTCCATCTGCGAAAGTCAGGGATATCGGTATCAGTCTTTCTCGCAGATCCAGTCTGCTCAGGGTGGTCTCGTGTTGGAATCCTTCCCTAAGTCTTGGCTTGCTACTTTCTTCGATCCGCAGTTCCTTGACGACAACTTAAGTCGCTATGGCGTGGAACGTTCTCAAGCTGATTTCAGCATGGCCCAGTGGCTCTTCCGTGGTCGCCCTGAAAGCCTCCAAGGTGGTATCGGTGATCTAGTGCAGCAGATGATAAATGCCGGCCTATCGCTCGACTTGGGTGCAACTGGAACCGAGACGGTATTAGGAGACAAGGACATGACCGCAGCCTTCGTTTCTGCGTTGGGCGGAGTCCTGTCCCACATGGGTTGGGCAAGCGTCCTGGGAAGCGACGCCTATGGGTCTTTTCTTTTGCCAGCTTCGGGACTTTGGCACCAGGGGTGGCGCAACCTTCTCCAAGGCATGCCCTTATTGCCTAACCTGGAGTTCCGCGACAACATGTGACACCTCTGTGAGGACTTGAGCATGAACTGGCTGGCGCTGAATGACTTTGTTTCTCGTGAAAGCACCGCTGAAGCGCGGGCCTGGCCACTTGGCCACCTTTGTGCTGGGTCGGCAGCGATAGATCAAAATTCGTATCAGTGTGTGCCGGGAGGGCGGTGATGGATCAGAATTCCGAGCAATTACACGGCCGGCGCCGAAGCGTCGCTCAACCTCCGCGTCAACATTTCTGTTCCACTTTCGATATTTACGATTCCGGTGGCAAAGCGTGAGAGGTTCGAAACAATGTTTGACGAATACATTATGGTGGATTGGAGTTCGCACAGCGAACCTAAGGCCGATAAGGACAGCGTCTGGATTGGACACGGCGGACCTCTGCCACAGGCAATCAGAGTTTCCAATCCTTCTACACGCGATGCGGCTTACATCCTCGTTCACGACTTGTTGACAGTTGCCGTTGCTGAACGACGCAAAGTACTGCTTGGATTCGACTTTCCCTATGGGTATCCAGCTGGCTTGGCCGCAGCCATCGGCTTGCCTGCAGGAGCGAATAGCCTGCCCCAGTGGCTCGCGATCTGGAATGTTCTTCACGGTCACATGTACGGTGTTGGGGGAGGCGATATCAACAACGGTGTCAGCAAATTTGCCATGGCGAATGCATTGAACCACCAGTACAACATCTCCCATGGAAATCCACTACCCGTGATCCAAGGGCCGTTCTGGGGTCGGGAGGACTGGACATGTACAAATAATGTTTTGACGCAACTTCCGCCAAATGTCCGAAATGCCCCGCCCTTTGTGAGGGGTCAAAGAAGAAAGGGAGCGGAGCAACGTCGAGCTATCCTCGCGGGACGCGGGATAGAACCTGCGAACTTTCCCTATTTGGCCATGACATCGCCGGGGTTCCCGCTTAACGGGTTAGAATGTAAACGCATAGTAGAAAAACGGGCCAAGGGCTCGCAGGAAGCCTGGAAGGTCAACGGCGTGGGAAGCGTGGGCGGTCAGGCTTTGACGGGGATTCCGTACCTTCACCGACTCTATATTGATTCGGCCTTCCATCCCATTAGCAAAGTCTGGCCATTTACCACCAATTTCGTCGATCCCACAGAAGGAGTCTGCGGCCCGCTGATCGTGCACGCGGAAATCTTCCCGAGTGTCTTGAACCCAGACCCGACTATCATTCCCGCTAACATTCCTGCTATTCCGGACGCACGACAGGTATGGACTCTGGTTGATTACGCTCGGCGATTGGATGCTCAAGGTATTCTGACAAATGAGTTTGCAGAGCCTGGCGACTTAACCGCCAGCGAAATCCATACGGTTTGCCACGACGAGGGGTGGATCCTCTTCGCATGACTCGGTGACGCCGCATCCCTGTGTCGTGCAACAGGCCGCAGCGAACGCTGAGACCTGATGTTTTGCCTGTACACTCGTGGCCACTATCCTCGATCGGCCCCACCACGTTCTTACTTTCGCAACTCGTCGATGGTGCCGCTAGCCGCACCGATATTATCTGTCGGGTGAGGCGATGGGGATGTTGCTTGTCTCCACATAGGACGGAGGTCAGAAATAAGTTGGACGGATTTGGACGGACGGTTGGATCGTGGGGCAGGGGGCGTCCAGTTCCGCATCCGCGCACCCAGAAAAATGTGAGGCGTGTGAGGCCTCTGTTAGTGACGGGTATACCTCTGGGGGGGTAGTGGGAGGCGACCATCCAGGGTCAGCCGCTATCTTCGGAAACAGCAGCTTCCAAGGTGGATGTGAGCGGGGCGGCCGGACCGGATGCAGTTTGGCGTTTGGGTGGCCGTTGGCGAGATCTCGACCTTGGCGACTCGATCTTGTCAGAGGCTTCCCACGGCCGGATTTTGGATTTCTGCAAACACTTAGTGTTTAAGCAGATACGTAGGCCGATGGGATTCATTATCTTGCTTTGTTCACTTGAAATGCTATGTTTACTACGTAGTAAATGCAGCAAAAATGGTGAACATAATGCCGGATCGAGAGTTGGAGCGTGAGGCGGAGCTCGTGCTTCGCCGTGTTTTGCATGACCTGGCTGACGTTCACGTGAAGTCATGCAACCGACCGGCGGACGCCGTCGTTCATCTCACCTTGGACGTCGTCTCCGGCAGTGCGGAGTTCCAGTTCGCCGTTCAAGCCAAGTCGCGCGTGACGCCACAAACGGCGCTGTCCGCGTGCCAGCAATTCGAAGGGGTTCCCGAAAGGGCAATTCGGGTCATTTTCGCACCGACGATTTCTCCTCGTGTGGCAGAGATCCTTCGTGGACAGGGCATCGGCTATGCCGACCGCGCTGGGAATTGCTGGCTTCATAGTCCGCACCACCATCTGCTCATAGACAGGCGAGGATCGCTATGTGAGCGACAAGCGACGCCCGCGGCGGTTGACCCCTTCTCGACCAAATCGAGCCGCATCGTCAGGGCCCTGCTCAGCCAACCGCAGAAGGGATGGCGGGTCCGAGAACTTGCCAGTGATTCCCAGGTCCTGGTGAGTGCGGGGCTCGTGGTCAAAGTCAAACGCTCGCTGGTCGAAGAAGGGTATGCGGTCGAACGAGACCGGAAGCTATACCTTCGCGATCCAGTGGCGCTATTGAAGGCTTGGACGCAAAGTTACTCGGGGCCTGCGGCGGTCACTCGTTTGTATTTTCGTGGCGATGTCGCGGCGGCAGAGCAAGGCGTCAGTCGCTGGTGCCAGGCCAACTCACTGCGCTATGCGTTGGCCGGTTTCTCCGCGGCTTGGCGCCTAGCGCCAGAAGTGCGGTACTCCGTGGCCGCCGTTTATGTGGACGATGCCGGTTTTGATCCGAAGTTGATGGCTCAGTTGGCGGCCGAGTATGGCGGGAAGCCCGTGGACACTGGCCCGAATCTTCTGTTGTGGCGTCCATTTGATCCGTCCGTCTTTGCGGGCGTGGTGAGCGCCGGCGAGCCGGAGCAGCAAGTGGCGTCCGCGCTGCAGACCTACCTTGACCTTTGCCATCAAGGAGGCCGTGGAGAAGATGCCGCCAGTGCCCTATTTGAAGAGCATCTTGGCCGAGAACTGAAAGCTGCGGCCGTGCGGGAAAGGAGTTTCTCGAATGGCGGTGTTTGATCAAACAGCGGCCAGCCGCGCCGTCTTGATTGAGGTCGCAAATGTGCTGGGCGCATTTCGAAACCACCTTGTCGTCGTAGGTGGTTGGGTGCCGGAGTTATGTTTCCCAAACCAGGAACATATCGGGTCGCTTGATGTGGATCTCGCCGTCGCGCCCGCCGCACTTTCCGCCAACGCTTACCAGTCCATTTGTGCGAGAATGCTGGACGCCGGATACACCCATCACACCTCGCCGACGCGGTTTTTGAAAGAAGTTGCAGGGGTACCTGAGCCGGTGAAGGTCGATCTAATCAGTGGCGAGTATTCCCAGGGAGAAAAGTCTGTTTCAGTCCACGTCAATGAGCTGCAAATCAGTAGCCTGCGGGGCATCGACTTGGCGTTCGAGGGGTGCGACGAAATGGAGATCGCCGGAAGAATGCCGGACGGCAGTTTGAACGTGGTCCGCGCTCGGGTTGTCCGTCCTGAGGTCTTCGTCCTGATCAAGGCCTTTGCGCTGGACGAACGAATGAAGGAGAAAGACGCGTATGACATCGCGTTTGTCTTGCATCATTATGAACCGACATTGGCCACGCTCGCGGAACGCATGGGACCGCACTTGAGCAAGGGGTTGGGCCGAGAGGCGTTGGATATTCTGAGGGCCAAGTTTGCGGCGGTTGACTCTGTCGGTCCACTCTGGGCGGCCCAGGTCGTTCCAGGTGTGGGACCGGACTTGGAGCAACTTCAGCGCGCCGCGTTCGAGGACGCGCAGGAACTGTTTCGGTGGGTTGACAAACAGAATCGAATGTAGGTCCCGCCATGTGAGTTGAGGCTTCGTCAGTTGCTTGAGCGTCCGGTCGAAATGCAACTTGCCGGAGTTGATGATTTTCGAGTGGTCACCCTACATGCACCGCGAGTGTCACTCTTCGTCGTCTCGACTTGGTTCATCGCAGGTAATCGTGAAGCTGTGGGGTCGGCGGCAATGTGAGCATACGTAGTGGGCATCCACAGTGTAGCCGCCCGTATCGACAATCTCGAACTTGTCGAATCGGAGCCGTGATGAACACTCGGGGCAGTTGATGCCGCGATCTGAGGCGAAGTCTTCGAAGAACAAGGCGGCGGACGCCGTCGAGTCGTTGCGAGCCTTGCCGGCGAGTGCATTTGTGCTGGTAACCGCTTTTTTCCCGCGGGTCAGGTCCCACTGCCTGTGCGAACAGAACCAAGCGGTAGCGACCGTCAATGGTGCTTTGGTGACACTACGACGATTCTTCTTTCGCCAAAGGGTCTCGACCGAGGGAGGTAAGACGGCGGATGCGGGAGGTTGAGCTTCGGCAAGACACCCGAGCCGTAGCGATCTTCTCCCTTTTCCTCTACTCGGGTTGTCGGGTGAGTGATTTGGTCGCCCTCGAGCTGTACGACCTGATGCTCTCCGAGCGGAGCGGCTCCGTTGTATTCCGAATGGGCAAGGGCAACAAGCAGAGGTCTGTGCCGTTGCCACTCCCGGCTCGTCGCGAGCGTGGGACGCCGCTGAGTCTCAAGCGATACGGCGGCAACACCGGGGCAACGTTGTTATCAAATCGTTATCACGGCCTCTACCTACAATAAGAAAGGACTTGCGACTATTCTCCACAAGTCCTTGGCATGATTGAAGATGCGAGAGACAGGATTTGAACCTGCACGCCTTGCGGCACTGGATCCTAAGTCCAGCGCGTCTGCCAATTCCGCCACTCTCGCAAAGTATTATTTCGCAATGACTTGCGTTATCTCGGTTTCCTCCGAAACTTGGGTACGGTCTGGAGCAGCGTACCCAAGCTTATCGGCAATCCGTTGAGCCTTTTCCACTGCAATCTGCTTCAGGTAGTACTTCTCAGTGGTGGAGATGTGCCGATGACGTATGATAGCCTGCAGGTCTCGGATAGTCACCCCAGCGTCGGTAAGTTGCTGGCCAAAACTGCGGCGTAGGTCGTGAGCGCTGGCCAGCTTGGTGGCGTTGATCAGAATCCCCGCTCTCTTGCCGATCGCTGTGATCACCCGACCAGCACGCCGGGAGTCGCTATGTTTACCTGGCCCATGGAGTTTGCAGGGGGACAAGACGAAACCAGTCGGCTCCTCGGTTGGCACCTCATCGAGGAGTTGAGCGAACTCGGGAATCGTCGGAATCGTACTGTCGGCTTTGCTCTTCTGTGACGTAGCGGGGATCGCCACGACGACATGACCGCTGCGGTGGCGGAACGGTCGCAGAGTCCCAGCGACATCCCGAGTGATCGACACCTCGGCACGACCATCGGGCCGCCGGTGTACCCGACAATCGAGACGGCCGGCGTCTTGCTGGCAACTGCTGTCACCTGGACGTCGTTGGCAACCAGCAGCAGGTTATCGGTCGCCGCGCTGGCGACTGGGGGTGTCGGGCGCTGGCCGTGTCATCTACAGCAGATTCCACGGCGTGGTGGCACGTTGATTGGCAGACGAGAAAGTGGTTCTGATGGCCCGTAGAATGCGTTATGCTGGCAGAAACGAATGGTCGGTATCGAGAACGAAAGGATTGATGGGGAGGAGCTGGATGCTCGGTCATGCCGCGTGAAGTCACTCATTTCGTAATTGGTCAAACGCGCAGAGACACGCATGGGCTACCACACTGTCAAAATTGTATTCGGAGTGCCTGCCGACGATCTCCACGATCACGTCAGACGTCACATTGCACTATACAGACCTCGATCGGCTAACACGGCGCATTTCGAAATCAGCATTCTTTCTGGCGTGCACTGTTCGGCCGTCTGGTCGGGCAATGCCAACTGCCCTGCAGAGCTGCTCGACCCAATAGGCCATCAGCTTGCCCGTTTGTGGATGGACGTCCGCTATCAGGACGGAGATTCATGGGACCTGTCATGCTACACGGGATTTGAGCACGAACTAACCCACACCGTGAATCCCTGGCCATACGATTCCGAGTTCACCTATGACGCAGCTGCTCAGAGGGCGATCGACTTTCGAACCGACAAATTGTGCAGGTTGCTGCCGGAGTTCGCAGAGACAATTCGTCCTTACCTGCTGCTGTGGCGTTATCCCAAAGACCTCACGAACCCAAAGAGCCTTGTCGACCGCAAAGGCAAGGCTCAAGAGACTGACGAGTTCTGCTACGGTGATGCTGACCAGTTCTACGACTTCCTGCGCTGCTTCGCCATCGACACTGCCGCACCAATGCACGAGATCGACGTGTGCCTTTGAGGTGTGGAGCGACCGAAACGCCAAGACGTTGTTACAGCAAACAACCGATTCCTGCCAAGCTCATAATGGAGCAGTCGATATTGATCGCAGATGGCTAGACAGCGTACCGCGATGTCAGTTTCAGTAAGTACCGTAGCGACGTACGGCTCCGTGCTCCTCGTCGGTGCTAACTTCTTCTACCGAATCTCCAATCGGCAGTGGGCCTCTGTCGCGGTTATAGCAGCCATTGCAGCCGTTGTGTTGTTGGGCTACGTGCGTGTGGTTCCGTTGGGTGATCTCAATGATGACGAAACACAGAGCGGGGCAAGCTGAAGAAACTCCATCGCCGGCCCCATTGACGAATTGAAAACGTCGCAGGCTAGAAGCCGAAGTTGACCAGAACTGGTCCGAATTCCGCGCTCGGGGTAAGAAGCTGGTCAAGGAAGCTGTTGAGCGATATGGTAGAGAGGTGCTCCCGTCAATTCCGACACGATGGCCGGAGTTCGACAGTCGTGCCACGTCCGCCACATAAGGTGTGACGAAAGCACGACGAAGTGTTTGGCGGACCGGCGGCAGTTTTGCGAACCGATACCATGCAATACATCGTCCTTGTCTTCATCCTACTGATGCTCTTAGCCGTCGCTTTAGCCGCTTACTGGTTCTGGCGCCGCCAGAGCAACTCGCGGGGCTTCGGGTTCTTGGAATACGTGCGGGACCCGAATGCTTCCTGCAACTTGGAAGAGGAATTAGCCAAACGCGACGACATGGTCCGGCGACTGGCGACCGAATCTCCCGAACACCTGGTGGAGCTGCTGCTGGAAGATGCGGATCAATTCGGTATCCCTTGTCGCGCGATCAGGGCTGCGGGGCATCGTGTTGTGCCCGCGCTGCTCTCTGCCGTCGGCGACGCTCGGTTTCGTGGTGGTAACCAGAAAAGGGGGATTTTGGGGACGATATATGAGCCGCTCGAAGGCGTGCTCATCTGCCTGGGAGAATTCGCTCCGGCCGAGGCCGTTTCTGTTGTCTGTCCGCTGCTGGCGGATGGGAATGATGACATTCGGTATCGGGTGGCGTTTCTGCTCGGGTCGATTGGCAGCGATCAGGCGGCAGGTCCCGTGGCGCAGATCCTGAAGGAGGACGACGACCACGTTCGCAGCGGGGTGTTGCGCGGTATTCTGAAAGCGACAAACGCTGGTCGAGCATCTGAGACGTTTCGCCGCATCGTTTTCGATGGTGTGCTTCCTCTCGCGTTTCGTCGGATCGATTTGGGAGCCGACAGGGCCGCTCGTTGCCTACTCGCGCTCGATCACGATCGGGCCGTTGCCGTACTCACGGACCCGACACGGCTCGTAGCCGGACAGGAGAACCTGCACTACGTACTCCAAGCCCTCCGCGAAGCAAACGTGACCTTGCCAGAAGTAGTCTTACTGGGCATCCTCTCTGAACTGGAGGGCAAGGCTACGAAACACCCAGACGATACGGTGGTTGGGGAAACGCTGCTCATGCTCGCCACACTGAAATCGAAACGCGGCATGGAGGAGGTCGAGCGAGGACTGACGCATCCGTCGCGGAGAGTTCGAGAAAAGGCAGCCATGGCCAAAGTTCTGGCCGCGGGGCTTGACGATCCGACGCAAGCGGCGTTCTGGAGCAAGTTGCATCAGATCGATTGGGGCCGCCTATCAGACATACAGCGGAACGTTCTGGCAGTGAGAATGCTTATCGATGAAGTGAAGAACGGAGGGTTCCCGCAGTATTTCGTCAACTGCAGCGGGGACCACTGGCGCGACGCTATTGACGGATTGCATGCGATCGGCGCCGACATCGACAGGCAATTGCTGGAAGCAGCTGTTCTACTGTTTGGATCGATTCCGCCAAGCGAGGATCATGCCCAGCGGCGTTGCCAGTTGGCGAAAATTGCCAAGAGGCAGGACCGTCCCTTCGATTCGATCGAATTCCACTTCTTCAAGGACGACAATGGTCGCGAGGTTCTCCTGCGGAAGTACATCGTGGAGAATGCCAGCGTATTTCGGTAGGAACAGAGCCTCTGGGAGAGGCCCATGATTCTGACACGAAATCAGACACGAAATCAGACAGTCTGATTCCTCCCGGCCGTTGTCGCCTTGGCTTGGCGTCTTTGCGCCTTGGCCGTGAGCTCTTTTGCTATCGTCTCTCACATGTCGATTGCATCCTCACCATCCGCCCACCGCAGGCGATGAATGGCGTCCGACGCAGTACTGCTCGCATGCCCGGTTGTTGTCACTGTTATGACAGGGTGGTCACTGGCAGGGCGTCTGCTCTCGGGGCGGTTCGGGGCTCTATTGTCGGGGTCAGCTTGCGGGGCTGACGACAGATTACCAAGCGAGTCAGATGCCCAATTCAGCGACACTCAGCAGTTCAAGCGGGTCGGAGTCCCACTGGGCAAACAGGTCTTCAACTCTTGATTGGAAGTGGTTGTCGATTCCCCAACGCGTGCAGTCCGCGAAGCGGCTTGCCAAGGCGCTGATGGCGGAGTTTAGATCAGGTCTGTTCTCTTCAATGGCATGTGATTCAGGCCGTGGCACGATATCACAGCGGGACTTCTTCAGTGGATCGTCGCACAAGCTGGTCAGGGCGCCGTTGTTACGTCGTCGGGCTGATTCTGCGGAAGGAACGCCTTTCACCCGCAGGCTACCCTGAGCAGGCGGAGCGGCGATGCTCTGCGGATCAGTATTGACAACGGCCAAGTCGCAGCCGAAATCGGCCGCCTTGGCGGGTGCAGCTTTGCCGTTGTCGTGGTCCAGGGTGATTGTGACGGTGGCAATGTTTGACCTGTTCTTGCCGTCGCTTACCCGATACTGAAAGTGGTCAATTCCCACGTAGTGCAGTTGGGGGCCAAAAGTGAATGACCCGTCCGTATTGAGCGTCAATCTGCCATGTGTGGGGCCAGTCACGAGAACGACGGAGAGGCGATCGCCATCGGAATCGCAATCATTTCTCAGGACGCCTGAAACGGCATCGACTCGCAGTGGCTTGTTCTTCAGCGACCGGTACTGGTCGTTCGTGGCCAGCGGGGGATCGTTGACTGGAGTGACAACAAGCGTGACGGTGGCCACATTCGAGTCGGCCTGGCCGTCGTTGGCCACGTAGGTGAAGGTGTCGGTACCATGGTAGTTGGCGGCCGGCGTGTAGCTAAACGTGCCGTTGGCATGGAGCATCAGGCTACCTTGCGTCGGGCCGGTGACGAGCTTGGCGGTGAGCGCATTGCCGTCCAAGTCGCAGTCATTGGCAAGCACACCGACAGCGGCCGCCAGCAGTTGGTCTTCATTGGTCACGTACTGGTCGTTCGTGGCCAGCGGGGGATCGTTGACTGGAGTGACAACAAGCGTGACGGTGGCCACATTCGAGTTGGCCTGGCCGTCGTTGGCCACGTAGGTGAAGGTGTCGGTACCATGGTAGTTGGCGGCCGGCGTGTAGCTAAACGTGCCGTTGGCATGGAGCATCAGGCTGCCGTGTGCCGGGCCGGTGACGAGCTTGGCGGTGAGTGCATTGCCGTCCACGTCGCAGTCATTGGCAAGCACGCTCGCAGCGGTCGTCAGCAAAGCATCCTCGTTCGTGGTATAGCTGTCGCTGCTTGCCGCCGGCGGTGTGTTCGGCAGGCCAATGCGTAACTGGAAGACCAGGTCGTTGTCGTCATCGTCGCCAGATGCAGCATCATCACAAGAGAGGAGCCAGGTGTTTGTGCCGGTCTGGCGAAGGATGGCTCCACCCAAACCGAGGCTATTGTCACGATCGGTGAATGCTTCGATAGCCGGGAAGTCAGTTGCCAGAGTGGATGCGTAATAGCTGGGGCCCCATTGTGTTCGCACGAAGAAGTGCAGGGTATCCCCACCTCGGACGGGGCCGTAGGCGACCTCCGCAGTGCTGCCTGACGTATCCGTCAGCACGGTGCGCAGGGAAGTGTCGCCAGTTCCAACTCCAAATTCGCTCGTCGCGCCAGCCTCGTGAGCGATGCAACTGACGTATAGAATGCCGTCCTTGGGTACTACGAAGTTCACCAGGTCGGTAGGCACGGTCACCGTTCCGACTTGCCTGAGTGGGTTGAAATTCCCCAGCACCACGTGAGACCCGCCGCCAAGAACCGTGGGCGTAGAAAATGTGCCGTTCCCGTTGCCCAACGCCGCGAACAGCGTGCCTTCCGCGGTAAATACCAGATCGGCCCGGCCATCATTGTTGATGTCCCCCACCTGCATGTTGTGGTGGTCGTTCCAGTTCGTGGCCATGCCACTCACCGTGATGGTCAATGGGGACAGGAAGTTCCCAGGGCTGGCGACACTGTTCAATAGGACAGAAACTTGGTTACTGTTGTGCGCAGCAACGACGTCCAACCGTCCATCATTATTGAAATCCCCCACGGCGAGCCGCCCAATGGGATTCCCGAATTCGTATAGTCGGGGAGACGAAAACGTGCCGTTGCCGTTATTCATCAGCACAGAAATGCCGCGCGGCCAATTAATATTCGTCACGACGATGTCCGTGCAGCCGTCGCCGTTGAAGTCAGCGTTAGCAATGGTCTCAGGGCAGATCCCCGCGGAGTAGTCGTGGCGTTCAGAAAACCCTCCACTGCCATTGCCGAGTAGCACGGACACTCCCCCGTTGAAGCAGGCAACCGCAAGATCAAGGTTTCCGTCCACGTTGTAGTCAGCCACGCTCACACCATAAGGGCTGCCGCCCGTGGCGTAACTGGTCTCTTGAAGGAAACTGCCGTTGCCTTGGCCAAGAAGGACGGAAGCGCCAACCGTGTTCTTGACGTACACCAGATCGAGCTTGCCGTCCTTATTGAAATCTCCCGTGCTCATGGAATCCAACGTGAGAGAGACCGCGGTCACCACGGGAGTTGAGAAGCCTCCCTTGCCGTTTCCGAGCAGCACCGACAATTGGCCACCGCTGGTCGTGGCCAAGTCCAGCAGTCGGTCCCCGTTGAAGTCGCCCGTGATTACGTTGTGGCTGTCAGCCGCGTAGGTTTCCGGCATCGCGAACGTGCCATCGCCCCGACCGGTGAAGATTTGAATTCCTCCACCGACGGCCAGATCGAGATTGTTCTCAATCGGCGCGCCGTCCAGGTCCGTAAGGCAATCCGCGCGAACGAAAAGTGTGTAAACGGAACCCGGCGTCGGAGGACTTGCGAGTCGTACCAGTGCCCTGGCTCCACCCTGCTCCAGCGTCACGCTGCCGATCGGTATCGTACTTCCCCCTGCCGTCTCCACGCGGTAATTGCTGGCGTCGGTAGCACCCGAGGCACTCATTGCCTCAGAGAACGTGATGACGATCGCTGACGCGGCAGAATCGTACGTAGTAGCGGCAACCCAGGGCGCTGCAGACATGAGTTGCCGCTCCTCCAGAAACTCCAGTCTGCAAGACCGCGAATGCAACTGGCGGGAGCCAGCGGTCTTTTTTGGAAGGGAACAGAAACCGGCCCACCACGCAACGTTCCGCGTTTTGGGTGTCTTGCTCCGTCGAGGAGACTTACTTATGGCCATCCCGCAATGACTCGACCATCGAGAAACTCGCATGGAAACACCTCGAGAAGTTACGTAGCCGGTGAGATTCTCAGGTAGACGACCGGAGGGAAATCCACAAGCTACCATGGATTCCCGTGATGTAGCGAAGAAAGGACGACTGGAGGTAAGAAGAGACTAATGCAACAGCCTCTTGGCTCGCATATCGCGGCGGCACAAGGAAGACCGACGTTGCATTTCTTTGAGGACTAGCGTCGAGGCAGAAACCAGAAATACTGAGAAGAAGATCGAAGTGACTACTAGTGTTGCGATAGTATGCGTCATTCGCTTGGAACTAAGACGCATTGGAACTCTAGCTTTCAATTCCGCGGATGTCACATTGTCAGAAAGCGTTCACAGAATGACGTTGATTTGGCCGCGAGTTGGCACAGAATGTCGCCTTTCGCTCCGCGAAAGATTCGCTACTTTCGCGGAGCAAAAAGCGCCTGTGGCGGACCGTGAACGGTTGCCTTTGTCAAGCGAGCCTGACACCTTACAGTCGTCGAAAGGTCAGCCCGTGATCAAGCACATGTCGCACGACAGTTGCCACAGTTTTCGCGGCGGCGCAGATTCCGCACGGGTGCCCTTTGGCAGCAGTTAACTCACGTTTGCACCGTCGTTCGGGCATAGAGCCGTGCTTTTGTGCCAGTGGCGGTGACGGGCCACAGTTAGGGGCAGGGTGTCTGCTTCCGATGTTTCCGACTCCTTCCGGGTCTCGGCCCGGAAGTTACAGAAATAGATAAGAGCGGTTAGCGATTTCTCGGCAAGTTTCGCCCCTTCGCTCCGCGCCCCTCCCTCCGTGTCTCTGTGCCTCCGTGTCTCTGTGCCTCCGTGAGAGACAACTTGCCCTGGACATTGTGACGCGGTGAGTGATTCGTAACGACGGCGGGAAGTGGGTGGCCGCCTCGGACGGGAAGCAGAGCAGGGTATCCGCTTCCGGGGCAATTAGTTTGCCGGTTTACGGTTCTGCGGGCGACGGCCTATTGCGCAGGCGGACTTCAATAGCGGCCGGAGGACGCGACCAGCGACACCCGCCAGCCAAACTCATCCCAGGCGGACGGAGGCGTAAGAAAATCTTCGAAGTAGGTACTCGCAAAAAGCTCTCCCACACCGATCGCATCCACCAGCATCTGGGCCGCGTCCCCCTCAAGATGCTCTGCGCAGCGGATCAACTTCTGCAGCTTATCCCCTCGGTGCTGACCACCGCTGGTATGATCGATGGTGTCCTGAATCTCCGATAGCAGATTACGCAGTTGCTGGCCCGGAGAATCCTGAGCCGTTTTCCTGTCCCAAACAGAACGACCAGTACATGAGTGGGCAGTCGTGATCATGAAAGAGAGACCTCAATTTATTGGCATAAGGGTCGTGTCTCACGCATGGGAGTATGCTGGGCTGTCTTTCCCACTCGGATTTGGTCGACGACGCGGCGGACGCCCGCGACCCGTTGACAGCAGTTGATAATTAACCACTTGGAGTATCTGGATTCGGCACACCCGCGGATACGAATCACGCCTCCACCGAAGTGGTTGATATGCAGTAGGTCGACAGATTCCACCTGACGGTGGTGCAGGAAATTCCAGACTCGTCGCTCCAATTCCTCGGGCTGAGCATGCTGGAGCGGGACGACATAGCTGTCGCATGCCGCGGGCCGCTGCGGCGTAACCGGCGACTCAGTGGAATACTCAATGGAACTTGTGGGTTTATCGATCAGCCCGTTCATGCGAAAGTCTCCAGTACCTTCAGATATTATGTGGGACACACAACGAGCGCTGCAGGATCTTCTCCGGCCGTATGCCGCGCTTCGTACCCGTGTTCGCTGATTGGAAAGGTCGCCTGGTACGGTGCCCGGCAGGTGCCAGTGGAAGAACGGCGGATGAGCAGGGCGAAACCTCGGCAGTCTGGCTCTCGTCGTCCGTATGCAGAGACTGCACGATTCTCGCCAGTGGGCGGGACTTCTTGCGCCAAACGCGGTAGCGTTCTCACCGTTTTGTGCACACTGGAATCGGATTCACCCGCTCGCACCGCCTGCGCCAGGTAACGTTCAACTGCTCTGGCTTTCCGCGTGCGATCTCTCGATCTCTCAGAACGACAAGATCTTGCGGCAGCGGAGATCGCGTTGTGATCGCCTTTGAGTCTATCTTTGCTCGACAGGTATGTCGTTCCGGATGCACACCATCTTCCACCTGGGGCTTTGCCTTAGTTCATTCGGCTGATGGCGCAGTAGCTTGAAGCAGTGGTGGTTCAGTTTCGGCTTCAGCGGAGCGATATGGCTGGGGGCCACTCGCGTGAGATTGGTCGAACCGGCGATTCAGGGACCTTACCCCGGCGGATGCGCTTCAAGACCCTGGCGGCACCGGACCATACCCTCGGCTTCAGCGATAACTCCGCGCAAACCGCCGGGCCGGCTCGTCCGGCTCCACCGCGCCTCTGGCCACCAGGGATTCGGCCAAGTCCAAGGACATCTGGGTGTCGTCCGTCCAACGCAGTACGGACGGGGTGCCCAACGTGATGCAACGCCACAGCAGTCTTTCCAGCAGACCTCCTTCCTGCGGAGCTCCCAACGCGTCGCCCCATGCGAGTCCCAAGAGGCTGCCGCAGAATCGTGCTCGCAGAGTCAAGCTGGACATGTGCAGGAAGCATGCTCCACGTAGGCGGCCATCAGGACCTCGAAGGAAATTGTCAGGACTTGCTCTTGTACTCGCGTGTCACTTGTGAGCAAATGTCAGGGCCATTCTGGTAACGAATGGAGGCACGTGCGCACAGCACACGACTACATCGAACACCTGAAATCCATGACACTCATTGGGGGTGGAAGTATGGTGGATCTGAATCAGCATAAGACCTGCGGGATGTGCCGCAGGGAAATTGCCGCCGACGCGAGAAAGTGCCCTTATTGCCAGCATTGGCAAGATAAGCTTTCGATGGCCCTCTATCATCCAGGCGTCATTGTCTTGGTCCTGATTGTGCCCCTGACTATCCTCTTCATTGTTTTCGGTCTGGCATTCCAACGGACGTTTGATCGTGGCGAAGCGTTTCAGCCTTACGCCAGTCAGATCAAGGTCCTCCAGTCCAGCGTGTCGTTCGGAGAGACCCAGGCTGGCCCGACTGTCGTCGTGACAGGGTACTTACAGAACACGAGTCCACTCAACTGGAAGGATGTCGCACTTGCCGTCGAGTACTACCATGCCGACGGACAGCTCATCGACTCCGGACAATCGGCCCAGTACTCCTACCAGCTTCCTGTGGGCAACAAGGTGGCTTTCAAGCTCTCGCTCTTACGTGAATTCCCTGAGACTGACTACGCTTCGCACACGGTGCACGTGATATCGGCCAAAGATGCGAGCGCCGTGTGGTGAGACGTTGTTGAGGTTGTGTAGTTGAGATGATTCAGCGGACTACACCAGCTTGCCCTGCTGTTCGGATACCTCATGCGACTCTCGGCGAATGAAACCTGGCCATTCATCCCTCGTCACTTCCGGCCATCTGGTGAATCAACTGCAGGAAACGGATATCCTCCGGGCCCAGTTGCGCAGAATCCCAACACGAACGATCCTGCAGGGCATCTTCATACGTATTGGCGATCGCCTGGCAAGTGAGTTTGAGCAAGCGCCGTCGATCCCGCTCACCAAACTCAATGGTATCCGGATCGAAATCCAGGATCGGCTCGTATTGCCGGATCGATGTCTCCAGGGCTCGATCCAGTTGAGCCAACAGCGGATTCACGATCTTCTCGGCTTCTGAACCGCGAAATTGCTGCAACACTTCTTTCTCGGCGGCTTTGATCCGCCCGGCCATGTCACGAGCATTGGCGGCATCGCCGACGTACTTCAATCCGTACTTGGTCAGCAACATGCCAATCGAAGGAACCAGTGCTTTCATGGCCACGGCGGCACCAGCCAGCGGGTTGATTAATGCCACAAGCCCGCCAATGAGCAGTACCCCTCCGAAAACCTTGTCGTCCAGCCGATCGATGTGGTCGGCCAGTTCGTTGAGTCGCGTGCCGACCGACTGAGGAGAGGCCGGAGCCACTTCTTCGACCTCTCGAGCATCAGACAGCAGGATGTGCTCGACCGTTGGCAATGCGTGCGCGCTAGGCAAGTGAAACAGTCGCCGTTTCGGAAGATCGTTGATCGGCGGCACTCCTTCGGGGAGGCAACGCAGGACATACAGCGAGTAGGCCGTGGCGCTTCGACGGTCGGGAATGAGAAAGTAGTGCTTCTCGTCGAGTTGTTCGTGTTCGTATGATGTCGAGGACTCAGTCGAGCCGAACAGCGACACACGTCCGACCATCGATCTGACAAAACCGACGCCGGCACCGACGGCACCGGACGCTTGGGCAAGCGCTGAATAGCTCAGATCCCTTACCTGAGTGATCCACTTCGAAATATCCATCGGGTGTATCCTGGGGGGTGGCGAACACGGAATATGCGCGCGGCCCATGGGCGACGTGCCATACAACGTCAGGATCGCGGGAACTAGGACATCTGCGGTTGCAGCTGCCGTCGCCCGACGGTTTGCAGGCGGTTTCCAACGCTCTGCGCGAGCTTGGCTACAAGAGAATCGCCGAAGAAATTCTTCCCTCATGCTTCATCAACATGATTCTCCCGGCCGGCCACGGAGCAGTCAACCTCGTCCGGTCGGGACCGATAGACTCAGTAGAAACCTGCCGGCAGACGGAAGTCAATTCACCGCCTCTGCAGGCGCCGTTGGGCCAGATTCGACAGCTGTCTGCCTCGCTTGACCGGAGTCTACGCTTTCACGCGTCTCGGTTCGCCGATGCGCCGAAAGAAAATGCCAGATTTGTCTGTTGAATTCGATACCGCGTGGCCAGCCGTGGCCAAAGCCATCGATTGTACGAAACTCGACAGGATGTCCCGCCAGCTGAAATGCCTCGCAGGCTCGACGCACTGTGGCCGGCGAGACCTGCTCGTCAAGCGAGCCGACGAAGAAGAGCATGGGGCATTTGTGCGTGGTTGCAAGTGGTTGGCTGCCCAACGGATCGGGCAACCAGCCACAGCCGCACACGGTCGCGGCAATCAAATCGCTGCACTGCGTGGTCAGGAAGTTGGCCATGGCACCTCCTTGCGACACTCCGACCAGGTAGATCCGCTGCCGGTCCGCTCCGTACTTCTCGACCAGTTCCTCTATCGCCGCTGCAAAAAACTGGATATCTGGCACCATGAGGTCCGGATTCTCAGGCGGAATAAAGGGCGGCCAGTTCAAGTGCCTTCCCTGCAGATAGACCAGCAGGAATTGTCCCTCGACGGCCAGTTGATCCAATCCGGTGTACTGAGCCATCTGGGCCGTGGTGTCGAGCGCCCCGTGCAGAGCGAAAACGACCGGGACATCCGTCTCCTCGCGAACACCATCCGGTATGACGAGTCGGAATTCGCGTGGCTCGCCGTTAACGAGTAACGAACCATTCGTGACCGTCATGGGTAACGGCCGCAGATCTTCCCGAGAGATCCACAGAGCGTACGCCGTTGCGGCCACAAAACCCGCCCCGGCCAGGAATACCATTGGGACTCGTCGACCGATCGTATGAGTCCGTCGAATCATCTGCCGACCCGTAACATGTTGTTGTGTCCCATGCCTGTGCTGCTGATTGAAACGGCTTAAGTGGTCGTGACCGATGGCGTTGGACGACCAGGTGATTGCACGCGGAACCCGTCACTTGTGAAGGTCGCACACTCCTGCTCCTGCTCGTACTCGTGCTCGTACTCGCCAATCCGGTCTGCCATGAAGCGAACGGTCGCGTTTTTGTGAGCGTCCGAGAATCGAGCACGAGCACCGCTGGCGCTGAGCACGAGCACGAGCACGAGCACGAGCACGAGCACGAGCACGAGCACGGAAGGGTGATTTCAAGGTATCAGAATTCGGGCCATCCTCGTACTCCTGCTCGTGCGTGTCAATCCGGACTGCCATGAAGCGAACGGTCGCGTTTTTGTGAGCGTCCGAGAATCGAGCACGAGCACCGCTGGCGCTGAGCACGGGCACGGGCACGAGCACGAGCACGGGCACGAGCACGGAAGGGTGATTTCAAGGATGTCAGAATTCGGGCCGTCAGAATTCCCTCCGATGCGCAACAGGTTCGGGTCACCCCACGATTTCTACGCTCTCCGAATTCCGCCCGTTTCATCGGGTCCGGCTGCCTCTGGGGTGGAATTGGGCACTGAGGCCCTTGAACCGCAGAATATCCAACGGAATGTCCAGTTTCCATGTGAAAGAACTTGGTCTCGGGAGGGCCTGCCATTCCGACGGACGGTTGCCCACGGGACGCTTCCTCTCACTTCAACATGCTGCGGCTCCTCGTTCAATATTCTGGGGTTTTCGGAAAAGTTCCACCGCGTGAAGCGGTGGTTATGTCGGGGACTCGAAGACGGTTCCGGACGCTGGGAGACCGACCGAAGTCGTCACTCCGTGTTTCAATCGGGGGGGGAAGTGGGTGGGACGTCGATCGATGCCTGAGTGGATGGATGCCAGAACGCCGCAAGCAGCCTATCGCTTTTGTTGGACGAGTTCCCAATAATTCCCGCAACCGTGTCGGACGCCGGTCGACAACATAACTTGGCAGGCAGGTCGCGGCGTGAGCATGGTGCGAGCGCGCCCGACGTCGGGGGCAGGCTCACGTCGCGAGCGAGTGGCTCATCAGCGAACAGGAGGCACGTTATGACGCTCTCCGCAGCGGAGCGCACGCAAGCGGTGCGGTACAACACGGAGCATGGTCGGGAGGTTGGCTGGCTGGCATACGAAGTGGAAGTGTTGACGGAGTTAGGGTTTCCGTCAAGTTGTCCCACCTCCGACAGATTTGCCGACGCGGTGGCCGATTGGCAGGGCCGACATCGGCCGCTGGATCCGGATGGTAAGCTGGGTCCACGCACATGGCGGGAGATGCAATCGGTCCTGGGTTTGACTGGCAGTCCGAGCGGATCCACGTCCTCTGAACCGTTACGACTTGCGGGAGGTGGGCCGCCTTGGTTGCAGGTCGCGCAAGCTGAAATGAACGACTGGGACGCGGCGATTGCCACCATGAGCAGCGGACAGGCAAGCATAGCGGAATTCCACATGAGCCGTGACGAGGAGTACTTCATGGCATCGCCCTACTTCGGCGGGCGCGTCAAGGACCCTGGCGTCATTCCAGGAAATGCGAGCCGGCTTGACTGGTGCGCGGCGTTTGCCAACTGGTGCCTGCATCGGGCAGGCTACAGTCATACCGGCAGTGCCGGTGCCCATTCGTTCATCGTGCCTCGACTGTGGCGTTTCACTGCCTTGACCGAGTCGCGCAAGGGGTGCGTTACCGTCGTGGGCAACGGCGAACGAGGAGCCCACGTGGCTTTCCTGTGGGATTGGGACAACCTGCCGTCAAGTCCCAACGGTCACGTCACGATTACCGGTTCCCGCCGCCTTCGGATTCTCGGCGGTAACCAGTCACAACGCATCACCATCAAGCCGGAACATCGACGCATGCTCGCGTGTCGTGGCCCCAACGGCGTTACCTCTCCCTATCTCTGGCCGGAGATCGGAGCGTCCAACTGCAACCACCTTCCACCCGCAGAACGAGGGCACTACTGCGGAAATATTCACTCGTAGTTATTCCGGCGGCTTACCGCTCGCTGTCATTCCCAGTTGGCCGCGCGCCAGCGGGGGGGGCCGTTCGGTTAGAGCTTGCCTTCCTGAAATCGGAGTGCCACCGGTACAGCCCGATAGGCTCTACCCGGTGGATGGTCGGCGAAATGAACCCACGAGATTTGTACGCCTGAAGGTAACCCCTGAAGTTCGGCTGCTCGCGGCCAGTTGCCGTCCTGCCGAACTGTTGCTGCCACGCCGGGCCACATCTCCAGATGTATCACTCGTGGTCGATCGTCAGGATCATCGCTTTGGAGCAGTGCCGAGCGATTCAGGGTTGGATTCGATAGTTCCATCCACGGTTCCAACAGGTCTTGAGGATAGCGATAGAACTGCTCGGCTCCTTGATCGCCAAAGGGGGACATGTTGGTGAAGTGGACGAAGATATCGGAATCGGCCACTCCCGAGCGGGTCGGACGTCGCAGTTGAGTCGCGAGCAACTCGCGTCGCGTATTCCCCAAGCCGATGGTGCCGCCCAGGATGGGAAAGTAAACCTCTCCGATTACGTACGGCGTTTGGTTTTCGATCTGCATGGCGAAGATCACTTCCTGCTGCTGCAGTGTGATCTCGACCACGACCGAGACGTCGTACATTAGACCAGTGCGGCTCGTGAGCGGACCAGGCCAGCGGAGCGTCAGGTGTTGTCCGTCGAGGTCTGCCGAACCCAGTTGCTGCTGCTGGCCGAGGATCTAGTTCGCTTCGATCGTCTCCCACGGTTCGCGGCCGGGAATTGGAAGCGCGAATTGGAAATTACTCGCCAGGCGAGGCTCGCGGATCAGTTCCAGTTGCCCTCGCTTATCGAGAATTCGTGTGATGACTCCATGCTCTCGCGTCACTTCGACTCGGTGCCGGTCGTTCTCGAGGCAGACGGATGACATGCGAAGCACGTGGTCTAGCATACCGGAAGTACCTTCGTGCGCGAGAAGCGAGTATCACGCGGCTCATTGTGCCAGAAGCGCGTCGCGGCACGCAACATTCGGCTGACGGTTGCTCACGCCAAGGCGCAAAGAAAAGGCGCCAAGGGGCGGACGGTGGCAGGCACTCCGAGCTGCGACGACTCGCACCGATAGGGTTCGACTGGATCCGCCGAAGGAACGGAATCAACAAGCGACTTACGCGCTCTTCGTGTCCTTGGTGCTCTTCGTGGTGGACAACCGGTCGTCACAACCGCTCAGGGAGATCTCTGAGATCAATCGGTGCGGCTGCGCGAAAGGCTATCTCCCTCAATCTAGCCTGATCTAAACTAGCCACTTGGACCGATACTCGGCGTGAATGAACCGAGCGGTTTCGGGGGCGTTGGTCGCTTCCATTCGTTCGCCATCCCAGTCGAGGGTCCGGCCCGCTCGGATCCCGACCACGCCGGCCAGGGCGATTTCGGTGAGCTTGCCACCGAGCTCGAAGTCGGAAAACGTCTTGCCTTGGCCCTGGCACGCGTCAAGGAACTCCTGCCCGTGGCTGGCCGTTCTCGGCAGCGTCTCGGGGATGTCGCGAGTCGCTTCATGTTCGGAGAAGCCTTTCAGGCGAGGTTCTCCTTCCAGGCGAATCATGGCGCCTTCGTTCCAGTGGTTGGAGTAGATGCAGCCCTTTTCGCCCACGATCAGCACTCCGCCCGGCGGTTCGTCGCCGTACACATCGAGCACTGGCCGGATCGCATCGGCTGGCGGAAGGCCGTTGCCTTGCCAGTGCAACGTGATTGCCTCTCGATCAGCGCGCGCTGGAAAATGGAATTCGACAGCGGCTTTGTCGGCCAGTTGCTTTCCGTCCTGGATGTTCACCACGATTTGGTTCGGATAATCGAGGTTAAACGCTCGCACGGGCAAGTTCATGCTGTGGCAGGCGATGTCGGCCAATCCGCCATTGCCGAAATCGAACCAGTTGCGCCACTGGAACGGATGGTAGACCTCCTTCTTAAAGGGACGCGGCGTGACGGGTCCCACCCACAGATCCCAATTGAAACCTTGGGGAACGGGATCTTCCCCTTCCGCACTCCCTTCGTTGGCCATCACTCCGATGCCCCACTCGTAGATCTGGCTGACCGGGCCCAGAACGCCCGCCTGGATGATTTCCATGCAACGGCGCAGCGACTGGCTGGCACTTCCCTGGTTGCCCATCTGGGTGACGACGTTGCAGGTCCGTGACAGTTCGCGCAGTTCGCGTGCTTCGGCCACGCAGTGCGTCAACGGCTTTTCGCAGTAGACATGTTTTCCCGCTTTCATGAACGCTTTGCACAAGGGGGCGTGCCAATGGTCGGGCGTGCCCACCAGCACGGCGTCGAATGTCGCCGCGTCATCGAGCAACTGGCGATAGTCTTCATATGCCTTGGCTGCTTTCGTGGCTTCGCCACCGGACGCCAGAGCGTCAACTCGCGCCTGCCCAATCATCTGGCTATCCGGATCGCACAGCGCGACCAGGTTGGCGCCGCAGCCGAGCAGCCCTTTCATGACCCAGCGTCCTTGCCCGCCACAGCCGACCAGGGCAAGATTCAGGCGACTATTGGCCGCTGCGGAACTGGCCTGAGCATGAGTCAAGATCAGGGGGCCCGGCAGCGCTGCCGCTGCGAGAGCGGCTGAGGACGTGCGTACAAAGCTGCGACGTGAGATGCGAGTGTGTTTCATGACGTTTTCCCTGTGACGCGATATCAACGCATACCGGACGCGGAATGAGCGAGCTCGACTGGGCTACAACGTCGTGTAATGACGAATGACGAAGTACCCAATGACGAACGTAATGACGATTGACGAATATCGAATGCCGAACCAACCCGCAAAAAAAAGCACGACCAAACTGGCTTCTGGCGGGACGACGGATCATTTGGACTTCATGCGTCACTGGCAGCGGTGTCTCGCAGAATCACGATTGTTGATCTCGTCCTGCCAAGCCCATGATGCGCGGACGCCCACAACGTGACGATACCCGATCCCCAAAGTGGTTCCCAGTCCCCTTGCTTACTCGAGTCGTTAGAAAAGCTCGTTTCGACAGAGCGTAGCCGGGACACACTCCTGGCACAGCGGTTGCACGATGGCCTGATGGCATGGATCCGTCGCCTCCTCCCCAGGCCAGCGAACGCAGAATGCTGCCGCTGAGAGCGCCTATTCACGGTCGCCTGAGACTTCACAGTTCGAAAGAGCTTGCTCTTCGCCGCTGGTGGTTCGCCCCAAGTGACACGTCCCCCCGACAATTCGATTTTCTGAGCAGCTTGTTGCTTTCGATGGGCACGATGCCACTCTCGGGTGAAGAGTCCGAACGAGACAGCGACGGCCGTGACGAGGACCAGGAAGGTGGAAAGGCCGAAACGAGGAGTGCGGCGGTGAAAGTGGCTTTCTGGCGTGCGATCCATCCTTTCTACTCCCCAGTGCAAACCATGCGACGATAATAGTTGCGCAGTCGATTCGTGGCAGATAACGCTGCACAACTGTAGCTCTCGGCTGTGACTCCTGCCAATGTCCAGGAACCATCGGTACCGGTAGAAAACGATCATGCGATGGGAAAATTGATCATGCTGGCGTGAACGGAGGCACGTTTGCCTCTGGTAGGCTGATACCAACGTGATCACAGGACGTTGTGGAACTGGCGATCGTGGTACTGCGTAATCAGCTCGTTTCGCACAACGCGATCAAGCCAGGGAACGATATTCTCCGCAGTATCACCCTTTCGCACAGAGCGAACCAGCCGCAAGAACGCCTCCTGCACCACGTCCGCAGCCACTTCGCATGACCACTGCCGCCCAAAGAGCACCAGCGCATCGAGGTGCGAGTTGATAAGCTCGGCCAGTTGGTCGTATGAAAGGCGTGTGCCCATCCGGTCTGTTTCCGCAAAGTAACGGTCCCTGTCAGCGGCCAAGGCTGCTGCTCTGAGGCGTCTTCTCCGGTGGTCTGCAGATATGCAGCTGCGAGGAGGACAGAATGATCGGGTGACAAAAAGATGAAATCGCGATGTGCCGGGCAGGAAATCTGGCAGCGCTACGGGGCTGAGCTAATTCTCCACCGAGCTTAATTCACCTCCCAGTTCTCTCGCAACTGTCGCATTGACCATGGTCGCATTGTGGCATTCCATATTCACCCGCTACTTCGTACCGGAATGTCATGGCGTGAATTGCGGTGCAGTCGCGGCACGTGTTACACGACATACCGCAGCACGAAGTAGGTGCCGTGACCGATGAGTGATGCGGCGGGAATGATCAGCCACAGATAAGCGAAACGCGTATTGCTGGCCGTCACCGTGCCGTCGTCAAGAATCCGTGGAGCGCCGGGCAGATGATCGAGAGTAGTCGCGAACGAAGGGCGCGCGGGATCGTAGAGCACGGTCTCGGTTTCTTCATCTTCCAAGGGTGCCGTGTGGTGCGTCTTCACGACCGCCAGGGCCGTGTGGCCGAGCGACGTCTCGAACTCGAACGTCAGTCGGTAAACCGGCTGGTCATTGATCTCCGTATTGGTTCGGTCTTTGGCCACGAGTCGACCTTGGGCGATCTCTCCGTACTTGAGCAGGTGACGTTGCCGCAGGCCAATGACGAGTTTGCCGACCACTGCCAACAGACCCAACAGAGGGAAGAGAACAACGAACAGGACCCACGAGCTGCACAGCGCCGTGCGGTAGCCTCGAATGCGACTGCGGTGCGGTTGACCTGGAGGGAACTCAACAATCATCTTGTCGCCGACGTCGGCCGTCGTGCCCGTGCGATAGGAAACGCCGTCCACGACGTTCCCCTGGTAACGGAACTGATAGTGGCACGCGCGCACCGGCGTGCCCTTGCTGTGTTCCGAGCCTCCCTCGCTGTAGCTGGTTTCGGCCACGGCGGTCACGGTTCCCGTTGCCGTCTCGAGAGGACCGCTGAAGTCCCACCAGGCAAGTGGATCGGTGTTCATGGCAAAGATCCAGAAGAAGATCATGCCGAAGCCGAAGAAAATCCAGCCCATCAGGCCAATCACGCCACCAAAGAGCAGTTGGATCACCACGGTTGTCGATACGTGTCGTGGGGGATCAGCCAGATTACGTTTCAGATAGTCATCACCGTACACGTCCGTGACTCCGAAGTGACAGTTCGTTATCAGTGCCGGTTCGCCAGGATTATTCTGGAGGCGACGGCAGCGGCCCCACCAACTGTTCCGCCAGCGGCAGCTGGATGCGGGACTGGTAAGGTTAAGCTGGCCGGGCTGCCCGAAGGTCGCCCTGCACCGCGGCCCAGCGCACGGCGCGGGGCCAAGCGGTCGGCAGGGAAAAATCGCCCACGTGACAGCTATTGCATCGGCCGTCAGACGGTCAGTTCGACAGACAGTTTCTGCCCTGCCCGGATCGTAGTGGGTTGCGGTAGCGTCAATTCCACTCGATCGCCGAGTTGTCGAACCTGAGGTTGGAGCGGTTGGCCGTCGAGCGACACGCTGGACTGGCGCAGGCGACTGCCGGCGGGGATTTGCAGCGAGAGGATCGAGAGGGGGAGCGTACCCCAACGGACCTCGACGTCGTTGTGCTGCACGCCTGCCTTACGCTGCTGGCTCACCGTGCCCCAACCTTCGGCTGCTGTGAACGCGCACCGAAACGCCTCCGGAGTGAGACGAGGGGCCAACGACAGGTGCTGTTGTGGTCCGTGGTAGCCGAACCCGCTCAGCCCCAACAGCACGCCCCAGCTGGCCATGCCACGCGCGTAGTGGTCGCCACACTCGATTTCATTCCAGGGATTGTGCTTGGCCGGATGGTACCGCTCGTGCACACCGCGACAGATGGCTAGCCTGGATTCCCATGGACCTGAAATCCCCTAAGGCATCGGCAGTCGAGGTCCGATTCTGCCCGGCGTTTCCGAAATAGTGATATAGGACAATGCATTATCCAAAGGGTATACTGCCACCACGGGACCCGGAGAAC
>JBGSHS010000210.1:0-34582 GCA_041752115.1 Pirellulaceae bacterium | reverse complement strand
TCGTGGGTGCATCAGATGGTGAGCTACAGCGTCGCTTTCTCCTCTCTTCCTCGACCCCCACGAGCTCCGCTCGTGCGGTGAAGCAGATGGTGAGCTACAGCGCCGCCCCCTCACCCCTAATCAGCCGGCGTACGGAATCTCTGCCGTTTTTTCTGTAACGAATTTCGAAGTCGCGCGATTTTATGATTAAGGCAATCGCGACAATCGCTCGTACCTGTCGTCAAGCATTCGAAGGAGCAGTCCAGCCAGGGTCGGTTCCACCACGCACCTTGACCGGTGCGGCCACGACCCAAGGTCCCGCGTCAAGGCACCGACGGCGCTGTACCAACCGGCGGTCGCCGACGCGGCGCATCAACTGCGTTATGCCTGGACCGGCTGGCCGTCGCGGGGCTCCTTGTTCGCTTGAGACTCGGTCCAGGAATGGATCGAGAAGACGAAGCCGCACTGGGAGCGGGACAGCTTGCGAGTACGGGAATACCGCGGGACCGAGGACGGCGCGCAAATCCTAGGTCGGCCGGCCTACGCGCTCAGCTCGGCCGGTCTCCGAGTCCCGTTCAGCCGGAAGGTGGCGGTCCGATGCGTCGGTGAGAATACGCGGCGCGACGTGGAGGTATATCGGGAGCGACAGGTGGCGAAGGAGCAATTCGTGGACCCGCCGTTCGCGTAACGCATGGCCGAGCTGACCGTCGTCCACCCGGCTGTGGACCTCTGCGGATCGCTGACCGTAAAGGGCACGCGGCGGCTCGGCTGTCGGGCATGCTGAGTCATCTCCACGCGGCGTTGCGGGCCGAGCCGGACACGGCACCGCTGGAGATCACGCTTTGCTATCGGAACAACCTCTCACCTCTGCTGCGACTCTAACGCGTCTGGAGCTCGGGGTTCTACGTCGGTACGTTCGGCGAGTACTCAATGCAGGCGGTCAGGAATCGCTTGGCAACGCCGTAGCTGACCATCTGATGCACCGCACGAGCGGAGCTCGTGGGGGTTAGCGAGGGAGGGGGCAAGCGGCGCGGTAGCTGACCATCTGATGCACCGCACGAGCGGAGCTCGTGGGGGTTAGCGAGGGAGAGGGCGAGCGGCGCGGTAGCTGACCATCTGATGCACCGCACGAGCGGAGCTCGTGGGGGTCGGCGTGTCGCGGCTCAGTCGCTAGAACTCCGTTGCTCTGATCTCGGAAAGCTGTCTTCTCTGGCGGGATGCACGGGCGAAGCTCCTCAGCACGCCATTTGTGAATCGGGCTGAAGGGTGGTCAGGCCGGGATGTGGCGACGCGTCCCTGTCTGTGGAGACGCCCGATATTCTGTTGCGGTTGATTCGCGCAGCGCGAGGCGCTTTCCATTTCTATTGGGACGTCTGGCCCTTTGGGAATCTCCGACTTACTCCCCCCACGCCTTACGTGCCCAGGTGTCCATAGCGTCATACTTGTCCTCCCAGGTCGTGTACATGGCCCCCACAATGCCGGGCACGTCCGCAGTATTCGCTAACCACTTGGCCATCGCGTCGCCGTTCGTGTCGCTGTCGTAGTAGCCGGACAAGATCTGCTGGAGGCCCAGATCGGCGAAGAAGCGGCAGTTCTTCCCTTCCAGCCCGCCGTGCCAGTTGACAATGCCGACATCCTTATCGAGCCCTTTCCAGGACCCGTTGAGCGTACCATGCACGGCGTAGTAATGGTCCACGGCGTTATGCAGGGGGTCGAACATGTCGCTCCACACCCAGATCCCTGCGTCCGGCCGCTGGTCGCGAATGATTTGAGCCGCCCTGCGCACATTGTCAGCGAGTAATTCGCCGGGCGACATGTTCTTGCTTCGGCACAGGGCACAGTGGTTCATCACGCGCATCTCATCGTGTGACATGAGAAAGGCGGCTGGGTGCAGCAGCGCATCGGCCTGCTTGACCTCGTCGCGCCACTCGTCAAAAATCTTGGGCTCTGTAATGCAACTCGTCAGGCGGTCCTCGTAGATGATGATCGGGTGGTAGTAGCACACGCGCAAGCGTTCCCCCTCGCCGATGCGCGTGCCGGGCGTCAATTTGATCACCGGCGCTTCGTGGAAGGCGATCCACGGGTGGAGCAGCGGGTCGACGATGCGCTGGTAGTCTTTGCCCTCTTCGTAGACCGCCCCGCTGTCGCCGCAGACACTCACCGGGCATCCGGGCCGGCGCAACACGTTGACCAGGCCGATCTCCTCGATGGTAAGATCGTCCCACCACAGCGTGCCTTCTTTGCCATACCAGGACCCGAGGTAGAGATTGCCTTCGGAGTTGTCCCTGCTGTTGAAGACCAAGTCCACACGTTGCCAGTCCTGGGTGCGCTCGGCGCGAAACGTCTGAAAGCTGATACCTCCCCCGTTGTCCGTCCGCAGGAGCTTAACTTCGGGGTCGGCTGGGTCCATTGCGTCGGTCTTGACCCACACGGAGATATGATACTGCCGGTAGGGTACAAGCTTGATTGTCTGCATGATGCGGCAGTGGCGATCCGGGTTCTTTCCGATGCCCTCCATGCGCAGCGATGCCTTGCCGCTATGCTTGACGTCCGTGTCGACGAAAGTCGTGATACCCTCGTCATCCTGGAACCCCCATCGAGCGAAGTGATTATCGGTGAACTCTTCGAAGTCGCCGTTCGCGACACGCGTCGGAGTGTCCGGCTGATGGACCGCCACGCCGTCTCGGGCAACGAACAGAGCATTCTTCACCGGCAGGCCTTCCATGTAGTTGCGGTCCCGTGAATTGCCCATGACGATGGCCACGAGGTCGAGCCCGTACCGTTTGGCGGCTTCTCGCAATTCGACTGCCTTGGCCGGCGGAATGTTCGGTGACAACACCACGCCGTTATAGCCGGCCGCTTTCGCGCTCGGCAGGCGCGCAATGACCCGATCGACCTCCTGGCTGTCGCTCATGTCGCGCCACACGAAGAGCCAGCGTTTTTCCAGCTTAGCAGCGAGGGGGGTCGGCGGGCCCGCATCCGCGCTCAGGGGGAGGAACGCGAGAAACCACGCCCAGAGGATCCGTCGATCGTTCATGTTGTGCACTCCCATCACCGATGGAGAGAAAGACCCTGAGTCTCCGGCGACCGAACTTCGGATCGCGGGAAAAATAACTTCCGTAATTGTCGATGCCGTCACCAGACTGCGGGCGGTTTCCCATGCTCTGCGCGAGCAGGGCTACAAAGGCGGTTTCCTGCTGGCTCCATTCTCGCAGGTTTGAGGGGCAGCGACAGCTGGCCAGTGCCTCGGAATTTGCCGCGGTTAGGGGCCCTACGCGGTTGGTGCAGACGGTCATCTTACTCATAGGAGCGTTGCGCCTGAGGGAATCAAACACATCAAGGTCCTGGAAACCATCAAGGATGGTAAGAGCACTTACTGTGCGCTGTGAACAGGACTGGCAAATCAGTGGTTGCCGCGTATTCGTGTTGTGACGAGACGATGATCAGAAAACGCGTCTTAGCGAAGGGCCACATCCATCAGCGGGCAGCGGCCGAACAAACGTCATCGAGTCGCGGTGACAGTTTCCGACTCTCCGGGTTCCAATTTTTCGGGAATAAATCCCGGCCCCCGAACATCCCATATCCGGTCAGGAAGAGCGAACGCTTTTCTGGCGAACCTTTCAAGAGCCTCTGCCGTCTAATGGAGACAGACACGTGACCGAAGGTGGTCGAAAACGAACAAGGGCACCGATCATGATGCTGCAACGATCGAGCGAGATATCCGCATGCAGCGGGAACCGTTGTATCGCCCGCCAGCGGGTGAACACCTGGACCCTCCGCGTGCGCTTGTGACACTCGGTCGCGTAACGACGGGATCATTATGAACCCGGTGTCACAAGGGTAAGGGACGCCGGGTTCTTTCGTGTGCGGACGTGAACTGCGTCTGTGTGGTGAAACGCTGGCACCGGCTGGGAACCTTGCGCTCGATGGGTGACCGTCGCTGCTCGCAGCTCCCGGCCCGCGTGCGCTCGACGACCACGCATCGCCCGGCCCGTTCGACTTTCGATGAGGTCATCGGTTGTTCAAGTCGAGCAGGGTGGGTTCGACTCCGGGCACCGTCCGGAAGGTGGTCGGGGTTGCTGGAAGCCAGTTGAAACAAAACGTGATGAGCCTGGTTATTGGATCAAAGCACGGTCGAGGGCTGGTGGTCCCTGCCGGGCTGATAACCGGGTCGCGCTGAGTTCGATTCTCAGGTCGATCACTGACGCGAGATGCGAACACGAGGAGACGAGATGATGACGCTTGTGCAGCGATTGAAACGCATTGCCATAACCAGGTTGGAGGTTGTGGTGTAGCGGCAGCACAGCGGACTTTTAATCCGCAGGGCGTGGGTTCGAATCCCACCGGCCTCACTTTGCGGCGTGCAGCTCGATGGTCCGAGCAGCGTCCTTATAAGACGAAGGTCGAAGGTTCGATTCCTTTCACGCCGACTGAAAGTTCAGGATTTAGGGGATTGTGGCAGACAGGGTAATGCACCGGTCTCTTACACCGGCCGATGTGGGTTCGATGCCCACCGATCCCACTGCACGAATCAGGACAGATGGGCTGGTGGCATGACACCGCTTGTGACACGCGACTGCGCGAGTTCGGTGCTCACTTGGCGCTCACCATCCTTGACAATCGGGTTGAGCGAGCCATGGCGTCGATGGTGTAGTGGGAACCCATCTCCCTGCCAGGGAGAAGTTGCGAGTTCGATTCTCGCTGGACGCTCTTGATTCGCAAGATATGAGAAGGCCTGGCCAACTTGCGGGCTTTGGGAGTACGTAGGGTTGGCGCGGCTCGTAGCGAAGCGGTTGCCCAGTAACTGCCGCGACTACGCCCTTGAGTCCATCTGGTGGTGGAGCTTGACTGTCGATCAAGTCGTGGCGAGTTCGATTCTCGTTAGGGGCGCTGGGAGATGGGGGACTGAGTTCCCCGTGTGCTACGGGGAATGGAGAACTGTCCGTGGAGTGTAGTGGATGCGCACGCGACCCTGCGAAGGTCGAAGATCAGGTTCGATTCCTGACATGGACACTGTTTTGTTGATGGCTTGCGAGTGTGCTGGATTCGCACGACAGTCTTCGAAACTGTTAGACAAGGTTCGATTCCTTGGCGAGCCACTCTGGGAATGGTGTGGAGTGCGAATTGGTGGAGCGGCCGAGCCGAAACCTCCAGGGCGAGTCGCTGCGTAATCACGATGTGCTGGAACTGGTAGACAGGCGACGTTCAGAACGTCGTGCCTTCGAGGCGTAGGAGTTCGATTCTCCTCATCGTGACTTGCACTGCAGGCAAGTTGGTGCTGAGCTGACTTCCCTGCGGTCGGTAGACGGGATTCTCCCACTGGGCGATTAGACCTTCGTTGTTCGATATTCTGCGGTTCCGACGCCTCGGTGACGACCGCCGCCACCCGTTCGATCCTGGCGAGTCGCTGGACGATCCTGCTTGTCTATTTTGTGGAAAAAGCGAGGCGGGCGGGACACGTCAGGTGTGTACCGCCCGCCGGCGACTCAATCAAGACCTGCGAAGAACAAAATCGCGTTAGTACGGCTCCGCCTTGACGAAGTTCGGGTAGGCTGAGTTGCCGTGCTCGCCGATGTCGAGCCCTTCACGCTCTTCTTCCGGCGATACGCGGATGCCCAGCGTCATTTTCAAGACCAGCCAGGCCACGAGGGAAAGAACGACAACGTAGACGGCACAGGCCACCACGCCCGTCAACTGCGTCATCAGTTGCTCAACTCCACCACCATAGAAGAGCCCGGCCTTGGCGGCGGGATTGCCTGCTCTTGCCAGCCGGTCCGGGGTGGCGAACAAGCCGATACAGAGCGTGCCGAAGACGCCGTTGAGCAGATGCACCGAGGTGGCGCCCACCGGGTCATCGCACTTCACGCGGTCAAAGAACAGCACGCCCACGACCACCAGGGCTCCGGCAATCAAACCGATGAGCACCGAAACCGGAACGGTCACAAAGGCACAGGGGGCGGTGATCGCGACCAGACCTGCAAGGCAACCGTTGAGTGTCATGCCGATGTCAGGCTTGCCAAGCAACAACCACGCTACCAACGTGGCGCTCAAGGTGCCAGCGGCAGCCGCCGAGTTCGTGGTCACCAGGATCTCCGCGATGTCGGCCGGAGCCGCACCCATCGTGCTGCCTGGATTGAAACCGAACCAACCAAACCAGAGCACGAAACAGCCAATCGTGGCCAGGCTCATGCTGTGGCCCGGAATGGCGGTTGGCTTACCCGAACTCGAGTACTTGCCAATGCGGGGACCGAGGATGATCACGCCCACCAGGGCGGCCCAGCCACCGATCGAGTGGACCTGCGTTGAACCCGCGAAATCAAGGAATCCGCGTGCTTGCAGCCAGCCACCACCCCAGACCCAGTGTCCCACAACCGGATAGATGGCGATCGCCATCACGAAGCTGAAGATAATGAACGAGATGTACTTGATGCGTTCCGCCACGGCACCCGAGACGATCGTGGCCGCCGTTCCACAGAACACGAGTTGGAAGAAGAACTTGGCCCACAGCGGCACGCCGGTCCAGTTCAGCGCTCCGTAATCGCCTTGATACGCCTCGAGCGTCGCCGGACTGTTGTCCGCCCCACTGACCATCCACAGCCCGCTGGTGCCGACGTAGTCATTACCGGATCCGAACATGAGTCCCCAGCCAATGAGCCAGAAACCGATCGAGCTGACGGCAAATACAATGAAGTTTTTGGACAGGATGTTAACGCAGTTCTTCTCCCGGCACATACCCGATTCGACACAGCCAAAACCGAGGTTCATGAAGAACACCAACATGCCGGCGATCAATACCCACAGCGTATCCGCGATGACTTTCAGTTCAGCCGTCGTGGGACCGGCCGCCGCTGGTGCCGAGTCTGTTATCGTCGTTTCTGTTATCGTAGTCTCTGTTGTCGTCGCGTCTGCCGTCGGGGCTACCGCCGCGTCGTCCTGGCTGAACGCCGGCGTAGCACAGAGGGCCATGAGCAAGAGCGTTCCCGCAATCAGTCCGCTCCATCGCTTACAAAAGTGTAACATGGTCAACCTTTCGAGGATTCTCAGTAACCAGTGATCCGACCAGAAGGACATTGTCCCGAATCAAATCGCACTATCGCCCGTTTCTCCCGTGCGAATCCGGACGACCGATGTCAGCTCGGAAACGAATATCTTGCCGTCACCCACCTGTCCCGTCCGGGCCGATTGCGTGATGGCATCGATGGCGGCAGTCAATTCCCCATCCGACACGACAACTTCAATCTTGATCTTGGGTACGAAGTCGACGGTGTACTCAGCCCCGCGGTACTTCTCCGTGTGACCCTTCTGTCGACCAAAACCTCGTACTTCGGTGACCGTCATGCCGTGGACACCGCACCGCGATAACGCCTCTTTGGCGTCATCAAGTTTGAAGTGACGAATCAACGCTTCAATTTTCTTCATGGGTTACTTTCCAGTTCTAAACACACCTCACGCCTGCACAGAAGGAAGGGTACGCCTCGTCGCCGCACGTACAGCTACCGCCCGCGAAGCTGGACGAAATTGTCGCGCACGACTCGACGAATGGCCAAAGCAAAGTTCGTGCCAATACGAAATCAAGGACTTGTTCGAACGTGTCGATGAGCACCTGCCGTGGCGTCCCGCGCGGCAAGAAAAGCGGGGATTTCACCGCTTGTTTGCGGAATTCTGTGGTTTCTAGGTAGTGGCCTGGCATCGGATCACAGCGACGGTTCAGGATCAGCAGAGCGTGCCGCGCTGTTAGGCAGCGAATGCTTAGAGATCGTTCACCGCCGGGGCCGGCCCACTCGGTTGCCCTGCAAACGCTCCCACCGATTCCACTCGTGCGCGTTGTATCGAGGGTGACGGCGGGAGCACTTGTATCGCTGCTTGAACCATTCCGAGTATCGTGTGCTGATTATCGACCAGCGCTGTTTCAGGATGCTCAAGCGCAGCCGCAACGAGCCTTGGTTCTCGTTACCCAGAAGGCACTTGATTGGGAAAGGCAGTGATTCGCACGTCAGCGGAGGCGTCACTTTCCTGGCTGAAAGTGGCTTGATTTGCCCATCGGACGGTGTTCTCATCGCGTCTGTTCCTGGCATTGCGAGAACGCGGTTCTGGCTGAGGTCTGAGGCATGCAATGCCGTGAAGTCCGTTTTCGCGACGCGGCAATGGCGAGTTGTCTTCGGACGCGCGCACCGATGGTGTTCATAACGTGCTCGGTGTCGTCGCCCGAAGAGGGGTTTTCTATGCCATCCTGCCAATGAACTGGACCTGTCTTGTACGGATGTGATGGTGCGCCGACGCGATCTTTGAAGCGTTCAACAGTCTGCCAGGCAGGCTGGCGGCAAAGGACGTGTTCGGAAGACCGCGCGTTGGTCGCGGTTTTGGGGGCAGTGGGCAGACAGTCCGCGGCGGTCTGGCAAACGTGGTCTAGCGTGTGGACAGACGCGCAATGGGTTTGGCATTCCAGGTCGCGTTCGATTCCTCGTGCGCGTCTCCGTGCCCGTACTGGCTGGCGAATGGACGTGCCGCGAGCGTTGGGGTTCGCCCGCCGATGCAACACACGTGCAGTCGCCGCCCCCGCACCCGCAAACGCCGTGAATCACCCTCTGCTGGTACGTCGATCGTTGCGTTGTGCTGAACCACGGCAGCAACGAGAATCGAACCAGAACATAGGCTCGATTTCATCACGCTTTTCTCCCGCGGGGTCACATTCGGGCAAAAGTCCTGCTGCCATCCGCTCACGCACCGGCTGTCTGGTATCATAACTCCTGTGCCGATGCCAATTGGCCCGGACACCATGTCCTGCTGCCGACAAGCTGCCAGCGCGTGGCGTGGTACTCAACGGCGCTGTGCTCGTCGATCGTGGGCCGTAAGGTCGAGTGCCGGAAGGGGATCTCAGGGGGAAGGGGCCACCAGGTAATTGAAGACCACACAAGGAAGGGCGCCAGCAATGGCACGGAAAACCACATCCACCGGGGCGGGCCACGATCACCAGTCCGCGTCCTTGAAACAGCGAGAAGCCAAGCCATGCCCTGAGGGCAGCGGAAAACCCCAGGCGGCGCGGCAATCCTCTGCCCTCGTCCACCAACTGTACCACGGCGACTGTGTGCCCTTGCTGCCGACTCTGGTCCACAGGTACGTTGGGAAAGTGAAGCTGATCTACCTCGACCCGCCGTACAACACCAAGCGATATCGAGGAGCCAGGCGGAACTACAAGGATCGCTGTGCTGACTGGTGCAGCAGTATCCGCCCGACGATCGAATACGCGTTGCCGCTACTCGACTCCACCGGGTTTCTCGCGGTCTCGATCAACCAGACGGAACTCTTCAATCTGAAGCCACTGATCGACGCTGTATTCGGTGCCGAACGGTTCGTGGGCCTCTTTCCCATCAAGATCCGACACGTTGAGCGGCAGTTGATGATCAATGCCACCTTTCACGACGTGTTCGAATATCTGCTGATCTACCGCCGCGAACGAGGAACGCGATTCCACACGGTTCGCAGACCCCCTCGATTGGACCAGTTCAAGTACGTCATCAAGGTCTTGACTGAACTGCCGGAAGTTCGAGAAATTAAGGGGAAGAAAGTCGAGATCTATCGCCCACACCAATATGAGCTCAGTGAGACGTCCAACGGGGAGCCCGGCTTTCGGCGGTATGTAATCGCCGGCAAGCTCGCCACTGCGAACTGGTCCGGGGAGTGGTACGAGTCGCATCTGCGTCGGATCGGCACGGACCTTCTGATCCGTGTGTGGGGACTGGAATGCGACGGCCTGGGATATCGATGGTTCCAGACCGGCAACGAGCGACGTAGGAGTGGGGTCTACTTCCAGTCGCTCGCGACGGCCGGACGTCCGATTCTACCTTCCAACGACATCGACTACACCGAAGTGGTTCCGACGATCTATCGTGAGGGAGGTCCCGGCTGCGACTTCAAGGACTCCAAGAAACCTGAAGCGCTCCTGCAGATGCTGATGGATATCTGTACGAAGCCGGGCGACCTGGTCATGGATTTCTATGCGGGAAGCGGTACAACGTTGGCAGTGGGCATCAAGAGCGATCGGCAGGTCATCACGATAGAGAACGATCCCAGTGCCTTCGAAGTCATCTGCACCCGATTACAGAATCTCAGGACTGGTCAGGATGTCGACGCGGTTCGTCGGCAGTTCAAGATCCGAATCCACAACTGATCGGGCGGCAGTTTCCGCCGGTCACGTTGCTGTGGTACGGTTTCACAACAGCTTTGGTCTTTCGACTCGGGGACCCATGGTGCGGTGGATCGACGCTTCGTGTGAAGGTAGTTGTCCTGGAAAAGCGAGACGCACGTCGGTCTGATTGTGCTTGCAGGACTTTCACATTGCGCTCCTACGATGCTAACATGTACAACATAAAGTGATGGTTTTCCCAAGGGCTCGGTACAGTTGTGGAGCGAGCATGCAACTCGGGGCGGAACGCCGTGCGGCAGGTGCCTTTCTCCTGGCAGTCCTGTTGTTTCTGTCGGGTCTGGGGAGCTTGGTGCTGCAGGTGGGGTGGATGCGGGAATTCCGCCTCATTTTCGGGGCCTCCACCGCTGCCTCGGCCGCCGTGGTAGCCATCTTCATGGGGGGGCTTGGCATTGGCAGTGCGCTGTGGGGAACCCGTGTTGACCGCTTGCGCAACCCATTGCGTTTCTACGCGCTGCTGGAACTGGGCGTTTTCCTGTCGGCAGCTGCGAGCCCCTGGACGATAGGCCTGGTTCGATCGATGTACATTGCCGTGGGAGGGCAATCGGCTTTAGGGCTGGTAGGCGCTACGGCGGCGCGTTTGGCAGGTGCCGCAGCCGTGCTTGCGATCCCTACGGTGCTCATGGGAGGAACGCTTCCCGCCGCGGTTCGAGCCGTGACGGGCCAGCAAGATCATCAGCGTCGAGGGACTGCGGTTCTGTATGCCTTCAACACGTTGGGGGCGGTGGCTGGCGCCGCGGGAGCCGCCTTCTGGCTGCTTCCGACTCTGGGAACACGACATACTCTCTGGGCGGCGAGCCTGGTTGAATTGGCGGTGAGTGCTGGAGCCTGGTTTTTGTCGCGGCGTCTGCACATCGAGGCCGCGGCGCCGGAGCCTGAGCAGGTCACAGTTCAGCTCCTGTCTCGACAAGAGCGAAGCAAGAGCGAGAGCCCGAACGTCACGACGATCCCACACGCCTTGATATACATGGCTGCGGCCGTGGTGGGGTTCGCCTTCTTCCTCATGGAACTGGTCTGGTATCGCATGTTGGGGCCGATCTTGGGTGGAACCACCTATACGTTCGGCCTGTTGTTGGCCATCGCTCTCTTGGGCATTGGCATCGGAAGTGCCTGTTATCCGGTGATTTTTCGCCGTCGCCGACCAACGCTGGGCGCCTTCGCGCTGACGTGCGGCCTGGAAGCAGTACTTATTGCCGTGCCCTTCGCTTTAGGCGATCGCCTGGCGGTGCAATCGGCCGTGTGGGCCGAGCAGAGCGATTCGTTTCTGGGGAGTGTCATGGACTGGGCTTCGATCGCCGGAGTGGTCGTGTTTCCGACGGCCCTGATTGCTGGCCTACAATACCCGATCCTCGTGGCGTTACTGGGGCAGGGCCGACAGCAGATCGGTCGTCAGGTGGGTCTGTGTGGCGCGTGGAATACGGCCGGCGCGATTGCCGGCTCTTTGGCTGGCGGTTTTGGAGTTCTGCCTCTGCTCAGCGCTCCGGGAGCTTGGCGTCTGGTCGTAGTCGTTTTGGCGCTCACCGGCACGGCCGCGGCGGTTCAAGCGGCCCGCCAGGCAGCGGGTGGTTCCTTGGTGCAGTGGCGGCAGTTACGCCCTCTCGCACTTCCCGTGGCTGCGGCAACGATCTCACTGATGCTCCTTCTGGCCGACGGTCCGACGGCGGTGTGGCGGCATAGCGGTATCGGTGCGAAGCGATTTAATTTACCGGCCGAGCGCACTCCGAACGCGTGGCGTGACTGGATGCACTCCCGGCGGCGGTATGTCGTATGGCAGGCGGACGGCGTCGAGGCAAGCATCGGGTTGGTCGCCGACAACTCGCTGGCGTTCTTCGTCAATGGCAAGAGCGATGGCGACGCGTTGGGCGATGCGGGGACCCAGATCATGTTGGGTCTGTTGCCAGCCTTCTTGCATGGCCAGCCCAGCCGCGCGCTGGTTGTGGGGTTGGGGACGGGTGAATCCGCTGGCTGGCTGGCTGAAGTCGGCTCGATCGAGCGTGTGGACGTGGTGGAGCTGGAACCAGCCGTTGACGAAATGGCGCGGTGTTGCGCGGCAGTCAATTTCAATGTCCTGGAGCACAGCAAGGTGCACCGCGTTTACAACGACGCCCGCGAGGTACTGTTGACTGGTCGCGAACGTTACGACATTATTGCATCGGAGCCCTCCAATCCTTACCGGGCTGGCGTTGCGAATCTGTTCACGCAGGAGTTCTACACGGCCTGCCGCAATCGCCTGGCCGCGGATGGACTGTTTGTGCAGTGGTTGCAGGGTTATGAAGTGGACCTGCAGACGGTGCACGTCGTCTTGTCGACTCTGCGCAGCGTCTTCCCGGCCGTCGAGGTCTGGCAGTCGCAGGGTGGCGACCTGCTGCTGGTATGTGGATCTCAGCCCATGGTTCTGGATCTCGCCACGTTGCGCGCGAGGCTGGAAGTCAGACCATTTCGCTCGGGAGTGGCCTATGCCTGGCGGGCAACGGACCTGGAAGGCGTGCTGGCGAGATACATCGCAGGGCCCACTCTGCTCGACCATTGGACCCCCGACACACCGTGGCCGCCCAACACGGATGACCACAATCTGGTCGAATATGGGTTCGCCCGCACGTTGGGAAAGCACACGGATTTCTCGATCGATGGTTTGTCCGAGCTGGCTCGAGAGGCACATGCCGATCGACCCGCGCATGTTGGCGGCGAGGCGAACTGGGAACTGGTCGAAGATCACAAGCAGGTGTTCAGGAATTTGTGGTTTAACGACACACACTTGTCACCAGATGCGACAACACATCGTGGCACGCGCGCTCGGGTACTGCGAGCCTATAACAGCGGCGATCCGGCATCCATGACACGACTCTGGGAGTCGGCTGGCTATGAGCCGGTGTTCCCCACAGAAGTAGCGCTGCTGGCCCTGGGCTATGCCGACCAGGGGGACGCGCGCGGGCTGCCACTGCTCGAACGGTTGCGCGACTATTTTCCCGTGGAAGCGGCGGCGATCGAGGTTCATCTGCTGTGGCGCCAAGGCCAATTCGACCGCGCCAGAGAGCAACTCGAGAAAATGTTGCAGATGTTACAGCAGCATCCGTGGGGGTTGTCCCACACCGTCGAACTCGCCCTGCTGGTGGCCGAAGACATTGCCAGGCGTGACCGACAAGTTGCGCCGCGATTGTATACGGCGCTCTCCCAGCCGTTCGCAGCATATGCTTACAACAACGAACGCCTGACGGCGCTGCTGGGCGTTGCCTATGCCATCAACGGGGCAGCCGTAGTAGAAACGATTCAGATGCTCGAGCCGTGGGTGCCCTGGACCCGAAGCTTTCTGGACGCCCGCTACCAGGCTTATCGCAGTGTCTCCCATCCGCTGACACGCCGAGCCCGCGCTGACCTGGATGCCTTCCAGCATGCCGCGACTGCCGGAAGCCGCTGACTTCTGTGGGTTGGTGGCCACTTCGCCGGTAAAGGGACTTGCCAAGCGAGCGGTCAGCCAGATGAGCCCCTGAATCCCCTGGCTCGAACAATCGAGTCGGGGGATTCTCTCCTCGCTGACAATTTCTTGCGGCCTGCTTTTGGAACGGGATCAGGTTGCGTTCCTGTTCGCTCGCGCTTCGTTACTTTCATCGGGCCGGCGATTCAGTCGGAAACCTTATGGAACCGTTGCCCGGCGCACTTGGATCTGCCGGGATTTGTGCTGTACCGATCAAGGCTTCCGCCTCCCGCAAGGCGACCTGCACCATGGCCCAGACGATCGCCCGATCTTGATAGGGCAGTTCTGGTCCGTCGAGCACGGCGAGTTGTGCAGCAAACCCTTCCCGCGCCTGACCCAGCAGCTTTCGGGACGTGTAGGCATCGCCGAGTTGATGACGACACATTGCGCGGAACGTGACGGTTAGCGGCTCGTCCTTCGGATTTACAAACCCAGAAGATACCAGACTCTCCAGGGCGTCTTCGAATCGCTCGCAGCGGAAAAAGGCAGCAGCTATGCTCTCCCCCCGAGAATCCTGCGCGGGCACCGAAGTGGTCCTCGAAAAGAGCACGGGAGTCGCTCGATATCGGTGATGAACATCGGTCACAACCCTCACGTCGAAGGCGTTTTACATCACGACGGTAGCCGCTCAGTCGCAACTGGGTTAAGCTGGTCCAAACACGATCGTCAACTGCAGGAGGGTCATTTGCCGCCATGAAGACGCTTAACGTGGGGATCATTGGATTCGGTTTCATCGGCAAAGTGCACGCCTATGGCTACGTGAACCTGCCACTGTTCTACGAGTCGCTGGCTGTGCGCGGCCGCATCACGCATGTCTGTACCAGCAGAATGGAGACGGCCCAGCGGGCAAGGGCTCAGATTTATGCAGACGTCGCCACAACAGACTTCCGCGACATCACGGAGAACCCCGAGATTGACGTGGTGCACATCTGTTCGCCGAATCACCTGCACAAGGAAGCTCTTCGCTCGGCAATGGCGCACAATAAGCACATCTACTGCGATAAGCCGCTCGTGGCGACCATGGACGAAGCACGTGAAGTGCTCAAGGCCTTGCCGCAGTATACCGGCACGGCGCAAATGACCTTTCAGAACCGCTTCTTCCCGGCCAGTATGCGTGCCAGACAACTGATCGATGCCGACTTTCTCGGCCAGGTGCTCGAATTCCGCTTCGCCTATCTCCATGCGGGGAGTGCCGACCCGCAAGCCCCGCTTAAATGGAAACTCTCGGCGGAAGCCGGGGGTGGTGTCATTGCCGATCTGGCTTCTCATGTGCTGGATCTGGCCAACTTCCTGCTGGGAGACTATGCCTCGTTACTGGCGGCGACCCACATCGCCTATCCTGATCGACCCAGCGTTGAAGCACCGAGCAGACGAGTCAAGGTCGACGCGGAAGACTGCGTCATGCTCCTGGCACGCCTGACCTCGGGCGCGATGGGCCACCTGGAAGCGACGAAGATCGCGACCGGCACGGAAGACGAACTGCGGTTCGAAATCCATGGAGAGAAAGGCGCGCTGCGTTTCAACAGCATGTCGCCCCACTATCTGGAGGCCTACGATGCCAGGAGTTCTGCGGCGTCGACCGGCGCCGTGCAGGGGTGGACGGCGATCCCCACGGGCCAGCGGTTTTCCTCGCCGGCATCGCCATTTCCGGGCCCAAAATTCACGGTCGGCTGGCTCCGAATCCACGTCGCCTGCCTGGCCAACTTCCTGCAAGCCGTCGCCGCAGGGGACACGGGCGATCCGGGCTTGTCCCAGGGAGCATACGTGCAGTATCTCATGGACTGTGCACGGACCTCCGCTCGCCAGAATGCCTGGGTGACGTGTGATGCCAGAGAAAGCGTGATCGGCGCTGAATCCTGACGTTCTGAAGCGCGGGTCGACGTATCTGGGAGGTCCCGAAGTCGCTTGATTCTGCTCGCCCTCCGCGCGATCCACAACTCGCACCCCCAGCCTCCTTCGCGTCTTTGCGCCTTGGCGTGAGATCCTCCTTCCTAGAATCTCTTCGGGTCGGTGGCTCGTGCAACCAGGTTGATTATCGGGGAATCCGTGCGAGCAGCGACACCTCACAAGAAGCGGTTCAAAGACCCTGCCGAGCAAGGGGGGGGCCCAATGTCCGGATCCTGACGGTATGATAGCGGTGCCGGGATGCCACAGTGGCACGATTTGGAGTTAGGAAACCGAGCTGAGCCTAGGTGAAGAGACTGTCATGCCTCATCGAATCAAGTTCTCGTTTGTCTACCGCAGTGCGTTGGTTCTTCTCTTGGCGGCTGCGAGCATTGGTCTTAACTCGGGCTGCACGCCGTCCTCCAAGCCCAACGACGGCCGCACCACCATTGGTGCCATCGTGTTTCAGGAGGATCAGTACTTTCGGCTGGTGGAATATGGCATGCAGGACGCGGCGAAGAAGCACGACGTGAATCTGATGCTGAACAACAGTTTCGGCACGCTCGACAAGGAGATCTCGCTGATCGACACGTACCTGGCCAACCAGGTCGACGCTCTGGTCGTCGCCCCCCTGAGCGCTCAAAGCTCAATCCCGGCGTTGCAGCGGGCGTTTGACAAAGGGATTCCGGTCATCACCTACGACAGTTATCTCGACGCCGATTTCGCGGCCAGCAACATTCGGAGTGACCAGGTCGAATTAGGACGTCGGACCGGCGAGGCGGCGCGGGCGTTCATCGAAGAGAAGCTGGGGGGCAAAGCCCGGATCGCACTCGTCGAATACATCTCCTTCGCGCCGGAACCTGCTCGTCAGCGAGTGCAGGGGTTTCGCGACGAAGTGACGAAGCTGCCCGGTGTCGAGATCGTGACGGAACAAGACGCGTGGCTGGCCCCGGAAGCGACGGCGCTGGTGGAAAATATGCTCACCGCTCACCCTGATCTCGATCTGATCTGGGCTGCGAATGAAGGAGGTACGGTGGGGGCCGTCAATGCGGCCACCGCCGCCAATAAGCGGAACACCGGCAAGCACGTCTATGTGTTTGGCACGGACATGAGTGAGCAGCTTGGCGGCTTCCTGTTGTCGGAAGACGACGTACTTCAGGCCGTCACGGGACAGAGTCCCTTTGAGATTGGAAGTCAGGCCGTGACCGCGGCCGTCCAGGCGATCAAGAAGGAACCTGTGGAGAAAAAAGTGGCCATGCCCGGCAAACTCTTCCGTCGCACCGATCCGGAGTCGGTCGAGTCTTACCTGGCGACGCTCAAGAGTTTGACCAGCAGCACCCAATAGCCGGGCAGCCGCCATGACCGACGTACCCAGTCTGGAAGTCGTCAATATCCGCAAGGTCTATCCGGGCACCGTGGCCCTGCAGGGAGTCAGTCTGTCATTTCTCCCGGGCGAAGTTCACGCCTTGATCGGTAAGAACGGGGCCGGCAAGAGCACGCTGGTGAAAATCGTCTCCGGCGCGGTGCAACCGACCAGTGGGCACATGCGGGTCGCCGGTGCGTCCGTAGAACTCCGATCTCCCAGGGATGCGTTCCAAAAGGGCATCGCCACGGTGTATCAGGAGCTGAGTCTGGTTCCGGAACTCACGGTGGCGCACAATATCCTGCTGGCCGACCTCCCGACCAGGTGGGGAGGCATGTGCGTTGACAGGCGCGCCGTAGATGACCGGGCGGCGAACCTCTTGAAGAGTCTGAACCTTGACCTCGATCCGCGCCGGCCCGTGCGTACGCTTGGCATGGCGGAACAGCAGATGGTGGAAATCGCCAAAGCCATGTCGTTCAATCCACGTGTGCTGCTGCTGGATGAACCCACGTCGTCGCTGGCCAACCACGAGACCGAGAGTCTCTTCCGACTGGTGCGGGAGCTGACCGCCCAAGGGGTTTCCGTCATCTATATCTCACACCGGTTAAGAGAGCTTCAGCAGATTGCCGATCGCGTTTCCGCCTTGCGTGATGGCGTCTTGGCGGGTTCGATCCCCGTTGAAGACGCGGATCCCAGGACCGTTTCGCACTTGATGTTTGGTGAAGTTGTGCCGCGGCACCGCCCGCAGAATCTCGCCTGTGGTAAGGAGGTGGTGCTGGAGGTACGTCAGTTGTGCCGCGAAGACAAGCTACACGACGTCTCCTTAGCGATTCAGCGGGGAGAAGTGGTGGGCATCGCCGGTCTGGTGGGGTCCGGACGGACGGAACTGTTGCGAGCGATTTGTGGTGCGGACTGTGCCGATTCTGGCGTGATCATAGTCAATGGGATTGCCGTCGCGCGCCCCGATCCAGGTCGCATGTGCCGCCTGGGGGTGGGGTTGGCACCGGAAGATCGTCAGGAATCGGGTCTGGTGCTCAACCGGAGCACGCGGGAGAATCTCTGTCTGGCCAGTCTGTGGCGCCTGTCGTGGCATGGAGTTACCTGGCAGAGTCGACAGCAGTCAGTGGTCGATGGCACGATCGACCAACTACGCATCGCCCTGCGCGATCCGGAATCCCCCGTCTCGACGCTCAGTGGTGGCAATCAACAGAAGGTTGTGGTCGGGAAATGGTTGAACACAGAACCTCAAGTGCTACTGCTGGACGAGCCGACGCGGGGCATTGACATCCAGGCGAAACAGCAGATCTTTCAACTCATTTGGGATCTTGGCAAGAAGGGCATCAGCACGATTCTGGTATCGAGCGAATTGGAAGAACTGATCGACGTCTGCCATCGCATTCTGATCATGCGGGATGGGCGACTGGTAGGAGAAGTCATGGCGAACGATGTGACCCCGCAACAGCTGTTCGAGTACTGCGTGGACCACCGTCGGTTGCTGGGAGGTCGATCGCATGGCTGAAGACCTGTTCGCGAGGCAAGCCAATTCGTGGTGGAACCGGTCGATTATGGATGGCGTTCTGCTGGTGATTTGTATCGGCCTGGCAGTTCGCGCACCCAACTTCCTGAGCATGGAGAACCTGCTCAACATTCTGCGGGCGGTATCGATGCTGGGGATCATCGCCTTTGGCATGACCATGATCATCATCGCCAAGGAGATCGACCTGAGCGTGGGCTCTGCGGTGGCGCTTTCCGCCTGCATCGTGGCTCGACTGATGGAAGCCGGCCTGCACGCGACGCTCGCCATCGCGGTGACGATTGCCGTCGGATTCGGGCTCGGTGTCTTTACCGGCGTCATGCGTGTCAAGTTCGAAGTGCCTTCGTTCATTACGACGCTTGCCCTGTTCACGGCTGAACGGGGATTGGCTCTCATGATCACACGAGGCTTTCCAATTCCCATAAAAACGTCTTGGTACAGCTCGCTGGGCGGGGGATACATTTACGGTGTCCCGTTTCCCGCCATCGTCTTGTTGCTGTCGTTCGCCGTGATCCATTTCCTGATGAACTACACGGTTTTTGGCGGGGCGGTCTATGCCGTGGGGGGCAACGCCGAAGCAGCGCGTCTGTCGGGCATCCAGGTAGGTCGAGTGCGGATCCTCGTGTTTGCCATCACCGGTGCACTCGCCGCACTGAGTGGCGTGCTCATGTCATCTCGCATCATGAGCGGGTCACCTACTTTGGCTCAGGGGCTGGAACTGGACGTGATCGCAGCGGTCATCATCGGCGGCACCAGTTTTTCCGGCGGCATTGGCACCGTGCGTGGTACGCTCGTCGGTATTCTGTTCATCGGCGTCATCCAGAACGGAATGACGCTGCTCAACTTGGACATTTACTTTCAGTACATTGTGCGCGGTGGCCTGATCCTGGCCGCCGTGCTGGTCAACCGCTTGCAGGAGGTTCGAAAATCATGATTCGCACATACGCTGTCCTCCTCGTCCTGGCGGCCGCCGTCCTTCCACTGCCATCCGAGATGTGCTCGGCCGCCGAAAGTTCCTGGGACAAGCCTCCGATGATCGGCATGTATGTCCACCAGCACTGGTCCTACAACCATCCGTATGCTGCTCGCACCTGGACTCTGGACGACTGGAAAGGCTACCTGGACGGTTTGAAGAAACTCGGCTTCAACACGGTTCTCATCTGGCCGGTGCTCGAGACCATGCCCGATCCGCTGACGAAAACGGACGAGCAGAACCTGGAGAAGATCGCGCAGGTCATTGACTTCGCGCACCAGAACCTCCACATGCGGGTGCTGATCGCACTCTGTCCCAACGTGATCGCCAGGAACGAGGAGGCCCGCAAATACACCTTCGTCCAGCGCCCTTTTTTCCACACGGATCTGCGAGTCGATCCAGCCGATGCCGTGGCCATGGGTAAGATGATCGCCTGGCGCAAGAAGTTGTTCACGCCGCTGAAAGCAGTGGATGGTGTGCTGATCATCGACAGCGATCCGGGTGGGTATCCGGATTCGGACAACGCCGAATTTGTCGCGCTGTTGGGTTCGCATCGGACCATGTTCAATGAACTCAATCCGCGGATCGAGCTTTACTACTGGATCCACGCAGGCTGGGAGGCTTACTGCCGCTTCTACGCGACGGGAGAGTTTGCCATGGGTGAGTCGCCGGAGATCCAGGATGCGATCCAGCGGCTGGCGAAGGTGAATCCGGAGCCATGGGGTCTGGCCAGTGGCCGCGGGCCCCACGTGGCGGATGAATTAGGTATGCCCGACCGCGTTCTGTCCTACCGATATGGCATGATTGAAGGGGAACCCAGCTTCCCCTTGACCAACTTCATGACGCACGAGGCTTTCCTCGCCGGCCAGGACAAGGGAGTCCGCGGGACTTTGGGCAATTCGCAGACCCATTGCATCCAGTTGCCCAACGCATTCCTCTTCGCACGTGGCGCAAATGACCTTCCGGAACCGATGCGCGACGATTACGTGGCGTTTGCCGAGCGGCTGCTCCCCGGTCATGGTGAAACCATCGTCGCAGGTTGGGAAGCGATCAACAACGTGGATCCCGCTGCCATCGAAGCGGCACGAGCGAAGGTGGCCGCTTTGCAGGGCCTGGACCTCCCGCCGGGCGATCTCCGAGGTCTCCTGTTCGGGGATCCGCAGCGGTTCGTGAGCGACCTCGCCCAAATGCTCCAGGTCCGAGCTACGATGGAGGCCTTCCGCACGGCCGTACTGGACGGTGCAGAGAAGGGAGTTATTGGCGACAAGCTGGCCGCTTACGTCGCTGCGGTCGGGGCGTGGCAAGCGACCCACGACTACAAGAACAATTGGTACTGGCCCCGGATGGAAGAAGCACTCATGAAGGTGGATGCAGAAACCTACGGACGGCTTTTCTCCGAACGCTATCATCGAGGCGAGGGCGACACCCCTTTCGAGCAAGTGCAGAACGGATTCAAACAAGTGGAAACGTTTACGCCGCGACTGCTCAAGGCGATGCAGCAGACCGCCGCCGACTTACAGAGGTGATTTTCCATGAAGAGTACAGCGAGACGTAATCCGAGAACTGCACCGATCGGCAAATCGCTGGTTGTGGGGGTGCTGCTGAGTATGCTGGTGACCTCGCTGCCGGCCCCGGCGGATTCCCCCGCGCAAGACGACCCGATACTGGGCATTTACGTGCATCAGCACTGGGCCTACAACCATCCGTATGCAGCCCGCACCTGGAGCCTGGACGATTGGAGCGGATATCTGGATGGCATCAAGCGACTGGGCTACAACACGGTCCTGATCTGGCCGGTACTTGAAACGGTGCCAGAGCCAATGACCGACAGTGATCGGGCGAATCTCGAGCGTATTGCGAAGGTGATCGACATGGCTCACACGCAATTCGCCATGCGGGCCTACTTCGTCCTCTGCCCGAACAATCGGGGCAAGGACGAAGCGGCTCAGTACACGTTTCAGGACCGTCCTTTCTTCGGAACCGAACGTCGGATCAATCCGGCTGATGCCGTCGAATGGGGCAAGCTGATGGCCTTTCGCAAGGAACTCATCACGCCACTGAAGGAGGCCGACGGCATCTTCATCATCGACAGCGATCCGGGCGGCTGGCCCTATTCGACGAACGTGGACTTCGTGTCGCTTCTGCGGAGCCACCGATACATCATGGACGAAGTGCGACCTGGTATGGAGCTGATCTACTGGGCAGCCTTTGGCTGGGAGGCTTACGCCCGCTTCTACGAGACGGGGGAAATTCGGCGCGGTACTGAGCAGGAGTTCGACGACACGGTTCACATGATTGCGCGAAACCATCTGGAGCCGTGGTGGATCGCCAGCATGAATGATCCGCTGCTGACCAGCACGCTCGCCATGCCCGAGCGCATCCTGAGCTTCAATTACGGTAAGATCGAACTGGAGCCCAGCTTTCCGTTGACCAATTTCGGCGACCATACGGCCTATGAAGGTGGTCAGAACAAGGGATGCCTGGGCGTACTGGGGAATGCGCAGACCCATTGCGTTCAATTGCCCAATACGTTTGCCTTTGCCCGGGGCGCTCAGGGGTTGAGCTGCACGCGCGATGACTATGTCGCCTTTGCGAATGACCTGCTGCCTGGGCATGGCGAGACGATCGTGGCTGGCTGGAGCTCGCTGCATTCGGGTGATGTGCCGGCGATCAACAGCGCGCTGGCAGCACTCGAGCGGATCGACCGTGCCGCATTGAAGCCTGGCCCGCTGCAAGGACTGCTCTTTGGTGATCCGGGGCGTTTCGTGAGTGATCTGGTATTGCAGTTGCGAATGATGGGGACATTGGAGGCATTCCACCGGGCTGCCATGGCACGCCCCCACAACTCGGCCGCCGTGAAATCGTCGTTTGCCGCTTTCATCAGCGCTCACGAAGACTGGCAGCGCACGCACGACTACAAAAACAACTGGTACCTCCGTCAGCTCTGGGAGGCACTGGGCGCGATCCCGGCTCCGGCTTCCCAGGAGACACTGGCGAAGAACGTCTTTGTGGGTGAAGGAGAAACCATGTTCGACCAAGTCCAGGACGGCTTGCGACGCATGGAGTCCTTCGCCCCGCGGCTGATTCAGGCCATGAAGAACGACTGCGCGGCACTGTCCGGAGAATCCCGCTGAAGACCAGCAGAGAGGGAGCCGGCAGCCATGGAATGAAGGAGTATTTGGGTAATGTGGTGTTGGTCAACGAGGCTTCTGAACCGCAGAATACCGAACAAGGAATGTTCAATTACCAAGTGGAAGAACCACATGATTCAATGCCCCGCGTTGGGGTAGCGATCGCTCACCCTATGCCTTCTCTTCCTTCTTCATTCTGCGGCTGGTTATTCGATATTCTGCGGTTCTCTGGCGAATTTTTGGGGACACTTGCGAACTATGTTCAGGGCCGGAGCCAGCCAGGTTGATATCACTCCGCGTGGCAGCACGTTTCTGTACGGCTATCCGCACGTGCCCCGACTTAGCACGGCCGTTCACGATCCGCTGCTGAGCTGTGCTCTCTATCTGGAAAGCGATAGGGTGGGTGTGCTGTTCATCGCCTGCGATGTCATCTTCGTGGGGCGTGACCTCGCGAACCGCGCTCGGGAGCGGATTGCGCACGAGACCGGCGTTTCGGCGTCGCGCATCTTGATCAGCGCTACCCATACGCACTCCGGACCGGTGACCGTCAACTACATCAGTAACGAAGGCGATCCGGTTGTGCCGAAAGCCTCTCCGGAGTACCTCAAGCAGCTGGAGGATGGCATTGTCAGGGCTGGGATCATGGCCGTGCGATCTGCACAGGCGGCCACTGTTGCATTGACCCGCTGCCGCACCCGTGAGGTGGGAACGAATCGCCGCGATCCCGATGGACCAGCGGACCCTGAAATACCGTTGCTGCTGGCTCAAACTGCTGCGACCGAGGTTCCGATTGGCTGCATGCTGGTCTGTGCGATGCATCCCACCGTGCTGCATGAAGATTCGACGGTCGTCAGCGGCGACTTTCCGGCGTTTGCTCGTCGTTATCTGCAGCAGCACCTGTTGGGTGACAACTGTCCTGTAATCTACCACATGGGCGCTTCGGGCAATCAGAGCCCGCGCCACGTCACGCGCGCCAATACGCTCGACGAAGCGCAACGCCTGGGATGCCTGCTTGGTCGCGTTGCTGAAGAAGCACTCCGACTCGCCGTGACCAGTCCGAGGGCCCCGATCTGCGTGCTGCAGACCGTCGCGACGCTCGTACCCGCTCAGTTTGGTCCGGTTGCCGAAGCCGACGCGAAGGAAGCTTGTGCCCGACAACGTCTCGAGCAGCTGCGGACTACAGGCGCGACGCGTCAGGAGATTCGAACAGCGGAATGCGATTGGTTCGGTACCGAGGAAACCCGCACACTCACCCGTGCCGCCGCCGACGGGCGTCTAGTGGAGATTCAGCGGGCGGCGATGCATGCGGAGATCCAGGTGATTGCTATTGGCGATCACATCTTCATTGGTTGGCCCGGCGAGATCTTTGTCGAATATGCACTCGCTTTGCGCCAGGCCGCCCCCAACGCGTTTCTCATTACACTGGCCAATGGGGAACTCCAAGGCTATATCGTGACGCCCCAGGCGGCTCGTGAAGGAGGATACGAAGCCTCGAATGCAGTATTCGCCGCAGACAGCGGCGGGATTCTTGTGGAACAGACCCTGCAACTCTTGAAGCTACTATCAGTCGTGACGGCGCCATGATGGACTGTGTACTCGGAATCGACCTTGGTACCAGCTATTTCAAGCTGGCACTGTTCGACGCCCTGGGCCAGATGCGGGGCTTTGCCCGCATGGCAGTCCCCAAACGTGTTGATGAGCATCGCTGCGAACTGGACCCTGACCTGTTCTGGCAGGTGCTCCGGACTGCAGTAGCGCAGGTGTGCGCAGAGGCTGGAGTTCCCGCCGAAAGGATCGTGGCGCTGAGTTACGCCTCCCAGGCCAACAGCTTTCTCTTGCTCGACGCCAACCACATACCGCTCACCCCACTGGTGCTGTGGCCCGATCGGCGTGCCACTCCCGAGCCCGCGCCGTTCGTCGACTTGTGGAACCGTTCGGATTTTCTGCACACCACCGGCCTGGGCCTGTTCTCCGCGGAATTCATGGCCGCCAAGCTCTGTTGGTTCCAACAGCATGCCCCCGCGATTTGGAAGAGAACCGCTCACATTCTGACCATTTCCGATTTCCTCGCGTATGGGGTCACTGGCGAGTTCTGCGCCGACCAGAGTACGACTTCGCTTCTCGGTCTCTGGGACGTGCAGGCACGCACATGGTGGGAGGCTGGCTGCAGTGCCCTGGGGATTCCCACCAGATACCTATCCTCGCCCCGGCCTACCGGGGAAACACTGGGCGTCGTGTCACAGGATGGGGCATGTCGACTGGGGCTGCCACTGGGAATTCCGTTGGTCGCCGGTGGGCTCGATCACTACATGGCCGCCCTGGGCGCCGGGTTGGGCAGCGTGGCACCCGCCGTCGACTCCACCGGTACGGTCCTGGCGCTGCTGGCACACTGCACACAGTGGCATCCTCGCCCGGGCTGTTGCATGGGACCGGCATATCAACTTGGGGAGTTTTATCAGTTGGCCTTCAGCGACAGCGGGGCCGCTGTGCTGGAGTGGTACCAGCGCGTTCATGCCTCCGATTGCACTTTGCCGAACCTGCTTACTCAGGCGGCCGATGTGCCCTCAGGTGCCGATGGCCTGATGGCTCACGCGTCGGCTGATCGATATCCCGGCCTCGAGGGGTTCCAGCACGCCTCGTCCAGGCATCGGCACGGACATTATGTCCGTGCTCTTCTCGAAACGACGGCGATCGAACTGGTCCAGTTGGCCGATGCCTTGTTCGTGGAGTCAGCGCCCTCGTGCATCGTGGCTACAGGAGGAGGCGCTCGCAGCGATCTGTGGCTGCAAATCAAGGCGGACACTCTGGGAACTGAGTATGTCGTGACGGCGTGTGCGGAACCGGCCTGCCTCGGAGCGGCACTGGTTGCGACGGTCGCGGCAAATTGGTTCAAGGACGTCGACAGCGCCTCCGCCGCCTGGATCGCTGCACGCTGTCGATTCCTGCCCGCAGATCGGCCGCGGCGGAACAGTCAGACGCTTTGAACCTCAATCAAGGAGCACTCTGGGATGGATGAATTAGATAAAGGGCTCAGCATTTCCGTATCGCCAGCACTCCGGCAGACTGCCCTGGCAGCTTTTCAAGAGCAGATTCGGGCTTGGAATCTGACGATGCCCCGAGTCGACCCGTTAGTATTGGATTTCGGCCTCGGTGAATTCGAGCGCGTGGGGTTGATTGAATATTGGATCTGTAACGAGATTGACGCGGGGTATTGCGGCAAATACCTCTTCGTCTTCGACGCTCAGACTTGTCCCATGCACCGGCATAGGAAGAAGATTGAGACCTTTTTCATCGTCAAGGGTTCGGTGAGCATCAACTGCGGTGGCCAGACCAGGACGCTCGTCGAGGGAGACTCGCTTCTTGTGGAGCCCTGGATGCCACATGCATTCACCGGGCTCGGTCCGGCCCTGGTCCTCGAAGTCTCAACTCCTTGTCTGATCGACGACAACTACTTCGAGGATTCCAGGATTCCCATTGGCGGCAACTTCGGCGGTGGTGCGCTCCTGTAGTGTGAATGCGCATTTTTCGTCATAATGAGTGCCGGTGTACGCGGTTGTACTTAGGCACGAGGGAAGAACACATTCGGCGTTTCTCTTGTAGCCGCGCTCGCCCAGAGCGTGGGAGACCGGCGAACCATGGGAACGACTTCTTCCCGCGATCCTCAGACAGAATCGGTTGCTTTCGATCGGGCGTGGGCCCGTATGCGGAGAGGGCAACCCATTGACCTAACGAGAAGATTGACTTGGCAGTATGAATCAGACCACCATGACCACCATGAAGTATGGCACAAGCGCTGGAAGCAACCCGGAACGTGGCTCCGTGGGGAGCTATGATCCGTCACGGTATGCAGTGGACTTGACGCAGATTCCGAGCATCATCACCAGCACGCTGCCGGGTCCCAAGAGCTGTGCGCTGCATGGTCGCGTGGAGAAGCACTTTCGTGGACTCTCGGGACAGGTTCGCCTGTTTCCCGTTGCCTTCGAGGAAGGGCAGGGCTGCGTGCTCACCGATGTCGACGGCAACAAGTACATCGATTTCTCCAGCGGCATCTACGTCACTACATTGGGCCACTGCCATCCCAAGGTCTCGGAGGCCGTGGCAACGTATGCGAAGAAATTGATGAACTGCCATGATTTCACCACCGAGATTAAGGCCCGTCTCATCGAAAAAATGATCGACGTCCTGCCGGGTGACCTCCATGGGATTCAGCTGTACGACAGCGGGACGACCGCCGTGGAAGCCGGACTTCGCACCTGCCGCGCTGCCACGGGCAAGCATGAGTTCATCAGTTGCTTTCGCGATTTCCACGGCAAGTCCGGCCATGCCGTCAGCCTTGCCAACATGAACAAGTTCAATGGCCCTGGTCGCAACTCCGGTTTTTACATGGTGCCTCGCCCCGACGTGTACCGACCGTGGTGGACGCGCAGCGACGGTTCCCTCGACACGGAAAAATATCTCGAGTTTTACGATCGATTCATCGCTGAATCGACGACGAATCAGGTGGCTGCCTTCGTCGTCGAACCGATCCAGGGTTGGGCCGGCAGCGTGATGCCTCCGGACGACTTCTTCCCACAGCTCCGCACATTCTGTAACGAGCGGGGTATTCTACTGGTGGCCGATGAAGTCCTCACCGGCGCTGGCCGCACAGGCAAATGGCTGTGCATGGAGCATTGGGACGTCCTGCCCGACGTCGTGACGCTCGGCAAAGGGTTCGGGAACGGTTTCCCCGTGACCGCCATGGTCGTGCGAGCTCCTTACGCCGACGCGGTCGACAAGATCAGTGCTTCCACGAGCTATGGCGGCAATCCGATGGCCTGCGCCGCCGCGCTGGCCTCGATCGAAGCGATCGAGGAAGAGGGACTCCTGGAGCACGCTCAGCACCTTGAGACCCTGTTCGAAGAGCGAATGAAGGATTGGCCGCAGCGCTATCCGATTGTCGGTCACACCCGGGTTAAGGGCTGCCTCATGGGAGTCGAACTGGTGAAGGACCAGAAGACGAAGGAACCGTTCGACGAAGCGGGCAAGCTGGTCTACCAGAAAGCCTTTCAGAAAGGTCTGGCCTGGATCCCTGCCGGGCACATCCTCCGCATGAGCCCTCCGATCATCATGCCCGATGACGTTGCTCAGAAGGGTATGGATCTGATTGAAGAGTCGATTGCCGAGGTCTCGGAGGAGTACCAGAAGTCGCGTGCGACTCAGCAGCTGGGATAATCGCGCTATACGCGAGCGGTGAAGACAGAAAGATGGAGTGACAAAAAGACAAGGGTAGCGCCATCTCGTCCTGATCCCCTTGTCATCTCATCTTTCTGTCCTCTCTCGGCTATAGGTGATGACGGCCGCGCCGGGCGTTGTCGGGATTGGCACGCGCAGTCCACGTTCCATCAGTTCTCGGCCAGAGACGCGTGTTGTACCATCCACATCGAAATGAGTGATGACATAATCGGCTGCCGGAGCGAGTCCGTGGAGGCAGAACGTATTGGACGCCTCTTGATTGTCGCGCCGCCGAAACGCCTGAATCACGCCATCACCTTCTTCCGGACGATGGAATTGCCAGGCGATCCATTGATCGAGCTGCAGGCTATAGGGAGTCAGCGGATAATAGTCACCCAGTAAGCAGGGGGCGATTCTGCGGCATTCGGCGTAGGCTTGTTGCTGAGCTGCTTTGTTTTCGGGACTGAGCCCGCCCATGCCGAACGAGGTCAGGTAGAAGCTGCGAAACGAGTACGGGTCATAGGTGTAGACTCCCGTCCCCTGGAAAGGCAGCCAGAACGACAGTCCGTAAGTGTGCCCCTGATTGCCTTCGACGACCCCTTCCATGTTTGGAAACTGGAAATCGCTTCGCAGCAGGGGAACGGCACGCCGCATGGTCTCCAGGTCGTTGCGGCGTCCCCCCGAGGCGCACGAATCGATGCACAGATGAGGGTTTCGCCGCTTCAGTTCGTCCCAGAAAGCCAAGTGCCCCTGGACGTAGAGGTTCTCTGTCATCCCTTGGCGGTCCTCCGCGTCATGCTGACGCCACGGAGGCAGTGGACCTCCGCCGTTCATATCTTCCCGATACCAGTCGATTCCCTGGGACTTGACCAGAGAGTCTACATGATCGATCAGCCATTGGCGGGCGGCCGGGTTCCCTTCGTCGAGCAGAGAGCCATGAGATTGGCCCGGCAAGAGCCACTCGGGATGATTCTGGCCCAACCAGGAATTCGGATCACCCACACGCTCGGGTTCAAACCAGAGAACGAACTTCATCCCGTGCGCATGAATCCAGTCAGTGAATGGCTTGAAGCCGTGAGGGAACTTGGCCGGATCAATATCCCAGGTGCCCGTATTGAGCCAGATGTTGGCGTCCTGATAGGGTCCTGAACTGCTCGGATACCAGGTGTGTGTTCCTCCCGCATCGCGCCAGCAGAGATCTACTTGAATTCCTGCGTCAAGAAACGCCTGTACGTATGCGATGTCGTTTTCAGCCGCGTTGACCTGAATCTGTGCCAGCGGCGTGACGGGCTGCCCGTCCACACGCGGGATGTTGTGGGCCATGTACCAGCGCCGCCAGAGGTTCTGCGCAGCCGTGACATCCGATCCCTGCCAGAACAACAGGCAGATCAGCGGAGTGCGGATCTCTTCACCGGGTAAGAGTGACAGGTGCGTGAGCTGCTGACCGGCGGTCACCTGCAGGCTGTCCTCCTCGTCACGAACAAACGAACTGGCCCATTGACCGGGCCAACCCAACGCCATGATCACCCCCCGTTCGGCCATCTGCAGGTTGAAGTACGGCCATCCGTCCGGTCCGTCACATGACTTGCCCGAATAGGGAGGTGGAGCAAAGTTCTTCACCGAGCGGGGAAGCAACGTCAGCCGATAAGGTTCGTAGCTGTCTGCTGTGCAGGAATCTCCCTTGATCCCGTGCAGCACGAACTCGCCCTCTCCCCCCAGGCGAAACGGCACGTCGAGCCCCTGGATGTCCTCCAGGATCGGCGTGCGTTCCGTGCCGGTGTTCTTGAAGTACACCGTCCACTCCACGACGGGAAAGTCCGCATAGACGACCGCCTCGCATCGCACTTCCAACGCCGTTCCAGGATCGGTCCAGGTGATGCTGTGCTGCGTGCGCGCCGCGTTCTTCTCCTCGCGCGCTGTTCTGTGCTCCCACGACGGGAGCAGGTTGCGCGATGTGAGAGAATCGTAGGTGAACGAGAATGGCAGCTGTACGTTGGCGTCTAGCAGCTGTTCGGCCACCCACGTATCTCTCCGCCCCAGATCGGCGGACTCTTCCGGCGTGGTCAAGCCGTGCGCACTCGAAACGGATAAGACGGTCCACGCCAAGGCACATGTCCCAACCACCGAGCGGATGTCCATGCAGTTCCCTCTCTACACAAAATGATTTCACTTCTCATCATCAGTGTGCTGTGGAGTGGTCTGTTCCTTTCCGAACAGAAACCAGTCGCTCTCATCATCACCACATCTAACGTATCCGACCGGCTTGTGGCACACCAGTAGAGGAAGTCTGCTGTTTTCCCGAGGGCCAACGAGGCCACCATGGAACGAGATAGAAGACGTCGGCAATCATGCCGAAGCCGCGCTTGCGCAGATCGTGTGATGATTCAAGGACACGACAGTGTTTTCGGATCGTTCCACTCCCATCTTGCGCCTTGACTGTTGTGAGGCACCTCCTCAATAACCCGGTAGTGGAAGGCTTGCGACGATAGCTGAATCCGCGAAAACGTCTGGAGCGTCTCACAGGCCACCCTTCTTCCACCACATCATCACGGGTTGTTGAGAAACAACGTTGTGTTGTATCTGCTGAAGCAGTTGTCTATCCTGTATAGACTTAGAAACCGACAAAGACCACCGCGGTCGGCCGAGAGCCTCCTGGATTTCCGGCGTCTGTGATCCGAGTGGGTGGAAGGACGATTGATCTGCGGAGACAAATTTCTGGCAAGTGAGCAAGCGCTTCCGCCAGGGTGATCGCTGTCGGGTGACCTGCTCTATTTCGGCAGTCCGAGCCTCGATATTTCACACACTGGGATGTTCTTGGGAGAGGGGAAGTTCATTCATGCGACCACGCACGGTACCCCTACGATCCGTATTGAGGCGTTTGGCGAGCCGCATTGAAACCAGTTGTTGGTAGCCGTCCGACGAGTGAAAGAGAACCGTGAGGAGAGACCATGATCGGCAAGATTGTGGTAATTGGCAGCTCCAATGTCGACTTCATCATGAAGATGGCGCAGCTGCCTCGTCGCGGGGAAACGATCACAGACGCCGTGTTTCTGCAGACATTTGGCGGCAAAGGGGCGAATCAGGCGTTAGCCGCCGCCCGCGCCGGTGGCCGAGTGTCGTTTGTCAACTGCGTAGGCGATGACTCGTACGGGACGGCCATCAAGGAGAACATGTCCAGCGCGGGGATCGACACGCGTTTCGTGTTTCAGGAGCGAGAGGTGGCCAGCGGTACCGCGTTGGTGATGATCGGCGAAGGTGGAGACAACTATCTCTCGGTTGCGCCGGGCGCGAACTATGCTTTGACGCCCGCCCACATCGACCAGGCGACTGCGCTACTGTCCGAATCAGCGCTAGTCATGCTGCAATGCGAGATTCCCCCGGACACGCTGGCTCATGTCTTCGAGGTGGCCGGCAAGTTAGAACGTCCCCTCATGCTGAACCTCGCACCGGCTCGTCCGATTCCCACTTGGGCCCTTCCGCTGCTTACGTACCTGATTGTCAACGAATCGGAAGCGTCGTTTCTTTGCGATTGTCCTGTCGATTCGCTGGCACAAGCGGCACAGGCAGCCGAGCAACTGCGTTTGCTTGGCCCTCGTGTGGTGGTGGTCACATTGGGCGACGTGGGGGCTTATGTCTGCTGCGACAAAGGCACGTTCCACGTACCAGCGTTCGCCGTCCAGGGAGTCGATTCCACGGCGGCCGGAGATGTCTTCTGCGGAGCATTGGCCGTGACCCTGGTCGAAGGTGCGACTCTGCCTCACGCCTTGCGATTCGCCAGTGCCGCGGCTGCCATCTGCGTGACTCGACTCGGTGCACAACCCTCGATCCCGCTACGCGAAGAAATCGACTTGCTCCTGGAGCGTGGTTCCTTGGCTGAGAGCACCTGAGGCACGAGGGAAAAACAACTTCGGCGTTTGTCTTGTAGCCACGCTCGCGCAGAGCGTGGGAAACCGGCGAACCACGGGAGTTATTCTTCCCGCGATCCTGAGGCGTGCGGAAACGGCATTGAACGCGGCACGAGCCGATCATTGAGTCTCCTGGATGAAGCCGTGGTAGAGCCCCATGTAATACGGGAGCAGGAAGACCGTACCGCTGGCAAGTCCGCGACCGTCGCCGCCGTAATCGAGGTTCCACGGATCAGTGTTCCAGTGGTTGAAGAAGCGGTTCTCAATCGGCAAAACCTTGCCATTGGCGAGATGGCCACGCCGGCGAGCGCTGGGCTCGTAAAGATCCTTGCCGTTCTGCTGCCAGGATAGCGGCACAATGTCCAGCCGGTGGCTGTTCTGGTGTGCCCAATTGAAACGGTCCAGTGGGAAACCGAGCAGCGTGTCCATGCTGTCCTGCAGCCATTCGTCGCGAGGATCGATGGGGAATGAACCCCAGATGCTGTCAAGCGTCTTGCCTCGTCCCATTGCCGCATAGGCGAAGTTGAAGAACGGGTTTCGTTCCGGCTCCACGATCGCGTAATACTGGTAGAAGCCGTAGCGCATCAGGTCACGCAAGTCCTTGTCACGGGCATACTTCACCAGGTTGTAATAACACATGATCGCCATCTCGTCGTCCGACTGATTGCCGGAGCCGGGCCCGAGCTGAATCTTGGCGACCAGTGCATTGGTATGGTACGCGTGATCACGCATCAACTTCTCGATCTCACGGTTATACTTGTCGTCCCCGGTGACGTGAGCGGCTACGGCGAGATAGGAGAGGATGCTCAGCGACTTGAGCCCTCGTTCGCTCCACCAGGCATCGGAGTGGTTCAAGTTCGCCGGATCGTAGATGGCCCAGCGTGTGGGCTTGCCATCGTGATCGACGAGCTGGAAATTGTGTTGGATGAGGTGATCGGTCAGGTCGCGGACTACTTCGCGCACCCGCTGCCGCTCCTGTTCCGTTTCCGCACAGAGGTCGTAGTAGGCTGGGTAAAAGAAATAATGACCGTCCAGTTCGTCCGAACTGGTATCGCTCTTCCAGTACCACTGGCCGTCTGCGCTGGTGGGCCACCGCGGTTCATAGACCTTCCACAGCGCGTCGGTCTTTGCTTCCTCAACGTCGTGTTCCAACCGGCCATCGTTCGGATTCCGGCCGGATGTGGGTAGCACGGTACGCGCTACGTAGCCCCGCGGCGGTGCGTGCTCCCCGCCCTGCGTCACCTTCTGCAGGAATCGCAGCGCTTCGAACGCCTGATCGGCCCGTTGTTTGTAAATACGATCTTTCGTGGCACCGTAAGCGAAGGCCTCGCCTGCTCCGTACATGCTGGTCCAAAGTCCATCGTTGTCACTGTCGTGATAGTGGATCTCGCTCTTGTCACCAGGCGTTGTTACCGAGACTTCCGATACATAGCCGTAGGGCGTGCGGCGGATGAGTTCCATATCCTGTTCGTAATATTCGGCCTTCTCGCGCAGCGCCATCAACTGGAAGTAGATGCGGCCAATGCCCTTGGGAGTGGCCAGCCAGGCACCCCCGTCGGCATCCACTGCGATCGCGCGCACCTCGTCACTGGGAAGCCAGCGTAGCCCCTGACGGTAATGCCAGCGACCGTGGCTCCAACGCACGACTCCCTTTGTCGTGCCGAACCAGACCACTCCATCGGGTCCGGACGCCGCACAGGTGAAGCTGGTGAAGGGTAAACCGACTTTGCCTTCATGGAAACGCCAGCCGCCGCCAGTCTGTTGAGCTACGCCCGCCTGATATCCAATCCAGAGCTGGCCCTCCGAATCTGTCACTGCGGCTTGAGCGGCTTCTGCTTTCCAGGTACGCCCCAGCCCATCATCGACGTCGGGTATGTCCGGCTCATCGTGACGGCCAGCCATCTCGGAGGCGGATGCGACGAAACGGGTCCCATTGAAGCGAACAGTCAGCCCGCCGCCCGAAGCCACGATCGTTCCATCACTGATTCGAATGCTGTCGATGTCTGCGAGTGACGCACCGTCTGCGGTGGTTGCATAGTGGGTAGCCACTTCCTGCGGAAATCTGCCTGCTTGGAAGGGGATTTCCTGTGAGGATGTCTCCGCGGCCAATACCAACATAAGTCCCAGCAAGGCGAGCACAGCTCTCATGGTCGATTCTCAGTTTCGTAAAGGGACAGAAGTCGGGCGACTCTGTGATCACATCCAGCGGCGAGTCAGCTTCACGTGTGAGCATCGACGTAACGCCGGCCCAGACACATTCCCATCGCTTTGTCATCCCGGATCAAGACAAAAGAATGGTCAACTCGTATGGCATTGAGTTTAGCCAGGACCGCCCGGCACGGCAAACCACAGAGCCTCGTAGTTCTCGTGGAAATCGATCATTTGGCAGCGTTGGCCGACCGGTGAACCGATGCATCCATCGCGGGGGTCAGTGCCCGTGTGTTGGCGCGCCACAGGCACCCTGGTATGGTGTAACCAAGGCGGAACCCGCATCGAAGTGAGATGTTCTGGTCGCGGAACCTTGGGGGCGGTGGCAAGGATGCCTGGGCCTTGTCTTGGTTGCTGGACTTGCGGCAGGCAATTTCCGCCTGGCATTCGAACGGTCTTTGGATCTGGGATGACAGAGCGGGTGAGGAAAAGCCAGTCGCAACTGTGAACTTTGTTGTGTCTGCGGACCAGTGCTTGGACTGCCCATTTGCCGATATGCGAGTGCTTAGCTGCCGAGAGAATGGCCGACGATGCTGGGACGGTCGGTGCATGTTGCCGAGTTCTGACCGCTGGTTGTTATTTGTTGCCAGGAACAAACCGATGATGTGGCTAGTGATGGCGTTGTTGGGCACGGTTGCCGATGGCAGTTGGAGCGAGGACTTTCGGCATCAGCCGGCCGATTCACGCCCGGCGCTGGAAGTCTGCTACACCAGCGCCGCAC
>JBGSHS010000209.1:0-15632 GCA_041752115.1 Pirellulaceae bacterium | reverse complement strand
GGGTCGAGGGAGGGAGGGGGCGAGGCGGAGCGGTAGCTCACCATCTGCTTCACCGCACGAGCGGAGCTCGTGGGGGTCGGGGAGGAAGGGGGCGAGCGGCGCGGTAGCTCACCATCTGCTTCACCGCACGAGCGGAGCTCGCGGGGGTCGAGGGAGGGCGGGGGCGAGCGGCGCGGTAGCTCACCATCTGCTTCACCGCACGAGCGGAGCTCGTGGGGGTCGGGGAGGAAGGGGGCGAGGCGGAGCGGTAGCTCACCATCTGCTTCACCGCACGAGCGGAGCTCGCGGGGGTCGGGGGCAGAAATCGCTCACGCCAACGTGACTCGCAACCACAAATGCTCTGACATGTTCCAACGGAACATACGCCTGCAGGTTTAACGGAGGCAAAGCTACCCATCGGGTCGGAGATGGACGGCCAGCGAACGAAAGTTGGTGATCCGATGGAAAGTTGATAACTCCGCATCGTGTTGGTGTCGTCCTTCCCTGCTTGTTCGCGACAGTAGGACGAGATCGTGAGTGTCAATCTGCATCGCAGGATACATGAAAGACTGCCTCAGTTCAGGCCCCATTGCGATCAGCCCTGCTGGAAACCAATTCAGGGCGTCCAGTCCATACCAGAGGTATAGAAATCGCCGCCCATTTCCGGGACCACCGAGGAATGGAGATTGGAGTATTCTATCCCAATATCCAAGCAAGTCCTGGGAATTGGTGACCAGATTCGAAGCCATCCAGAATATCCCCGTCTCTTGGTCTTGTTGAATCGAGAACTTGTTCTGTCCGCCTGGTCATGGGTAAAACTGGCTGAACTGCACACGCAATTCCTTCCCGTCATCCTCCAGGTCGCAGATGCCGGACAGATGGGCCGTACCGTACTCGTCGGCAACTACGCGTGCTGCCAGGCGTAAGCGGCCACAAACGTCGACAGCGTTGGCCTCCAATCAGACATCCCCCGGCCAGCCACCTTTCCACGGACTTTCGTTAGGAGGATTCATACGACGACAGATTGCGTTTGGGATCTCTGGAAGTCGCACGGGGTTATGACTCGAAAATAACTTCGACGCTTGTGAGTATCCTTCAGGGGCCTTCACCCTCGGGGTATTGCCATGCCTGAATATTCTCAGCGGTTGGAAGTGCAGATGCTGAACTTCTACCTGTCGTTGTCCGAAAAGGACTGCCTCGCTACGCTGCAGTCGAAGCGCAATAGCTGGGGCACGGCCGTGTGGTGTAGTTTGCGAAGCTCTTTGGCAGCGATTCTGACACGATTCGTTGCGGGAGAGTCGCCGCGCCGTGTGCGCGGAGGATTCTCACATTTGCAGGAAACGGCCTGTAGCCAGTGCGCAAGACCGGGGCAAAATCGAGTCGTTTCCTGTGAAGGCCTATCCGGTCCAGGTCTAATAGACCTGCTGCAGTTGAGGATCGCCATCCATCTGACTTGGTGGGCCCGCCCGAGCGATGCCGATCGGCGCACTATTCTGATGCCGCGAGGCTTTCAGGCGAACTGCAGCGGGGGGATGTGCCGGGGCCGTTTGTCTCTCACGGCGTCACGGAGGTCGTCGCGCGCGGCGATTACGTCAGTGAGATTCCCTGTCACGGTGTGGTAAACACCAGGTTGCGGCCCCTCGGTGTCGTCGCCGTGACGGCCCAACTGGCCCGGGACACTGCTAAGGCGCGAAGGAAGAACGAAGTCAGCGTTTCACTTGTCACCACGCTCGCGCAGAGCGTGGGAAACCGGTAACCACCGAAGCTATTCTTCCCGCGTTGCTGAGGATCCGTATCGAGCTTGGCGGCGAGCAACAAAAAAACCCCTCGTGACCACGGCCAAGTGGACGAGGGGTTCTGGGTTTGGATTGGAAGTTCTAGCACCGGCGAATGTGCATCTCGTCCGAGGCTTCGTCCAACCTATCTTGCCCCACAGGGCGTAACGGGCTTGCCGAGCTCGTGCGATCGTCTTGAGCTGGGCTCGCTGCCGTCAACCGCATGTGTGAACTTACCGCAGATGTCGATGCCGCGCTTGGCTGGCACTTGTGCCACCAAACCGGTGCTCCAACGGTTGTATCGAATGGTACCTTGGAAGCATGTAGTTCTTAATAAGAGACCGGCACTCTCGAACAGGCAAAACGTCTGGAGCCTCATTCCTCGGTGCCCATCAGGGCGAACGGGCTGCGAGCTGCGGAGCGAATCCACGAGTCGCGTCAAGCCGTGCTTTACTGTTGGGAACTAGCCGCAGTTGCCTCTGTCGAAGCCGACCGAGGTGAAACGGTCGGCCTGGGGTGCCCCACACAAAGCCAATCAACAATGAAATGAGTGCTTGATTGGGGGAATTCACCGCCAGAACGTGAGAAGCTGGTTGCCGCAACCGCCTCTCATCCTGCCATGCCCGGTGGTTCATGCATGGTCGCCCCTCCTGTAACGTGATGGAAGTTATCGGGGGTTATTTTCTGCTGAACAGCAGTCAGATCTAACGTTATTTTAGTCTAACACGCGACGCGGTCAATTCCATCAATTTGCCCATTTCCGAGCAGAAGAATTCCAGATTTCCCGCCACATGCGCCGATAAGCCAAACCTTGACACGCACCATCCCGCAAAGACCCTCATATCGGTGTGCCGAGTGGTCGTTTCGGACCGCATAATCGGCCATTCTGCCCTGTCGCCGGCCACCTCCGCTCGCCGCCCGCCGGCGAGATTTCTCCGCCACGCCGGGTATACGGCGTCGCCCTGGTAACAAACAATAGGGGCTCGCGCTGGCCACCTGGTTTCGCGCCGCATCACACGCTTCCGCTGTCTATTGAGTGACTACGATATGTCGAAGCCAATCGACCAACCGAAACCGAACTCAGAATCCGCTGCTGCGATCACACCAACCTTGAGCATGTGGGATGCCGTGAGCATTATCGTGGGCATCGTCGTGGGGACCGCCATCTTCAAGTCGCCCACCATGGTGTTCAAGAACGTCAGCGGTCCGTGGGAGGCGATGAGCGTCTGGCTGCTGGGGGGGATTCTCTCGCTCGTCGGCGCTCTCTGCTATGCCGAACTGGCGACCACCTATCCGCGCTCCGGTGGCGATTACCATTATCTGACCAAGGCGTTTGGACGCTGGATGGGCTTTCTGTTCGGCTGGGCGCAGTTGTCGGTCATTCTCACGGGCAGTATTGCCGCGATGGCCTATGCTTTTGCCGATTATGGTGTGCAGATGGTGGGCGGAGATCCCGCCACGTCGCCAGCAACCCTCTGGCTGGCGATGGGAGCGGTTGTCGTGTTGTCGGTCCTGAATCTGCTGGGAATCATCTTTGGGAAGACGGTACAGAATCTGCTGAGTGTGGTGAAGGTGGTTGGGTTGACCGGGATTGTCGGAGTGGGCGTCTGGTACGCGCTGTTTGCTGCGGGAGAGCACGCGTCATTGGCTCGGGCGGCCGGTCTGGAGGGCCCCGGGCTCGGCCTGGCGCTGGTGTTCGTACTCTACGCCTACGGAGGCTGGAACGACGCGGCCTTTGTGGCTGCGGAAGTGCGTGGACAGAAACGGAACTTGCCGTTGGCGCTGTTTCTGGGAATCAGTCTGATCACCGTGGTCTACTTGCTCGTCATTCTGGCATATCTTCTGGTGCTCGGCTTCGATGGCGCTCGGCAGTCATTCACTCCAGCTGCCGATCTGATGGAACGAGCGGTGGGCTCATGGGGACGCTCCGCCATCAGTGCGCTCGTGATGATCTCAGCCCTGGGAGCCATCAACGGATTGGTTCTGACCGGTTCGCGAGTCTACGCTTCGTTGGGTGCCGATCATCGTGTCTTCGCCCACCTGGGACATTGGGACCGACGCCGCGGATCGCCCCTTGTGTCGCTGACGGCGCAAGGAGTGATTACCGTACTGCTGATGCTGGCTGTGGGCACCGAGCGTGGTCGAGGTGCGATCGATGCGGTGCTCGACCGGATCGGACGCCCCGGCCTCCCCTGGGAAAAGTACTTTGGCGGTTTCGACACGCTGGTGGCAGGCACCGCCCCTGTGTTCTGGGGTTTCTTCCTGCTCACGGGACTCTCACTGTTCGTCCTGCGATATCGTGACCCGCAGCGAGTGCGACCCTTTCGGACTCCCTTCTTTCCCATACCGCCCCTCATCTTCTGTGCCATGTGCTGCTATATGCTCTACAGCAGTCTGGACTATGCCCGCTGGCTCTCCCTGATCGGCCTGGTTCCCTTGGCTGTCGGGATCCCTCTGTTCTGGATCAGTGAGTGGGTGCGGGACCGGAAAGGACCGCTGGTCTGACAGCCGCCGACTTCGTTTGGTCCGCACCGTGAATCGGAGCGAATCCACCAGAGATGCTGGTCGTCGGCCGATGGGCATCGCAGCAGTTGAACCCGGCTGCAGCCTGCGCAGATTGTGTCTGTTATCTCGAAGGAGTGAAGTTGGCATTGTCGATTCAGGCGGTACCTGCTACACGAGTGCGGTAGGAATAGGCACCCCATGGCAGGCAGGTATGCGATTGACATTACTCTACGCAATGGCATCCGTTCTGCTCCTTCAGGCGTCGACGAAGGGGCAGGACGCGTCGCCTGATGGTGTGTGGCCGAGTGGATCCGAAGTCGACCGGTCCGAACTCGCTCACCCCCCAGCCGGGTTCATGCTGCCGCCGCTGGGCGAGATGGAGAACATCGAGGCGGAAGAGCTCGCTGGCGACTCCCGCGACGACGGGGCGTTGGGGCGGCCGGAACGGAAGCGCGGACGAGGCGGTCCTGCCAATCGGAGTCCGGGCTACGGTGCGACGTGGTATCCGGCAACTTCCGTGGCACACCAGGATGCGGACTTCGGATTTGTTCACCAGTCGCTGTCGGTGGGCGCACCCGTCTGGCACAACGACGTGGATACGGTGATCATGACGGCTGGAGTGAGTCAATCTCTGTTTTCCACCGACGTGGTTCTGCCGGATACCGGACGTCCGTTTCCCGACGAGCTATGGAATATGAATGTCGGTATCAATCACGTGCATCGTTTCCGGAACGACTGGACCGGTAGTGCGATGGTGAGCTTAGGTTCTGCCAGTGATGAGCCGTTTCACAGCATCCATGAGATGCGGTTTCGGATCTTAGGGTTTCTCGAAGTACCGGCTCGCAACGCCCGCGATGCGTGGCAGTATTCCATCATGTACGCGCCGTTTTCGGATCTGGATTTTCCCGTGCCTGGCCTGGCATACGCCTGGTATCCATCCGACGAGCTGCAGATGAACATCGGCGTGCCGTTCTCTGTCACCTGGCAGCCGTGGGACGACCTGGTCGTCAACGCCTCGTATTTTCCGCTCCTGAATGTCACAGCGATGGTGACTTACGAGTGGACTGAGGTGATCCAGCTCTTGGGAGGCTACGAGACTGATCGCGAAACCTATCTGCTGGCCGACCGCGCGAACCATGACGACCAATTCCTGGCATCGCAGCAGCGAGTGATCGGCGGGGTGCGGGTGAAGCTGTGGCGTCACGCCGCTCTGGATGTCAACGCCGGATACGTCTTCGATCGCTATTACGGCGAGGGGGGGAACCGACGCGACGAGCTGCATGACCGGGTGGAGATTGCCCCTGGTCCGTTCCTCGGCTCACGGCTGCTGATCATCTTCTGAACGAGCGACCTCCATTTGTCATTGGGTATTTCGTCATTGGGTATTTCGTCATTCGTCATTCAGTATGTCATTCGTCATTGGCAGCGGCGGGGCGCGAGTCCTATGCCGCCGGTCACTTTTCACTGTCTGCCGCATGAGCACTGTCTGCCGCATGAGTCAGGACATAGGTCACGCCCTGCCAGGCCGACTGGGCGATGTGGCGAACCATTGCGGGGTCGGTGTGGTATCCTGAGGTCTTGCTGGTCTGCTGGCGGATGACGATCACTTCGACATCGTTTTCCGTGCTCGATTCAACGGTCAGGGCACTTTGTTTCAGTCGCTGCAGGGCCGCCAGGATTCCATCACCGGCTGGTTTGCTGTCCTGCAGCTGTTGGCGGATGGCAGGGAGAAATCGGTCCAGCAATCGGAACGGGCGCTGCGCCACTATCACAGCGTACAGATACGGATAGCTGGTTCCCTGCACGTTGTTCAGGGCGACCTGCAGCTGCATGCCGAGAAACTGCGATGGACCGTCGGGAAACCGCACGAATACTCGTGCGTTGATGGGCACCTGGCTCTCTCCCTTGCCGGCCATTTCGAACATCGGCTGGATCTGGCAGGCTGGTTCCTTGAACTTTTCGATGGCTCCCAACGCGATCTCGAGGGAATCAACCTGTTGGCGCAGTGCGACAGGACGCCAGCCTCGACGTGTGCCGGTGATCCAGTGCGGCAGCAGCAGTACGGCGGCGTCAAGCACCAGGACGGCTGCCCAGGGACGGGTTCCGGACGAACGATCCAGGATGATCCAGAGCACGAGCAGTCCGATGGCCATTGCCGCCAGCGCGACGACGCCGCTGACGCACGTCAGGTCGGTGAACGACTCGTCCCAGCTCTTCACCTCGTCTTCCAACTCACGCAATCGCGCGAAGCGGTCGCGGGTTGTCTTCTCCCAGTTGCCCTGATACAGGGGCTGTTGCGGGCGCAGATTGTAGCCGCGGACCAGCAAGAAGGTGGTGCCGGCCAACAGCAGCGGGAGACTCAGCACGATCGTCAGGACAGGCGAAGAAAACGGACTGAACAGCTGGATGCCCAACCCGACCAGGATGAGCAGTGCGGCCCAGAAGAGCCGCATTCCATAATCGAGTCGAGGTGCGAGGTAGAACTGCAACAGGTGGCGTCGGTCACGATCGGGCAGGGGGCTGGCAACCATGATGGAAACTCCTACGCTCGGCCACGCCGGGCCTCGTGCAATTCGCTGTAACCCATGCCGCTCCAATAGAGCGTGCAGGCGCCCTGGCAGAGGGCGAAGTGTTCACAGCGCCGGCAGATCGAGTGGGCGGCACGCTTGTGTTTATAATACTGGGCGTCGGCGCCGAACCAGACTTGTTCGAATCCGTGCTCTAACAAATTGCCGACTCCGCGAGCGAAGCTGGAACAGGGAAGCACTTCCCCGGCCGGCGAAACGTGAATCAGTCCGTCGCACGCGGCGCATCCCTTGTTGCCCAGTCCGTGCGCGATCGGATTGAAGATGCAGAACGGAGTTGGGGAATACCAATGGAAATCGATCCCGACCGAGTCAGCGTGCTCCTTGGCCTGCAGCACGTACTGTCCGATGCGGCTGTACGATACCTTCAATCGCTCGTGTCGCGGCAGCATCGGAGTGCCGGTGGGAATGATCTGATTCATGGATACGTGTGGCAGATCAAGCGATCGGGCCAGATCGATTATTTCGCGCAGCAAGAGAATGTTCTCTTCACAGATCGTGGTATTGGTGTGCACGTGCAGGCCGGCGTCTTTGAGGTTGCGGATTCCCTGCACCGCCTTCTCGAACGCGCCGGGCCGTTGCGCCAGAGAATCGTGCACGGCGGCCGTGGGACCGGAAAGACTCACTTGTGCGGAGGTCAAACCGGCGGCGACCAGGCTGTCGACATAGCTGCGCGAACTGCAGACGATGCCGTTGGTGATGATGTTCACCCGCATTCCGCGGTGCCGGGCATGCGCGATGAATTGAGGCAGTTCCGGCCGCAGAGTGCACTCGCCTCCCGTGAAGCTGACGCTCGGTACCTTGCCGTCCCGAGCCAGCTGATCAATCACCTGCCGAACCTCGTCGGCCGACATCTCCTGCCGCAGCGGATCGCGCGGTGAGTTCCTGCGCGGCGAGTTTCTGCGCAGTGAGTTCCTGCGCAGTGGCCAGAGCCACGCCAGCCATTGCCGCCAGTCACGCCGGTGTCGCTCACGGCCTGGGTTGCCTGGACTGGCGTCGACGGTTCCGCAGCCGGCGTAACAGAAGGAGCAGGCCAGGTTGCAGCGGTAGGTCACCGCAATTTCACTCAGGACCGGGTAACGAGTGAAGCTCCCGCTGAACGGCTCCACGTGTGTGGTCGGTCGCCCGCGTCCGTCTCCCAGACGCTGCCGCAGCAGATCGCGCAGGTCGCAGAAAAACGTGTGGACCTGATAGATCCGCTCCGCCGATTCTGCCCCGCCCAGTTCCGTAGCCACGTCCACGATGCTCCGCCCCTGCAGCGTTTGCTGCAGTAACTGCAGTCCGGTGCGGTTGAGCTGGAAGACTTCCATCGGCATCTTGATCAGGACGCCATCCTCCAGACGCACTCGCACGTAGGGACGGATCTGCTCGACAAACGGATCGATCCAGCGGAGGTCCTCCAGATGCGTGCCAAACCGCTCGCTGGAAGCGGCCGAGTCTTGCTGCGGCGCCCCGTCTGTATACGGCAATAAGTTGTCACTTCCAGGCGACTGCGAGCCCGAGCCGGGATCCGAGGCATGTGACCCTTGCGCGAGCTGATCGATTGCCCGGTCCTCGCTGGTCACGATAGGGAGCGTATGCTCGTCCAGCATCAATGCGCTCCTCCACTGACGCAGGCGCTATGGCACGCGCTGTGACAGGCACTGTGGCACGCGCTATGACAGGCGCTGTGGCACGCGCTATGACAGGCGCTGTGGCAGGCACTGTGGCAGGCCGACGCAGCGTATTGGCTTCCCAACTCCGCGCCTCCGGCCAGGAAATAGCTGTAGCTCTGTTGAGCGAGTCCTTCCGGATCGGGCAGTGCAGCTGCAAACTGTTCGACACGTTCGTGCCGCGCGGCACGAGTGGAATAGTCATGGAAGTAGGGATAGTACAGGTGCGATCGATCCCTGGCCGCATCGCCGGGGGCTTCCTCGCCGTTCCAGAAGGCGTCGGCTTGACTCTTCGCCTGCTGAAACTGCTGAGCAAACTCTTTCTGGTAATGCTGCCGCGTGGCTTCCAAATCGCAGTCCCACGCCTTCTCCTGAATCCCCTGCGTGATGGCACGCACCAGTGCCGCCGGTGCGTCAGGCGACAGCTGTCCGTCAGGTCGGACTTGATCAAGTATTGCCTGGTGATAGGGAGTGAAGTGGTCGGATACCGGTGTCAACTGCTGCAACTGCAAAGGTTCCGACTGTTCCACTCGGATCACGCCGAATCGTTCCAGCTCCAGGATCATCAGTCCGGCCAAAGTTTTGAGCGGTACGTCGCACAGGTAACCGGCTTCAATGGCATTCAACTGGGCCACCTTGCCGTTGCGACGGAAACTCTTCAGCTCGATACTCGGCACAGTCCAGTCCGTTCGATCCCACTGAACATCCGAGAGCTTTTCGCCGGCGCGGATCAGCGAGCGATGCTTGACCGTGACGACCAGGAAACCGATGACCAGCAGGCCTCCCACGAGCCACAACATGGCCACGCGGTTGCCACGCGGCGCAGGACGCTTCGCCGGCACGACCCGGGGAGGATCCTGATGGCTTCCCACGGGGGCGCTGGCAGCCTGCTGCGCAATATCCGGAGCCGGATACAAAGCAGCCGGCACGTAATACATCAGCGGGAACCTCTCCTGTTTGGCCACGTTCTGACGATGCGCGCGGACGGCAAAATACCGATCGTCGGCAATCGGCTCTTCCGGCATCGTGACCGAAGTTCCTTTCTGGCCCAGATAGCTCAGCAGATATCGATTGTTGACAAAGGGCTCGGTGCGAAAACCCAACGCCGTGGCCTCGTCGAGCGTCATCGTCGCGCGTTCGACCTTGATCGGGAACTTCACCACGACCGTCTCGTGTTCCAGTGGCTCGTCCCATTGGACGGGAGACCAGTTGAAGACCACCAGTTCTCCCAGCTCGGGTGAGACCGTTTTGGCCAGGTGGCCGCTGGCAGCAAAATCAGTGAAATAGGTCAGCACGTACGTAATCTCACCGGGACCGAACCGCTGTGCACCAGCGAGCAGTACATCCCATTTGCCACCAGCAGGCTTCAGGTCGAGTGAGTATTGACGTCCGTCGCTGGTTACCGCACCACAGCCAGGTTGATGCCAATCGATACGTCCCTGCTCGCCCTGAAAATAGAACCCCCCCATCGTCCCCTGACGGATGCTCCAGCGAATCTTGTACTGGACCATGGCCGCGCGATTGGGGGCCAGAGCCACTTCCACTTCAACCCACGACACCTCCGCCTGCAACTGCCCCCACGCCAGGCTTACCCAGGGGCTCCACGCCAACAGTCCGGCAGCGAGCAGGCACCAGATAAGCACTCGCGGGACGCTGTGTGGCCTTGCAGCGAGGACGCTGTGTGGCCTTGCAGCGAGGACGCTGCTGGACCCCGCAGATGAGATCATCGCGGGCGCGATCATCCGCCGGGATGAACGAGGTGATGGTGCGCTGGCGTTGTCGGTCCCCGGTGGCTGTGGCACGCAATGACCGTGATCGAGCCGACTCTGCTTTGGGAAGACATCCATCCTCAACAAGCTCCCGCTCTAAGTTGTTTGCCAGGTGCTGTTCGTAACGTGCCACGAAGTGTGGACCCGTCAATGCTCCACGGCCGCCAGGAAGCGCAGCAGCGCACGATGAAATTCTTCGGTCCGGTCCATATAAGCAGCGTGGCCCGCTCCCTCCAAAATCAACGTCTCGCCATGGCCAATGGCCGCCAGCAACTGGTCCGCCTGTTCAACGGGAATCAATCGATCGGTCTGCCCCCAGACGATCAAAACCGGACAGGTGACTTGCCGGAGCTTGGCCAGGTATTTCGGTACCTGGACCGGAGCGACAAATACCAGCCCCCCAAGACGCTCGGGATACTCGGCAGCCAAGGGGAACGAAAACCGGCCGCTCATCGACGGAGACACGACGACCGGCGCGGTCATGTTCAGGATGGTCATGAAGTGCAGGAGCCACTTCGTGGAGGGCGTCTCGGTCGCCTGCGACTGACCGAAACCCGGCAGATCGGGGGCATAGACCCGATAGCCCGCTTGAGTCAGTTGGTCGATTGAACCGATCTGCTGCCAGGTGGCCGACGAAAAGCTGGCACCGTGCAACAGGATAACCGGGCGTCCTGTCTGCGGACCGGCTATCAGACAATGAACTGCTGCACGGTCAATCGTCACGCTGCAGGTCTCATGGTTCATGTCGAGCAATCTCCCGGTATTTCCTCCAGACCGGCTTTCGTTATAACCACTGGGTGACGTCCTGAACATCTGCGAACCAAGGATTTGGGGGCTGCCAGGCACGTCTGCCGCCCCCACCGGAATCTGATCACTTCGCCGCGGGAACGACACCCTTCAGTTGCGACGCGCCAGGCTCGGATCGTCCCAGCCGGCGTTCGACCAGGGAAACGCATAGCCTTGCCAGACAGCCACGATGTGCAGCGTATCGAAGACGCGGGCATCACGCTGCCCGAACCCATGCGGACTCACTTCGATCGTCTCTTCCAGTTGCCAACCGAGTCGTTCGGCCAGTCGCACGTGTTCCAGCGGCGATTCAACCTGCAAGGTCGCTTGACGATCGCACGACCACTGAAACGCTTTCACCGCCGCTTCTCGCGCACTGCGGGCCTGTAACACCAACTCCACTCGTCCCGATCGTACGTAATACTTCGCCATGACTCACCTCTTTCGTTCGTGCTGGTTGCGGGGACCATGCGGCCCGACGTGGATCGCATGCGGCGAAGGGATGAGTGGGTTGTCGGCTGCCACCTGGCGTTTGTTGCCACCCCTGTCTCGCCATGAGAGATATCGCGAGAGGCGTGACACGTTTGGTCAGCGGCGGAGGATTTCACGACCGAAATCCATGTCACGAAACGAGTTGTGACGAGGTGGTCGGGGGTTGGTCCCCCGGGAGGCGGGTGGCTGAGCGGGCCAGCAGTGCGTCGAGCGACTCCCAAGCCGGCAACACTCGGCTTGCCAAGCCACCCTAACAGAACGTATACGTCGCCGGGGCCAAGAAAGTGAACTCAATGACCAGCGCTTCGCCCGAGCGGTTTCGTGAGAGCCGCTTAACGCTGCAGACGCTCCGATTGTTGTCCCAGCGTGGGATAAGTACGCGTCGCGGAGGCGATATAGAGTCGACCGCGGGCTCCCGGAGCGCGACGAAGGGTCAAGTCACGTCCCAGCTCTTCCTGCAACCGCTCGGCGCCGTGCGGATTGGCCACGAACAAACACTCGCCATGGCTGCGCAGGTATTGGGCCAGTTGTGGGATCTGCTTGTCTGTAAACCGCTGGATGTCGCAGGGAGCCAAGTAGAACGGATATCCGTCACTTTGCCAGTCGAGATAGACCACGGGCCGGGCTTTTCCTTCGGCCGTCATCTGAAGCTGTGCCGCATTGGCGTGGATCGAACGATACCCGGCAAATTCGGGTGTGAACTTCTGAAAGGCAAAGGCCGTGATCGCCATCGAAACGCCGGCAGCAACCAGCCAGTTGGCCGTTCGTCGCGACCAGGATCGCCAGAGGACCGCGCGGCCGATGAGGAAGAGCAGCGTGACGGTGATGACGAGACCGTTGACGAGTTTGCCCCAGCTGTGATCTGGTCGCAGCAGCAGGTCGACTGTGGCAATCGATGCGCCAATCACCAGGGCGGCCGTCGTCGCATGCACGGGGAGTTGATGCAGCACGTTGTCGAGCGAAGTGAGCGGCTGAACACCCCGGGACGCTTCACGCAACATGCAGCCTGCCAGCAGACAGAGCATGGGAACTGCCGGCAGTACGTAAGTGGGGAGCTTGCAGCTGGAAAGCGAGAAGAACAGGATGATCCAAGCTGCTGCTATGACTGTCGCGCCCAACTCGGCGGAACGCAGTTGACGCAGATGGGCGGAGCGTCCGAGGAGAAAGGCGAGCAGTGGCGCAGTCAACACCGAACAGGGGAAGGTGCCGATCAGCAGTACCGGCACGTAGTACCAGAACGGCGCTTCGTGGGTGAACGTCGTCACGAAACGCACGATATGGTGCTTCCAGACAAAATGCTCCAGGAACTCTGGCTGCGCCAGCCCCACCACGGCGAACCAGGAGGCCGTGACCGCCGCCACCACCAACGCGAAGGCAGCCCAATGTCGCAGCCGGAAGCGAACCGAGTAACGGCTTAACCACTGCCAGGCTGCCAGCGGTGGCACTGTCAGCACCAACGCCACCGGCCCTTTCGTCAACACGCCTAGCCCGCAGGCAAGGGCAGCCAGAAGCCACCAGAGAATCGGCAGTCGCCACGATCGCAGGGCAATGAACCCTGCCAGCAGACTGATGGTGGTGAAGAGTGTCAACAGGCCGTCCATGATGACGAATCGACCGGAGAGGACAAAGCCGATGCACAAGAACTGCATCAGTGCGCCGGTGAATGCCACTCGCTGCCCCAACAGACGACTCCCCAGGAAATAGGTGGCCAGCACCGTCAGCGTGGCGGCCAAAGCCGAAGGAAGACGGGCAGCCTGCTCGTTGACTCCAAACAGCTGGAAACTCGCCGCCGTGATCCAATAGAGCAGGGGAGGTTTGTCCAGATACGGCTCGCCGTTGAGCCGAGGCACGACATAATCGCCGGTCTGGATCATCTCCAGAGCGATCTGCGCATAGCGGCTTTCATCTGGTTCGATAAACGCATACGACAGATTTCCAAAGAAGATCACGGCCGACAGAAGGCAGAGTATGGCCGGCGCCAGCCACGCCCACCGACGGTTCCAGTCTTCCTCACGCCTCATCCGTTGCGTGACTCGCGCAGGAAAGAGAACGGTCGACCACCAGAAACGGATCAGCGCGGCAAATACCGGAATCGTATGCCATACGTTCACCGTGCTCTGACCACGTGGTCGCGGACGATGACTTACGCCCACCTCGATCACCCTCTTGCCCAGCAAGCTGGCTTTGCTCAACAGTTCGGCGTTGACGAGAAACCCGTTTGTGTGAATCGACAGATCGGCCAAAGCCTCGCGCCGAAACAACTTCAGAGCACAGTCGCAGTCACGCACTCGTGTTCCCAGCAGCAGGCGGACCAGGAAGTTGTACACGCGCGAATAGAGATTGCGGAGCCAGCCATCCTGCCGGTCCATCCGATAGCCGCAGGCAATGTCGCAGCTGGCAAGGAGCAACACCAATCGGTTCAACTCGGGTAAGTGGAACTGGCAATCGGCATCGGTAAACCCGACATACTCCTTGGTCGCCGCTGCAAAACCGCTGCGCAAGGCGGCGCCGTAACCGCGGTTGCGCTCGTGCACCACCAGCCGGACCGCAGGGTATTTCAGGGCTTCCTGCGCGACGACCTGACGCGTTGTATCGGTGCTGCCATCATCCACCACCACGATCTCGTAGTCATCGGTAATGCCCGACAACGCTTCATCAGCCTCGGCGATGGCTTGCGCGATTACTTCCCTTTCGTTGAGGGCGGGAAGCACCAGCGAAATGCTCGCAACACGCTCCGCGCTGCTCGCCCTGCGCAACAACGTAGATGACAGTGATTTTACCGTTGGCTGTGCGGCGTCCATGCTGCATGTCCCCGGGGCTCTGACTCTCTGAGCAACTGCTCTCACGCTGACCAAAATAACCTGATCGTGGTGCTCCATACTCCACGTGACATCTCGATGCGCGTCAGCCGCCTGCAGCCGGCACCACGGCGGGAAGGCGACCGCCAATCCGGTTCGGCGGGGCGTTCGTCGCTGGACCGCTCCCCAAGGGGCACGGTCCCACGCAAGCACAGTCGCAAACGGTTCGCTCGCTCAGCCAACGATGGGGTCGCGTCGGATCGGCCGGTCGCTGGGCGCTGGATTGTGCAATGTCCGGGGACCAATAATTGCAGGAATGGCGATTTGGGGCTACACCGATTTTGGGAGTTACCGCAGTGCTCGCCGTTGCCCCACCGCGGGTACGTTCCATCGAAGCGATTCGCTGCTGCCGACAGGGACAGGCCGTTGCGAAGTGGTGTGGAAATAGGGAATGCGACAAGGCCACAATGGGCTACTGCGCCGCGGCGCGACCCCCGCGAAGAGGTATCCGTTGCTGGCACTGCTAGATTCCTCTCGTGGTCCGTGGGCAATCCGTGTTGGATATGCTGCGGTTCCGTCGGCTTCCTGGCGCAGGGTGTCTGCTTTCGGTCTGCAGGGTGTCTGCTTTCGGTCTGCTTTCGACCATATCGAGGCGATTTGCTGCTGCCGACAGGGACAGGCCGTTGCGAAGTGGCGCGGAAATAGGGAATGCGACAAGGCCACAATGCGGAAATGCCACAATGGGCTACTGCGCCGCGGCGCGAGTCCTGCCAGGAGGTATCCATTGCTGGCATTGCTAGCTTCCTCCCGTGGTCCGTGGGCAATCCCAGTTGGATATGCTGCGGTTCCGTCGTCCTCCCGGCGCAGGACTCCCCGCGCAGGATGTCTGCTTTCGTTCTGCTTTCGTTCTGCTTTCGTGTGCTTTCGTGTCGGCCGAATTGCGCATTGTCGCACTGTGGCATTGTCGCGTTCCCTATTCACGTTCCACCTCCCACGGTCGGTCTTGTCCTGGAGCGTGACACGGCCGGATCTCAGCAGCAGTCGTCCTCTCGGCGCAGGGTGTCTGCTTTCGTGCTCGGCGCAGGGTGTCTGCTTTCGTGCTTGCTTTCGTGCTTCTGCCCCACCGCGGGTACGTTCCATCGAAGCGATTCGCTGCTGCCGACAGGGACAGGCCGTTGCGAAGTGGTGTGGAAATAGGGAATGCGACAAGGCCACAATGCGGAAATGCCACAATGGGCTACTGCGCCGCGGCGCGAGTCCTGCCAGGAGGTATCCATTGCTGGCATTGCTA
>JBGSHS010000208.1:0-54009 GCA_041752115.1 Pirellulaceae bacterium | reverse complement strand
GGCCAGCGCAACCCCAGGTTGCGAAGGCGAAGAGTCTCGTCGGCCGAGCGAACCGGTTGCCAGCACGCCGGCACCATGCCGAGGCCGAATCACGCCGCACGTAACTTCACGTTGTTGCGTTTCTGCGTCGCCGTGCTCGCGCAAACTCGTAGCCACGCTCGCGCAAGCTCGTAGCCATGCTCGCGCAAGCTCGTAGCCATGCTCGCGCAAGCTCGTAGCCATGCTCGCGCAGAGCATGGGCACATCGCAGTACGGTCGCCACTTCTCCCGCGGTCTACGCGACCGCGGCCACCGGTCTACGCGACCGCGGCCACTATATCGCGACCGAGGCGGCAAGACTACTCGCTCGGCGGCGCAGTGGGATCGCACACCACGCCCCACAGCGAGAACCAGGCGGCCAGTCCCTGCATTTCCTGCGTCGCCCGCTCGCTCGGCTCCACAAACTGTACTTCACGAGGCGCCGCGAGCGCCACAAGCTGCCGAATATCGAACGATTCGAGCAAGCCGAAACAGAATATCTCCGGGTACTGCATGGCCGACCAGTTCCCTTCAATCGTCTGCTTCAAACTACCGAGTGCCTGATGCAACTGCACGCTGCTGACGGCCGATCCTTCCAGGCCCGCACTGACCAGAGCGATCAGACTGGCGCGGGGGCCCACACCGACCACGGTAACAGAAGGTGCCGCTTGGTGCTGAGTGATCCAGCGTGCCACGGCGTTGACCTGCGAGGCTTGGATCCCCAACGGTCGCTGCCCGACAGCGGCGGCTGTCATGGCGAACAGCGCTCCTGTGGTTGTCGGAGCCTTGCCAGGCCCGGGGTCAAGTTCGCCCAGACCAAACGGGTCGATGGCGACAACTCGCCAGTTGTCCTGCACCAGGCGGTTGACTACATCCGCCGCAGCCGCTCGTCCGTTGTCAGCGACCAACAGAGCGGTCTTCGCGGCGATTTCTTTGCCAATCACCGTGACGGGGATCATCCACTCACCTCCCACGTTGAGTCGCCAGAATTCAGCGCGCAAGCCACTGGCGTTCTCCACCTGCAGCGACTCAGGCACGACCTCATAGTCACTGGCGCGAACGATGGCAGCAAGTCCGGCTCGCGCGTCCTGCTGCCATTGCTGAGCCGCTTCCTTGGCCTCTGGCAGACTGTTGGAGGCGGGCAAGTTTGCCGCGAGTTCCAGGGCCAGCGAGTTGAAGTCCTTGTTATCGGCAGGCAACTCAACTGCCAGCTGCTCGGCAGTCTTCACTTCATCCTGGCAGGGAATTTCTTCGTCTGGAAAATTCGGATCCCCGGGATAGAAGAACTGATGCAGCGCCCGGTAAAGGGCCTCACGATTGTTCTGCTCATAGTTGTGCGTGCCTGGCGCGTAATTCACGTGCGACAGGAGTGACGCCGGTTTACCGAACAAGCAGAAGATAGGGTGAGCGGCACTGAGCAGCGGCCCCAACGCATACCCGGACTCGAAGCAACATTCGTCGGCAGCGTTGTAGATCAGCAGCATGGAACGAGGTGCCATCATGGCGGTCAGATGCGTGTAATCGACCAGTGTGGCAAGATCGTTCGGTGTCTGTTCCGAATCGCCCAAGTCTTTGTGGTGTACGGTGCGGGTGAGGAAACTGCTGTATCCGGCCACCGGTACCGACAGCTTGACGCGTGTATCCAATGCGCTAATGGTGATCGTCTGCCAGCCGCCACCTGAGAGCCCTGTTACCGCCACACGTTCGGGGTCTGCGTGTTCGAGACTCAACAGTACATCCAGTCCGCGTTTCATGCACAGGAAGAACGGAGCGAGTCCACTGGTTCCACACAGGTCCAGCTGATTCATCGAACTGTGGCTGAAGCCCGCCGTACGGAGCTGTCCCATGCCGACCCATTCCACATTCAGAGCGAGCATGCCGCGCCGAGCCTGATTGATACAGCGCATCTGCTTCGGGACATAGGCCTTTCCTTCTGCCGAGTGACCGTTGACGTTCAGGATCGCCGGCACACGTCCCTCCAACTGATCGGGCTCGTAGAGCAAAGCCGGAATCCAGAGGTTGGGCAGCGCTTCGTAACGCAGCTTTCTGATGTGGTAGCCTTCGCCGCCGGGAATTGTGTCGAGCCACTCGACACGGACGGCTGCATCGCGCCAGGCTGCAGCTTGCCCGCGATAAACCACCTGCTGCAGCACCGCCTCGCGCAGTTGCTGCGACTGTTCTTCCCACTCAGCAGCCGAAGTGACAGCCGGCATTCGCGCAATGCGGTTGTCGCAGAATCGCTGTACCTTCTGCAAACACAACTCCTGTCCGACGAGCTCGCGCTGTAGCCAGCTGGCAATCGCATCGCTCGTCGCATCGCCCAATGCGGACGAAGCTGCTACACAGCTCAATGCACAAACAGCCGATACCATAACGCGACTGAAGCGAAACATCGCCATTTCTCCCGGTGTGAAAATCGTGGGCGGACGAGCGCACCAAGCTGTGCAGAGACCGGTGTCTCAGCGTAACTCGCAAACGGTGGCAGCAACGGACCCCAGCAGGTTCGATCGGCAGGTACACTCGATCAAACCGGATATTCGCCCGGCTGCAGTATACCGCGGCGGATACCCGGCCGCACCTGGTAAGAGGAACCGCGGTAATAACCGGTCCTTCCCCTTGGACATGGGATATTCGTGGTTCGATAGTCTGCGGTTCAAGTGCGGGGAGTCGGACACCACCGGCTGCGAGTAGCAGACGCCGGGTGAGATTCCTCAAGTGGATGCCGCTGACCCCAGTTCTCAACCGCAGAATGATGAAGGAAGAGGAACCGATGTCGAGAAATGGATGGTGACTGGAACATAGCCCTTCCCGAGGAACAATTCCCACAATTGCGACCAGGACGATCTTTCCTGGCTTTTCATGTCCCCAGTGCTGCCATGCACTGGCGAAGCCAGTGCCACCCATTACCGTGCACTGGCGAAGCCAGTGGCATCCGCAAGCGGTGAATCACACTCAACGTCCCAGACAGGGAAGCGACAGTTGGCGATCGGACAGCCAATGGCACCCGTCATCCGTTACCACCACCATCTCTTCCAGTCCCAGGCAACCGCAGCCTGCCGCATCGCTGATGCTCGGCTCGAGCGTCACGACGTTTCCCGGTTCCAGTTTTCGCCAGGGTGCCTGGCCGTATCGCGGCCAGGGAGGCCCCAGAATGCCACCTCCGTCATGGGCGCTGCGCCCGACATGGTGTCCCAACGCGTGTCCATACTCGGGATAGCCGGCCTGGATGACGATCTTTCGCGCTACGGCGTCAACCTCGCAGCCGGACACACCGGGTCGCACCAGTGCGGCAGCGGCAGTAATGGCCTGCACGACCGTGTCGAACGCCCGACGCACCTCAGCCGGCGCCGCTTGCTCTGCGTCGCGCGGCACGTACCAGCAGCGTTGCAGATCCGAACAATACCCTTCGTAATTCACGCCGAAGTCGATGTGCAACACATGCCCCGGCTCGATCTTCACATCGGAAGGTACGGAGTGCCCGACCGCCGAAGCCGGCCCGGTGTTGACGATCGGACAGGGATGATGCCACGCCGGGGTAACTCCATGCCGGTCGGTCGCGGCCAGCATGAACTGAGCGATTTCCAGTTCCGATTTGCCGCACGAAGCAAATCGTTCCACCTCCTGAAAAATGCTCTCGGCAATCTCGACCGCGGTCTGCATGCGCTGGATCTCCAGCGACGTCTTGCGTCCGCGCAACGCAGCAACAACGCCCTCCGCACTCACAAACCGCTCAACATACGGCGTGCCGGCGAAGTAATCCTGCAACAGCAGCATCATACCGTGGGAAAGACCATCGGCCGAATAATCGTCGCACGAATAGTTCAACGCAAGCGTCTGCGGATCGAGCCGCTTGATCGTCTGTACCAGCGGGTCACGGATCCCCTGTACGTATGTAACGACCTCCGTCCAGACTCCCGCTGCGCGCACCGGGCCGTCGTCCAGCTTTCCGACCACCGCAATCCGCTCGCCGCGGCAAGTGATGATCAGCGCCGTCTGCCAGGTGAACGAGCCGTCGTGAAGCAACGGAACCGTTTGATCACCTCCCTGCCCGCTCTCACGCACGAACACCATCCACGCATCCAGTTGCAGCTCGCACAGCACCGCATGAGCCTGCTCCAGCTTCTGCGCAATAATGTCCGACATGCTCGGCCACTCCCTCAAATCGCTGCCTCCGCCGCAGCCAGCGCCTGAAACTCCTTCATCTCCACAACGCTCCCCACCACCAGCGGCGTGCGCTGGTGGATGCTCTCCGGCTGAATGTCCAGAATCCTCTGCCGACCGTCCAGAGCCACTCCTCCCGCCTGCTCGATCAGAAAGGCGACGGGGTTGGCTTCGTAGAGCAGACGCAGCTTGCCCTGCCGGTTCTCGTCCGTGGGAGGATAGAGAAAGACCCCTCCTTTGAGCAGGGTGCGATGCACATCGGCCACCATGGATCCGATATAGCGGGACGCGTATTTGCCCCCTAAGGCGCCACTGCGCAGCCGGTCGATGAACTGGCCGTAACAGGGTGGAAACGAATCGCGATAAGCTTCGTTCACCGAGTAGTATTTTCCTTGCTGGGGCATGCGAATGTTCGGATGGCTCAGCGTATAGGCGCCGATCGCGGGATCGAGCGTGAAGCCGTGGACACCACGTCCTGCGCTATAGACCAGTACGGTCGACGACCCGTACACGACGTAGCCGGCCGCGATCTGCTTGGTACCGGGCTGCAACACCCATCGCTCCGGATCATCCAGCCGCGCTCCCGGAGGACGACGGAGGATCGAAAACGTCGTGCCGACACTGACGTTGACGTCAATGTTCGACGAGCCATCCAGTGGATCGAAGACGACGGCATAATGGGCGTCCTCCGATCCGCCGTGAACCAGCATCGGCTTTTCGTTCTCCTCCGACGCCAGCACACCAATGCTCTCGCGAACACTCAAGCAGTGTGCCAGGACTTCATTCGAGTAAATATCCAGCTTCTGCTGCACTTCACCCTGCACGTTGATTTCGCCATGCGCACCGAGGATGTCCGCCAATCCCGCCCGTCGCACTTTCGCCTGAATCAACTTGGTCGCCAGCGTGATCCCGGACAGCAGCCATGAGAATTGTCCGGAAGCGCCTGGGAAACGAGCCTGCTCTCGCAGAATGTGCGTCTGCACCGTCACGATCTGTTCGCAGTAAGGTGTGTTGAAAGGTGATTCCATGGGGTTATTCCTCGGTCAATCGACTTGTAGCTTGCCATGCTCGGGTAGTGAGGAGCCATGCTCGCGCAAGTGGTGGCCATGCTCGCGCAGAGCATGGGGACCTGGTTAACCGTTTTCCAGTTCTCCCGCGGTCTACGCGACCGCGGCCACTAGTCTACGCGACCGCGGCCACTCGTCTACGCGACCGCGGCTACTTCGCGTGCTACGGCGCGGGCGCGGAAAACTCGTATGTTCCGGCGACTACCTTCAGGACCACCTCGCCCGACTCCGCTGGCAACAGTGTAATCCCGGGCGACTGTCCGACAAGCCGTCCTGATTCGCGGACTTGCGCAGGATTACTGGTGGGCACATACACGGTGGCCGACGTGTTGGCGGGAACGACAATCCGCCAGCAAAACACCTCCTGTTCAATCTTCCAGTCGCTTTCGATCTTGCCATACAGACTGTCGTGCGAGGCGCGCACCGACTGCAGGTCGCCGACAGGGCGTGGCCGGAGGATGATGTGTTTGAAGCCCGGTTGCTGGGGATCATAGTTGATACCTCCCAGGGTCTGATAGCACCACGCTTCGAAATTCCCCGAAAGAATCTTCTGGCTTTCCCCATTCATCCCACCGTCCTGGATGTCGCAATCCCAACGTTCCCAGATCGTGGTCGCTCCGTGTTCGATCATATAGCCCCAGCTGGGCCGGTCGGTACGCGTGGCGATCTGGTAGGCCACCTCCGGATGACCGATGTCCGTGAGCACCTGCATCTGCCACTGCATACCGATCAGGCCCACGGACGTGTGTCCCCGACGCGTGGTGACAATGTCCTCAATCAGGTGATCGATCACAGCTTGCCGGTACTGTTGAGGAACCATGCCGAAGGCCAGGGGCAGGACGGCAGAACACTGAGTGCCGCTTTCATACGTGGCAGTCGCCGGGTCAAAAAACCGCTGCTGGAACCCGGCGAGAATCTGTGATGCCAGCCGATCAAAATACTGTTCATCTGCGGACTTGCCGAGCAGCCGAGCTGCACGCTGCACGATCCGGCAGTTGTGGTACAGATACGCCGTCCCCATCAAAGGTCGCGAGGTAGCTCCCTGATTGCGGCTGTTGCTGCCAATCGATTCGCTGTCGACCCAATCTCCATAGGTACAATGATCCATCGTTCCGTCGGGCTTGAGATTGACACGCTCGTGGTACAAGACGAACTGTTTCATCATCTCGTAGTTATCGCGCAGGGGACGGTCGTCGCCATAGAAGTTGTAGTACCAGTCCGGGATAATGGTAGCCACGCTCGGCCAGATAATGTCTTTGCTGTTGAACAGCCAATAGGGAGGCAGGATCTCCTGCAAGCTGCCGTCTGCAGCCTGGTGGACGCGGTAGTTGTGCAGGAAATGGTCATAGAAGCGCGCCACATTGAACACCCAGCCTTCGCTCTCGGACGTCTTGGCAGGGTGTCCCGACCAGGGCATCCGTTCATCCCGGTCCGGCTCCATCGGAACGCTTCGATTCTGCAGACGGGTACCCCAACGCGCATTGGAATAGACCTGGTTGATCAGCGGACTGGAGCAGGCGAATTCCCCCACTCGATCGAAATCGGTGTGGGTGACCAGCCCCGCCACACTCTCTTCCGTCAACTCCCCCGGATACCCTTCGACCTGGACCCACCGGGTCGCATTTCCTCGATAGCGTGCGTGCCAGACTTCCGGACCGACTCCCTTGAGCGTGTAGATATCGGTGTTCAGGGCACTGCGGTCATTCAGATAGTTGAGGGTGCCGTCTGGCAACACATTGAAGCTGGTGCGCATCGTCACGCGAGTCCCGGCGGGTCCCGTCACGCTCAGCCGTACCACGCCGTAGAAGGCCTGGCCGAAATCGGCCATCCACACGCCCGGCTTCGGCTGCGTGATCCGCACCGGCTTGAGCACCTGAGTAACTCGAATCGGCTCGATCATCTGAGCTTCCAGCGTGCCGCCGGGAGGGTCAACGACGCACGCCGCCTGCCACCGCGCATCGTCGAAACCGACCGCGTCCCAACCTGGCATTTCCTTCCGCGCGTCGTATTCTTCACCATCGAATTCGTTGCTGCCGCGCAGCGGCCCGTCAGCCGTCAGCTTCCAGGATGAATCGCTGACGATCGTCTTCTCTGATCCGTCGTCGAACACAACGCGCAGGCAGAGCAGCATCTTGGGATAGCCATAGGTCTGCATCGGCATGGGATTCTGCGAACGGGGCGCAAAAAACCGCGAGTTGCTCAAGACGACACCGATGGCGTTGGTCCCGGACGTAAGCAACTCCGTCACATCCAACGTGTCGTACAACAGGCGTTTGTCGTAACCGGTCAGTGCCGGATTCATCAGTTGATTGCCAACTCGTGTTCCGTTCACATGCAAGTCAAAGAACCCCACGCCACAGACGTGCGCTGTCGCTCGCTGGATCTTCTTGTCCACGTCCAAATCGAACTCGCGTCGCAAGTAACGCCCGGGCAGTCGCCGATGTTCGCTATGCCAGCGATCCTTCCAAGGAATGCCCCAGGGAGCGATGCCGGCCTGCCCGAGTTCCTGAGCCGCTTGCCAATCCGGCTGATCAAACGGCGCCGTCTGCCACCCGTCCTGGATCACCTTCGTGCATTTCCAGCTGCGGTCCGAGTGGACAACCAAAGGCGGGCCGGTCACAAATTCCACTCGCAGCGCAGCAATCCATCCGCCAGGATTGTTCGGAACATCAGCCGGCATGTTGGTCGCCGCCACCGCCAAATGATTCACCCCCGAACGCAGGTTCCCGGTAACTTCCACTCCCACCAAGCCAGGATGCCCATGTCCGACGCCGACCTGGGCGCCATTGACGTAGAAGACACACTGGTCGTCACCGGTAAAGAAGCAGATCGCTCGTGCAATCTTCCGGTCGGCCGGGATACTCACATCGCGACGGAAGTAACGAGTCTCCGTGGGTGCATCATGCGCCGCATTCCCTTCAGGATACCAGAGCCAACTGGCAGCTTTGACATCGGTTATCTCCAGCCCGGGATCATCCGTTTCATCCAGGCCAACCCACTGAGCAGACTCCCAGTCCTTATGCTCGAGAAGTCCCATGGACCAGTGAGCCGGTTCACTCCACTCGGATTCGCTCTCCTCCTGATCCCACACGCGCACTTTCCACCAGCAGTTGATCCCTGAAGTCAGCGGCTTCCCGCCGTACGGGACATGTACTGATTGATCGGCGACAACCTGGCCCGAATCCCACAGGTCCGCCTGCCCGCGCAAGAGCAGCTCCGGACTGCTGGCCACGAGCACCTGGTAAGCGGTCTGCGCCGTGCCGCGACTCGTCGGCGTTGCCGGCATCAGCTTCCATGAGAGCCGCGGCTGCGGCTGGTCCAAGCCCAGTGGATTGACGAGATACTCACAGCGAAGATCGGCGACGGTAACCTGGCCGTCTGCTCGCAGCACATGGCCAGCCAGCAGCACCTGCAGGCAGAAGCACAGAACGGACAGGACGTTGGCGTTTATGATTCGGCACATGCTTCTCTCAACTTTGCGCGGATGAAGTCGCGAAATAATAGCGTCTCTGAAATGTTGTCAACTTCGTTACAGTGTTCCCAATCGATCCAGATGTACTCCAGGCCAATATAACCGGAGTAGCCTGTGGCCTGCATCACTTCAATAATTCGGCCGTAGTCGATGGTGTTGTCCTTGAAGGAGCACTGCAATCTCCCTTCCCTCGCTCCACGCACATGAAAGTGGCTGGCATAGGCAAGCATTGGTTCTGACTCGGCATCAGGAATGCCGCGCGAGGCGAAGTGTGTGTAGTCGACCGTCAGCGTCAGGCCAGGCACAGCCTGCACGAGTTTGAGCGCCTCCTGTGGCGTGGGGACAATCGAGCCGACATGAGCTTCCGTCCCGAATACCAGGCTCATGTCGCGCGCACGTTCCACTCGCCACGCCAGTTCGTCGCAGCAACGCCCGAAAGAGTCGGCGGGAGCTTCGTCGGGAAACAAGACACCTGGCAGGCAAGTGACATGGGGTGAATTGCAGGCAGCGGCATAGTCGAGCATGCGCTGGAACCAGTCACGAGCCTTGCGGCGCCGCTCGGCTTCAGGATGGTTTGTGGCATAGATCGTGAAATCGGGGTCCATCTGGAGAAACACATCGGCCACCTGCAGACCACGCTGCTCCACTCGGCCGCGCAGCGAGGTCCCTCCCGCATCCGGGTCCTCCAACTCACTGGACGGGTACAGATGCGATCGTCCTTCAAACAGACCGATGTCGACCCCTTCGACTCCCAGGAGCGAGATTACATCGAGCGAATGATCGTGTGACAACAGAGGAAAGGTGAAGTCAGCACAGGCCAACGGGGATATCATGCTCACGTCTCAACAACTCCTTTCGATGCGGGACACTGAACGTACTCGTCTCCGACTCTGCTCGAACTGCTTGGAGCAACGAGTTCGCACCTCATCACCTTGTGCAACAGTTTGCGCAGTATAAAGCGAGCCGGCTGCCGTGTACAGAAACACAGGCCTCGATCGCAAGAGAACTCACGCCAAGGCGCTAAGTCAGCAAGGGTCCGGTATCCGGGATTGGTCTCAGTCGCCAAACGAAGTTCCGACCAGCCGGGCGCAGCGCACCCAGGAGTGATCGGGGGGCACCAGGTTTTTTCGGCCTGCCACTTCCTCCAACGGCACCGGTTCGACTCCGCCACCTCGGGCCGCCACCATCACCCCGAAGATACCTTCGGATATCAGCTGCGCACAAGCCGTGCCCAGTCGCGTGGCCAGCAGTCGATCTGCGGCGGACGGTGTGCCACCACGCTGCAAGTGTCCCAGAATCGTCAGCCGGGATTCCATGCCGGTGCGCTGCTCCAACTCGTTGGACAACCGCAGGGTGTTATCCACATGATGAACGTGAAACTGATCCAACTCCGCCGAAGCCTTCTTCTTATCCTCCTTGGTGGCGGCCTCTTCCTTCTGCTTGACCAACGCCGCCACGATGGTCGCCTGCTCGACGCTCATCGCGCCCTCTGCCACCGCCACAATACTGAAGCGTTTTCCCCGCCGTGCTCGTCCCCGAATGGCCTCCGCCACTTTTTCGATCGAGTAGGGAATCTCCGGAATCAGGATCACGTCGGCGCCGCCGGCGATGCCAGCGCCCAGCGCCAACCAGCCGGCTCGATGGCCCATAATCTCAACCACAATCACACGGTGATGACTGGTCGCCGTCGAGTGCAGACGATCGATCGCCTCGGTGGCGATGCCCAATGCCGTGTCAAAGCCGAACGTGGCTTCGGTCCGCGCCACGTCGTTGTCGATCGTCTTGGGCAGCGTGATTACGTTCAATCCGGCCTGTTTCAGACGGAGTGCGTTCTTCTGTGTGCCTCCACCGCCCATGCAGACCAAGCCATCCAGATGGTGCCGCTTGTACGTATCCACAACGGCTCCCGTCATGTCCTGGATGGCGCCACCGATATACATTTTGTGAGGCTTGTCACGACTCGTTCCCAGGATCGTGCCGCCATCGGTCAGGATGTCGGATAACAGATTGTTGTCAATCGCCATCGTCTGATCCTGAACCAGTCCCCGGAAACCATCACGAAATCCGATCAGATGCATGTCGAGAGCATCCAGCCCTGCCTTTCCGACGCCACGAATGGCGGCATTCAGGCCGGGACAGTCACCCCCACTGGTCAGAACACCGATGAATTGAGACATGTGCTGATGCACCCCCGCTTTCATTTCGCTCGCACCACGATCTCTGCGCCTTCGATCGTAATCTGACGGCCGCAGGCCAGTAGGCCTGCGAGAAACTATACCCCATTTCAGGTGGTCGCTCAAATTTCCGCAGCAACTCGCTCACATTCGCCGACCAGGCAGGATCCGCGCTGACCGTGCGGTTCACCGGCCGCAATTTCGTCTGGCACTCACGCCTGGGAGCCCAAGGAGACCTGGCACCATCTCGCTGGATGATCAGCCGCCGGTCCAAGTGAGCTGCGATGCGGCCGATGAGATCCCTGAATGGCCGTTGTTCGAACGGCCCTTCCCGGCACCTGGCGAGCATGTGATCAGGATCGAAGTACTGGGACTACCAGACGCTCGATCCGCCGGCACGCGCGTGTGGCGCGACGCCTTCTCGATCGAGCCATAGCCAGATCAACGATCGTGACTCCGCGCCGCGTCGCTGCCAATGACGAGACACCCCCTGACGAACGCAGGCCCAGTCACCACTCGTCGCGCCGGAAGCACGTTCGTCGCACTTTCAAGGCAGGTTGGTTCGGCATTCGAGATTCGTCATTCCTTTCGTCATCGGGAATTTCGTCATTCGTCGTTCCCTTCGACACCGGGTATTTCGTCATTCGCTATTTTCCACGTCATTCAGTCCATCGTGACCGCATTACTGCTGGCTCCCCCGCTTGTTTCCAGCACCTTCATGTCACCAGGGAGCAGATTGCCGTGCAGCGTGATCCGCTCAGACGACGATCCTTCCACACGCAGGAAGCAGGCAATGGGGTCGAGTGGTCGAGACGTGTGAATGAACGCGCCAGCAGTATTCTGAAGTCGCACGAGTGACTCCGATCGATGATTCCCAGCTGCTTTGAGTCCGCCGATTTCCAGATCCTGGACATCATCGCAGACGATGGCCGGACGAAGATCAGGAGCGGCCAGTTCGAAGCGGACATTGTTCAGCGTCAGGCCCTGAACATGTCGGGCATAGAGCCCATAGGCCGGCGGCACTCCCCACATGAAATACTCAGGATAAACATCCTCCAATTCGGGCAGGCTGCGACGGGATGCCTCCTCCGCCGTCCCTCCACCGGGAAACGTCACGTGGATGTTGCTCAAGGTAATGCCCTGGACGAGGTGGCCGGGAATGCCGCAGATCGAGATGCACTGCCGCTGCTCGCCTTCATGGGGCTTCGCGCCGACTTCTGGCGGATAATGCGCTGCGATCCCCTGCTGCAGGCTCTCGAGCGAGCAGACACTGGCTCGGATATTGTCGAACAGGATGTTCTTGAGACCACCAAACGGGAATGCTTCATCACGCTGTTCGTTGTTGTAATGGTGGTTTCCCAGGCGAAGCGAGATCGGACTGCTCACATTGTTCATGACAATATTCGAGAAGGTCATGTTCTCCATCGTGCCATTTCCGCCAATCTGCAGCTTGATGCCACATCCATACGTATCGTAGATCACGCAATTCGAAACAGTGATGTCGCGAATTCCGCCACGATGAGCACCACCGGACCTGATGGCCGACCAGCGAGTGCTCATGATGCACTTGGTGATCACGACGTTGCGCACCGGCGCGTCGTGGAACATATCCTGGAAACAGATCGCGTCATCCTCGCACTCCAGAACGCAATCTGAAATCGTCACGTTCTGCGTGCCCATCAGATCGATGCCATCGTTATTGAACTTAGCGCGATTATGAATGGTGACTCCTTTGACTCGCACGTGATCGCAACGCAGGAAGTGCGCGCACCATGCGCCGGCATTGCGCAGCGTGATTCCGGCGAGCGTCACGTTACGACACCTCGCCCACCGGGCGAGCATGGGACGTTCGCCAACCGAACCATCGGCGGCGTTCGTGGGAAAGCCGGCCCCCTGTCCATCAATCAGCCCGAGCCCGGTAACTGCCATGTTCTCGGCATCTGCCGCGTACAACAGGCACTTGTCAATGTGGCGTGCATTGACAAACCCGCATGGCTCCACATCGGACGCATACTGCGACAAGTCATTCGACCCAAGAATGCACGCCGAGAGGCTCACGTGCAGATGCACGTTGCTCTTGAGACGCAGTGTGCCGGTCAGGTACCGACCCGCGGTCACGAGGACCGTGCCACCTCCTGCGACATGGCACTTGTCAATCGCCGCTTGAATGGCCGGCGTGTCCAGGTGGCTTCCGTCACCAACCGCGCCAAAAGCGCGAACATCAAAGATGGGCTGCGCCAACTGGGACGATCCAGCATCCGAATCGATGGAATCCCGTCGCTCGTCTGCGTCAACTGCAATCGGCCAGCAGCAGACGGCATATGATAAAACGGCCAGCACAAGGGTCCATGGAACGTGTGCCATTGACAATTCTCCCGGTAGGACGTTGTCTCCCTCAGCCGAGCGATCCGGCCACTATTGAGCTGATACCTGAAGCCGGATTTCCCCGCCACGTTCTGGCCGAGCAATAACAACGGCGTCACTGGTAAAAGCATCCGTCGGTCTGCCGTTGATCAGTACCTGACTGATCGGGCGTCCGTCGGGTAGGCGAGGGTAGAGGATGATCTTACTGAGTTCACGATCTGCCTGATCGCCCTGAGGAGCGATTAAGATGCAATAGTTGACTGCCGCTCCGCCAGGCTGCGGCTCGATTCTCAGCGTCAGATCGCCAAACTGCGTGGCGAGTCCTGTGATGCTCGTCTGATTGCCTGGCTGTTGCCAGCGGCGCAGCAGTCCGGGTGTAATCCACAGCTCCGAACCATTCTCAAACACCATCAGCTGCCGAAAGAGATTGATCCACTGAGCGTCAGCCCAGAAGTGCGGCTGATCACCCCCGGCAATTACGTTGGAATATCCCTCACCCCAACTCAGCGTTCCTCCGGCAGTATCGGTCAGCGCACAGAAGTAATCGAGGGCCTTCTCCGGTTCGTTGCGCAGCAGGTAACCAACTGCTCGGTCAACTCCGATGTACGGCCAGTAGCTCCCTTCGCCTTCCGAATGCATGCCTCCTCCCCACGTAGTACTCATGCGTTCCATGCTGCGCAGCGTCGCGGTCAGCATCGGATCGTGAGGTTCCATACAGCGGCAGGGCCACAACAGACAGTTGTGGGCCCAGAATCCATACATGCCGACGCCTTGATCTTCCACACCGAACCAGAGATGCCCTTCATACAAGCCGGTGCGTTTGAAGGTCGCGGCAAACGCCCGATGCAGACGGCGCTGAAGATCGGCACACTCCTGCGTAAAAAGCTGCCAATCCTCGGTGTTACCCAGCGAACGAGCGGCATCGGCCGCCTCACGCAACCCGAGGACTGCGAAGCCATTCATGTAATACATGTGCATGCCCGCCCCGACCTCCAACACCTCCATTCCACCTGGCTCAATCAGACCGTATCGCGGATCCTCGGAATCACCGACCTCACGCATGTGCTTGTGACGCGAATTGACGATCCACATCGCTCCGCGCCGGATGTACGGATACGCCGTCCGCTCGAGCCACTGCCGATCGCCACTCAGCTTGTAGTGCTGAACCAGGGCCCAGATGTTCTGCCCCTGCGTGTCGTACTGACCAGGACGAGTATTCCACAACCCATTGGGGAGCATTCCCAACTGCAGCGGTTTGCCGTCGAAGGCGATCAAACCCTGAGGCACGTCTTCCGCATCCATGCAATACACTCGCAATAACCGCTCAGCCCAACCGTGCAGACGTGCCAGATCGAACGCGTAGATGACGTATGCCTGATCGCGATAGGCGTGATCGAAGTAGAAGAATGGGCTGCACGTGTTGTAGACCACGTCCTCAGAAATCGATACATCGAGTACAGCACGCGTGGCAAGTCGGGACAGGAAGATGTCATTGAGCACAGGATCCGGGAGCTGCAACTGAGTTGCCTGAGCGAAGAAGCGGTTCCAATACTCCTGCACCGAACGCTCCGCAGCCTCTGGAGCGAGGGTCTGGAGTTCGTGCAACTGGGCCGCGGACACTGGCGGAACCGACTCACCAGGCAGAACATCGCGAAAGGCGTGGGAAATGTACCCCATGCTCACCGGCTGCCGACGATGAATGGAGGGCACACGCAGGTAGTAGGTGAGCGTCTCGCCGGGCTGCACCGGTCTCGCTTGCTTCAGCTTGAGTCGTGCAAGGCCCAGATCGCTCTTGTCATACAACTGATTCTGTGGTCCTTGTTCCGGTGTGGCTCCTACATCGATGTGCCATACGCACTGGGAATTCATCGCTCCACTGTAGACTGCCTCGTCACATGGCACTTCCACTTCTTTTGGGAAGACGTAGATGGAACTTAGACGTGTGTGACGGATCTTTGATCCCGGCGTAACGCCCGAAGCGACTTCGACGTAACCGTCGCCGTCTTCATCACAAGCTGCCGAAAAATGGACACACAGCGGTTGATGCTTCTGCGCCACATACTCCGTCCAGTCCAGTGTTTGAGCCGGTGTTCCTTCGACTCGATATTCACACACCAGATCCCCGACCTGCTCCGGTTTCGCGAGGAGATGGCCGGCAATATGCGGTGTCGACACCAGATAGACGAGATATTTGCGAGCTGCATCGACTTTGAACCGATAGACCACCGGCAGACCATCGAGCCCTGCACGGTACGTTCCCACAGCCGGTTCCGTCTTGCCCGGTCCGCCGCCGATGGCGTACGCCTTCGCTCGCTTATCGCAGAGTCCCCAGTCACGCAGGTCGCGCTGTGACGTCACGCCTGCATCGACGACGGCAAAGGGAGCGTCGCCCAGTCCTCTGACCGCACCCTCCTCAAGACGCATGTCGGGTGGCCCTTCCAGGATCGCAGTCAGGTAGTTGTCTTGTGCCGTGTCTCCGCGATTCTGAACCTGCAGCTTGTAGAGGTCGAAGTTGCCACACCCATCGCTCGGGACCGTCATCACCGCTACCTTGTACAGCAGTCCACCGTCCGTCCATCCGCCCCAGATGGCCGGAAGGCGACCGTCGACCAGCCCCAATCGAAAGGACTCAAGTTCATCCGGCTTGATCTCGCGCACACCATCGTCGAGCCGAAAGACCAGATCAAACGCAGGATAGCGAACATGCAGGTCGCGTCCCATCGCGTTGAAATCCAGGTTTCCCATAACGCCAAATGTGCTCCACTCATTGGCCGCACTGTTGCGTCCCGGCGCAAGCTCTTCGAAACTGCTGTCAAAGATCGTGACATGTTGGTCGTCGTATTTCTTCAATGGCTGCGGCTGATAATCTCCGGAGCCGACGCGAGCAGCGCGGGCAAGTCGATCCCGCAGGTTGATCGCCTGCTGATCCAAGGCCGTCGCCGCGACAATGGACACCTCCCGGAACTGGCCGGGCGACGAGTCCCACGGAGAGGCATAGAACTGGGTGATGCGAGCGTTCTCCCAGCCCAGTACTTTGCGCATGTCGTCGTAGACATTCCGTTCGACACGTGTCCATTCTCGAGGCATCTCGCGGGCCACAAACAGCTCGACCGTGGGATCGTGCGAAGCAGGTTCGCTCCACGTTCCTGCCCCATAACCGAGATAGCGACTCTGCCCAGTCTGCGGATTGGTCAGCTGAAACTGCACGACACAGACCTGCCCGGCTGGCTTTCTCCAGGACCAGATGAGCCGAGTCGAAGGAGTGACGAACACCGGGCGATCCATCTCGAAACCGACCTGCTGTCCCGTGACCAGAAAGTGCGTCGGTTGCGTGGCGGTCTCCTCGACCATCTCAATGTGGCCACTCCCCAGCGGAGCCGTGACAGGCCGCGATCCCAACAGGACCAGATCGAACTCTGACCGCGTCGACTCTGGCGCGGCCGGCCAATCCGCCCCCTCAAACAGCGGCGCATCCGCCGACTGCGACTCCTGGCCTGATGCGACGAGGAAAAACGCGCTGATCTGGATCAGCAGCAAGGCAGCGGCAGACCGAACGAGAAGCGATAGGGTGCGTGCTGAGTAACTCATGGTGGTGCTCCGGAAAAACATCTTCGGCCCCCGGTTATCTGGTCACGATCGGAGGTCGTCCGACGCTTCTACTGCTATGACGATGGTGATCAGTCTACACCCGTGAAGCGCCGAATTGGAAATCGCGGCAGAGCAGATCGGCTTCTTCGACCGTGCGTGCTTCGATCACGACGAAAAGACGGTTCACGTCCAGCTCGCGGCATAGCACTTCCAACTCGTAGTGAAAGTCCGCATGGCCACCATGTGACCCGCCATAATAGAGCTGAACCGACTTGCCCGCCTGCTGGATCTGCCGCAGCAGCTCGATCCACTGCGAGGGCAACGCTTGACCGGCGCCCTGAATCCACTGGATGCAGTCCAGCCGATCGATCTGCAGCAAACGTGGCAGGTGCTGCAGCGCTCCCGGACCATCCAAGTGGTAGATCGTGTGATCGACATGCTCAGCACATTCGACCGTATCGCGGAGGCAGAATGTCTCAAACATGGTCGGACTGATCAGACACGAAAAGTCGTTCTGCCCGATGCAGACAAAGCGATCTCGGCTCCATCCCATCGTCCAGTTCGACGTCCCCTGCCCTGCCGGCAGCACAACCGAAGACACCGTGTCGACGACCTGCTTCCAGAGCTGCGTCAGTTGCTCCATCGCCCGGTAGACGACGTCCGGCTTCTCCAACATGTCGAACATCAGTCGCTCGGGGCCACAGATGGCCGACAAGGCATCAACACCGGTATGCAGATCCGGATAGGCAGTAATCCACCTCCCATGACCGGCATCCACCGATGCCTGCACGATCTGCAGATACAGCGTCCACCAGCGATTATCGGCCGCGATCTGCAGTGGCAGATGCTTGGTCCAGTCATCGGCGAAGGGTCGAGCCCAGGAGGTGAACTCCCGCGGTTTGAGCAGCAGGTCCGCACCCAACCATGCGGCGAACTGGTCTGGACCCAGCCAGGGGTTGAACACCGGCAACGCGTCGCCGGCGCAGCAGGTATGAGCCAGTTCGTATTCCGCTTTGCGAATCACATAGTCCACGTCGGTCCACAGCAACTCGTCCTGATCCGGCTCGACCGGTGGAGTTCCCTCGACCGCTCGTGGCACGGTAATCCACAGCAGGGGCCCGGCGGCAAGTTCGTTACGCCAGAATGCTTCATGTCGAGCACAGATGTCCGCTGTGCGGGAATCGTCGATCCACTTGGTATTCACACGTGCACTCGCTCAACCATCACTTCATTCAGTCCCCACACAGAACAGATTCCGCTCCCCACGAATCAGCAGTCGCCCATCGCAAGGAACGAGCGAGGCGATGACCGGTTCCTGCATATCGATCTCAGCCAGCACGTCCCCACTGCCGTCCAGCTTCATGACATAGATCACGCCGTCCTCGCGCGCCGCATAGAGGTTTCCACTGGCGATCACTGGTGAGGCATAGTAGTTGTGCCGGCTCTTGGGCAATGATCTGCTCCATACGACTGCGCCGCTGGTTGGTTCGATGCAGTCCACTTCGCCCCGATCACGCAGCAGATAGATCTTTCCCTGAAACACCGCCGGCGTCGTGACAAACGTGCCTGTGTCATCCCGATTCCAGACCCGATGCGTAGCAGTGACGTCGCCCTGACCACCCAGCCGAACGCCATGAAGTCGCGGTTCACCACGGTCATTGCGGCCGCACGAAATCACCGCCACCTCACCGACCACAACGGGTGAAGAAATCGCCGGCCACAGCTCCTGGGCTGCCGGGTTGAAGTCGCCGCAAGTCCACAACGTCTTGCCGGTCGACGCTTCGTGAGCCGTCAGGTGCTGACCGCCCCAGATAAGGATGACTTCACTCCCTTCCTGCTCCATGACAACCGGCGTCGTATAGCCGTGATCCCCCTCGGTGGGCGTCTGGAAATTGCGAGCGACCTTCCAACGAAGGTCACCTGTGAGCTTGTCGAACGCGGCCAACCATGATTCACCATGATGCATCCGAACCATGATCACACAGTCGCGTGTCAGAACAGGCGACGTGCCGTGGTCCCAGAACAATGTATCCGGTCCATACTGCTCGACCAGATTCGTCTGCCAGCGTACGTTCCCGTCCAGATCGACAGCCGCCAACGTGCCACTCTTGAAATAGACGTAGACGCTCTTGCCATCGGTCACTGGCGACGGGTTACTTCCTGATCCATTGCGGTGCTTGCCCGGATTCTCCTCGCCAAACGTCGTCCGCCAGACTTCTTGGCCCGACCAGTCAATGGCCAACAAGCCGTCCCGCCCATCGCTCGCAGCGGTCACATAGATGCGTCGATCCCAGACAATCGGAGTCGAACAGCCTTTGCCCGGCAGAGGAAATGCCCACAGCACCTGATCCGCCTTCCACTGCACCGGATAGGAGCCGTCGGCCACACTCCCTTCCCCGCGTGCACCGCGCCACTGTGGCCAATCCTCGGCGTCCACACCTCGCACCAACCCACCCCATAAGGCCATCAACATCAACACCGTCATCGGCCTGAGAATCGGCATATTTCTCTTTCCTTCAAGGTTGGATTGAATCGCTGCGGTATGCGCAGCGAGTTGAGAGTAAGAGTATTTGGCTTTCGTCCTATTCTATCTCCACTACACACCTCTTTGCTCTGCCCCCCTCTCCCTCAGCAGTTTCTGCTGGGGGAGAGGGGAGGAAGAAGGTCTAACCTGGCGGCGAGGGCATTGTCGCGTCGATTGTGGGGAAGGTGGTAGAACTAGGGCAACTCTTCCCACGCTCTACGCGAGCGTGGCTACTGGGCCTTCTGGGCCAGCTCGCGTGTATACCCGACATCCGCGCCGATCTCGTCCTGGAAGCGTGGATACATGCCTACGATCACACCATCTTGCGGCTTGATATTCTCGAAAGCGAACCGGAAAGCCTCTTTCACGATGGCCGGGCTGTCGCACATTCGGCCGGCGGCCAGGATCTTGAATCCCAGACACGGCTGAGGTACTTCGCGCATGACGCGCGTCATGACGGCAGGATCGTCCCGATAAAACGGGTAGGCAATCTGCAGCGTTTCCGGAGCTGGCACGCCGCCTGATTCCGACGAGAACTTCCGGGTCAGGAAGTAGAAACAGCACATGAAGAAATCAACTTCCCACCCCTCCTGGGCAATTCGCTGAATGCACTCCGGATTGTGTGCCGAGACACCGGCCAGCAACCCGCGATCGTGCACCTCCTTAACGTAGTCGTGCACGATCTGGCTCTGGCCGTCACGAAACAGCTGATCGGTCACTCCCCCATGATGCACCAGCGCAAACGGCGCCGTGTCGCGTACAACCTGCTCGACCGATTCGCGTCCGGCGTGCAATCCGAAGAACTGCAACTGAGATCCCTGTTGGCGGACGCGTCGCAATACCTCCGTCGTCTGATCGTTCATCGAGAACTGATGGGCGTTAATGCCGGCCCGTTCACAGTCCAACAAGAACGTGACCGTTTGATCAACCGTGAAATACTCCCGCATGTGCTGGTCCATATGCGGACCAAGGTACGAATGCCCACCGATCGGATTCCAGCCTGCCACGAGCCGTGTGACGCCGACGTTCCCCAACTGGATGGTCGGCAAGAGCGGCGACAAAGCGGTAGATTCGTTTCCCACAGCCTGAGCGTCAGGCCAGGCCAGGCCTGAAACCGCTGCCAAGGCTCCCAGCTGAGACAGAAACCCACGCCGCCCAATGGCAGCATCACGAATGAAGGCATTCATTCTGGCCACCTCCCTTGCAGTAAAGTCATGAGCCCCACAACCACGAGCATCCGCGATGCATTGTAACAGAGCGGGGACCGAGAAGCGCCTGGCCGGCAACAGCGGATGAGAAAATCCGCCGCCGCACCAAGCATGCGAAGGCCAACGCCCACGCCTGCTCAGGACCTCGCTGGCAGCTCAGGCGTCGCACGACCTCCCGTTCCACACGACAGGTCACAGCAGTACCCGACGGAGGGCCAGCCAGCCCATCGTTTTCCTACGCAGTTGCGAATGCGTCACCGTCATGGTATCTAAACGACTGAAATGATTCGGCATCACCCGTCTGAAATGACGAATGACGAAGCCAATGACGAATGACGAAGTACCCAATGACGAATGGAATGGCGAATGACGAATGGCGAATCTGCCTGTTCTGAGATTCGTGACGAAGCCGGAACCCGCTTTCGTCATTGGTCATTTCGTCATTGGGTACTTCGTCATTGGTCATTTCAGGCCGCTATCAGCGGGACAGCACACGCCGTGCCACTGCCCCGCGGCCTGGTGCAGTGGCTGAAGGTATTTGGTCCGGGGGCGATCATTGCCTCGCTGACGATCGGCACGGGAGAATTGATCTTTTCGAGTCGCGGCGGAGCGATATTCGGTTATCGTGTCCTGTTCCTGTTTGTCGTCATCTCGCTGCTCAAATGGGGGCTCGTAGTCGGCGCCGCCAGGCACATCGTGTTGACGGGTGTTCATCCCTACCAGCGATCGCTCGACTTGCCAGGACCCCGCGGCTGGTTTCCTTTGAGCCTGCTGTTGGTCGCCGCCTTGGCTTTGCCGATCTGGGTCTGTTTTCACTGCAGCGTCATCGGGAACCTGCTGGCCTGGCTGACGGGCACGGCCGAAACACTCGGAGGCGCCACCGATTATCTCTGGGGTGCTGCCGTACTGGGAATCGTGCTGACAGTCAGTGTCTTGGGAGGGTATACCGCTCTTGAGCGGATCCAGTTGCTGATCGTGGCCACCATGATGTGCGGTGCCGCGGTGACACTCGTCCTATACCATCCCGATTGGCTCGCCCTGGCCCGTGGGGCTGTTCTACCTCAGCTGCTCCGGTTTCCTCCCTGGTTGTCCGAGCGGTATCCCGACATTGCGGCTCAACAGGTCTGGGTGGAAACCACACGCTACGTGGGGGTCATCGGTGGTGGCGCTTTCGACTATATGGCGTACACCTCGTTTCTGCGTGAGAAGGGATGGGGGCAGGCAGCATCTGGGCCAATTACCTCCGAGCAACTGGCGGCTGTGGCCCGCGACCCCGAGCATCCGATCCGCCGATGGGCACGAGCGCCACTGATCGACTGCACGTTGAGTTTTCTGGTGGTGATCATCTTCTCGGCCGTTTTCGTCGCGTCCGGCACGATCTTCCTCGGTCCTCGCCAGCAGGTCCCCGTCGAATCGAATCTGCTCGGGCTCCAATCCGTGTTTGTCACGGCGTTGCATCCATGGCTGTTTCCACTCTACGTGGCGGGCGCATTGCTGGCGATGATCGGTACGCTCTACGGAACGCTCGAAGTAGCCTGTGCAATCTCCCTTGAGCTATCTCGCTGTGTGAGCGATCGTTTCGGGAATGTTCATGCGTGCGACGTACGACGCTGGACCATTATCTGGTGTGCCATCGGGGCGTATGGCATCCTCGGCTGGCTGGGTCTCTACCAGGCTGCAGGTGCGGCCGATCAACCGCGACTCCTGCTGGCCATCTTGACTCCCGCCAATCTCCTGACAGGCGTTCTGGGCTGCGGCCTCTTCTGCCTGCTGAACCTGTGGATGGACCGGCGGTTCGTACCGCGTGGGTTGCGTCTGCCTGTTTGGCTGTGGCTGGTGAACGCGACAGCGGCGGCGACCTTCGTCTCGGTCGCTCTCAAGGGATTCTGGGACGATGCCAGCCGCTGGTACTCGCTAGGGGCACTTTGCGGCACGCTTCTGCTGGGAATTGCCGCCAGTCTGCTCATTGAAGGGTGGAAAATCGTCCGGAAGGACGCACGTAGTTGATTTCAGCGGAAATTGTGATAGGCTGCGCGACGACGAAATACGGTGTGCACGGCGTTCGTTTCGCCTGCCGCGGTATACGATGTCCTGACTTGCTGCTCCTTCCACATGTTCCTATTGATTGGCACATAGCTGCCGCCGATCGTCGACCATCTGCCAACGGATCCTCCCACCGATGATACTTCCCCTTCCTGATACAACACACTCGCTGCGTTTGGTGTTGATAATCTCTCTGGTGAGCACGGTAGCATGGCGTTGGGTATCAGCAGCAGAAGACACAACTCCAGCAGCTGGACCGGCCGCCAGCATACGTATTGACCAGGGTCATCCCTGGCGTCCCCCTTTCGGTCTCGAACGAATCGGCCGACCGCTGATCGCCATCGTCGAATTGACAGCGCCGCGCCGCCCCTCCTGTGACTACGTTCTGGTTTCCACCGTTGATGGCCAAGAGACGCAGCGTGTGAAGCTCGAACTGACGGGCGAAGCACCCTGCACGAGTCGGGCTGAGTTCAATCCGTGGCCAACGCAGCTGGTACTGCAGGCGATTCCTGCCGAGGGCACACCCGTCGAACTGGCGAGTAAAGACGTCGACCGACCGCAGTGGGAAGCCGACGCCGTGGCCTGTCCGGATAAGGTGATCAATCCGATCGACCTGGGTGCGATCCTGGTTCCATCCGATTGGCTTCTCTTGTCACAAGCTCAAACCGGGTCGATCCGAGGTGCTCTGCTGAGCCACGGTGACGTGAAAGCAGCGCAGGTCACGGCTTGGTTTCAGTCCGCGCCGCAGCGAACCGTCCAGACGAAGATCTCCGTTTCCCGGGACCAGCGAGTGGAATTCCACTTCCCGCTTCCTGCCACTCCCACCAACTGCCTGAACGACACACTGTCGATCCGCATCACGGCCGACGACGGTCGTCCGATGTGGCAAAAGGAAATCAGGACCATGCTCGTGCAGCAACCGCCGCAGTGGCCCGATTTCGGGGCCGTTGCCACCAAGCTGCGCTACGATGCGCCGATTTCTCTGCGAGCTGACGACGGGACCTACTCGTCGATGAGTTACCAGGATGCCTGGCGACCCGAACTCATGGACGTAGTCGTCGCACTTCCCAACGGTTCTCGATTCGTGTTCTGGCGAGGCTCGAGCTACGTACCGTTCTGGGCGGGCCAGCACAACACCGGCCTCAGCTACGAATGGGCGGAAACAAGCCCGCCCCCGGATGGATTCACCGACTGCGTCGAACCGCTGATGGACAAGGAACTGCGATACGGTCGAGTCCAGATTGTGGAGTCCACTGCCGCTCGAGTTCACGTTCGCTGGAGCTACCAGTCGTGTGACTTCATGTACAAGGTCTGGGGCGACTCGGCAGTTGAGGACTTCTACTTCTATCCAGACGGTTTTGGCACTCGTGTCCTGACGCTGCAGAGCGTTCCGACCGGCGATTACGAACTGAGCGAATTCATCATTCTGACGCCGCCAGCGACTTACCCGTTGAGCGTTCTGCCAGCCAATCTTGTCGATGTGCTCTATCTGGACGGCGAGAAACGCGAGCTGACATTCCCGTTCTTTCACGATCAGCAGGGTGACAAGGCCCAGTCACGCGGCATCCCCGCCATTTACCGAGTGCGTCTGCACAAGGATGAGACCTTGACCGCAGTTTATTACAATCCCTGGGATGTGAAATTCCCACCGGCCATCTTCGCTCCGTTTTTTGACCAGGGTGAATTGGTCACCTCCACTTACTGGGGCAGCCATTGGCCATTGGCTCGCGGCAAGACGACCGGCTATGCCATCGATGACCGAGTGCTGGTCTCGCCCTGCCACAACAGTGTCATGAGTTGGGCGCGTCAGCGTCCCACACCGTTGCGGACCGCTCAGTTAGAAACCTTGGATACGTTGGGCCACAGTAAGACCATGATCGTACAGACCTGGGCCTGGCTGATCGGTATGAGCGACGCCGACGATCAACGGCTTCTGGAGTGTGCGCGCAGCTACTGGCAGCCGCCAACGCTGGAAGTCGTCGGAGCGCGACTGGACGCAGAATCCTATATTCCCGAGCGTCGCGCGATTCGGCTGGTCGTCGAATCGGACTCGGTCAGCGTGAAGATCAAACCGCGTCAGCCGTGCGTCAATCCGGTCTTCGAACTAAGTAGCGGAGCATCTCGAACGACCGCGGCGACGGGCGATCCTCCCCCGGCGCTGACCGAACTGTCGCTCGACGGGCAAGCACTCAGTCCGAACGACTATGCCTGGGATGGTGTCACGCTGTGGATCAACAGAACGTTGACGCGCGAGTCGGTGCTTCAGCTGAAACTCGACCCCAAGTAGCTTGCGGGAACGCCGGCTCAGAGAAGTTTCATCGTCAAGAATTGCGTGCGTCGTGCGCGCATCCACTACGCGATTATTCTGAAGGAGTTGGATCCGTGAGACATCCTGCCATCGATATGGTGCAACGCCTCTCCTTGCTTGGTTGTGTTGCGATTCTGCTCTGGCACGCCACTCCTGTTGAGTCTGCGGATCCTCCGGCAGAAACGTCTCCGGCAGTATTCTATTTCATTGCCCACACGCATTGGGAGGGAGCCGTCTTCAAGACTCGCGAAGAATACCTCGAGATGGGGCTGCCGAACATTCTGCGGGCTCTGGAGTTACTGAAGAAGTACCCGGACTATCGGTTTGTCCTCGATCAGGCCTGTTACGTCCAGCCATTCCTGGAGCGATATCCTCAGGAGAAGCAGACGTTTCTGCAATTTGTCAAGGAAGGGCGTCTCGCCATCGTCGGGGGCACCGACGTAATGCTCGACGTGAACATGCCCAGTGGCGAGTCGTTTGTGCGGCAGGTGCTGTACGGCAAAGGCTATTTTCGCCGAGCATTGGGCGTCGACGTCCATGTCGGCTGGCAGCTCGACACGTTCGGGCATCATGCCCAGATGCCGCAACTGATGAAACTCGGCGGCTTCAATTCCTTCTGGTTCTTCCGCGGCGTGGCCGACTGGAGCAACCCGTCGGAATTCCTGTGGGAAGGCCTGGATGGGACCCAGATCCCTGCGTTCTGGTTACCCCACAGCTATGCTCACACTTATGGCTCGCCCGGCACACTGCCCGAATTCACGGAGTTCATGAAAGGGCGTTACGACGCGTTGGCCCCTTTTTCACCCGGGCCGCATCGCGTCGGCCTCGCCGGCGCCGATGTCTGCCAACCGGAAGAACAGGTTCCGATCCTGACACCTCAGTTCAATGCGCAGGAAGGAATGCCGTTTGAACTGCGGATGGCTGTGCCGTCCGACTATGAAGCGGCAACAGCCGAACGTTCGGATCTGAAGGTGATTGGCGGCGAACTGAATCCGATTTTTCAGGGTGCCTACAGCAGTCGCATCGAACTCAAGCAGCGTACACGCGAGCTCGAACGGTTGCTCACGACGGCCGAGAAATTGGGATCCGTCCTCAACTGGCGCAAGGCGGCCACCAACAACCAGGCGCTTTGGCGAGCCTGGGAGCCGATGCTGTTCAACCAGGCGCATGATTTGATGTCGGGTGTGATGACCGATCGGGTGTATGAGGACACGATTCGCAGTTACGACTTTTCGGGGCGGATTGCCCGGGAGGAAGTGGTAGGGCGTTGGCGCCGGCTCGCGCGAGAAGTCGATACGCGAGGTCCGGGCGTACCGATCGTTGTCTACAACTCGCTCAGCTGGCCACGCACCGACGTAGCGATCGCGCAGGTCGGATTCTCGACGGCCGATGTCCAGGATCTGAAGGTGATCGCTGCCGACGGCAGCACAGCTCCGGTCCAAGTGCTGAACTGCGAGCGTTACGCAAACGGGGCCCTTTTGCAGGCGGAAATCGCCTTTATCGCACGCGATGTGCCTTCGCTGGGGCACGCAGTCTATCATCTTCAGACACTGGCCGAGCCACAAGCGACTAGCTCAGCCTCGCCCGACGAGCAGGTACTCGCCAACGAGTACTACCACGTTACGTGTGATCCGGCCAGCGGGGCCTTGACCAGCATCAAAGTCCAACCGGAAGGCTGGGAAGCCCTGAGTGGTCCGGCCAACATCGTCGCCAAGGAAGAAGATCATGGGGATCTTTGGGAACCGTATCGGCCTCTGGACGGCGGCAGTCGCATTGCCATGAAGACGGTCCATGGCGTGCCGGAAGCGGGCAAGGCGATGTTGAGCAGCGAAGGAACCGCGGAGCCCGGATCGTTCACGCGAGGCCCTGTCCTGTCGCAGCTGAAAGTGGCCCATCCTTGGGGCGAACAGGGCAGCTTCGCAACTACGGTGCGGATCTTCAATGGCCTGCCCCGCATCGAGATCCACACGGAAATCCTCAACCAGGACAAATTTGTCCGCTACCGGGCCCTGTTCCCCACCACGATTCACGACGGCAAGTCAGTTCACGAGATTCCGTTTGGTGCGTTCGCCCGGCCGATCGGCATCGAGTTTCCCGCGCAGAACTGGGTCGATTACAGCAATGGACAGCAGGGAGTCGCCTTGCTGAATCGCGGACTGCCCGGTAACAACGTGGCGGATGATACGCTGATCTTGTCATTGCTGCGCAGCACGCAGATCGTGGCTTACGGATTTGGTGGAGGTTACGAGCCAGGGATGTCGTCGGAATCGGGTTTTGAGCTGGGTAAGAAACTGGCGTTCGATTACGCTCTGGTTCCTCATGCCGGCAGCTGGAACGAGGCCGAGATGTACCGGCGTGGCCTGGAATTCAATCAACCTTTGGTTTGTTACACGGCGGCTCCACACGCTGGCCCCCTCCCTGCTCAATGGGGATTCGTCGACATATCGGCTCCCAATGTCGTACTTTCCGCGCTCAAGCCGGGCCCGGAGGGTTCGACCGTGTTGAGAGTATACGAAGCGGCTGGCAAGCCGACTCAGACGAACGTTCGGCTGGCAGCGCATGTGTCCAGCGCCCAGGAAGTGAATCTCATGGAAGATCCCGGTACCGATCTGGAGGTGACCGACAACTCATTGCAGTTGGACCTGCGCCCCTTCGAAATCAAGACGATTCGGATGATTCTGCAGTAAAGCCTGTGGATGGATTGCGATACTAACGGAAGCTCATATGCCACTTGAGTCGATCAGTTGTTTGCTGGACCGCTGCCGGAAGGGCGGTTTTGCTGTCGGGTATTTTGAAAGCTGGAACCTGGAGTCGCTCGAGGGAGTGATCGACGCGGCCGAAGAGACGAAGTCGCCGATCATTATTGGATTCAACGGCGAGTTCCTCAGCCATGCCGGTCGACTGGCACCGGAACGCCTGGCGCTCTACGGCGCGCTCGGCAGAGCTGCGGCTCAAGCCGCGCGTGTGCCGTGCGGTCTGATCTTCAACGAGTGCTCGAATGACCAGTGGGTCGCCGACGCGGCTCGAGCTGGATTCAATCTGGTGATGCCATCGGATCCCGCAGCGTCGCTGGATGACTACTTGACGCGAGTCAGGAGACTGGTGCCTCACTGCCACCAGTTCAGCGTAGCGGTCGAAGCGGAAATCGATGAGCTTCCCTGTGGCGCCGCTGACGAGACATCGGACGTCGAACCGATGACCGATCCCGAGGTGGCAGAGCGGTTTGTTCGGGAAACAGGCGTCGATCTGCTGGCCGTCAGTGTCGGCAATGTTCATATCAAACTCGACGGAGAACAGGACCTCGATCTCCAGCACCTCGAGACGCTGTGCCGACGCGTCCCGACTGCGTTGGTGTTGCATGGAGGAACCGGCATTTCTGCCGATTCGTTGCGGGAGGCAATTGCCTTGGGAGTGGCGAAAGTCAATTACGGCACCTACCTCAAGCAACGTTATCTGAAAGCAGTCCGAACGGCGCTGTCGGCCGATATTACCAATCCACACGAGTTACTGGGGATCGGAGGTCGGCCCGACGTGCTGGTCGCAGGGCGTCACGCCGTTCGCGACGCCGTGCTGGAACGAATTGAATTGCTTGGCTGCTGCGGCAAAGCGGACTGATTCAGATCGCACCGGTGACAGACTCAGCGCCCGTGTTGCCCAAGCAGTTGTGATACCGCCAAACGACAAGCATGCCGCATGTCATCCGCGGAGGAAGTATGATGCGTTTCGAGATGAAGATGCCAGACCTGGCCGCCACGGAATCGGAGATACGAATCGTGCGCTGGCTCGTGCAACCAGGTGAGCGGATCCAGCGTGGGCAGATGTATCTGGAGGTCGAAACCGACAAGGCGACGATGGAAGTTGAAGCGTCGGTGACGGGAGTACTGCACGAGATCACCAGAGGGCCGGGCGATTCGGTCGAGGTGGGGGAGGTCGTGGCCGTGCTGGAGGTTGACGGCGGCAAAGACGTTACAGCGCCTGCTCAGACAACTGCCGCGATAATGGCCTCACCTGCAGTTCAGCCACCGGCGACTTCGCCGACGACAACCGGCTCGCCGCCACCCGACAAACGGCTGGGAATGTTCGCACGCAATCGGGCAGCGGCGGCAGCGGCAAAATCGCAGAGCCGAACTGACCTGATGTTGACGCTTCCCCAACGCACGGCCGCTCGCCGACTGCAGGAAAGCAAGCAGACGATCCCGCATTTCTATCTGCAGTCGAGCTTCAATGCCAGCCGAATCGCGCAGCAACGATCGGCTGACAGCAGCGTCAAACTGGCCTGGGACGCCTTCTTCGTACGGGCGGTCGCACGAGCACTGACGCGATTCGACCGGTTCTGTTATCGCCTGGAAGGCGAACAGCTCAGCCGATGCAACAGCGATGCCATCGGCGTGGCGGTCGACGAGTCGGACAATCTGTATGTGATTCCGATCGGCTCACCGTTAGCCAAATCGGTCCAGCAGATCTCGGAAGAAATTCGTCGCGGACTGCAGCAACTGAAGGATGGCGATCCTGATGCGCGTCGCATCCGCCCGGCTGTGATGACCATCACCAACCTCGGTATGTGCAACGTCGAGTGCTTCGTGCCGATCATCAACCCACCGGAAGTGGCTATTCTGGGAGTGGGCCGCGTCCGCCCCGAAGTGGTCGCCTATGATGACGGTCGCCTGGGGATCGAGCAGCGGTGCACACTGACGTTGAGTGTCGATCACCGCGTGGCGAGTGGCCGTTATGCCGGCCAATTTCTGGGCGAGATCATACGTGAATTGGAATCGACGTGATCCCGGTCGGCGTGGCACGAGATAGCAGCGGCATGGCGATCGAACCCGCCGCTGTGCCACCAGCACCGTCGCGACTGACGAACCGAATTGTGGCAGCGACACCTTGCCGCTTTTCGGCTGCGCGAGCATACTCGTGGCTGTGGCGTTTCGTTGGACCGCCGCACAACCTATGTCCTGGATTGTATCACGAGGAGTCACCTGGTGACCGCTCCTACGAATGCCGACTCACTGCAGCAGCACGCTCCTGCATTCCTGCTGGACCTTTACCGACGCATGGTGCTGATCCGCGAGTTCGAAGATGGCGTGAAGTTCCTCTTTCTGGAAGGCACAATGCCGGGAACCATTCACCAGTGCCAGGGCCAGGAGGCGACGGCAGTCGGAGTCTGTGCGGCCTTGCGCGACAACGACTTCATCACGTCGACATTTCGTGGCCATGGACATGCGCTGGCCAAGGGGCTGACCGTACAGGAACTGCTGGATGAACTGTTCGGCGCTGTGACTGGCTGCTGCAAGGGCAAAGGGGGGAGCATGCACGTGGGGAACTTCGCCCGCGGCATGATTCCTGGCATCGCCATCGTCGGCGGTGGGATTCCGGTGGCAGCCGGCATGGCCCTGGCCTTCAAGATGCAGCAGACCGCCCAGATCGCTGCCTGCTTCTTTGGCGACGGAGCGGTGGCGGAAGGGGCCTTTCACGAAGGAGTGAACATGGCTGCCATCTGGGAACTGCCCGTGATCTTCGTGTGCGAAAACAACCTGTATGGAGCGAGCACTCACGTTTCCAAAGTGATGCGTGACACCAACATCGCTCGGCGGGCCAGCTGCTACGGTATCCGCGGCCAGCAAGTGGACGGGAACGACGTCGTCGCCGTCTACGAAGCAGCGCAGACGGCAGCAGAGGAGTGTCGAACGGGCAAGGGTCCTGTGCTCTTAGAACTGCTGACCTACCGGCGCACCGGCCATTCGCGCCGCGACGCCTGTCACTACCAGCCGCAAGAAGAACGCGATGCCTGGGCCGAACGCGACCCGCTTCTGCGGTTCGCCCGCCGGCTCGTGGAGGCCGGCCTCGCCGATCAGCCGACCTTGGACGCTGTGCGTCAGGAGATCCTCGACCAATTCCAACAGGCGGTCGACATCGCTCGCCACGCCCCCCAGCCGGATATCCAAGAATTGACAACCGACGTGTTTGTATGAAGTGGAAGGAACGAAGATGGCACGACGTCTCGGAATCGCCGAAGCCCTGCGCGAAGGCATCGCCGAAGAAATGGAACGCGACCCGCGCGTGTTCTGCATCGGCGAGGACATCGGGGTGCCTGGCGGATGGGGCGGAGCCTTCACCGTCACACTCGGCCTGGAAAACCGGTTTCCCGACCGCATGATCAACACGCCGATCGCCGAACTCGGCTCCTTCGGTATCGCCTGCGGCGCCGCCATGATGGGCATGCGGCCCATCGCCGATGTGCAATACGCCGACTTCCTGTTGCTGGCCTTCGATCAGATCGTCAATAACATCGCCAAAATGCGCTACATGTCGGGCGGACAGCTGACGGTGCCGCTGGTGATGCGAGCGCCGGTGGGGGCCACCGGACGCGGCAGCCAGCACGCGCAGAGCGTGGAACGCTACTTCATCGGCGTGCCGGGACTGAAGGTTGTCGCCGTTTCCGACGCCTACAGCGCGAAAGGCATGCTCAAGGCCGCGGTGCGCGATGAGAACCCCGTCATGATCTTCGAACACAAACTGCTCTACGGCTCCAAGGGCATGCGGGCCGAAAGCGGCGCGGTGGATGCAACCAGCGAGATCCCCGACGAAGACTACACCGTACCGCTGGATAAGGCTGCCTTGTTGCGAGAAGGATCGGATGTCACGATCCTGGCATGGTTGCTGATGCGCCATTTCGCCATGCAGGCCGCAGATCAACTGGCAACCTCGGGGATCGCATCCGACGTGATCGATGTGCGTAGCCTGGCTCCGATCGATTACGAAACAATCGGCGCATCGGTGCGTAAGACGGGACGCGTCGTCATCGTGGAAGAAGGACCCATCAGCGGCTCGGTCAGTGCCGAGATCGCCGCCGCCATCACCGAGCGATTTGGCGAGTCCCTGCTCTGTCCGGTCCAGCGTGTCGCCTCAGCCGATGTTCCCGTCCCCTTCACCCCAGTGCTCGAGAACGCCTACCGTCCCGATCCGCCACGCATCGTCCAGGCGGTCCACGCCGTCATGCAATCGGTGTAGCGGAAAGGGACAAAAAGCTGGGGCACAAAAAGATGAAGAAACGGTGGCTGGCGGTGGGAGGGCGTCGCCAGGTCTAACACGGAGCTCAGTCGAGCAACTTGGCGTCGGCCCAGTCGGCATGGTCAGCGCCCAGGTCCCCGGACGATCCGACGATCAACTCCAGCGTCTTCGCACCGGTGATATCCAGGTCGACTCGCTGTGGCGGACTGTCGCGGGTGATCAATCCCGTTTCCCACTTCTTCGCTCCGTCAATCCAGACTTCGAATGTGACGGTGGGAGAAGTATTGCCATCCGCGCCAGCCCAGCTCTGAAAACGACGATACTTGCCATCCAACGCGTAGACGAGCTTCGACGGTGCGTGGGTGCCAAGCCCTCGAGTAAAGGGCGTCCCCCCCACGACCATCGGCTTCTCCCACACGCTTTGATTGCGCTGCAACTGCCCCCAGCCCTGGGAGACCGATGCCGGCTCCAGGCGATCCAGATAGACTCCGTCAATCCGCTCCACCGGCCTCGGCATACGATGCTCCGCCACCGGCAGGCTATCGACCTTGGTCGATGCAATCAGCACGGCGCTGTCGAGCGAGATGATCTCCGGCTGCGGCAGTGTCGCTGGATACGAACTGCTGGAACCAGGCTTCGTGGCCCACAACCAGGCGGAAATGGTCGAACTGTCGCTCGACGCGTAGAGCTCGCCGGTGATGCGGTTTTCGCCACGTTGGAGCGGAACTCGCACGAACGTCCAATGTTCATGCTTCGGCAGCAGTGTCGCTGACCAGCCGGTATCGGAAAAGAGAGGTGTCGTCGCGACAGGCTGCCCATTGATCAGGACCTGGCCGATCGGTGTGGCCGGCGATTTCTCGCCTTCACACAGGATGAGCAATTCCCCTGCCGGTGCCGACACGGTCACATCCGCATCCAACGTCACTCGCACCGCCGATGCAGCCTCACCCAACAGGCTTGTCCAGTTGGGCCCCCGGACGTCCTTGGAATCCTCAAACGTCACTTGTTGCAGGCTGCAGTTAGCACGAGTGATGGCCAACTGAGAACCGACTGCCGAATCGACCACGGGAAGATCGGCGACAGTCTGAGAACCCGCGATGCGCAGTACAACAGTCTCGTAAGGCGCCAGCGCGACATTCAACGGTTGACCGACCTTAACACCCTGTGCGTACACGCGCGGCTCAGGATACAGGCTCACCGCATCCAACTCTCGGTCGTTTGTCCAGTTTGCCAGGAGGTTGTCGAGCCTCAGCTCGTAAGACTGGCGGGCAATCCACGGGTTCCGCAGCACGATCAAGGCCTCATCCTCGCCCGCATGCGCATAGCCATAAGGTTGGCGGGGCATGGTTCCCGCATCCGAGAAATGCGGCATGGGTCCGACCTGCCAATCGACAGGCAATAAAGGCGTTGCCTGAGAGAGAAAATCGGCATGACTGCGAGTCCACCGCAGCAACTCGGCAAGGCTCTTCCATCGCGCGTCATTCATGTGCCGAGGATTCACGTACAGTGGCAGAAACATGTGGCCGCGCATGACGGTCATGACAGCGTCATTGAGAAACGGTTCCGCTGTCTGATGCACCACACCCAACACCTCCAGAGCGCTGCTGGGAATCGGCAGCAACTCCGCGCCCTGAAGATTGAAGTAGTCACGAGCGGTCGTGTAACTCTCTCGGTAGATCGGAGCTGGCACACGGCCGACCGGCGCGTCGTCGCCAAACGTGCCGATCACGGAATTGACGTGGAACAGCCACCAGGGACTCGGATTGTAGCCAAAGCACGTCGTTTCGATCCACAGCTGCGGATCTGTCTGATGTGCTGCTTCGACCGCGGCAATCACCCCTGCGGCGATCGATTCGGATGAGTCGAGTCCCGGTTCGTGACCGTGATCGGTTTCGGAGCACAGGAGATTGCAGCCGTCGAGCTTCAGATGATGAATGTCCCAGCGTCCTACCAGTTCGACCAGCGCATCGCGAAACCGCTGGCCATATTTGCTGCCTCCCAGGCAGAGCAGTCGGGTCGTCGTATTGGTTCCCCCGTGACCATAAACGGTCAGCGATTCGAAACCCTGCTCGCGTGCCCAGTCGTTATCGACGGCTCCGGAGTAATAACTGCTGGGCGAGATCCAGAGCCCCAGATTTGCCTGCATGGAATGGGCCGCCTCACTGATCGGCCCAAATCCCTGCGGAAACTGCTTCGCATCGATTTCCCAGACACTCTTGACGTTCGACCACCCCAGGTCAATACAAAACGTATCCAAGGGGACATCGTGCGTCTCAAACAGGTTGTCGCGGAAGCTGCTCATCAAATGCAGAATGTCGGCTTCACTGTAGGGCACCGGCGAAGTCCACCAGCTGTTGTAGTTGACGTGCAGGCCGGTGGGAGCGGGCCGATGCGCAGCGATGTACTGCTGAAATGCCCGTACCTCCTGCCCGCGTGGAGCCACGCCGTAAACAGCGCATCGTGACGGATACCATACGCCCGGCTGCATGCGCAGCCCAGGACGATGAGCCAGGAGCACTTCGTCTCCTTCGCACCTCGTGGACGCCACGGGATACTCAATGCCGACAAACCTGGCGGGAAGGAACACTGGATGACTCTGGGGACCATCGAGTATCACCAGCTCACTCTGGCCTTCACGCCCTCTGCCGTGCGTCCAAATCCGCTCCCCCTGGCGATCGATCCGGTCGAGCACGATTTCGTGCAGAATGTGCTCCTTGTCGGCGTCAACCAGCCGGAAGCGAGCGGCTTTGCGCAGCAGTGATTCCGCCGGGGACCACCAGAGCTTCAACTCGACTTCGACTGCGCCCTTATCCACCACTTGAATCGGAGGGAAACGCAGCAGCAACGTCTGGCCGTCGGACAGCGAGCCGGAGACATCCACCGGTTTCTCCCTGCCCGCCGCCGGATTCTGATCAACCTCCAGCGATGGCCCCAGCAGCGAGACGCTCAGCAACTGGTCTGCGTGGCGGAGCTGGAGCGTATCTCCGTCGATGGTGTACCGGACAGAATCATCGCCGTGCGTCGGCGAGTCGCATGTGCCGAGCGAAATGGCCAGCAGTGTTCCCGTTAAAATGCAGAGTGCGTTCGTTCTCACGGTGGTGCTCCCCGTCAGTAGTGATTTACCAATGACGGGTAGTATACCACACTGGCATCTAGGAAGCTGCAACAGGGTAGAATATCAAGCACCCCACGGGAGTCACTTTCAATCGTAAATGCAGGCGAGAGTCCGACGACCACTGCAGCGAGGCGAGAAGCACCTGGGACGCCGCCCCGCAGTGGCTCACCGTGGAGCCATGCCAGCAACGGCCTGATCTTGCCAGGTTCGCACCAGCCAATCAGGTGATCCACTCGGAACAGGCACTGGCAGAGGCGATACCATCGGACAAATAGTGACACATATGCGTCACTTAGTGCGCGTGGCGATGCGGAGACAATCTAACAGGACCAGTCGAATCGCCGGTCGTCGTCGCCGCGGGGGCATGTGTCCTGGTTTTTCGCCCGGTGACGTGGCACGCCCGGGTAATTGCCGGTAGATTGGTAGTGACAGCGTCCTTTCCCGGGGCACGGAGAACTGCCATGTATCGAAACGTCCTGCTCACACCGTCTTTGCTCCTGCTGCTGACGTCCGTTGTGATAAGAGCCGACGAGCCGCGCAACCCGCCAGTCCCGTGGCCGGCTATCGACAGCTTGGGGCGGGAACTGCCCCTGTCGCAGGAGGTGGGAACTGTCAAGGCGGACCGTTGTGTCGGCATCTTTTATTTCCTGTGGCTGGGGGATCGATTTCCCTACGGACCCTACGACGTGACGAAGATCCTGGCCGACGATCCCTCGGCGCTGCAGAAGACGACCTCACCCCCGTGGGGAGCGCGCGGCCAGTACCACTTCTGGGGAGAACCCCTGTTTGGCTACTACCACGCCTTGGATCCCTGGGTCCTCCGCCGTCACGCTCAGATGCTCGCCGACGCCGGCATCGACACGCTGATCTTCGACACCACCAACGCAGTAACCTATCGCCACGTCTATCGTCAGCTGTGCGAAGTCTACACGCAGATCCGCCGGGAAGGAGGTCGCACGCCGCAGTTCTGCTTCATGGTCAACACGCGAGCTGGCCAGACGGCACGCCAGATCTACGACGATCTGTACAAACCAGGCGACTATGCCGATCTCTGGTTCCGCTGGCAGGGCAAACCTCTGATGATCTGCGATCCCAGTCAGGCTGACGATGAAGTCAAAGCCTTCTTCACGCTGCGCGGCGCTCACTGGCCCTTCGAACTGGTCAACACCCACAATGCCTGGCATTGGGAGTCGACTTACCCTCAGGTATATAGTTACGACAAGGACCCTCAGACTCCGGAACAAGTGAATGTCGCCGTGGCGCAGAACCTGCGTGTTGACAACGGCGGCGTTACGAATATGTCCGATGGCAACGCGCGCGGCCGCAGCTTCCATGATGGCAAGATGGATCTCTCGCCCGATTCCGTCAACTGGGGATACAACGTGCAGGAGCAGTGGGAACGAGCCCTGCAACTGGACCCTCCTTTCGTCATGGTGACCAGTTGGAACGAATGGATTGCGGGGCGCTGGGGCGACCCTCACGGACCTCCCGTCTTTGTCGACCAGTTGGATCAGCAGTACAGCCGCGACATCGAACCGATGCGCGGCGGGCATGGCGACAACTATTACCTGCAACTGATGGCCAACGTGCGACGCTACAAAGGTGCTCCACCACTGCCTCAGGCTTCCACGCCGAAATCGATCGCGATCGATGGTGACTTCTCACAATGGCACGACGTCATGCCCGAGTTCACTGACCACGTCGGTGATACGCTGCCACGCGATCATGCAGGTTTCGGACAGACGCATTACGAGAATAGCACCGGCCGAAACGACCTCACCACCATGAAGATCGCCCGCGATGATCAGCAGATCTACTTCTATGTCCGTACCCGGCAACCGATGAGTTTACCCCAATCGCCCCACTGGATGACACTCCTCATCAATACCGACCGGAATCCGCAAACGGGCTGGCACGGCTTCGATGTGGCGATCAATCGAACTCCACCGGAAGGGAACATGGCGGTCGTAGAGAAGTACGGTCCGGGTGAGCAGTGGGAGCGAGTCATGCAGATTCCCTTCCGTCAGGCCGGCCACGAACTGCAACTGGCGGCCGATCGCTCGATCCTGAAAGCCTCACCCGGTCCCGTGGCGCTCGATTTCAAATGGATCGACAACGTCCGTGATCCAGCAGACATCTTCGATTTCTACCTCAGCGGAGATGTGGCGCCAGACGGTCGACTGGTGTATCGCTATGAAGCGAACTGAATGGCCCCCCCTTCGGCAACACCTGCAGGCAATGGCTGAAAGAAAATGACGAATGACGGAGGAAATGACGAATGACGAAATACCCAATGACGAACCAGATCTAGCCGCGAAGACTCGGACAAACTCGCTGTCGGGTAGGACTTCTGTGCCATAGAGATTTTCTCGTCTGCGGGTATTTCGCCCTTCGTCAGGTGGAGCTTTGTCCCCAAAAGACCATACCTTTGAGTCAGATTCTATTCGGTCGAGGTAGAGAAATTCGCCAGACACCGGGAGCAACTCCAAGTTCCGGCATTCGAACTGCCAACGACCGCAATCGGGTTCAACGCCACATCGGCCCATCGGGCACACAGGCGCCGCATGGGGAGTTTCCCCACGACGCAGCACGGACAGTTCCCGATTCTCGCAAATTCCCTTTGAGTTATGCTCAGGCGTCTGCTTATGGTCACCTGTGACAAGGGGAATGATCATGCTCGTGCTCAGTCGCAAGGCAACACAGAAGATCCACATCGGCGACAACATCGTTGTTACCGTTGTAAAGGTCAACAAGAACAAAGTGCGAATCGGGATTTCCGCTCCGTCGGACGTAAGAGTCGTCCGCGATGAGCTGGTAGCGCGTGCTCTTCCGATCCCCCTTTCCGCTTCGCTGCCCGATGCCGTGGCGATGAGTCCAGTCAGCTCGTCGTAATGGGAGCGAGAGATGCACTCAGGCTCAGGTGTCGTGACCGAAGTGGTTTGGCCGGGGATCGGCAATGACGAATTCCTGGATCCGGCAGCGGCAGCGTCACTCAACTCGGCGGGAGCTCAACTGCTGCACTTGAATATCGGTGAGCATGCCGCTGTACACACGTACGTCCTGGATACCACCGTGGAAGTTGTTGGCTGGCACGCTTTCCCATCGATTCCAGCCACCAATTCGAAATCCGTACAGGTCGAGTGGTCGAGTCAGGCTCAATCGTCGATCGTCGACGAGTTGGCCATCCTGGTAGAACCGGACGCATCCACCGAAGCGTGCGTCGCAGACAAGGACCAGGTGATGCCAATTCCCGTCGGCGATCGACGTCTGGCCTCTTCGGTGAACCCAATTCCAGTCGCCGATGTTGATCGCCACGTTTGGCACTCCCTCCGGCAGTAGGCTGAAGTGCACGGCCCCGGGGTTCCCTTCGTCGCAGAAGAGCAGTGGATTCCACGCATTGCCTAACGACTCGGGTTTGACCCACAGGGCCAGCGAGATGGCCTCATGGGTCCCCAGTCCTCGACATTCCACAAAGCCGTCGCCGGCGAAGTGAGCTGCCTCCGAACCCTCAGGCCCTGCACAGCGTCCGACATTCACGCCTCGGGCAGGTGGCTGCTGCCCCGTCGCTTCCCGCACCTCTCCCGCCGAAGTCCCATCCAGCGGCCACCTGGCGAGCAGCCGGGCTGGAATCGGATCGGACGCAACGAACTGCTCCGTGGCAGGCGGAACTCCACACGCCGATTCGAGAGTCGGAATCGGACGAAAATCAGGCTGTCCCTGATACATGAGATGACGGCGACCGAAATAGGACCCGTAATACGGCGCTCCACAGTCAATCCAGGTCACCAGCTTGCCCCATTGGGCAGGTGAAAGGGTGACCTCGTAGTGTTTCGATCGCAGCAACTTCACAAGCCGACTGGCGTGGGCAGCATGGGCATAGGGCGGAGCCACCTCGGCATGCTGCATCGAATACTCAATTCCGTCCCATTCCTGCAATTTGTGCACCCAGCCTTTCTGTAGCAGGTTCTCGTACGAGCGGCTGAAGAGAGTTGTCAGTTCGCCTCGCAGATCGGGCTCGGCCTGCGCATCCTGGCCATCGTGGCAGCCCACGCAATGCTGGTCCAGAATCGGCTGCACGTCCGTCGGAAAATAGAGCGGTCGCGGCGCGGTGTCTCCCGGCAAGGCAGCCGGTTGAGCAGGCGGTTTGTTCAGAGCGAGAGCCGCCCGTGTCGCCGGTGCCTGAGTGCGATGCTCGTGGCAGCCAATACAGGAACGCTGCTCACCAGCCGCGAAGTTAACAAACGTCCGCATGCGCTGGACCGCCATGTAGTCCTGGTCGAGCGCCTGAAAAAACAGATTTCGTCCGGCAGGCACTTCAAAACAAGCCGATCCATCTGCTTCGACAGGCACGATCCCGTGCAGCACGCCAACCCAAATGTGACTGTTGTAGCTGACCACCAGGTGTCCGCCGAATCCGTCGGCCGACCGGTCTTCGTCGCGCACCGGATCAACTTCCGCCGACCAAGGCTTGGGAATCTGTTCGACAATCCTCAAGTACTTGATCGTCCCCGGTTCCACTCCCTCCAGACCGCGATACACGTCGCTCATGAACACCGTGGCCTTTGGTTCGCCCGCAGCGACCGCCTCCGGATCCGTCGACGGCAACACGGGCGGTTTCGTACGAGTCGTCAGGAGCATCGGCTGCCAGCAGGAAATCTCCGGATCGCGATAAATCGACACTCGGTTGCCAAACACATCCAGGAGGCAGATGCCATACGCTGACGGGTCGTTGTAACGTCGGTCAGGATTGCACGCTACTAACAGGAACTTATCCGACAACGGGTAGGGATCCGCGTAGAACGGACCATAAATATCTTCACGCCACTCGCCATTGCGCAAATGAAACAGGCCCCGCAGGCTTTCCGTTCGCATGTCCGGCGTCAAGCTGGTGATCGGCTCGGGTGTCCGCTTGTTCTTATCCAGGTTCAGCATCAGGACGGGCCCGACCCCCAAGGGTTCATGTCCGCAGCCGATACAGACTGCTAATCGCGGATGACCGGGTACCTGACGAGCCTGCCAAAGCACGCCAGGGTTGGTAACATTGTCGCCGTAGAACTCCTCAGTGGCTGATCCGTCGGGACGCATAGTCCAGAGTGGTTGCACCGCGGCAATTCCTTTGAATACATACTCCCACCGGTTGTACAGAATCCGGCCGTCGTCCATCAGCGTCGGTGTGAATTCACTCAGCGCTCCCTGTGACAGCGGACGCAATTCGCTGCCGTCTGCCTCGACGCGAAACAGATTGGTGCAAGCCAGGTAATGATTGGGCGTGCACAACACTCCATGTTCACAGCGGGTCGAGGCAAAACAGATGCCGCCGTCCGGCAGATAGCACGGATGCACGTCATCCGTCCAGAAACGGTACCCTTGCAGTCCGTAGAAGCTGTCGCCCGTGCTCGTCCTGCCGTATCGGGCCACGCGTTGCCGCTCATCCTCGGGCAGCGGAACCACTTGCCGCAATTCACCTCCATCAACCTGCACTTCGTAGATCCGGAACCCTTCGGCCTGCGGCCGACGATAACCGAATACGATCCGGGAGGCGTCGAAAGCAATGTCATAGCGATCGAAAACCCCTTCGCGCCACTGTGGAACCAGCTCGCGCACCTGCCCGTCCGCCATCGAGAGGACGCACAGGTTGCCTCCCCAGCGGCTGACATGTTGAAAGTCATCATAGTAGTGCTTGCTATTGTACGTGTAACGCTTCACAAAGCAGATGTCGGCACGCTCCAGCAACGGATTGCGATCGACCAGCATCTCACGCTGCATCTGCGGCAGTGCATCCATGAGACGACGAGTGGCCGCATTGCTGGGATCGAGTCGGGTGGCAGCCTGAGCCTGGATGGCCTGGGCATACGTCGACAGCTGATTCAGGTATTCCGCCTGAAGATACTCATGCGGGAACATGCGTCCCAACTCGGTCACGGCCTGACGCAACGCGTGGGTCCCGGCGACCAGTTTCGTCATCACGGATACCTTGACGCATAAGTCGAGCCAGCGTGCATCGTCAGGCACAACCTCCTCCTCCAGTATTCGCTCCAGCTCCGACCTCACACCCTCCCCCTGCTCACCGCAATCCGCTGCCCTCGGCTCGACAAACTCTCGCTCAAGTGTCGCGTCGCCGGCAGCAAACCAGCCATCAGAATGCATCCAGCGAACCGGAATCTGTTCGAGCAGTGGGTTCGATTGCGGAGCACAATCGCGGCGCACTTGAGCCCACAACCAGGCCGTCGGCTCCGGTGCCGTGTTGAAATAGAACGACGGCTCCGTGCCGAGAGTGACTCGCACTACGAGCTCATTCGCTCCCTCCCGCAACTCGAGATCGACCAGCAACTGATTCACCCGTGTGCCATCAACATGCTCACCGCACCCGTACCGGCCCGTCACCAGGTGCGTCTGAGCGTGTGCGGCCTTCTGCCCGTTGAGCCAGACTTCAAGACGATCCCCTCCCCCCAGGCCGATCGTCAGCCGAACCGGTTGGGTGGCCCGAATCGTCCGCGTCAGAAAAGCCACTGCGCCATCCGCTCCGGCCCGAAACACCGATGCGGCTCCGTCGACCAGTCCCTGTGGCTCGCTCCACAGCGGTTGGCCATCATCCAACTGCGTTGCCAGATCAACACGCCCATCGTGCCACACGAGACCCTCGGCCGCGTCAGCCGGGAGCGACGGTGTCGCATGCCATGGAGCGCAACTAATCCGTGTTCTCGCCAACGGCTGTGCTGCGATCCACTCCCGATAGCGTTGACGAGCGGCGAGCAACGTCTGTTGCAGGTTCGCTCTGCGTTCATAGAGAGTGGAGCCACTGGACGTCTCATCGGCCAGCAAGGTCGGTGGAGTCAGCAGGCCTGCACAAAGCAGCAGACAGATCGCGCTTTTCATCTCGTCTCTTCCTCAATAACGGCCGGCGTAGCACGCACTTCAGTGCGTGACACGGGTCATCCTGAATTGTTGCTGTCGTCAGGCCGGGCGCCAACGCCGGTCGCGGGCTGAAGCCCACGCTACGCGCGTAGCACGCACTTCAGTGCGTGACCGCCCCGGCCGCACCCATGGCCACTTCCAGGCGTTTCTCCGCCGCTGTCGCGGGCTAAAGCCCGCGCTACTGGCCGCGAGCACGTCGAACAACACGATCGACCAGACCGCCAGGTCGCGTCGGAGCGCCAAAATCGTCGCCGGTCACCGCGGCCGGCATCGACCATAGCATCATATCTTGATAATAATCATTGCCGAACGTCCGTTCACCGGTATCAACGTCACCACGCATGATATTCGGCATGTCCCAGGTGTAGCCCTGCGTGCAGACGATATTCTGCCAGACGCGTCCCGCCAGTTCCAACCCGAACTCTCGCTGATTGTTGTACATGTAGGTCATGGCCAGCATCAGAGCCTCTGGCGGAAAATACGAATAGGTGCCGTAACCACCAACCGCTGCCGGAGTACCGTCAGGAGCGACATAGTTCACTGCACCGAACCGAGTGGCGGCAACGTTGCCCTCACGAATCGTACGCAACACAATATCCACTCGGTCGGCGGGCAAGGCGCTGGGCAGTCCGTGATGGTCCGTAATCCACTCGCCATCCAACTGATAGCCGAAGATCAAGTCACTCACTTGCCCACTCTCCGGCTCGAGATAGTTTCGGTAGTAACGGCCGGTCCACAAATGTTCCTCCATACTCTGTGCTCCCGCCGCAATCCACTCCGCACACTGTCGGGCGAACTGCACGTCACCTACTTGCTGCGCCACCCGTTCGGTGATGCGCAGCTGTGCTAAATGAAGACCTCCGATATGAGCGGTCATACCGCGCCAGCCCGGCTCTGGAGCCTCGAACCACTCTGTCGGCGGTTCAAGCGTCTCATCGGTATCCTCTCCCCTGGGCATGGCAATCACGCGTTGGCCAATCGAATAGCCCGAGGACTTGCGGAGTTGCACGGTCCACTCCGCAGCACGACGCAAGGCGGGATACAACTCGCGGGCGATCTCTGCATCGCTCTGACCATAGCAGAGCAGATAGCGATCGACCATGGCGGCCAGCGAAATTCCGTTGCTGGCGAACTGGTAGCCTCGAGCGGGACGCGCGAACTCAATGGGAGGTGTGCGGCACGTAGCGCCGCCGAAGATCCACGGCGGAGCGCCGTCGGGATACTGATATGCCTGGTATCCGCGCAGGGTTGACAGCGCCAGCTCCGGAAAGAAGTACACGATCGGCTGATTCCCATAGAAGGAACACGCAGTACATTCGATCTGTGGGCAGCCTCGCGGACACTCGTTCATGCCAAATAATCCATCGTCCGGCCGCACCCAGTCGGGCAGAGGCGGCTGGGCCTGTGCCCACAGACCGGTTTCGGTGATCAAGTGGAGCACATTGACCAGTGATTCGCGGAGCCAGACGGGATAGCGCTCATCGGCATAGATCTCTTCCTGCCAGGCAAGCACACGGCGCAAAAGCACCTCATGGTTGGCGGCGAGCTGCTCAGCGGCCTCGCGGGCTGAGGCGTAGTGCCTGGCATACATGTGGCGAAACTGATGATCCGCTCCCGCCGAGGCATAACCACCCGCATTCCACGTCGGTGAGTACCAGGTGAGGATGAAGCGGACAACCTTCTTCTGTTGAGGTTCCAGCTTGAAATCGACAGCGACCGACGCTCCTGCATGCAACGCATCGGCCGCCGGCAGTTCTTCCGAGATGCGATTCCAGGCCGCACCACTGCCACCTAATTCACCGCCGCAGCGAACCGTTGGCTCATCGATCGCGCCGACCGTGTATTCAGCCAGCGGAGCCTTCACTTCCAGTCCGCACCACGCTCCGTCCAGTCGCTCACGCTGAAACTGCGACGAGCCCGCTTCAAGTGGCAAAGGACCAGGGAAAGTCAAGGCAATCGTCCCTTGCTGAGATTCCTGCGAAACATTGGCCAAATGCACTTCGCAGATGGCTCCCGGAAGCATCGATCGCACAACGTCGCCCGGGAGAAAGGGAGCCCATGCCCGCAACGCGACCTGGACCGGAGCGCTCGTGTCGAATTCCAGATCAGCAACCGGATAATGGCCCCAATAGTGGATCTCGTCCGCCGTGCGAACGCCTTCCAGTGACAGGTCCATTGGCACCGGTGTCAGCAAGTCCGTCGTTTGTACATAGCCATCTTTGCGCCATAACACGGCCGGGCGACCAGTCACGGATGGTTGGTGACCTCCACCGCCATCTTTGGGTTGTGGATCACAGAGCACCCAAGTCTCCTTCCCAACACGGATTCCCAGCAGCGGTGTGTTGACAGGGCCACGCCGAGGAACATGCGTATTGAAGATGGTCATATAACCCAACAATCCACTTGTTTCCAAATCGAAACAGCCGGTATCGATGCCACCCAACGGCATGCCGTTGGTCACCACATCGTCCTTGCGATAGACCACGCCACAGGCAGACGCTTGCGAATAGCCGCAAGCCGGAAAACGAATGAACATCTTGCCAGGCAGCTGTCTCGGAAACAGAAACTGGTCACGGGGTGACTCTGCAGTAATGTCACCCACCCTGCTTACGACCAGCACTCGGTGCCCGTCGCTGCCCGCGGCCTCCGCCCATTTCCCCACCACGCGCAGCCGTGATCCCATGTCCCAAACGGCGTTCTCGTCGAGGGCGGCCCCCGGCAAGATCACACGGATCGCTTCGTCAGGAACCTGGCGGGTCAGACGCTCCACCTGACAATTGTCGAACTTCTGAAGCTCAGCTGAACTGCGATCATAGTACAGTCCCACGGCTCCCGCACTGACCAGCCGATTCAACTGACAGTGAGTTCGCAGTACATGACCTTCACCATCCTCGACGGTCGTTACCATTCTCGAGCCGCGCACCTCGACCGTCATGCGGACGTCGTCGCCTGCCAGCTGCCCCGTGGGCACGGGAGCGATCCAAGGCCCGAAATTGCCCGAGACTACTTCGTGATAGCCTACGATGTGATGAGCTGGTGTCACGAAGGCCAAGGCATAGTTCTGAGGGTCCTGGTAGTGGACGACAATGCCAATCTCCGCGTCCAAGGAAGCATCCACCGATACACGCACGTCGCGTTCCATCGAACCGTTGAGTACCACTACGTTGCGCTGATCGGCCGCAATCAGATGGCCGCCCTCAACTCGCGTCGTTCCCTCCGCATCCTGCCATCTCGGATCGCGGCTCTCAAAGCTATCCACGAACAACCGCTGAGATGTTTCCTGCGCCAGCCCCACTGCGTCTGACGGTCCTCCGCTGGCCAGGAAGAAATGGAGTGAACCATCGGGGCTCGATTCGGGGATCGTGAGCATCGGCCCCGATACGACCACAGGCCCGTCACCCAGCAGACAGGTCCCGCCACTTACCGACAGGAACAGCGTCAGCAGAAAACGCACGCCACAACTCGTATGATCTACGCTCGAGTTCACTTGCATCGTCATACTCCTGATAGCTGGAGACTCGACAGAATCAGCCTCTCCCTCCTGGGGATCCTCGTGCCTCGCCCTGGGCACATTCTAACGCGCCGGTTCTCGATGCGCGTAGCACGCCGTAGCACGCCGTAGCACGCACTTCAGTGCGTGACCGCCCCGGCAAACGCTCTGCCACGGCCAGAAAGGCCACCCGCTTTCACGCGGGGGAAGTGGAGTCAGCTCGGCGATGCTCCCATGCTCTACGCGAGCATGGCTACGAGCACGAGCACGAGCACGAGCACGAGAAAAAGGACTCGCTCGCTGTACGATTTCTTCCCTTGGAAATCCCGCTCTTAGCGCCTTTGCGAGAGCCTTGTTCTTCGTGGCAAGAACAAAACGGCGGCGCGATTGCAGTGCGAATACGGCCCGACTATTCTGGACGATCGAGAGTCTGCTGAGCGCGGCGCCAGATTCGGCTGGCAATCACCGCACTCTTCGTTAGGCAATAGCGTCGGAGCAATCGCACATGCGCATCCACCTTCCTCTTTGGCGCGGCTCCTGCCTGGCAGTTGTCGCACTCTGCTTGCTGGGGCCCCTGGCCTGCCTGCAGGCGAATGACACCGTCGACGGCGAGGCGGCCGAACCGCTTCGACTCTGGACCGATGCGACAGGCAAGTATCAGGTTCGAGCCGCACTGGTTGACAGTGATTCCGGTCAGGTACAGCTGCGCAAGCCCGATGGAAAGATCGTCCCGGTGCCGATCGACAAACTCAGTCTGGCTGATCAACAGTATGTGAACCTGCCGGCCGACTTGACCATCTGGCCCAATCGCGAGAGCCATCGCAACTCCGATCCCTGGTTGGTCGAGCATCACGACCAGATCCGCACCATGAAGCCGCGACTGCTGATCCTCAATTTCTCGAACAACCGAGATATGGAGTGGATCCGGCAGCGGACCGAAGAGACCATTGCGGCCTTGGCCGAGTCGACTCGGTATCACGGATTCTCCGATCCGCAGGCCCCCGCTTTTCTGCAGTATGAGGTTGCCAGGTACATTGATCTGCGCGACCAGCCGCCAGGTCCCGGTCGGGAGAACCGCAACAGCCGCCGCTATCCTCGCGGTGATCGTCCTGGTACGACTCGCTACGCTCCGTTCTATTCGGATGAATTGGCGAAAGCATATGGCTTTCCCGATCCAGCCAAGCCAGGCCGTTTTCTGAGCCTGCATGCCTTGATCGAGGCAGGGCTGGTCCACGAGCTGTGGTTCTTTGGAATCCATGACGATGAGATCGCCGCCTTTGAATCGGTCGAGTTCAAACAATACTACGACCAGGAAGGGAAGGCGATCGACGACAGGCATGGTCCAGCCGGCAACGGGCATCCGGATGATATGCCCTGGTCCGGGCGAAGCTTCCGTATCACCTGGTTCAACACGGACCGCGGCCTGGGCTGCGGCATGGAGAACTTCGGCCACGCGTTGGAAGGCATGGCCAATTACGACACCATCCCCTACTTCAAGAAGTACTTCGACGAGTTTGCCGAGTTTGACCTGAACAAACGCTACGCAGGCTTTCCGGTCGACCGCCTGTACGCCATCCGCATGGGGACCGCTGACAAGGTGGAGTATCCCGATGCCACAACCTTGGCGCTGCAACTGGATGGCAAGGCGTACACAATCCATGACTATGTGGCGATGGGAGGCAACGTGCACTTCCCGCCCGGGGCGCGCGGACATTACGACCTGTCGAGTCCATTCATTGTGAAGACCGTGATGGAAAACTACCGACTTCGCAACGGTCCCAACGGCCAGGACCTCCCACACGATTTCGACCCGGCTCGCTTCCGACAATACGAGAAGCTAGCTCCCGATTGCATGGGCCAATGGCTCGTCTACTGGCGCCAGTGCATGCCGGGCTACGGCAATCGCTGCGTCGACGACGCTGGTCAGCCGATGAAGAACTGGTGGGTCTATTTGTTTTATTGAAGATCGCCGCGGCAAAGGAGTGAGCCGTGCTGAAGACGAGGTGGGGACGTGAAAGGCCAGGAACGATTGTCTTGGTCGCAGTTATGGGATTTGTTCCTCACGCTCAGTCGATGTTCCAGCGACCATCCATTACTTGACCGCGGTTCCTCTTCCGTCATCCTTCTGCCGTTGGATATTCGATATTCTGCGGTTGAGGCCTCTCTAGAGCGGCATCCATTGGTCGAAACGCTCCCAGCGCCTGCTACCTGCAGCCAGTGGTATCCGACTCCCCGCGGCTTGAACCGCAGAATATCGAACAACGAATATCCAATGTCCAAGGGGGGAGGACCGGCCTTTCATCTTCCCAAAGCTCAGTACTTGATCAGACGAACAGCGCGCATCACGGTTGAAAGAACTTCAGCAGTATTCTGGAGAGAATCTGTTCGCCGAATTCGTTGGCGTGAACGGCGTCTCGATAGAACAGGTGTGGGTGCAGTTTTGAAGAGCGAATGTACTCGGCCCATGGTGTGGTCATGTCCAGATACGCACATCGCTCGTCGCCGGCCAGCTTCTGGAGTGACCGTCCGTAGTCACCGGTGCCCGAATGCCGAGCGGCATCAAGTTCGGCAGGCACGCGCGGATCGGCGGTCCCGAAGGTGCCCGTCACCAGGAGTATCTCCACATCCGGCAGTGCGCCGCGCAGCTGGTGAATCACCTCCCGTATACTCTCGATATCCTGCTGGCTGATCCCTCCGATGAGCACCAAGTCGGGCTTGAGCGGCACGACGACCTTGCCAATTCGATTCTCTTCTTTGTAGTGCTGGCAGCCACCACCGCCGCGCACGTACACCGTAGCCCGAATGTCGGCTCGAGGGTACGCTGCGGCCAGCTTGGCCACCCAGCCGGAACGCATGGTGTCGTTGACGATACTGTCACCGACGGCCACCAGGCGAAGTGTCACGCCTTGAGTCAGTATCCGCCGCGTACGCGCCAGGTGCTGCCAGTCAGGGGGAGCCGTGTTGAATTCACCCACCGGCATTTCCCGCTGGATCTCATCGATCTGACCCAGAGACCGTTCGGGAGTGGAGAAGAGGTAGTAACCTTCTTCGGGCTGCTGGAAATCGGCAGCCGACTTATCGGGCGGATACTTCGCCGGCAGAGCGCCCTGCTGCGGGAACTTCACCGGAGAATCGGCCGTCATATCACCCCTCACCGGCAATCGGCCCAGCATGAAGACCAGCCCCAGCACAAGGACAGCATGAGCTAACCGATTCATATGACACCTCGACATGTGTGCAGCAGGACGCCTGATCCGTTGGAAACACGACATGCTACTGTTCGAGACTCAACAGCATTCCCTGGCCGGCTGCCAGCCAGTTATTCTCCCCAGCCCACAGGCCGGTCGTTCCCGTATACGAGTTGGTCTGGATGATCTTGCCAGGCTGGCGGAACCGGATATCGAAATGAGTCGATGTGTGGAGGTCCTTGTTGACGACCATCACGAACGGTACGCCGCCCGGCCCCTCGAATTCCCCCACCACGAACCGCCCTGGCCCCGAGAGGGCCGCCACGTATTTGCTGTCTGCCAGCGCACGGCACCCTTCTGGTACATCCGGATGATGGAATGTGCCGACACTGCGCAGCTTGACCAGAGTCGGCACCAAGGCGTGGATCTGCAGGTTGACTTCGCGCAGCATATCCCACGTCGGCGTCGGAGCGCCGAATTGATCAATCGGCCCCAGTCGGTAGTTTCCAATCGTCGGAGTCATGTAGGTGAAGTAGCAGATACCTCGACCGCCGTATGCCATGGTGGTATAGGCCTGGAAGCGGAGCCCCGCCGGTGTGGGTTCGGCATAGTTGAAATGCGCCGTCGACAAGACAATGTTCCAGAACGGCAGGTTGTTGGCCAACGCGACCGATCGTACCGCTTCAAGATTCCCAAAATAGCCGTCACGCAGCGAGCCATCGTCCATCAAGGCATAGTGGTCGTAACTGACAAGAGGAGGTTTGACGATCGCGACATACTTTTCCAGGTACTCTTGGTACGTAGCGGTTCCCAGCTGCTCTGGACTGGCATAATTGGGAAACAGATTGATGAGCGGCTGGGGGCCGGAAGTCGCCTGTTGGAAGGCCTCGACATAGCGGCCGAGCACGGGGAACATGCGGGCATGCGGTTCGTCCCGCACGTAATAGCCGTATGCGGCCGGATGACGTGCCGTCTGCTCGATAATCGGCTGGATATCGCGGGCAATCGACTCGGCATCCCGGTCCACCTTTCCATCATCGGCATGGGCAGGTTCGAAGGCGATGACTCCTTTGAGCCCTGCGGCAGCGACGGTATCCAACTGCTCGGCGGTCACGAACCCAGCCAGGTTGAAACCGCATTCGTACACGCCCCGCAGTAACTCGGCATCGCCCTCCACTCTCCAGGCAAGGATCGCGAAATCTTCTGGAGCAACCCGAGCCGGCTCGTCGCCCGACAACCACGTCGACGCGGGCCACAGCGCACAGATCAAACACACAAACGTACGTCTCATGATCAAAGACCTCCCATCGCCCAAACAACGCGGGAAACGCAACGACCGCCATCACCGGGTGGCGGGAGTTGACTGTGATTCTGAAAAAGGCTGGCCACCGCCACTCCGGTGCATGGCTGGGTTCTGGCCCGAATCGCGAGGTGACGCTGGCGTCAGGGCCAGAACTTGGGTGGTTACCGGTTTCCCACGCTCTGCGCGAGCGTGGCTACCGGGGGAAATGTCGAAGTTGTTTCTTCCTCCGTGCTCAAGCGGCAAGGCCGCCAACCGAGAAGGGAGAACGCCATTCACCATTCCGCTCCCGTTGGTCGCCTGGCTAATATGCGCGCACGGCGCGGTTGTGACACAGTAACCCTCTAACGCTGCAGCTCGTACTTCGCAGGGTCACCGGGTACGTCGAGCAGGAAGACCCCACCGATCGTCCCGAACTGATCAAAATCAAAGATCTCACCCACGACTCGTTTGTCTCGCGTGATCTCCACGATCTGCGGTTGCTCTCCGATATGCCCATGGCCGCCCCAGTTGCAGATGACGGTGTTTCCGTTAGGGAGTCGTTGCAGGCCGGCCACGAAGCGCAGTGGGTTTCCCGGCAAATCGTTCTCGTCAACCTGCCAGACGACCTTGCCCTCCGCATCCACTTCAATCAGTCGGTGTTCGTCCCCCGTGGCGATCAACGTGTGCCCGTCCGGCAAACGAATTCCGCTATAGGCCATCGGCTGCGTGATCTCGCGTACGATCGTCCCATCTCCATCGTACTCGCGCACGACGCCGTCCTGGTACTGTCCCACCAGATAGTGTCCGTCAGGCAGCTTGCGAACGCACCGCATCTGCAAGTGCGTATTGCGGCAATCGGTCTTCAAGGCCACTCGCTTCACGACCTTTCCCTGCCGATCCACTTCGATGATCTGCATCGGCCCCGACTCGGCCACCAACACCGATCCATCCGGCAAGGGCTGACACGTGTGCACTTCGTTGGCCTCATCCGTTTTGTACTGCCACACGATCTGCTTGTCGCGCGTGACCTCCATCGCTCCTCTCACATGCGAGAACAGGATGTTGCCGCTGCGGAGTACCCACACATCCAGCGGCCCTGCCGCGGGATACTGCCAGGATATTTTCCCCGCCTGGTCGACCAGGCAGATCTTCCCACCGCCATAGTCGGCGCAGGCAAACGGTCTTCCCAGCGTCAGCCGCGTTTCCCGCTTGGCCACTGTTTCCTGAGCTGCTGCCATCTGAGTTACCGACATCAGCAGAACAGTCGGCAACAGCGTGAGGATCGCCAGTGCCCGACTCGCCGCGCAACGCCGGATCGGGCTGCACCACCGATAACCGACTCGGTCAGTACATCGCTCCTGGTGCAGAACAACTGAGTGACGACTCATCGTGGATCTCCGGCAAGTGGACAAGAAAGGGCTGGTTTGCTCGTCGCGACGCCCGCCAACGCACAGGTGGGGCATTCCGTCGGACCGTCAGAGCGACCAAGTCGGCCAAGCACCCATGGAAGCATGCCAATTCCAGCGGGGTTCAACTCTGGCCTGGGTCAACCACTACTGACGGGAGGATTCATCCTAGTATCCAGTCCATCGGAAAACAACTCACAGTGCGGCAATTACCATCCGCCGTCCCATCCCTCTGCACCTGCTCCTGCGACAGACGCGTGGTGGAAGTGCCACGCGCGGAGTGTTACAACGGTAGGAGTAAAGGACGATGATCCGCATGCTCCGGGATCAGCGAGCTGCATGGGTACACTATCAGGTCTTCTGTTGCAGGATCTACCACGATGAGAACACCTCGAACACGCACTCCCGCATCGCCTGCCGACCGACAACTCACTCGCTTCTGCCTGCCCGCTTGTCTCCGATTCGATCGATTGTCGCCGCCTCGTTACGGCTCGGCGCGGGACGTGAACAGGTTCTGTCACCCCGCATCATCGCCTCCACCGCCAGGACGGTTGGTGCATGTCGTCCTCGTTGCCGTCCTGATGCTCGCTGCAACTACGACGACAGCCCAAGCGGGCGAGGAAGGAGCCGCATCCGCCGTCACTCCAGCGTCAGCAACGGGCCTGCAGGTGCCAGAACTGGAGAAGGCCTTCATCTCGTTCCGCATCGGCGTGCCGCAGTGGATGCCGGAGGACCGATATCGGGAGCTGTTGGATCTGTTTGAGCAGCATCGCGGCGTCACGGATGAGATCACATTTTTCACCTCGGCCACTCACCCCCCCTTGCCGCTGGAAGAGATCGAGCGCCGCTGCGTCATCCTGGCTCAACGCATGACCGAGGCCAGGAAGCTCGGCTATCGAACCGGCATCAATCTGCTGTCCACGATGGGCCACCACAACGAAAACCTGCCTCATTCGCTGTCCGGCGACTTGACGCGCGTCACCGATATCGACGGCAACGTCTCGCTCGGTTCGTTCTGTCCCAATGATCCGCGACATCAAGAGTATGTGAAACGGGTCTACGAGTGTGTGACCAAGGCAAACCCCGACTACATCTGGGTCGACGACGATGTGCGACTGGCTGGTCACATGCCGATCGGAATGACATGCTTCTGCGATCGCTGCCTGGAGATATTCGGGCAGGAAACGGGCACGAGTTACGCGCGGCCTGACCTGAAGACCGCCCTCTTCGCCGGAGAGGAGGGACCGCGCATGGTCGTGCGGAAAGCTTGGCTGGCACATAATCGAGCCACCATCGCGCGACTGCTCTCACTCATCGAACGGACCGTACATCACATTCAGCCCGACATGCCGCTCGGATTCATGACGGGCGAGCGGTTCTACGAAGGGTATGATTTCGACCACTGGGCGGAAGCGTTGGCCGGTCCACAACATGCTCCCGTCTATTGGCGACCGGGCGGCGGCTATTACGAAGACTCCTCCACCGGTGGATTGGCCGGCAAGTCCCATGAGATTGGCAGGCAGGTGTCCTTGTTGCCGACGGAGGTCGTATGCATTGAGTCGGAGATCGAGAATTTTCCCTATCATCGTCTGAAGAAAGCAGCGCACATTACAGTGCTCGAAGCAGCGTCGCATATGGCGGCCGGCTGCACCGGCGCAGCGTTCAACGTGCTCTCCGGCAACAACGAACCACTCGACGAATTCGTTCCCTTGGTCGCTTCGATTCGCCAGGCCAGACCGTTTTTCGATCTGGTCGCCCAACACCAGGGTCGCGCGAATCCGCTGGGTGTGTACGCCGCCTGGAACAAGGATTCCTGGGCCGCGGATACAGGAATGCTCGGACTCGCTCCGCAAATCTGGGAAATCGGTCTGCCAGCCGCCTATCGCCCGGATGCCGCCAGTGTCACGATGCTCTTCACACAGAACGTCGCTACCATGTCGGACGAGGAGATTCGCCAAGTACTTTCCCAGGCCATCTACACAGATGCCGAAACGCTGGACGCACTGAATCGTCGCGGGTTTGGCGACCTCACCGGTATGGCAGTCGAAAGGGCCATTTACGAAGACTGCATTGAAGAGCTGAGCGACCATCCTCTGAACCAGCCATTCGCCGGTCGGCAGCGTGATTGTCGGCAGTCATTCTATCATATTCCCGGCCATGTCCTCACGCTGACCAAGCCCACTGCGCAACCGTTGGCCCGCCTGGTCGATTACGCCGGCCAACAGCAGGCGGCTGTCAGCATGGCCCAGTTCGAGAACTCGCTCGGCGGCCGAATCGTCGTCTGTGGCTATTATCCGTGGAGCTTCCTGCACAACCTCAGTAAAACGCATCAGATGAAGTCTGTCATGCGCTGGTTGTCGCAGGACCAACTGCCGGCGTACATCGCGTCGTTTCACAAAGTCAACCTGTGGGCACGGCAGGGAGAGGGCGACCGCCTGACCGTGTCGCTCATCAATTCCAGTTTTGATGCAGCTGAAACTCTGGAACTGTGCTTGCGAACGGACGCTCAACAGATCACCATATTCGATATGCAGGGCGCGAGTACGACGGTGCATGCGACGAGCGTCGATGGCCCTTACCACCGTTTCGTTCTGCCGAAGATCGAGCCCTGGTCAATGCGGCTGATGATCACCAATCCGAAATAGTCGCGCAGACCAGTGGCCGCGGTCGCGCAGACC
>JBGSHS010000207.1:0-35981 GCA_041752115.1 Pirellulaceae bacterium | reverse complement strand
GCCCGCCGCCGCCTTGCGCACCGCGCTAATCAACGCTTCGCGATCAGTCCCCTTGAGCACATAGCCCGCCGCGCCCAACGCCACGGCACGAGCCACATAGGTGGGATTGTCGTACGTCGACAACATCAGAACTGCCATCTCCGGGCGTTCCAGCTTCAGCCGTCCGAGGGCGTTGAGACCGTCACCACTCGGCATGCGTATGTCCATCAAAACAACGTCCGGATTCGTCTCCATGGCAAGCTGAATCGCCTGCTCTCCCGTCGTCGCTTCACCCACAATCTCAATGTCCGTGTCGGCCATCAGGCTCCGAAGGCCGTAGCGGACCACCTCGTGATCGTCGGCGATCAACAGCTTGATGCTCATTCGTCTCTCCCGCCCGGCTCAACCGAGCATCTATCATGGTAAACGTTGCCCACCCACTATGGTGATTTATGCTATCACAGACAGACGGGTCCTGTCACTACCCGCCCGAGGGAAATCGTCCAAAGAATAGTACTTTTTTGGCCCGCGGGCGGCTAGCTGGGTTACCACCCGTTGGGCAAGAAATGCGGAAGCCCGCCCCCCACACGTCCGGAAAAACAAGAAAAGTCTTTCCTTCGCGCCTTGGCGCCTCGGCGTGAGGTCAGAAAAAGGTCTCACGCCAAGACGCCAGAGCGCGACGAAGGCAGGAGACGCCGAGAAGGCAAATTGAGGGCGGCGACTAGAGCGGCTCGAGCGCACAGTCGTCGATTTCGACCGATACGCCCTGCTGCAGATAGGTGACCGCCACTAACAGGCGAGTTCGACCGTGCCGCTTGACGACGATCCCCTCAAGCCCGCGAAGCGCACCGCTCTTGATCCGGACCATGGCGCCCGCATCCAGCCGCTGCTCGACGCTCAACGGCGCCTTACGCTCAATCAGCGCTTGCACATTGGCTAGATCGCGCTGCAATCGCGCTTGATCGACCACCGGGAGAATCCGCGAGATCCGGTTGGTTGTGAGCGTTGTGATGCGTTCGTCTTCCGACCCGAACAGGAACAGATACCCCCCGAAAAGCGGAATATGCGACCGCACTCGTCGCCCGCGAATAATGTTGTCCTTGGGGATCAGCGGCAGGTAGAACGGCACCTGATGACCGATCAAGTGCCGAGCCAACGCTTTTTCCTGACGCGATTTCGTATAGACCGCCCACCATCGACGCTCGACCGGGTCGCTCTGCGGCTGGTCCAGTCCCTCAGCGTCCTGCACCAGGTACGGGGGCTCGACCAGCAAGTGGTCGGGATAAACGCAGGTTTCCTGTTCCAGAATCGGCATAGTCAGTGTTCCTTCAGCTTCCGCCCGCGGTGCCTGCTCTCTGTTGTCCGAAAACCATCTGAGCGCTGAAGGGCGACATTGCCTCGGAGTCGCCGTCCCTTCAGATCAGCTGCTCAATCGCAGAATCTTACTCGCTCATCCTCAGAGGGCAAGCTTGGCGTGAGAAGCTGCCGCAGTCGGTGATTGTACCGCAGTCGAAGCTCCCACTGAATACTCTTCCCAGTTCAACCTAGCATTCTTTCCGGTTTCAGTTCGCCATGTTCTGTGCTCGAGCACTCAGTGACCTGCACAAACCTGCCAGACCTCCCAATCGTGCGCTGTGTTGGCCGACTGAGCCCTCGCTTCGTTCGTGTCGAACATCCTTCATAGGGTTACCATCTCCCCAGTTCGGCCTCAAAGGTCGTGCGCAATATCGGTTTTTCCCGCTGAGCCGACACCACGATTGCCGCGCAGAGGAAACGGAGTTCCATGAGTACCGGCTGGCGCACTGCGCTCTGGATCATCATCTGCGCTTGGGCCGCGCCACCACTGCTGGCGCAACCCGCTGCGCCCACTTCCTTTCCTATGTCGCGCCTGCCGCCTGTGGCTCTACCCCCCTCTTTCATCCCCACACAATCCCCACATAATCCCTACGAGGCCCTCCAAACCGAGCGAGACACTTTCGCCAGCTCGGCGCAGAGCTCCGCTGGGCGACTGGAGACACTTGGGGACGCGTGGGGTCAGGCGCTGGCCGTCGACCAGCAGCTCAGCTCGCAAGCCGCCAGCGTCGAGGTGGCGGCGTTGGAGCGGGACGCGGCTTCGGCCCAGCGGTATCCGTCGGCCGGCCTGGCGGGTCAATACACCGTGCGCAACAACGATCAATCGTTTCTGATCAATACGCCATTGCTCCCGTACACAATGGTCACTCCGTACCAGCAGGCTGAAGATTTCGCATTCGAAGGGCTGGTGGATCTGCCCCTGTATACGGGCGGGCGGGTCACGAACCAGGTGGCGGCAGCGGAGTGTCGTGTGGAGGCGAGTCAGTGCCAGCTGTCACGACGCCGGCTCGACCTGAAAATGGCGGTGGCCGACCTGTTCGTGGCCGTGTTGCGAGCTGAGCAGGAGTTGAAGGTAGCGGAGAGCCACGAGCGGAGTCTGGCCAGCCATGCGCACGATACGCAGCTGTTGCATGTACAGCAGCGGGTCCCGCGCAACGATCTGCTGGCGGCGCAGGTGGCGCAGAGTGACGCTCAGCACCAGGTGATCCGGGCGCGGAGCGATCTGGATGCTGCCCGAGCGGCCTATAACCGCCAGCTTGGCCGACCGCTCACTGCGTCGGTCCAGCTGGCGGCGTTGCAGGCCAGCGGCATGGCCTTTGATGTGGACATGCTGACCGGCGAAGCGCTGGCGCGTCGTCAGGAGCTATCGCAGCTCGACGCGCAGATTGCGGCCCATCGCCACGAGGCGGAGGTGGCGGCGGCTGAGAACCGAGCGCAGATCCACGCTCAGGGGGGCTACGCGTACCGCGAGAACCGTTATCAGACCCCCAACGGCATTACGGCCGCGGCGGTGGGCGTCGAGTGGAATCTGTTTGATGGCGGGCGGGCCAGGAACCGGGCGGCGGCCCAGCAGCAGCGTGCTCAGGTGCTGGCGCATCTGCGAGCGGACCTGCAGAGCCAGATTCAGCTGGAGGTGCGGCGCGCGTGGCTCAGTGTGGAAGAGACGCGTCAGCGTCTGCAGGTGACGCGTCAGGCGATCGAGCGGGCCGAAGAGAATCTACGTGTCACTCGGCAACGGTACGGCAGCGGCATGGCCACCAATACCGATGTGTTGAGTGCCGAGTCGTTACGGATCCAGAGTTACCGCAATCACAACAATGCGATCTACGATGCGGCGCTCGCCGAACTTCGCCTCCACCGCGCCGCCGGCTCACTCTGAACGCGTCTGAGCAGAAATGAAAGACAAAAAGATGGAATGACAAAAAGATGAGATTCCAATGAGCAAATCCTCTCATCTTTTTGTCATTCCATCTTTTTGTCTTCGCTCCTATCACGCGTCATCCATCCGGAGCAAATCCCCTACTGGCGCCACGGCACTTCGCTCAGGCGGCGTTCGAGTTCGGCTTTCTTCTCCAGGAAGCCTTGCCCGCCCACGCCATCGAACTGCGACTGCATGTCGGTATCGCGGAGCCCTTCCAGCAGATCGCCGGCAGGGGGCATCAATTCGTTCAGATCGGTATCGCGGGCCAGCACCCAGGCTTGGATCGCCTGAGCGGACGAGCGATTGCGGGTGGCGGCCAGCGCGAATTCGGTCCCCGCTCGGTCGGCCATCAAATCGCCGAACGAAAAGCCGCTCCCGGTCTCATCCGCATCCAGTTCCTCTTTCAACAGCCCGGCCGCATCGCTCACGCGATCGTTGGCCAGCAGCGTCACGGCAGCGCTGACCCAGAAATGCCGAGCCCAATCGGGGCGGCCACGCAGCTCGCTCTGACGCAACAGCCGAACCAGCGCACTGCGCACGGCAGGATCCGGCATGCACTCACCCACAAACCGCTCAATATCGACATGGCCCAGCGCGATTCCGAGTGCCAGGATGGCGGCGCGATTCTCCAGCTGCGCATCGCCCGTCTGCTGCTGCCGCCGGCGAGCGGTCTGGAAGGCCGTGCGGACCACGTCGTCGAACAACGGCTCCTTCGGCCTGGCACGGCTCACGATGTGGGCAATCTGACCGAGGTGCTCCGAGACCGCGTCACTCACGTCGGGATGATCACCCAGTTGCCGGAGCACCTGGGCCAGTCGCCAGCTGCGGTCCCGGCCGCTGGCCAGCACCACGTCAAGTCCGCTCGAGTCGGCAGAGGCCTGCACAATCCCGGTGAGCATTTCCAGATTGTTCTCTTCCAGCGACAGCCAGTGGGCGGCGAACCGTCCGCACCAGCCGATCACATGCTGCGGGACCGTCACGGCGCCAATCTGCAGCGAGTCGAGTTGGAGCTCGAGTTCTTCGTGGAATACAACACAGTTGCCGTAGAGCGACACGTTCAGGTACCGTGGCGGGTGGTTGCTCGAGGCAAGATTCACCGACGCCATGATCTCTTGCAGCTGATCGCTCAGTTCGACACGCGCTTTGCCTTCGAGCCGTGCGGCGTTGAGCCACCAGGCCAGCAGTTTGTTCAGATCGGCCGGAGTGAACTGGTACAAGCGCTGGCCATCGGCGGTGAGCGACTTGCGCTGAGTGACCGCGACGAGCGCCCGCTTGTCAGCCGACGAGATGCTGGTCTGCTCGAACGCCAGCGGCTGTGACTCGAGAGTGCTCCTGGCCAGAGCGACCGTTCCGGCGACCAGGAACAGGACAACAGCCACCGCGCCGGCCAGTAGGCGAGTGAAGCCGAACCAGCTGCTGCGCCACCAGGCTCCCAGCCAGATACCGGCCAGCAGGCCGAAGACGGCCACGGCCAGTTCGCCGGCGAGTCTCGGTCCCCAGGCGAGCCCCAGGGCCCCGAACAGGTAGAGGGCCACGACGATCGCCAGCACCGTATAGGCGACGGCCAGCACGCTGTGCAGGGCGATCGCGAGTGCCGCGTGCCGCCATCGGCGTGGTGTTGGCTCAGCGTCCGACGCGGAGGGACGAACACCGGAGGAGTCGGCAGGGTCGAGGCGGCCCGAGGAAAGGCGAGCAGGGGGGAGGCTCGGGAGCCAGAGCGATTGCCAGAGGTTCACCGCCCAGCCAGGCACGAGCAGTCCCAGCAGGAAGAAGACGAGCGCGTGCAGCGAGAAGCGGACCAGGACCTGGCCCAACCACGCGAGCACTCGGGCCGGGTCCTGCAAGTCCCAGACGGTGAGCAGGGAGACGGAGTATTGGCCGAGCAGCAGCATCCAGCAGCCGACGGACACCAGCACGGCGATCGAGATCCACATCCGTGTCCGATCGGGCCGCTGCCGCAGCTCGATCAGCCGCTGCAAGATCACATCGTGTTGAAGGTCATCCATGTGCTGGTTATACGCTCACTTATCACCCGTGCTCGCGCTTCATTAGTAGACAAAAAAATCGGGTGACAAAAAGATACGAGGACCGTCCTCGATCTTTTTGTCATTTCATCTTTTTGTCTGCTTCCTTCGCATCGGTGGGAGGGGCGTCGGTAGAACCGATCGCGGTCATCAACTGCTGATAGGCGTCGAGTTCCGGCTTGAATACATCGGCCTTAGTGAACCCGAGCTTCGTGGCTTCGGCCCACGCGTTGGCAGCTTTCGTGACGTCGCCATTGGCGAGCAAAGCCAGTGCCAAGTGGAACTCGTAGCCACCCCAGCGATTGGCCAGTTGCGGAGTTGTTTCGGCCGAAACGCGATCCGGCTTGTTCCGGAGCAGCTCCTGGAGTCGCTCGAGGGCCTCGGCGTTCTTGCCGCCAGCCAGCAGCACGAGGGCCTGGGTATCGAGGTAGGTGGTCGTTGGTCCAGCCAAGTCGATAGCTTTGGCGATCGCCGCTTCGGCGGCCGGCAGATCCTCCTTCCGGCTGGCCAGCAACATAGCCAGGTTATTGAGCGATTCGTGGTCACGATCCGCGAGGCTCACAATCTGTCGATAGCCCTCGAGTGCCTCGGTGTAGCGTCCCCAGGCGACGTCGCGATTGGTTCTCAAGCGGAGCAACGGAACCAGTTCGTTCGGATTGCCGCTGGCCCGGTTGATGGCTTCACCCAGCAGTTGTTCGACCAGTTCGCGATCGGGCGTATCGAGTTCATGATCGACTTGGACCAGCGTGGCGAAGGCGACGACCAACAGATCGAACCGGGCTGCCTGCCAGTGCTGCTGGAGCAGCTCGACCGCTTCATGCTTCTTGCCTTCGTTGACCAGCACGCGCACGCGTGCGATCTCTCGCTGAGGGTCTTCGCCGATAAGCTCGGCGACATACTGGTTCATCGCCGCCTTGATCGGCTCGACTTTCGTCTCGAGCTGCTTGGCGATTTCTTTCCTGACAGTCAGTTCCTCCGCCGAGATACTACCTGGCGTCTCGCCAGCCAACTCTGCTTTCGCCTGGTACTGCTTGACCTGTTCCAGGATCGTTTGCAGGCCGGAAACGGCGATCTCCTTCTTCAACTGTTCGTCGGCCGGCTGGACTTTCGGGTCCTGGACCGCGGAGGTAATCGTGTTGAAAGCCTCATCGATCCTCGGTCGAAGTCCAGACGCCTGCACGCGGGCCGCGAGCAGAGCGGCTGCCATGTCGTTGCCCCAACGCTGGCGGAACCGATCTGCCAGCGCATTGGCTTCTTGATTCGACTGCGGGTCGCCCAGTTCGAGCAGAGCGCCCACATAGTCACGCACATAGCCCTTGGCTCGATCATCGTTGTTGGCCGAGGCGGCATTGATCAGCTGGCGCATCTGGTCCTTATAGGCCTCCACGCGACCCTCAGCCATGTAGGACCGTGCCAGGATGAACCGGCTGTCCGTGTCCAGAGGCTTGCGTGCCTCGTCCAGTTCGCGGAGGATCTGCAGTGCTTCCTGTCGATCGGCAAGTTTCGGGCTGTTGATCAGCACTCGCGCTTTCAACTGACGATCTGCCGCCGATTGATCATCCTCGGCCAGGTTGGCGTTCAACAGTTCAAGGGCGCGCACCCGGTCGGAATAGGAGCCTCCGTTTAGAATCTGGGCCAGGTTAAGACGAGCCCAGTGGAGGGCATTGTCGTCGGCTTCGACTTCGCCTTGGACGATGCGTTGCAGGATCGCTCGAGCGTCGGGGATCGTCGCGTTGCTGGTCATGAACGTGCCCACAGCAGGTCGCAGGATGGCCAATGAATTCGGGTTGGCCTTGACTGCTTCCTGGTAGACCTTGATGGCCTCCTCCGGTTGATCCAGCAATTTCAGGCACTCGGCGTGCACGAACGGCTGTTGTTCCGGCTTCACCTCTTTGAGGGCTTTTTCCATCATCGCTCGGGCGTCGTCGAGCTTCGCGGCGTCGACGGCGCCAGCTTCCTTCAGGCAGCGGACGAGGGCCAACCAGGCATTGCTGTTTTCGGGCTCATCTTCAAGGACGGACTGCAGAGTCGCCTGAGCGGCCGCGTATTCTTTCTTGGTGACTTGCAGGTAGCCGAGCCACAGGGCGTCGTCCACATTCTCCGATTCGCGAGGAAGGTCTTCCGCCAGTTCCAGAGCGCGGTCGAGATCTTCGCGCATGAAATTGATGCGGCTGGCCAATCGCCCCATTTCCAACGGCAGAGTGGCTCGCTGTTCTTCCAGGCTGCGGACGAGCGAGTCCGCTTCGTTCAGTCGCCGCTCGTTGTACAGATAACCGACCACCCGCTGAACCATCGCCGTGTTGAGATTGCCCAGGCTGATGGCTTGGCGGAAGTGTTCCACGGCCAACTGCTCGTTCCCCTGAATCGACGCGATGACGCCCTGCAGCTGCGGGACGTCACCCCACCGCTTTCGCTGCTTGGCCACTTCCGCCAGTTTTTTCTGCGCGTCGTTGAGCGTATCGGCTCCTTCCACCTCGTGGCGGATCAGATCGACGGTCGCACTGGCGTAGAGTGCCACGGGCCCGGCGCCGGCCAGCTTTTCGATCTCCGCCTGCAACTGCTGAGCCGCGGACACGTTTCCGGCCGCGCGAGCGACATCCAACAGGAACAGTCGCAGACTCACGTTGTTCGGGACCAGTTTGATCGCTTCCTGGCCGTACTGCAGCGAGAGCTCGGCGTCACCGAGCTGCAGACAGATCTGCGACAGCTGCAGATACAGCGCTCGCCGTTGGTTCGCGCTGAACTTGTCGGCGTCTTCGACCAGTTCGGCGAACTTCGGCAGCCCTGCCTTTTTCTCGGCCCAGGCGATGAAGCGGGCCCGAGCCATGCGAACATCGGCGGTATCGCCGTACTTGGCCACCAGATCCGCCAGGCGCTGCGCGGCTTTTTCGCGGCCGCCTTCGCGGTCGCCTTCGCGGTCGCCTTCCCGTTGAGCGAGCACGACCAGGGCATTGCCGAACTGGAAGTTGTTCGGATTCTTCTTCCAGGCGTTCTCCATCTCCAGGACCGCTTTGGGCAGATCACCTTGACTGGTGTAGATCTCAGCCCGCATCGTGGGGATCCAGGTATCGTCTGGAGCACTCTGTTCCACACGGTTGATCATCGCTTCGATCTGGTCCCAGCGGCGCTCGTCGGTGTCGGCCCGCAACGTGGCGGCAATGGCCAGAAAGATGTAGCGCTTCTGGATGTCGAGCGTCGGATCTCGCAGACGCATGATCTCCTGGTACTCGGCCAACGCCTCACTGAGCCGATTGACGGAGACCAGCGTTTCAGCCAGGTTCACGCGAGCGGTAACGTCGGTCGCTTTCTTGAGCGCTTCTTCCTGGGCGATTTCCAGTCGCAGGTCCTGTTCACCCAGTTGAGCGTAGCACTGGCTCAGCCGCGGGTTGACGGCGTTCTCCAGGTCCGGATACTGCTGCAGATTCTTGCGGATCCCTTCGAGCTTGTTTCGCGCTGCCAGCCAATCCTGCTGGATCATCAGATCGCGTGCCTCCAGATAGGCCACGAAGGGCGAATCAGGCTGTTCTCTGCGCAGCTGCTCAAGCGTGTTACGAAATTCATCGCTGCCAGCTGATTCCGGGTTGCCCAGCAGCAGTTCAGCCAGGCGGACGCGCAAGCGGAAAGTCCGGGTGGGATCCACAGCGGTCTCCTTGGCCAGTTGCTCGCATCCCTCACGCACCGTGTTGACCGCCGCCGTGTAGGCCGCCAGTCGCTCTTCGTCGGTCGTCGCATCGCCCGTCCCCATCAGTTCGAGGGCCGACAGCTGGACGTAAATTTGCGCGAGATCCGGTTTGATTGCCAGGACCGACTTGAGCAGTTCCTTCGCTTCGTTGAACGACTCTTTGCGCTGCTTGGGATCTTGCTGGTACGCGGCGAGTTGCTGCACGCAGTCGGCTTTCGTCAACATCGCATTCAGCTTGACGATATCCAGTTTCGACTTGGCGGCCTCCAGTCTCGACTTAGCTGGCTCCAGTCCCGACTTGGCGGCCTCCAGTTCCGACTTGGCGGCCTTCAGTTTCGGGTTAGTGGGATCCAGCTCCAACTGGGCATCAATCGGCGCCAACTGGGCGTCAATCGGCGCCAACTTGGCGTAAATCGGCGCCAACTCAGCAACAATTGGCTCCAACTGGTCGGTCGCCAGCTGCAACGCCTGGTTGCTGTCGACCAGCGATTCGGTGAGGAGTGTCTGGCGGATGGAGCGTTCCATTTTGGCCGGATCTTTGTCGGACGTACGGAACTGAGCGCGGGCCAGATGCGCCTCAGGGTTGTCCGGATTGGCAGCCAGCATGTTTGCGATGGTTTCGTCCGCTGCTTGCGGGTCCTTGATCCGATCGCGTTGGAGCTGGGCCAGCACGGCGTACGTTGAAATTCGATCCGGCGCCGCTGCGATGGCCTTCTCGAACGATGCCTTGGCATTCTGGTTGGCCTCGCGCGAGTCCTCCTGGCTGATGTAGCAGCGTCCCTGCAAGTCGAGCAGTTCCGGATCGTTGGGTCGGGACGAATCGAGCAGGTAATTGATATGGAAGAGCGCATCGGAAACGCGATCGACCTGGCGGAGGGCCATCTGGATGTGTTGCTCCCGGACCTCGTCGACGCTGGCCTTGAGTGCCGCATCCGCTTCGGACAGGTCGCTCCGCAGGATCTTCTCGTTCTGGAAGTAGGCGGAGCGATAATCGCTGATCTGCATCAGGAAGTTGGCGAATTCGATCCGCACGGCGAGGTCGTCGGGGCGGAGCGACAGGTAGCGGCTGTAATGGCGTCGCGTGATCTCGGCCTTATCGCGCAGCTGGTCGATTGCAGCGCCCTCCTGGGCGGCCCTCACCAGTTCGGCCTTGGTGCGGGTAGCGCGCTGCAGGTAGGCGTCGGCGTTCTTATGGACCTGATAATCGTGCACGAAATGCACGATGACCGCCGTCACAACGAAGATCGCGGTGAGCCACAGAATCAAACGCAAATTAAATGTTCGCACAGCTCTTCCCTCGTCGTAGCCCGCACGTAGCACGCACTTTAGTGCGTGACCGCCGTACCACGCACTTTAGTGCGTGACCGCATCGTACGTGACTATCTATTTATTCTCGTTCCCCAACCTCTTCCCCAACGCCCGATACCAGCGCAAACTCGCCTCGGCCGATATCCCATCCCAGCTCTTCCACCGGCTCAGCCGGCGTGGCCTGACAACATACTACTGCGAAGCGGCCCTCTTCATCAGCCCAGCGCCCCCCTCGGGCCTCCGCCACCCGCATCCCCATTTTACGTCCTGAGGGCCCCTCCAGTTCACCCCCCGTTGGATGACCATCGGACCAGCGTCTATCCTCTTCTTCTCCCCTCTCCCCCAGCAGCTTCTGCTGGGGGAGAGGGGCGGGGGTGAGGGGGCACGAATCGCGAGCTGATTCACCATTCACCCGCCCCGCGTCTTATCGTGACCTCATCCCCGCACGCTCCACGCCTGCTGAAGGCAGGCCTTTACCGTAGCCTGGGGCGCAGCGAAGCGCAGCCCCAGGTAAGCATGCAACAGAAATCCCGCGATCGAGCCCATCGTTCTCCATCCACTGGCGCGTCGCCGAGATCGCCACAACCCGCGCCCGAAATCACCGTTCCTGGGGTTCCGCTGGCCTGCCGGCCAGCTCCACCCCAGGCTACGGTACACGCCCGCCTTCAGCGGGCAGAAGAGATGTGATTCTCCCTCTTCGTCATTCATTTATTCGTCATTTCATTCGTCATTGGGTCTTTCGTCATTCGTCATTTTGAAACGGCGTCATTCTCTTCCGACGATCACGGCGGCAATTCGTTCGGCGGCACGGCCGTCCCACAGGGGCGGGCAGCAGCCGGTCTTGTAGGTTCCGGTGAGGACCTGGCGGAGATGCTCGCGCAGCTTGGCGGCATCGTTGCCGATGAGCGTGCTGGTCCCTTCGAGGACGGTGATCGGTCGTTCGGTGTTCTCGCGCATGGTGAGGCAGGGGATGCCAAGCGCCGTGGATTCCTCTTGCAGTCCGCCCGAATCGGTGACAATTACCTTGGCCTGTGAGGTGAGGGCCAGGAACTCGAGGTATCCCAAGGGGGGCTGCAATACGATCCCAGGTGCCGACTCGAGCTTTGCCAGCAATTCGAACGATTCCAAACGGCCTTTCGTGCGTGGATGGATGGGGAAGACCAGTTTCAGTTGCTGCGAGATCTCGACAAGCACATCGATCAGGGCGACGAGTGTAGACAGCTGATCGACGTTGGAGGGCCGATGCAACGTGACGACTCCGTACTGGCCGGGCTGCAGGCCGAGTTGGCTGAGCACATCCAGTTGCCGAGCGGCACTGCGCTGGTGGAGCAGGGTGTCGATCATGACGTTGCCGACCAGGTGAACGTGGTTCTTATCGTGTCCTTCGCGCTGGAGGTTGGCGAGTCCTTCCGGCTCGGAGACCAGCAGCATATCGCTGATCGAATCGGTGACGATCCGGTTGATTTCTTCGGGCATGGTGCGATCGAAGCTGCGCAGGCCCGCTTCGACATGCGCGACGGGGATGCCGAGCTTAACGGCGGCCAGTGTGCCGGCCATGGTCGAGTTGACATCGCCGACGACGATCAGCCGATCGAATTTCGCGCCGTTGCCCGGCCCCGCTTCCAGGACCTTTTCCATCTTTTCCAGGACGCGTGCGGTCTGTTCGCCATGTTTTCCCGATCCGACTTCCAGATGGATATCGGGCCGCTTCATACCGAGGTCGGTGAAGAAGACATCCGAGAGCTGGCTGTCATAATGCTGGCCGGTATGGATGAGCGTTGTCTGCACGTCCGGATATTTTTCCAGCGCGCGCAACAGCGGTGCCATCTTCATGAAATTCGGTCTCGCCCCCACCACACATGCTAGATGCTTCACTTTACTCTCCCTTGCCTAAATGACGAATGACGAATATCTCTTCCGCTCTGTCTCCCCTCTCCCCCAGCAGCTTCTGCTGGGGGAGAGGGGTCGGGGGTGAGGGGGCATGAATCGCGAGCTGACTCACCACTCATTCGCCCCGCCTCTCACGCGTGACCTCATCCCCGCGCTCTCCATGCCTGCTGAAGGCAGGCCTTTACCGTAGCCTGGGGCGCAGCGAAGCGCAGCCCCAGGTAAGCGTGCCAAACAAGTTCCGCGATCGAGCCCATCGTGTTCCATCAACCGGCCCGTCGCCGAGATCGCCACAACCCGCCGCCCGAAATCACCGTTCCTGGGGTTCCGCTGGCCTGCCGGCCAGCTCCACCCCAGGCTACGGTAAACGCCCGCCTCCAGCGGGCAGAAGAGAATGCCCCCTTCGTCATTCACCTATTCGTTATTCCCTTCGTCATTGGGTCTTTCGGCATTCGTCATTCGCCCCGCGTCTCACGCGCGACCTCATCCCCGCGCTCTCCATGCCTGCTGAAGGCAGGCCTTTACCGTAGCCTGGGGCGCAGCGAAGCGCAGCCCCAGGTAAGCGTGCCAAACAAGTTCCGCGATCGAGCCCATCGCTTTCCATCAACCGGCCCGTCGCCGAGATCGCACCAACCCGCCGCCCGAAATCAAACCACATCATCGGCCCGATCTCCCCCGCGGCCCGATGCGGCCTCGACCCACCGCCGGTGTGTTGGTTCTTCCTGGGGTTCCGCTGGCCTGCCGGCCAGCTCCACCCCAGGCTACGGTACACGCCCGCCTCCAGCGGGCAGAAGAAAATGCCCTCTTCCCCTTCGTCATTCACTCATTCGTCATTCCATTCGTCATTGGGTATTTCGTCATTCCTCATTTCCTCCGCGCCCGTTCGTGCACCTCGCGAATCACATCGACCACACGCTGCCGATCTTCGGCTGCGAGGCTCGAGCCGCTGGGCAGACAGAGCCCATATTCGAACAGGTGCTGCGAAACGGAGCCGCCGACCGCACGGCAGTGCTGGAAGACCGGCTGCAGGTGCATCGGCTTCCAGATCGGACGTGACTCGATGTTCTCATCTTCCAGAGCCAAGCGGATATCTTCCCGAGTGGCACCAAACGCTTCGGGATCGATCACGATGCAGGTGAGCCAACGAGTGGAATGCATCTCCGCTGGCTCCGGCATGAAGCTGATGCCGGGCAGTTCCCCGAGTGTCTCCTGGTAGAACTCGAAATTCGCCCGCCGCCGCTGTATCCACTGGTCCAAGACCGTCAACTGGCCACGTCCGACCGCCGCCAGCAAGTTGCTCATCCGGTAGTTGTAGCCGATCTCGGAATGTTCGTAGTGCGGCGCGGGATCGCGCGCCTGGGTGGAGAGGAACCGGACTTTATCGGCCGTTTCTTTGTGGCGAGTGACAAGCATTCCGCCGCCACTGGTGGTGATGATCTTGTTGCCGTTGAATGAGAAGCAGGCCATGTCGCCGAACGTACCGGCGTTGGCTCCGCGGTAGCTGGCCCCCAGCGCCTCGGCAGCATCTTCGATGACCGGCACTTCATACTGTCGGCAAGCGCGCAGGATCGGCTCGTATTCGGCACACTGCCCGTAGATATCGACGACGATCACCGCCCGAGGCAGCTGGTCGGTGCGAGCCGCATCGGCCAGTTCTTGAGCCAGCAGGTCGGGGTCCATATTCCACGATTGCCAGTCGCTGTCGACAAACACCGGCTCGGCGCCCAGGTACGTGATGGCGTTGGCGGTTGCGGCAAACGTGAGCGACGACGTGACAACTCGGTCACCCGGCTGCACGCCGATCAGTTTCATGGCCAGATGCAGGGCGGCGGTGCCGCTCGAGAGCGCCACGGCGTGTGGCATGCCGACCCGAGCCGCAAACTCCCGTTCGAACGCATCGACATGTGGCCCCAGCGGCGCGACCCAATTCGAATCGAACGCATCGAGCAACAGTTCCCGTTCCCGCGGAGACATATGGGGCGGCGACAAATAGACGCGCGCGCGGTCAGGCACACTCATGTTTGGTATCTTCCTTCTCGTATCTGACATGCGGGAACACCGACGACTGTCGCGCCTTCCATGACATCGCGTGTCACAACCGCTCCAGCCCCGACAACCACGCGCGAACCAACCCGCCGTTCAGGCAGGACGATCGATCCCAATCCCAGCAATGAACCTGCGCCGACGGATACGCCGCCGGCAAGTCGCACACCGGGTGCCACATGCACGAAATCGCCGAGCGTGCAATCATGATCTACGCTGGCCAGCGTATTGATAATTACGTGGCGGCCGATCTTCGCGTCGGCCTGAACCACGGCACCAGCCATGACCACGGTCCCTTCGGCCAGACTCGCCGTCGGATCGACAAAGGCAGCAGGATGGACGGCAGTCAGCCATTCCAGATCCAATCTCTGAGCGATGGCGGCCCGGATGGCGTTGTCGCCAACGGCAATCATGGCCGGCAAGCGAGGGAACTCAGCCACTCGATTGATGGGCCCGTGGATTCGGATGCCGCAGTACTCCTGCTCACATTTCGCCGGATTGTCGTCGAAAATCGCCGCCACACGATACTCCAGCGCCAGCAAGGCCTGGACCACTACCTTGGCGTGACCTCCGCACCCCAACACGTAAACGGCAGGTTGTGCTACCACGACTTAGTCCTCTTTGACACGAGCTCGAATCAATGAGACGCGAGCATCGTGACCTATCATTGGTTCACTCTCCGCTCCCTCTCCCCTCTCCCCTCCAGCAGCTTCTGCAGCGCGAGAGGGGCCGGGAGTGAGGAGGATCCAATCGCCAGATGATTCGCCATTCACATCCCCCGCGTCTCACTCTGACACCACGCACACGGGATCACGTGCAACTGATGCTACCTCCGCCTACCGCCGATGCGTTGGCAACCGATCGGCTCCCTCTCCCCTCTCCTCCAGCAGCTTCTGCTGGGGGAGAGGGGCGGGGGTGAGGGGGCATGAATCGCGAGTTGATTCACCAATCATTCGCCCCGCATTTCACCGTAACGCCATCCACACGATCTCCCATGCGGCTCACTTCTTCACCGCGTAGCGGTTACGATCAGCGGCCCAGGGTCGCCGGGGGCCGCTGCTTCAGCGGGCACCGGCGCACCCTGGGTAGGCGTCGTTCGCTGTTCCGATACCCCGAAGGGGTTTTGCAAATGACGACGACAATAACCGGTAGCCCGTCGCCCTTGCCAAACGCCTTCGGCGCCCCGGCACCGCGCGGCCTTCAGTGCGCTGGCACCCCATCTCTGACCCCACACTTATCTGCTCCGTTCGCACCGCCGCCATACACCGACCGGCCAGCCACTTTGCATGAATCCGCGTCGATCCGGGAGCCCGCACAGTCGTTGCAGGCCTTTCGATCGGGCAAACCGGATTCACACGTATCACTTCCCCGCCCAATTCATAACCCGACTCCGCGCCGATTGATCGCCCGCTCGCCTTGGACGCACGGCCGCCAGAACTGCCTTCTCAACGTGCATCGGACATTCATTCTGCGGGAAGCCAGAATATTCGGCAACCCTCGTTGTTGCGGTGGGCATGGCGTGCTACAAACCTGACAGGTGGCAGAAGCGAAGCGAAGCGGTCGAATGGTACGTTTCGGTCCAGCGGAGAAGAGGGCAATGTCAACGACGCTCTGTGTATTCGGCGGCAAGAGCACGGCTCTGGAAATCGCGGAAACGTCACGACGATTCTTCCCCGACGAATTCCCCCGCGTGATCCTCGCGGTACCCGATATGGAACCGGCGGACGGAGAGCAGCGATTCCATGCCGAGCAGCTTCGCGATTTTGTGGCCAACTGCTCCGCCCCGGTCGGATACATCATTTCGATGTGGGACCAGAAGATTCGCCAGGACTGGATGCAACTGGCTCAGTCCTTGAACATGGTCCCCCGCTCCATCATACACCCGTCGGTGTACATTTCTGAAACGGCCAGAATTGGGGCCGGTGTCTACCTGGCCGCCAACGCAGTCGTCTCCTGCAACGTGGTCATCGCCGACCATGTGATCGTCAACTACAGCGTCACGGTCGGACATGACAGCACCATCGGAAGTCACTGCTTCCTGAACCCGGGTGCGCGGCTCTCCGGCAACGTGAACATTGGCCAGCGAGTGCTCATCGGGTCCAATGCCTTCATCTTTCAAGGAGTGAGCGTGGCCGACGATTGCCTGATCGATGCCATGACCTACGTCGACCGCAATATCGAGCCGAAGATGATCTGCTCCAGCAAGCAGCTGAAGGTGCTCAAACGCGTCTTCTAGTGTTTTGTGAAAGCCAAGAATCAGGGTGCCACTGGCTTTGCCAGTGCAGGGTGCCGGGTGCCACTGGCTTTGCCAGTGCTCTTCCGGCTATCGGCCAAAGTCGCCTTTCGCTCCGCGAATGTAGCGATTCTTTCGCGGAGCGAAAAGCGACACTCTGTGCCAACTCGCCGCCAAATCAACGCCGCTCTGAGAACGGTTACAAGACCGCCAGTCCATCCTCCCAGTGAATCGCCTCTGGCCTATCGGACACTGGGGAAACGATCACCCAACGTGCGCAGCGCCGTGCGGCCCACCCTGGGATACTCCTTTCCTTGGAAATTGGACATTCCTTGTTCGATTTTCTGCGGTTCCAACGCGCCGGCAACCGACTCCGCCAACCGCTCACCCCATGCACAACGCTGGACGCCCCTTGCAGTTTACCTGCTGGTCAATTTCCTCGCCGGCCTGCCGCTCTCTCACGCCGTGCTTCCCGCATCGACTTTCATATCGATCCCCGTGATCATCGCCGCTCGCTCGCTCATCAAGAATGCCACCGCTTCCGCCACGTCTTGTACGCCTGCCAGTCGGCCCAGTGGGCTGCGCCGCCGAATCGTTTCCAGTTTGTCCTGCGGCATCTCGGCCGTCATATCGGTTTGCATGTACCCGGGCGAGACAGAATTGACCGTGATGCCAGCCTTTCCAACTTCGCGCGCCAGCGAGCGGGTGAACCCTACCAGCGCGGCCTTGGTCGCCGCATAGACCGACAGCCCACTGTATCCCGTACTGGCAATAATCGACGCAATATTGATGATCCGGCCGGTCCGCTCAAGCAGCATCGAGCGACAGGCGTACTTGGCCAGGTAAATCGCCGCCACGACGTTCACGTTCACCAGCTCGGCAATCTCGCGCTCGTGCATCGTGGCCAAGACACCGTCATGACCGAGCGCCGCATTGTTCACCAGCCCGTACAGAGGCCCGTGCGCGCCGGTCAACTCGCGCACGAACGGATGAATCGCTTCCATCTGAGCCAGGTCCATTTCGGCGAACTCGACCTTGCCGCTCGGCCAATCACGCGCGACAAGATCGGCCAACTGCGGACTCAGCCGACGTCCCGCCGCGATGACATGATACCCTTCGCCCGCGAGGCGTTCTGCCACAGCAAGCCCCAACCCTCGGGTCCCACCGGTCACCAATACGTTTTTCATTCAATTCGCTCGCTTCAGTTTGCCAGTGGCAGTGGCCTCGATTCCATCGACCACGCGCAGTACCGCCGGGACCTTGTAGGGGGCCAGCGCAGCGCGACAGGCGGCCAGGAGCTGGCGCTGCCAGAGCTCCCGATCCATGGCCACCGCCGGATCCGGCACGACCTCGGCCTGAACCAGCTGACCGGTGAAGGGACTCTTGCGAGCGCTTACACGCGCCATCTGCACTCCCTCACACCCCAATAGAAAGCCCTCGACCTCTTCCGGATGCACTTTGTTCCCGCCGACGTTGATCGTACCGTTGGCACGTCCCAGGAAGTAGTACCGATCGCCGCGGCGTGCGACCAGATCGCCTGTCTCCACGAACCCGCGTTCATCCCGCAGCGCGATATTGTCGCCCAGGTACTCCTGTTCGGCGCAGGGAGCCTGCAGCAGCAGTTGTCCTTGCGGATCCACGGCAATTCGCACGTCAACCGGTGGTTGGAGCAGATAGTCGGCGGGAAATCCTGCCAGTGAATCGTGCACGGCAAACCCGACCCCGGCTTCGGTCGATGCGTAGATGTGCGTGATGCGAGCGGCCGGGAATGTCGCGGTCAGCGCGTCCAATATCTTCTGATCGACGATCTCACCGCCGAGCGTAATCTGCCGCAGCGGCAGATGCTCGATTCGATAGCCCATGAGCAGCTTGCGCCACATCGTGGGCGTCGCCGACAGAGCCGTGCAGCCTGCTGCCAGGAGCGCCGCAACACGCTGCTGAAGCGTGTCATCCGGGTTTCCGAGAATCAGGCAGGACCCTGCGCACCAGCTCTGCAGAAAGACCTGCAGGCCGGCAAAGCCCGTCAGGTTGTAGAGTGCTCCCCACCGATACGCTCCGCCTCGATCCTGATCGAACTTGGCCGAGCGTGTGAGGCTGGCCAGCGAGTGCACGACCAGTTTCGGCGTTCCGGTGGTTCCGGAGGTCGGCAGGACCCAGCGCGTAAGATGCCGCTGCGCGGCGTCGGGTCGTGTCGCCGCCTCGCCTGGGTGCGAGTTGCTCAGAAAGAACGCCGTCCACGCCCCGTCACGCGTCGCCAGGCCAAGCGGGGTCAGATCGACGCTCTGGGTATCGATCGGCTCGAAGTGAGCGCCAGCTGGCCCGGATGCGAAGACGATGTCCGACTGCGAGCGCGCCGCCACTTCCGCCAAGTGCTCGGCCGGCCACTGTCCGGAGAGCAGCGTGATCTGACGACAGACGCCGTCCAGCGCGACGAGCAGCGGGGCGAGGCCGATCGGGTCGTCGGCCCGGATGAGCACATTGTGGTCTTGAATGCGCGACTGCAGCGGGCTCTGCCGCGCCAGCCACGTGCCGACCGTCTCAGCACGAATCGCGCCGACTCCGGGAACGAACCAGAGTGGTCGTTGCGGCTCGACCAGCTCCAGCAGTTCGCGCAGGACCTGGAATCGCGTCATCGTTCGCGATCCGCAAGATAGCGCTCGTAGATCGCCACGAAATCGCCGAGCGTCCGCGGGTAGACCGGCTCCGCCATCTGCGAGAACGGGTCCGCATCCAGCTTTTCCTCCAGCCGCGCCACCACGATCGCGAAATCCAGCGAATCCAAACCGCTCTGCAGCAGTACGGTCGCATCGCTAAAGTCTGGCACAAGCGTCTTATTACCCTCCCGCGCCACCAATTCCATTACGCCAATGATCTCGTCACGGGTTTTCATTCAGATACCTTTTAACAGCTGTCAGCACCAGTTTATTGGGCAACGAAGTCGGACAGAGATGTTTCCGTATTCATTTTCAGCCCGAAGCGTCAGCGAGGGCAACATTGGGACGATCACCTCTCGCTGACGCTTCGGGCTACTATGCCGCGGCCACACGCAAATCTCCGGCTAACCTCATTCATCTCCCATCGAAGCAGACCTCAGCAACTTTGATGGTTGGCTGAGACGGATCAAGTACTTTCTCCAAGAGGACCTCTCAATCGCAGCAAATCAGCCTTGAAGTGCTCGCTGAAACACATCCTCGATTTGTCCAATTCCCTTTTGAAATGAGAGATGGTCGCAATAGAATCGCCTCCCGCGCTGGCCCATTTTTCGCAAAGCAGAAACGTCCATCGCACGCAGCTCACACACGACACTGCAAAGCGATTCAGGATCTTCTGGAGCAAAGGTACGGCCAGCTCCCGATCGTTCGATCAGCTCGGCCGCGTCACCGGCCACTCCACAGAGTATCGGCCTCCCTGCATAAAGGTACGCCTGGATCTTCGACGGTATTGTAATAGAAAACAGGGGATCGGATTTCAAGTGGACCAGCAGGACGTCCGCGTTGGCCAGGACTTCGCCAATCACCTCGGGAGACTGTCGTGGAAGAAATTGCACGTTCTTCAAACCGACCGATTCCGTCTGCAGTCGTTCAACGTCGACGCCTCCTCCGACAAACGTGAACTTGACGTCCGGCAGGGAGTTCTGCAAGCGTCGAGCGGCTTCAATGACACAGTCGAGCGCCTGTACCGACCCCATCGTCCCGGCGAAGACGACATTGAACTTACCGGCGAATCCCCAGCAGTCAGCAACAGCGGCGTTTGGCTGAGGAATTGTCAGTTCGGCCTCGTTGCACCAGTTGTAGACGACATCGATCTTCTCTGGTGGGACGCCGCGACGTCCAAGAGCTTCCTTGAATCCGGGCGACAGTACGATGAGCCGGTCGAATGAGCGATATCCCCAGTCGCTGCAGGCCTTCAGGACTGGGTAAAGTCCACGCGGCTTCATCATTCCCGATGACGTCACGGATTCGGGCCAGATATCCTGCACATCGAGCACAATCCGACTTCTTTTGAACAAGCGAAGAAAACGGGCGGTCGGAGTCAGGGTGACCAGGTTGTACACATAGACAATATCCGGCTTATGGACGAGCCATGGTCCCAGCAGGCTCGCAGATGCCCCAAAGCTCAAATAATTCACCATCCGCCGCAGAGTGCTCTGATCGTGGCTTGGATACAGCGCAACGCGGTTGACGAGAATCCCGTCCATCCACTCGCGCTGCCAGGGCCGCACACGATATCCTTCATAGAGCCGGCCACCCGGATAGTTCGGAAATCCGGTCAACACCTCCACCTGATGTCCGCGATCCTTCCAGGCACGGGCCAGAGGTAATCCTTTGAATATTGGCTCCGGCTGAAACCATTGTGAAAGCATCAGGATTCGCATGCGGCCGCTTTCAACATTCCCAAGGCGATATCAAGACGAAGTTAGCCGGCCTACTGCGGCATGCCGAGGAGACCAAAGTACCCTCAAATCGTCTCCGCTCCTCGCTGCAAAGCGCAACTTTGCGTCCAAGTGGCCAGTTCTGCCTGCACTTCAGGCAAAGCGCCCACCACCCTCACTACATCGTCCACATCAAGTCGGTGGGTGTTATGGGACGTGTAGTCGTCAATCTCTGCCTCGGTCAGGTCCCCTTCCGAGAAGTACTGCCGGTATTTCATGTAGTTCAGGTCGCGACTGTCGGACCGGATGCGGAAGTAATCGCCCATATCCTCGGCCCGGGCCAGCTCCTCCCGCGTAGCCAGCGTCTCATAGATTTTCTCGCCGTGCCGGATCCCGATTGTCTCTATGGGCCGATCCGATTCGAACAGGATATTCACTGCCTTGGCCAAATCACCGATCGTGCACGCGGGCGCCTTCTTAATGAACAGATCTCCCTGGTCAGCGTGCTGGAACGCGAACAACACGAGTTCCACCGCTTCGCTCAGTGCCAGCAGGAACCGCGTCATGAAGGGGACGGTAACCGTCAGCGGTTTTCCCTCCTTGATCTGCTGGATGAACAACGGGATCACTGAACCGCGTGAGCACATCACGTTGCCATATCTCACGAGCGATACGATGGTGGCCGATTCCTTGAGCATCAGCGTGGAGGCCAGGGCGACCTTTTCCATCATCGCCTTTGAGATCCCCATCGCGTTGACAGGATAGGCCGCCTTGTCCGTGCTCAGACAGATGATTCGCTCGATCTCGTGTTCGATCGCCGACGTGATGACATTGTGGCTGCCGATGATGTTCGTCTGCACCGCCTGCATGGGAAAGAACTCGCAGGACGGAACCTGCTTGAGTGCCGCTGCGTGAAAGACCAGATCGACCCCATCCATCGCTTTATCGACGCTGCTCTTGTCGCGCACGTCACCAATGATGAACTTGAGACGTGGATTGGAATACCGGATCCGCATCTCCTCCTGTTTCCACTCGTCCCGGCTGAAGATGCGGATTTCTTCGCAGTCGGTGGTGAGCAGTCGGTGAATCACCGCCTTTCCGAACGAGCCGGTGCCGCCAGTGATCAGGACGGTCTTCTTCTTCAATTCGTTCATGTCTTTCAGTACTCCCATTGAGCCAAGACCGAGCCTCGGCGACTGACCGATTTAGACGGTGACCTTCAAATCACACCTTGCGCCAGACAACTCGATTAACATAATCCGTATAACTCAAAATAAGTCGGACGACCTTTTCTGAGACGTTGGGAACTTCGTAGTCTTCGACGACTCGCAGCAGGCGCTGATCGCCGCGCGGCTGCTGCTGCAAAACCTCCATCCCCTCTCGAATCCGATCCCACTCCAACCCTGTCATCATGACCGCCGCTTCTTCCATTCCCTCCGGCCGCTCATGCGCGTTGCGGATATTGAGCGCCGGGAAGTTCAACACGGACGATTCCTCGGTGATCGTCCCGCTGTCGCTCAGCGTCACCTTGGCGTGCATCTGGAGATGGTTGTAGTCGGTGAAGCCAAACGGCTTAAGCAACCGTACGCGTGCGTCGAACTGGGATTGCTCGCCTTCGATCTTCTTACGCGTGCGCGGATGGGTCGACACAATCACGGGCAGCTCATACGTGCACGCCAGCTCATTGAGCACGCTGCGCAGCTTGGCAAATTGTTCGGGGAAGTCGATATTCTCTTCGCGATGGGCGCTTACCAGGAAGTACTCGTGCGGCACCAAGCCCAGCTGCCCAAGGATCTTGCTCTCATCGATCTTCGGCAAGTAGTGATGCAACACCTCGTACATGGGGCTGCCGGTCTTGATGACGCGATCAGGCGGCAGGCCTTCGCGAAGCAGGTACTCGCGTGAGATGCTGCTGTACGGGAGGTTGACGTCCGCGATATGATCGACGATCTTTCGATTAATCTCTTCGGGAACGCGTTGGTCGAAGCAGCGGTTGCCTGCTTCCATGTGAAACACGGGGATCTTGCGCCGCTTGGCCGAGATGGCGGCCAGGCAGGAGTTTGTATCGCCCAGTATCAGCACCGCATCGGGCTGAATTTCGGCCAGCACGGTGTCCGAGCGTCCGATGACGTTGCCAATCGTCTCGGCTGCATTCTGGCCGGCGGCTTCCAGAAATCGATCCGGCTTGCGAATCCCCAGATCGTCGAAGAAGATCTGATTCAGTTCGTAGTCGTAGTTCTGTCCGGTATGCACGATCACGTGCTGGACATATCGATCGAGCGCGGCCATCACTCGCGACAGTCGGATAATCTCCGGCCGCGTGCCGACAATTGTTGCGACTTTCATGCAGACTCCGCCCGTGTGTGGAATTTGGGCTAGCAGTCAACCGGCAGGAAGTACGTATCGGGCCGGTTCGGATCGAAGACTTCGCTGGCCCAGAACAGGGTGATCATCTCGGTTGTACCGGTGTTGGTGATCGAGTGCGTGTAGCCGGGGGGGATATCGACGATTCGGTATTCTTGCCCGCGCACGGGAAATTCCAGCACTTGGTCCCCTTCAATCTGTCGGAAGCGGATCAGTCCCTCGCCGGCAATGACGACGAATTTTTCGGTCTTCGTATGATGGTAGTGATTTCCGCGTGTGACTCCAGGCTTCGTGCGTGAGACAAAGATCTGGCCGAAATGCTTGGATTTGACCAGTTCTGCCAGATCGCCCCGTTCGTCTCGCCGGATTTCGGTTCCGTATTCCCAGCGTTCCGGAGGCACATACGAGAGGTACGTGGCATAGAGCTGTTGATTGAATCGCACGGAGAAATCGGGGATGTTTAAGGTCTCCGGCATGCGGCGGAACGACCGGAGGCGATCCGCCAGATCACCGAGCGTCAGCGTATAGGAGGGAATCGGATCGGGCTCCACAAAGCAGCTGTCGCGCCCGACCGGGGACTCCATCTCGGCAATAAACGCATCGACGACGTCGTCAATGTAGGCAAGTTCGATGACACGATCCGGATCTGATATCTCAATCGGAAGATCATGCGCAATATTATGGCAGAACGTCGCCACCACCGAGTTGTAGTTCGGCCGACACCACTTGCCAAACAGGTTCTTGAGGCGGAAGATCGATACGCTGGCACCAGCGGCCTGTGCGTATTCGATCAGCGCATGCTCTGCGTTACGCTTGCTTGTACCGTACGGATTATCCAACGCAGCCTGGACCGAGGAACTCACGATAATGTGCGGTCGGCAGCCAAGTCGTGAAATAGAGTCCAACATCGCCGCAGTGAAGCCTTCATTTCCGACCACAAACTCCTCGACGCGTCTTGGCCGATTCACACCTGCCAAATGGAAAACAATCTCAGCGATCTGAAGGTGTTCTAAGAATTCCTCATTGGACGTCTCGATATCACTTAAGAACACCCGTCCATCCTTGCGACACGCCAAGCGTGCCGCCAAGTTTCGTCCCACAAACCCGCTTGCACCAGTTATTAGAACATTCGTCATGATGGACTTACTTCCGAGAGTGCGGTGTGTCGTTTTTCATAATGAAACGCATTGTCTTGAGCGCGTGCCATGCAGCCTTCCGTAAATTGCCAAGTGCTACTACCACACGACTGTCCCGCAAGCACACGATGCCACTACGAACGAACCACAAACCACATCCTATCACCCACGACCGAAACAACTCACTGCATCATTTTAGGATGTCGCTTGGGTTAAGGAAAAACCGACTTTCAGCCCGCAGTTCTGCCAAGAAACGTAGTAGCTTTCTGCCTTAATGTGTACAGAGGCAATGCTATCCGCGAACGCGTCACAACGCGTCCCCCCACCAAAAGGGTCCCAGTGATTACCTACCGACATTGCGACGCCGGTTCAATAGGCACACTGGAGTTTCTCACCGGCTTTCCGCAACCTCCGCCAGAAAAGCCCTGGTCCGACGAGCCACTTCCTGCCAACTTTGCGGAAATTCTTTCATTTTCTCCTTGCTCGCGGAAACGAGCTTGCCGCGTAAAGTCGCATCGCTCATTACTTCAATCATCTTGTCAGACCAATCGGCCGCGTTCTCAGCCTCAGCATATATGGCCGCATGACCACAAAGATCGTGCGCATAAGGTAAGTCCGCGCAGACTTGTGCGAGATTCCAGTGCATGGCCTCCAAGTGCGCTGAGCTAAGGGATTCCAGCAGGCTAGGCATCACGCACGCATCACACACACCATACAACGATGCGAGGTGTTCCTTTCCAACCCAGCCGAGCGGAACTAAATGACCTGTCGATATTAGACTCCTGATAGAATCACTCTCGGCGAGCGTAAGAATCTCAGTCTCTCGGAGCGTCACGACAAGCCGCATATTCACTTGCCTTTCACGAAGCATCTCCAACGCCTCGAAAAGCGTACGATGATTCTTGTGGGGAATCGCAGTCGCCACAAACAGGAACACAAACGGTGGAGACTTACCCTCGCTGAGGTCGCCGCGAATTCTCTTAATTGCCTCTTCCCATAATGGCTCTGGATTCAGATCACTCTGTGTTTCGACAGCCTTAGGCACTACGCAGATCCGAGCTGGAGCACCCTTGATACGCCGAACATACTCCGCAGTAAGGCCTGTCTGCACAAGCACTGCGTCACAATGCCGAAGAGAGTGGCGAAACATCATGCGAAGTACAGCAACGACGAAGCGCGAGCGTGGATGATACTCGGTGACACTCCACGGATACACTTGATGCGGATTGGTAACACTTAGTACCTGAGGACATCTTCCACGTGCGAATGGCCCTACGTTTGCGGACCAAATTATGTCGGTCTTATGCTCTCTTGCCAGTCCGAAGATCCGAAATCCATCCATGTAGAAACGAGAAAGCTCTTTCCACACACCACCCCGAACCGATACCACCTTGCAGTTTGGATAATTCGCCAGCGACCGCAATACCGAATCATGCGTGCACAATATCAGGTATTCATCGCAAGGAAACTCGGTCGCAAGTGCTTGCAACAGCATCTTCACACTCGCCATTGCGCCGCCATTGCCGGCAAAGTTCTTGTATAATACTCGCATCTCTTCCTCAGCTTCAGATTACGATTGGCAACCGTGTACGTCTCACCTCAACAATCGTCGACGATCGCTGTCGCCCTCTCTCGCTCGAGGGCGAGTTTCTTTAAGTTGGTCAGGCGAGCCTATTTCGAATGAAGTCGCCGACAAGCCCAGCATAGTTTCGATAATCGAACGACATTGCTGCCCGTTCAATAGCATATTGACGCATCATTTGCCACTTATCAGCGGGCATACCGTGAATTCTCTTTATTCCATCCACAAGTGCTTCTGGAGAAGATCCGGTAAGCGCGATTCCTTCCTTCTCATCTCGAAGGTAGAGGCCAAGGTCACTCGTCAGATTGGTGATCACTGGTACTCCAGCTGCAAGGCTCTCGACAACCTTGGTGGGAAATCCTGCTTGCGCGTAACGGGCCGTCGGCCGCAGCAGCACCGAAAAGTCCGCCTGCGCGAGAAACTGTGGCACTGCTGACTGAGAAATGCGACCGCGACAGGAAATCGTTTTGTCGAACGAGTCCAGGCTGGAACCGTGAGGTGCCATTACCGACTTAAGCTCTTCCTGCGTTGGCCCGAGCAGGTCCAAGTGAACTGGCATTCCGATCCTATACATTTCTACCATCGCAAGCATGACATTCCCAATTAGGTCCTTCCGCGCTGGCGAGCCAGCGTATACCAAACGTACCAAACCATCATAGCGGCGTGTCGGCACATTCACCTTCCATTTGACATCCTGCAGATCTACCAGCGGAGGAATGCGAACAACCCGACACCCCTTGTTCGAATAATATGATTCAAGATACTTACTGATCGCAATGATATTGCCAACTCGTCCGTTCACGTAACGCATACGCATTTCATTGTCCCAGCGGACTAGTCCGAACTGACCACCTACCAAGTGAGCTGGATCGTACCATTCGGTACAGTCGACAATCAAATGAATCCGTTTCTCTCGACACCATTTCCGCAAACGATGGACGAAAAGAGACGCGCCATTATAGACGACGACTGCCGCCACACGATCGGTAGGCATCGAGTCAAGCCATTGAAGTGTCCTGCCGCCATAATCTAGAAAATTGAGGAGTCTCTGAACTGGCGTGAGACAGATGCTTCTCAAATCACCCGTTGAATGGTAGCGGAATCCTTGATACTCGTACGTACCATCAGAACCCTGATCCTCTGTTCGGCCACGCGGTTCCCCGCCACCGAAAATTACCTCATACCCTAAGTCGCGCAACGTTTTCCCAATTCCAAGGACTCTTGCCGCCGCAGCATCGCCTTCGGGAAAACGAAAACTCCCGACGTAAAGGACAACGTTTCTAACAAACGACATAAAGACCTTCCCAGAAGTCTCATGCGCTGGCCGCTACTCGACCAACGGAGCCCAAACGAGCGCATACACCGATCGACTACTCGTCTATCGTCACCAGTCCGACTTCAACACTTCCCGACATTCAACGAACAGTCCCGCTCATTTCCTCTCAGAGGTGGCTGAACAGGCCAATTCCTTTTCCGCAAGTACGCCCTCTTTGGAATACACGAAGGGAGCATAGGCTTAACGGTTAGCCATCGCTCATTACGCAATACTCGGAGCACACACTACCTGATTGAACGGAGTCGATTTCACGAACTCGAGTAGCAGGCCAGCCATACGTAGGTGCTTGCCCATTCATCGCTTTCACCGTACCGAACGAAGAGCAGGGTTCCCCGTCAACGACGAAACATCCTGCGGGCCCGCGGCTTGCCTCATCAGGCGAAAAGTCGCTCCCCGGCAGACATGTTCATTCAGCCCCAGTGGAAGTACAAGTGCAGTCCAGAAGAAGCCCCAATATAGGTCCAAAGAGAACTGCTGACACGTCAACTGAAGCGAAAGAACCGATGTGACCCACAGCAACTCAAGATCCGGCCTGATTCGCCACGCCCTCCACACTTCACGCAAGACGGAGAATAGAACAACCGAAAGGAGCATGCACCCGACAATGCCGTAGTCCTGTAGAGTCTCGAGGAACATATTATGTGCATAGGTTTCCCCAGCTCCTCGACCAAAAAGGGACACCTTTGAGATTGCACCTGCCCAGATCTCGAAACGGCCCGAGTCACCTTCGGTTGTAAGTCGCTCCACGAGAAACGGAAAGTACGTAATGGCAACGTGATACGCGATGCCGACCAACACACAGACCGATACCAAACCAAATACAAGAGTCGCCTTTCGCCTCATTTTCAGCACAATCGGCAGTCCAATGGTAAATACGAGGGTTGCGACGGCCAATCCCAGCAGTCCGCCGCGCCCCGCAGTCGCAAAACCAAGCAGCATAGGAACGGCAATCAAGAACAGTGCTGCTGTCCGCGTGACAATGTTTCTCTCACAGATAACACTCGCCAAGCAAGCGATGACCAAGACGTACACCGTGCGAGGAAACGCTACAGCGACACCAGGTGAAATGTCCTTTCCTAAGCGGTACGTAAACCCTCCTCCAAGAATCTCGAGCAGAACATCTCGTTCATAGTAGAGCACAAGAAGCACAAAAGTAGCACTTAGTAGCACAAGACATCTGCGCAAACGAGGAAGTTCCCATCGCATCACGTGCGAGCTTAGTATTACGCCCGCAATGCACGATATCAAGCTGCTCCGTGACGGACCGTAAACTCCCCCACCACCGAAAACAACGCCACGAAGCAAAATCCACGCCCAAAATGCAATAATTGGCCAGTATCGCCAAAACAACGCAGGCGTGAAGTCCCGGAGAATGTACATTAATCCTAATGGTGCAGCGACCAGCACGACAAATACGTTCACCATCATATCAACGGAAAGATAGCGACCGGCAAATGACAAGAAACCAGTACGCTCAAAGGTCAGTAGAATTGCCGCTCCCAATAGAACCGGGTACCGTGCAGCCGTCGAGGAATTGTGAAGCATCGCGTCGCCTACCATCCTAGAACTCAACAACCGGGTTTTCGCGTCCGCTCGTAGATAAGTCCCGTATACACTGCAGCACGTGGCACCAACTCGCCTCCCATCTTTCTTTAGAGAAGACACGTGCTGCGACCTGATAGCCGTTGAGAGCCAGTTCCCTTCGCAGTGCGCTATCTTGAATCAAACGAGCCAACGCACCCGCAAAACACCGCGATTCCGGTGGAACCAAGATCCCGTTGAATCCGCTCAAGATCATATTAGTCATTCCTCCCACATCCGACGCTATCACGGCACAACCGGATGCCATGGCCTCTGCGAGAGATAGCGAAGTTCCTTCCGATCCAAGTGACGGAACAACTGCAATATCGTGTTCGAAGCTCAACTGCATGCGATCTTCCCAGGGCACCTTTCTAAAACCTACTCGCGAATCCTTCTCAAATGTAGCCTTCAACCATTCACTATCAGGACCATCACCCGCGAACGTGACAACCACGTTTCCGAATCTTGGTAAGATCGACGCTAGGGCCTCAGCAAATATTCGTGTACCGCGATAAGTCTCAAAGCGTCTCGCGTAGAGTATCCGAACGTAATCGCGTGATTCGTTCAGTTTCGTGCGAATGTCGCATTCGCGCGTCACAGGTGCATAGTTCGGTACGACCCACGTCGTGTACCCTTCCTTTCGAGCACAATAGGTTCGGTACCAGTTCTGGAAATTATAGTCAACACATACGCGATATCGACAGTTGTCGAATTGCTTGATGTATCGAGAGTGCCGTCGAGCCACCCTGAGCATTCGCGCGCCCGGAAACCGATCGACCACAGCGAATCGCCCCTCGTTACTATCCGGCTTATCCCAAAAAATGCCGTGTTGAATCAAGATCGCTCGTGGATACTCAGTCGGCACACTAAGCGTGTTTGAGCCGAAGAGCAGAATATCTCCTGTACTTGCTATATCTGCCGTCGCGCCTCGATATAGAATTCGAAGCGTGGATTTGCGCCCGCTGCGCGGCGCTGGGATGCCATACACTGTGAGTGCCCCCAAGTCTTTGACGAAGCGATGCGATCCGCATTGGTAAACAACTGGCTGAATTCCGATCCGGGCGGCACATTCCCCCAGTTCGCGCAAGTACGTTTGGATACCACCAATTGCTACATGTTCACCATGCTCATCAAATAAGTGCGTATAGATGATCCTAAGTTGCACGACCACTCGCCCTCGAAGTACACACTAGAAACGAACCGCTAAACGAACACTTTATCGCAACACTCGCGGGTAATGAGCCGCAGCGCGAAACACAAACGATGAGGACTTTCCGTCACCGAAAATGGCGATAAAGCGTCGCGCAGGCCACAAAGGCGAGTGTGAAGAATGACTGCGACCAAGAAACAGCGTCAACATTAGGACGTTTTTCCAGGGAACAAGCGGTGCGGACTTACAGAAGTACTTTGGGCATTGCGTGCGCAGCTTGCTCCGAGGATACCTCTACTTTGGCTCCTCCAAAGCGGCGCCAAATCAGCTTACGGTCGACGACGCAGCATCGCTCTCGTCAATGCTTACACCGCCATTTAAATGCTTACACCGCCATTTACGCTAGATACGAGAATGTATACCGAGCAAAAACATCTCGTTGCCGCTCAGCAATCCCGGTTCGCCATTAATTGGTGAAGCACCAGAGCGTAACGGTCCTCACGCAACTGAATTCTCGAGACAAATAGTCGCGGTCATCATTTGAGTTGTCTGTGCTTCAGTTGACTTTCCCAGTGGATTCCCCATCGATGATTCTGCACAGTTCCTTTATTCGTTCACTCCAGGTATTCGCAGCGGCGATTTGCAGCCTTTCAGTTGACGTCCTCAAGTTGTCTTCACTGCGAGCGAGTCTTATCTGAGCCACGAATTCGTCTGCGTTCGCAGCTCGGTAAACATGAGAAACAACACTTTGTGGAACAGTAAGGAGATGGGAAAGCACCGTCGGCTTGCCCGCTGCGAAGTACGCATAGACTTTGTTGGGAGTCATAGCACGTGCCAAGTTCGGAGACACCACATATGGAATCGTAAGAACGTCCATGGTCTTGAGCCATTCGAGAAGTCCTTCGCCGGTTAACGCATTGTGCAAGACAACGCCGGAAGACGTGAGCGATGCTTTCAATCTGCTATCCGCAATCGGTCCGATCATGTGATATTCCATGTCAGGTTGCTGCGTCACACGAGCCACCCACTCGCCACCGATTCTGTGATCTATATAACCCATGAACCCGACGCGAATCCGTTCCCCCGACCGATATGGAAACACTCTTCGCGACTCAGAAGTGGGCAAATCGTGTCCCGGAAAAAACAGTCTGGAAGTTTCTGCGCAAAGCACGTTTTCCGCAATATAAGGCGAGGTTGCCAACGACACATCAGACGCAGCGACGGCGGCGAAGATCTGTTTCTGAGTCCATTCGGCCATTCTCACATAGCCAGCAGCGCGCAACTGACCTGGAAAGTCATCGTTGCAGATGTAGACAATTCTAGGAAATATTCTGCGGTTCTGCACCCACAGATGACGGTGATCAAAGTTGATCAAGGCTACTGGCGGTTGCCCAAACGACTTCGTCAACCTCTCAAATTGACTCGATAGTCTCTGCCGTTCGGGATACTGCAGCACTGGACAATGAGCAACGAATCGATCCGAAACAGTAAGCCAATTCGAAGGGCTCCACACACGAATTCCCGGTTCGCAATCACACAACCTGGTGCCGTATTTGGGACGCCATGCCGCCGGAAAATGGACATACAGCACGGAGTAGTAACTCGCGAGTCCCCGCGCCACCTGGTGGCGTATACGAGGCGGTTCGTCCCATGACGTACGCGTAGCCACAACAATCCAGCGTCTGTCGCTCATTGATGCAATCACACCACTAGGTCCGGCTTTGCGTTTGCTAACTTGCATACCACCATAACCCGTGAGACAATTCCGTGCGGCTGAAACAGAGGAAGCGGATAGCCCAAGTCGTTTCGTGTCCTAACCTTGGCATTTCGGTCACGTGTGCATATACTTCGGCCTTAGCTACTCGCCATTGAAAGAGGTAAGTCAACCAATAAATCACATCGCATCCCGATAGACGGTCACCGCTTTCTCGAAGTGAGCGCACCAACAAACCCTAAGCCTTCTTCTCCATACCGAAGGGTATTACGTACTGACCCACGATGCTCACACAAGCAGGTCTGCAGGAGACGAGCGCAGACGGATCAACGCAGGTGCTTGGCACCGTATTTTCCAAGACGCTTTCTTGCGACCCGAATCAGACGAAGCCACTGCGCCCGCCACCAATACAGTCGATCGTATCTCGTTACAAGAGGTCTCATCGCCTGTCGAAAATGGTCCACACCACTTCCCGTCTGCTGCTGAGCAAGAAAAGCCTCTCGCGATTGCACTTTCAATTTCTGCCTCAAGTTCTGCACTCGCCGGTGGAACCACGGCAAAGCTCGAGAGTCTGGGACAACCCGCTTCACGAGTGGCAGTGGCTTCCCGCGCCCAAACCTGGACATTCTGTACGCGAGCCCTTCCCTGCGATGGCGCAAACCGCCAGCCTGGGCCTGCACGGCTGCGGCGTCAGAAATCGCAGACAGGCTAATCTCCTCGTTATCGACTCCTTGCCGGAACACCTGCCGTAGCAACGGGTCGCGAAACACAATGAGATTCGTACCACGATAGTCGGATCGATAAGGCTCGATCCATGCGTCCCCAATAGTAATATCCGCTAACTCTGAGAACACATCGTCGCACCAATCACAGGCGTCCAACATAAAGGTATTATACCCCCACGGACCACAGAAAACGTCGGTCATCCGCACTGACCGCACTACAGGAACACTGCGGCCATTCCCTACCGCCTCAAAGCTGTAGTCGAGCGCGCTTCTTCCGTCTACCTTCTTCCGGAAGTTGACGTTTATCAACTGCTCCTCCGGAACTCCAGCACAGCGAGCAAGGTACCAAGCGAACTGGCGCGTCTTCAAGTGACCACATACTAATCCGATCATGTAGCTAATTCGGTCGTGAAGACGGGGTTCCCAATCCATCGCGAGTCGCATTCCCTTACAGTAACACGGCAGGCCTACAAATGCATAGCGATCGCTACTTTCCAAAACAGAGGGGATTATGCGAGACACCTCGATTGGATAGTAGCGAGATTGACGGCACGTGGACAGTTCACCCGCCTCTCTAACTATTCTGTACTCAAACAACTCGCCCGAACGCGACGAAGGGCCGACACAGATTGCCGCGTCAACGACACGTAACTCCAATAACTTGCGTATTAGCCACGTTGTCAACCCTCCTGATGATGACGCCATGCGGTCAGCGTGGTCGTTTATATGACCGACTGAGCACTCGAGGTAAAACCCCAATTCAGTTCGATGCCGCATGCCTGGGGCCTTTCCAAACAAGCGGGAACCAAGGATATCTTCGTTCGGAACCTCGGACGAAAAGGGGCACACCGCAAGTGAGGATTTACGCCATCTCTTGTCTCCCTGATCAGCGATTATGACGGGTAGGTTCGCCCCGAACTCGTCGACTGACATTGTCAATGCCTGCGGCGAAATACCGGAACATATGCCGCAACCCACGCAAAGCCCCTTCGGCACGACAGTGTCAAGAACACTTAGCTCCGAACGTAGATCAGAACTCATTGTTCACGGTCTCCAAAACCGCTTTTCTGGATATTGGGCCGTTTCTTTCCATATGCTGCTTTCGCACATCGTCCATATCGCCACCAGACTATTCACTGTCGGCTTGCAACCACATTCACATAGGCTAACGATCAACAATCGTCAATCGCTTCGATACTCCAAACCGCAATGGCTCGTAGAGGATCGCATGGTAAATTAGTACCTATCAGCAGCCGAGAAGTTCTCCAAGGAACGCGATCGGGCGAATCGCATCCAATTGAATAGCTTTCATCCGATCTTCCAGAAAAAGCTGCAATGTTCCCTTATCGGCCATCAGTCTCTCGACTAACTCCCAAAAGACCGGCGTGTCTAAGTCTTCGATCCGCAGAACCCAATTGTCCCCTCCGTAGACGTACTCGCCCATTCCAAGAGCTTTCTGACTATAGGCCAGTAACAGCGTGGGTACGTGTGCGGATATGGCGTTAATCGCACAGTGCATTCGCGCAGCAATAACCATGTCACAGGCGAGAATCCGCTTCTTGGTACCAATGAAACCGAGATCCTGATCCAGAAGTTCTACCTCGCACCGAAACTTGCTAGAGACCCGGTCCAATATCCGGCGTAAATGGCGGAGATCGTCATCACGCTCAGCGAATTCGCAGACTACGTGAGGAATCAAGAGAACTCGCGCGTTATAGGCTCGCACCAGACCTTCCACCACTTGGATCTGGCGGTGAATCATGTCGTCCGGACATTCCGCTGAATGCCGCAGAGAAAGCGGACTGAAGTTCACACCGATGACCGGGCGCGCACTCGAAACGGTCGCTGGCTTGAACAAATGTTGCGCTACAGCAAACGCCGGATCAGCGCAGGTTACAACGTTTCTCGCGACGCCCAGCGCAGCGAGATAATCACGAGTGTGGCATTCTCGTGCAGATATTAAGCTGATTCTTTGCAGATGTTGCTGAAAGAGCGTCCTGGCAACTGGATCCCGGTCGAAAGGTCCCACGGAAGCCCCCCACAATACATATGGAATCCTTAACTTCTCCGCAAAGTTCCCGAATCGAATCCAGTTTTCAGCATAACTCCCGTCAGGCCGCAGAGTGTAAATATCACCGCCAATAGACAGAACCGCATCCACACTCTTCAGCAATGGCCTGATTCTTGGCAACGGTTTCCAGCCAAGCCCAATGCAAGAAAGGAGTTTTCGCTCCAAATTTCTGAGGGAATATCGAGTCACTTCGGGACGCCTCACTGTTTCAACGGCGCACCCAGCAAGACGACTCCTGTCGTCGTCCGGTCGGCATGAGGCGTAAGTCAACCTTGCCCCCGGCCATCGCTGACGGATTAACAACTCCGTTCCTCGCACAATTGCCTCGCAGCCATAATTGTAGACTCCTCCAATCCCGATCAGAAGGAAATGGGGTTCTGTCATTGCTCAGAGAAACCTGTTAGTGAACGATGAGCTGACAAATCAAGCCACGAACGACAGGTGCTTGCATTGTAGCCCCAGATGATCGAGGCTGACGCGGACCACTTAATGAAGGGGCGATTTGCTGCAAGTGATCGACAGTGCGACTGACTGGGCCAGATGGGGCAGGGCTAGCGCACACTAAGTTCCTGTTCCTGTAAGGATTTGCATCATGTAGTTAACGCTCCAACCGGCCATGCGACGTTTCATGATATTGCTTTCTTTGCCCGGATGCTGCTTGATCAAGCTCAACGTCATGCGTCGGAGCCAGGACAAATTGTCCGCACATGTGCGTTCACGGACCCTGCTCTCATCCTCTCTGAATGTCATGTCGAGCGACCAATGGAGTGAGTTCTCGATGGCCCAGTGACTGCGTACGGCGTTCGCGAATTGTTCTCCGTTACGCCGCAGACTACTGATGAAATAGCGTATGTCTCGCTTCTCGACACCATTCTGCTCGTAAACGCGGATGGCCGCCCCGATGGTCTTGAGCCCTTTCCATTCGGACCGTCCGCGCAGGTGTGATGGAGCCGTGATCTGATAGTACGTGCGAGCCTCAAGCCGACCGTGTCCCTTCTCGACTTCGACATAGCGACTGACAGGACAGTCGACGAAGTCGTCGTGAATGTGATGAAGCATCTCGAACTGCACGTCCTCAAACAACTTCTCGTGATTGCCTTTGAGCGCCAAGACGAAGTCACCCTTTCCGTTGACGATCTTGGCAGCAATCGCCTTCTGGCATCCTGCAGCATCGATGGTTACAATCGCATCCTCAACGTCAATCATATCCAGCAGTTGTGGAATAGCGGTGATATCATTGGACTTCTCCTCAGTGGCTACCTGGCCCAACGAGATACCGTAATCCGACACCCAGGCACTCACGATATGCATGGGGCCTAATCCGTGTTTTCGATCATGCGATCTCCGCATCGTTTTCCCGTCGATGGCAATATGCTTCGGCGTGTCGGGTTCCCCCTCAGGGGATATCTGCAACGCTTGCAGCCATTGCTGAAAGCACTGCTGAAATACCGCAGGCGGCAACAGCCCGAGTATGCGTCGAAACGTGTCCTTACCTGGTATGCCGTTCGGCAAGGCCAAAT
>JBGSHS010000206.1:0-10704 GCA_041752115.1 Pirellulaceae bacterium | reverse complement strand
ACAAAGCCAGAATGCCCAGGAGTCACGCGAAAACCTGACGTCCACACTTGACCAAAGTCAAAAAACACAAAGATTTTGGAGACGCTACCGGTGCGCCTATTGACTTCGGGGACCTTAATAGGTGTTCGATATTCTGCGGTTCGGACGCCACGGTGACCAACGTCGCCAACAGGTCAACCCGAGTGAGTCGCTGGACGATCCATGCTGTTGGTCGTGCTTCTGGGAATGTGCGGTGTTCCCGCATTGAGCGGAGCGTGTGGTCGGCCAATCGGTCTCATCGCATACAGACTATCACACCCCCCGACGCGGCACGATCGCTCGCCGCTGGCCAAGAGGGGTCCCCTGCTTGCCGCCGCGTCACTCAGGGTCCTTCAATCCACCACGTGCCGCAGTTACCGCAGCGGCTTGAGGTGCGTGAACGGCTCGTTGTCGGGCAGTTGATCCCAAGCCAGTTGCTCATCGGCTGCCGGCACATAGCGGGGCTCTACCCCCAGTTCCTTCAGGATGGTGTTCCTGGCCATGGGGATTCCGATCGTCTTGTAGAACGCCAGGTGCCGGTTGAATCCCTGTCGGCCGAAGCCGCAGTCGGTCGAGAGCACCAGGTTTTCCGCCGGAATATGTTCCAGGCAGCGACGGATTCGGTCCGCGATCACATTGGGAAAATCGGCCTGGAGACTGCGGTGGCTCACGACCCCCACGGCGATCTTCTTCTTCAAGCGGTTCTTGTAGGACGAGAAGAGTGAGAGTTCGCGGAAATTGTTCTCGGTCGCCTCGATCGTCCAGACATCTCCTTTGAGACGTTCGAGATAAATCTCCATCGAGTTGGCATACGATTCATCGCTGAATACTTTCTGCATGTTGGGATTGCCCCAACAGGTGTGAATCCACACCTCCACACCGTCCAGCCCTTCGATTTCGCGATTGAATGCGTCGATCAGGAAATCAAGTAGTTCCTTCTGGTCTGGATTGTAGCGCGCCATGAAATGGAGCGTCGGCTCTTCCACCTGAATCACCTTGCAGCCGGAGGCTGCCAGTTGACGCAGTTCGACATTCATCGCCTCCGCCATGTCCCAGATCAACTGCTTCTTGTCATCCAGGTTGTAATGAGGCGTGTGGCTGTCGAGGAAGAAGGCGAGTACCTGTGCCGAACACGTGCCGAATTTGACCTGCTTGCCGGCCGTCGCCGCCGCCTGCTGAGCGATCCGCCAGATCTTGGCGTACTCCAGCGGGTTCTTCGGATCATGCTCGACCTTTCCTACCACGCGCGGCCACCGCCACGACTTGTAGATGGAGTCGAGCATGGTGCCGACCGGATACGAGAGCAATGGAGACCGGGTCTTCTCCGTCTGCAACTCCTCGTGCTCCAATCCCTTCCAGCGCTGCAGCGGGTAATGGTGCCATGAACGCCCGGCCACGTCTTCATCCAGGTGATAGTCGCCGGTGGTGAGAATATCGAGTCCGGCGCGTGCCTGATCGGCCACGACGATTTCGTGCGCGTCGGTGAACTGTTCGCGAAACCAGGGATCCATCATCGCCGAATCCAGCGGTCGGCCCCACAGGTTGGCTGTGTACCAGCGTGGACGAGGCCAGGAGCCGGTAACGGTGGCGGGCAACAACAGATCTTGGGTCGCGGTAAATGCCATGGAATCATCTCCCGTTAACAGTTTCTAGCCAGAAGAAGTGAGTCGACACCGTCGCACCGGTGGGGTGTCGCTGCTGGCAGACTAGCAAATGCTGGCCCCCCATGACAAGGGGTAGACCGTCTCTCGGCTGACAGCCCTGCGTAAATCCGCCTTGGGAACTGCTAGGAAGCAGGTCCATACACGATGCGACACTTGACGATGCGCCGATTGAGCACGTCGACAATGAACAGCCGATCCTGCCAGACGGCGATCGCGGAGACGATCCCGAGCGGCAGATCGGGATGCGGGCAGGCGCTGCCCGGCCCCTGGCAGTCAAAGTTGCCATAGCTGCCGAATTCGCCCACCAATCGTCCCCTGGCGCAGTCGATCACCTGCACACTATGCATACCGGCCGCATACAGGTAACCCTTTCCGTCCAACGTCTGATGTTGTCGCGACAGAATGCAATGGCACGGGCCGAAAATGACTTGCGACTGCCCGATGTATCCGTCCCAGCGTCGCGACCAGAGCAGCTGGCCGTCCTGCCCCGAGAACTTGGATACCGCCAGATAGAAATCCCAGGGGCGGTCGGTGGGACGGTGCAATACGTACAGATCTCCCGCGTCGTCGACCTGCACGCTGCGAACGGCATCGAGTCGTAGCAGTCCGCGTTTCATCAACTCCCCGTTGGCGTTGTATACATTGATCTGTCGACTGACGGCATGGTAGGCACTAACCGGTCTTGCCTGCGGCTCCACGTCCACTTTGGCTGCGTAGAAGATGTTGCCCTCGTGATCGACTGCCATCCCTTGAAAGACATCGTGCCAGAAGTTCACCTGCATCGGATAGTCGACAAACAGTGCGTTGGTGCCGGTCGCGGCAAAAGGCACTGGATTCCCAACGCGATCGAACCGCAGCAACTCGACGCCATCTTTCGTCAGCTTCCAGCGGTAGACACGTCCATCCTTTCCAAAAATCGAGTCGATGCAGCGGGCTTCATTTGGACATCGGAAGTGACGTTCGAGATCTGGCAGCCACCAGGGCGAAGTGGCCTCCAGTCCTCGGTCGTTGAAATACAGCGGTGGCCATGTCTGAAGCACCTGGCCTTGTTGATCAAGCCGAAAGACCCGGCCGTGTTGTTTGAGTCGGTAATTCGAATGGTCTTCGACGTACAACTCGCCGGTTTGTGGATCAATGTTCAGTATCGGCTGATTGCCGCTTTGACGAGGGCAAGTCAGTGCCTCACCGCGGTCGGTCCATTCGTCGGTCGTGGCCAGATCGTCGCTCTTCAATCGCGTCAGACTTCCCGCGCCCCGTCCGTTGGCAACCCACACCACGGACGGCGATACACCGGAGTCCACCACGAATTGCACGACATCGGAGTCAAACTTGTCCGAAACAGCCAGTGCGCGGGGTTGCCGCCAGCTTTCGAGCTTCACGATCCGCCGGTAATTCCCCGAGCGGTTTTGTGCCGACTGTTCGTAGTCCTGTTGAATGGCCGACAGTGTACGCTCAACCAGTTCTGCAGGCATTGTCCTGGGTTCGGAACCGATCAGGACATAAAGGTGTTGTTCGTGGTCCAACGCCAACGCCGTTGGATCATGCAACGGCTCCTGCTGTCCATTGCGCTCGAAGTGCGTAATCGCTGCCACGACACGTTGATCCGGCCCGATGATCTGCAGTTGATTGTGTCCGGCGTCGGCGACGATCAGATGAGAACCGTCGTGAGCCAAGCCGGCTGGATCAGCAAATCCAGTCACGGCATCCTGAACTTCGCAGCGAGTGCCCCCACCAAGGCGGCATCGCCAAACACTCGATCGCCGCTGATCCGTCGGCATTTCTGGCTGATAACGCACCTCTTGCTGCCCGACTTCCCAATGGTAGCCGTACTGTCGAGTAAGCCGAGTGCTCTGGCCGGCCGACAGATACATCTCCCCCTGCGGACCAAAACAGAAATACGGATAGTGCAGCGAGTGAAACGGCAGGTAATTGCGAAGGTCTTGAACGTTGAGGAAGTCCTGCGACCAGTCGTGGCTTTCGAACGGTTCGTTGCGTCCGCGATTGTAGACCGACGTCCAGCCGTCTGTCGGCAAGCTGCCATCGGTGTGCAGTCTCCACAGTGTACCGCGGTAGAGGTTGGAGAGGATCAGGTCACCGTCCGGTGCGAGAATCATCTTCTGAGGCAGGTGCCAATACGCTCCGTAGATCGCCAGCGATCCGCAGAGCGTTTCGAAAAGCTTGGGCTGCGCGAGTGTGCTGCCGGCCTCGATCGCTGTGCCCGCGCAGAGGTCGTCGACCGCTGCCGGGGGCAGCGTCGGAGAGAAAGGCATGATCGTTCGCAGATATTGACCTTGCCGGTCGAACACCCGGATTTCCGGCGCTTCGCGGACCTTTCGTGGATCACTCAGTACGTACAACTCACCCGTACGCTCATTCACGGTCATATCCCAGACCACACCGGCTACGTGCGGGTCGCCCTGGAGGAAGAATCCTTCCAGTTCCAGACGTACCTCGCCCGTGGACTCGGGATGTGCCGAACCGCGGTCAAGTTCAATCGATTGCCGCGCCTGGTCGGCCAGGAATACTCGCCGCGCTGTGGGCGGAGGACGGTAGGTTGTCACACCCCACTGAGCGCCCGAGGAAAACGGATCCGCCGCCGGCACTACGTAGTCGGGCGCTGGCAGCTCGTCACGGGGCGGAATGCCGGTGAGGATGCCCCAATCACCAGGCTCGTCGAAGGAACCGTTCCAGGCTTGGACCTCCTGGCCAGGTACAGACAACCGCCGTACGTTGAAGCCAATCTTCGACGCGATGGTCTTGTTCTTGCACAAGCAGTTGAAAGGCAAGGCAATCTCAGCGGTCCAGGATGTGCCATCGTGGGCTACGGCAAACGGAAACTGCGGTTGCCAACTTCGATCGTGCCACGGCGGTGAATGCTCATTGTAAGAGCAGGCCACCTGGCCAGTGCCGCGGGGAGTCAGACGAATCAGATAACACGAATTGCGATCGCCATTCGTGTTGATCAACACGTCGACAAACTCGACGGGCTCCTCGGGGACGCTCGATGAATCGGCGGGTGGCGCTGCAAGAGTGCCCAAGCAGCACACCCCGATATAGAGATGGTCCGCATCATGCAGTACGTGGACTTCGGTGCGCGCCAAACTGCTGCCAGCCTGTCCGCCTTGGACACGCAGAGGACCCGTGCCGGCGGCTGCCCGCCAGCATGGATCGCTCAGCGCGCCGTCCAGGTGGGGCGCCGTCTCCGTCGCCGGCACATTCAGAGATGGCACCGCATGCGTGTCATCGGCCGCAACCGAGGCCGGGTATAGGATCGACGACGAAGCAAAGGAAGACGCGGTTGCCAAGATTGCGGAAACGACGATCGAGGAACGACGACCTGGCATGCCTGTTTCCTCCATTGGGTTCAAACGCCATCCTCCCAGTAGACCACATGACGCGCCAGTCCGTCCACCAGCCGAATCTGCTTTGTCTGAACCGCGCGATGCACGACGTAAGTCATTTGCCAGCGAAGAGAAAGCCGTTCGACTTTCTGTCCGAACGGCTCGAATGCCAGTCAACTCGGCCTGACTGCCACTCGTTTGAACCCTGCTGGGCGGAACGTGTCGATGGGCTGCTGCGACCCATGCGACGATCGGCCTGTCACTGTCGGCTGCTGGCCGTTCCGCACTATCGACGTCCTGCCGAAAACCCCGTCAGTGAATACTGGAAATATTTGCACCATTTTGTTCCTATGCGGGCCCGACAATGGAGGATTATGCCGCCGGACCGCGTCCCATAATGCCGCACACTCTCCCCCAGCCATCCGTCGCAACATAGGAAACGACACAACCTGTCGTCGACCAGCGGGCAGCGACGCATCTACGCGTTAGGCCGCCGGAGAGGGGAAGAATAAACGAAGCGACCTGTTTGAGGGGATCGCAGGGCCGGCTGTCTGCGGATTATGCCGCCGGAATAACGCCCCAGAGTCCACGACAACCAACAGCCGTAAATGGTTGACTTGCTGATACTTAGGGCCTAGATTCAGGTCTGTTTCCACGACGTGTTATACCGTCGGCGTGGCCGTCATAACGTAATACGATCAGGCTTCCTCGACGGCATAATTACATAGTTCTGGCCCTGACGGGAATGAAATCAATCATCGTGCTCCTGCTCCTGCTCCTGCTCCTGCTCCTGCTCCTGCTCGTGCTCGTGCTCGTGCTCGTAATCGTAATCGAAAGGTGTAACGATGACGGATCCGGTCTTCGATCACGACAAGCTGGACGTTTACCGCTTGGCTGTCGAGTACGTCGCGGAGTCTTCTGTGATGGCGAAGAGGCTTTCTGGTCTTCACCGTCACGCGCGCGATCAATGGTTACGTGCGGCACAGTCGATCCCACTCAACATCGCGGCAGGCAATGGGAAGCGCAGCCTGAAAGATCGCGCGAGGTTTTTCGCAATTTCCCGCGGTTCAGCTCTGCAGTGCGCGGCGATTCAGGATGTGCTCGTCGTTTCCGGCGGGATCGATGCCGCGACGTGCGGTCCACCGAAAGCCAAGCTGAAGCGAATCGTCGCCATGTCAACCCGGCTGGCCATGCGGTCTGATCGCGTGGACGAGTCCGCGGCATGGTATGATCCGAACATCGATTACGATTACGAGCACGAGCACGAGCACGAGCACCGCTTCGCTGAGCACGAGTGACGCCAGCGTCACCTCGCGATTCGGTCCAGAACCAAGCCATGCACCGGAGCGGCGGTGGCCAGCCTTTTTCAGAATCACAGTCAACTCCCGCCACCCGGTGATGGCCGTCGTTATGCCCAGGTGATGGGACCACACATGCCGAATCGTAAGCCTCTCTCCGTTTCATCTTCCGCGTGGTGGCTTGCTTTACCGGGTTGCATCGTTCTTGCGATCCTGATGCCGACGGTTGGTGCAGACCAACCTGCCAACATGAACGCTCGATGGGTTGGGGCAAGCCCCACGAAGGTTGTCTGGTCGTCTGAAGGTTCTGCCAAAGTCCTCAAAGACCATTCGATTGAGCTTCCAGGCTCCAGAGTGTGGCAAGAAGTAACGCTGCAATATCAGTTCCCAGAACTGGTCGAAATCACGCGAGTTCTGCTTGAGGTGCTGCCATCGGAGCGTCCGCGCGCGAATGGTGACCAAAGAATGGTGTTGTTCGATGTTAAGCCGCATCTCAAAGGCGACGAGAAGGCGACTACTCATCAGTTGGAGTTTAAAAGTTGCCGATTTCTTGGAAACGAGGCTGACGACACCACCGCAAACTGCATCGACTTTTTATCCGACACTGGTTGGACTGTGCCTGATTTTGTCGGGAAGGATGCTTGTCATCAATTGGTGTTGGAACTTCGCGAACCGATCAGGGTCCAACGTAACAGCATGTTTGCAATCACGATTGACTCTGGCAGTGCGCCCGACCTCAAGGCGCTTTCGCGAGTTCGCGTTTCATTCTCCGGCATAGATGTCGTAGTGAACGGACATCCGGATACCGCGATTTCCGCAGGAACCCAAGATCGTACGATACTCAACGGTATGACATTCGAGTTTCGCTGGTGTCCGTCGGGTCAGTTTCTGATGGGCTCACCTCCGGGAAGCGAATCGAAGTACGGCGACCGCTTTGTGCAGCAACACAAAGTGGAAATCACTCGCGGTTACTGGATGATGACAACAGAAGTAACTCAGGCTCAATATGCTGCGATCACGGGGCACAATCCTTCGTTCTGGCAGTGGCGGACAAAAATGCAAAACCCGGTGGAGCAAGTCGCCTGGGATGATGCGATCGACTTCTGCGAGAAGCTGTCAGCCCTCGACAAGGAGAATGAGTATCGCCTTCCCACGGAGGCGGAATGGGAGTACGCGTGCCGTGCAGGCGAAGCGGAATGCCGCTACGGCGACATCCTTGATATCGCGTGGGTCTTCATGAACACGGAGGAAGGAGGAGAGGGAAGTTCCGGTCATCGCCCGGTGGGAACCAAGACGCCGAATACGTGGGGCCTTCATGATATGTTTGGCAATGTTGCTGAGTGGTGTGCGGATTGGCATGCTCCGCCAGTCCGCGAGAACCAGGCTGATCCGCGTGGTCCCGCTCATGGCGAGAATCGTGTCGTTCGAGGTGACGATTGCTTTGTCTGTTCGACGTTCCTTCGGAGTGACGGGGCCTGCATGGCGGGCACGCGTTCGGCATTTCCACCGTCGACGGCCTCCCGTGTCATCGGATTCCGTATCGTTCGTGTCCCGCGGTCCGATGGCATAACCAAGCGGTGAACGGAAGCCGCCGATGACGCGGGTTGTGAAATCATAGTCTTTTGGCGGCGCCGTTACCGCTGCCGTTCGCCGCCTTGGGACGCGGCAATGGGAATCAAACTCAATTACGACGATGCGATTCACCTTGACGCGGAGGCGTTAGCCGAGGGAGGCATCGCTGAGGCATACGAATCCCTTCTGCCACAGCTTCGCACGTTCGTCAAGGAGCCAGCGAGAATCGAAGAGATTCTCGACGACGACACCCCACGCTATTCGGTTCGCTGTGGCGACACCGCGTTGGATATCTTCGGCCCCGACATTGATGAAGACTTCAACAGTTGGGGACGGGCTACTGTTGCTTTGTTTTCGATCGTCAACGAACAACTAAAGAACTCGAGCCATCGCCTGTACGCGATCAACGGAGGCAACGATCTCTTCGGCATGTTCTTGACGCCCGCCGAGGCCACGGCAGCACAAAGCTCACTACCGAATAAGCGGGACTGGCCGTATCTCCCTATCAAGGCGGAACCATAGTATGGTCAGTACCATTGAAACCGCAACGGACCGTCGGCGAACCATCGCATCCACGGGAGCGGCGGTGACCAACCGATTCTTAAATCAACGTTACCGCCCGCCGCCCCGTGATGGCGGCCGGTCTGTCACAACTCGGAACTGAATATCGCCAACCCGTCCCTCCGGCGTATAATTGGCACAGTCTTGGTCGCGGCTGACGTGTCGCCACCCATCATCTGCACTCCGCAGGAGTTGATCAATGTATGACGATCCGATTGTCGCCGAAGTTCGCCGACTGCGTGATGAATATGCCGGGCGGTTTGGCCATGATCTTGATGCGATTTGCCGTGACCTGCGCGCACAGCAGGAGCGCGGTGAACGTCGTGTCGTCAGACGCCAGCCGAAGCGTCCCAGTGCTCAACCAGCCTTTGCCCTACCACGGATGACAGAACAAACGGATGCACGCGAGCGGAATTAGCCGTTTTCAAGTGGAACATTTTCTCCCCGCCGCGTGATCCTGGTCGTTAGGCCTTTAAGGCGCCGTCGTGGTCTCACCAGGGAGCAACACAATGAACGTCTTGAGAAAGACCTTCCCGGTTCTGATAGTTTCTGCTGTCCACCTCTACTTGCTCAAATGGGTCCTTGATGCGTACGGCTTCCGTAGCTTTGCTTTCGCCTTATGGTCCAACTGCTTGATTGTTTCGTGGGTAGCCCTGGCAGGGCAGTTCGTCTCTTTCGTTCTGGGATCCCGTTACTACCGGATCCGACCTTTTGAGCAAGAAGGACACCTCTACGAGAAAGTAGGCACTGGCTTTTTCCAAATGCTCGTTGGGCGTAGGCCATGGACTATCTTGAATCCCACATTACGCTTTTCCGGGAAAGTTGCTCAGCTTGCTGGGTTGGAAAAGGAGATGCGAAAAGCGGAAGGGGGGCATTTATTGGCCTTCGTCGCGGTGACCCTGGCCACGGTTTTCGCTGCCGTGCAGGGTTGGCTCAATGCGGCGGGCTGGTTATTGCTGTTTAACGTTCCGTTCAATCTGTATCCGGTTATGCTTCAGCGATGTAATCGAGCCCGTATTCAGAGGATTCTAGGACGACTTGGGGGCCAGAGTTCAGCGATAAGACCGGCCGTTGCTGGGAGTCCATGTGGAAGTGGTCGGATGATTTGAGTATGAGTCGGACGTGGTGGCCTAACCACTCGCTTGACCGAATGACGAAGAGCGCGGGCACGTCGCGATTCCAAATCGGACACCCATGGCGCGCTCCTCGTCATCGGTCAGCTTTCGTTAGGGCTTGAGAATGCGTGTTCCTCTCTTGCCACGGTTGCTGATTGCCGGCTGCACGGAAAGGACCTTGCCAGTGGACCCAACCCTGTTCATCGAGCAGTCGCTGGAAGGGCTCCGTGCGAAGGCATCAGCGCATTCCGCCACGTGGCATCTCGGGGAAGAAGAGCATTGGTCTGTGGATCAAAACACGGGACAAATCACTTTCACGTTCTCGGACGGCACAACGGCGACAGCTGAAATGCAGATTGTCGGTACGTACAGCACGGAGGACGGTACGTTTCTGTGGGGTTGGGATCACCCATCCGTGTATGAGCCATTGCGTGAACACGCCAAGCTCGCAAAGAGGTTTTGCGAGGAACACAACTTGCCCGACTACACAAATCGGATGGTCGAGTGCTCTGAAGACGATGCGTGGAAGTTCACCGCCGTCGCGGCGCGACTCAAGAAGGCGAACGGCGCATACCGCGGGCCTGCCGGCAATGCGCTTGTTTACATGACTTCTGGTGAAATCAAGCTAGAGAAGCCCTAACTATCGCGTCCACCGGAGCGGCCGATCCGGCTGGAACCCGTTAAACGCGTCATCGCCGGCCGCCCCGTGATGCGGGACGTTCGGCGGTGGAGGCAGAAGTCGAATGCACACGGTTCATGTCTTCATCTCCACGGGTCGGTTCCGGTCGTTCGACGAGATGCGGGCGTACATCGACGAGACTTACACCGAGGATGGTGACGGCATCCCGTCGGCGTTCATGCGAGAGGTCGGCTTGTCGGAGTACGAGCCAGGGTGCATCGAGGCGATCCTGTCCGAGTCCAGACGGCCTGTACCCCTCGCGGAGTTTCTGTCCGGGGCGTCGTACTCGGATCAATGGCTGTTCGGCTTGGACGGCTCGCGACTGGCGGACGCGGCCATCTGTGTGTTCGCCCCTAACGAGGTCCGGCACCCGGAGCAGTGCTCGCTGGAGTACTTTGGAGCGTTCCCGTATAATCCGTGAGTTCACGCCGAACCAACGGGTGCACGCGAGGCGGC
>JBGSHS010000205.1:0-61031 GCA_041752115.1 Pirellulaceae bacterium | reverse complement strand
GCACCACTTCCTGGCGGCAGGTCCCTGTCCGCAGCGCATGCATAGCAGCCACCGTGCGATTCCAACCGCCTCACCATTCCATTGTCGCAGTGTGGCATTGTCGCAGTGTGGCATTGTCGCAGTGTCGCATTCCCTATTTCCGCACCACTTCCTGGCGGCGGGTCCCTGTCCGCAGCGCATGCATAGCAGCCACCGTGCGTTTGCGACCGCCTTACCATTCCATTGTCGCAGTGTGGCATTGTCGCATTGTCGCATTCCCTATTTCCGCACCACTTCCTGGCGGCGGGTCCCTGTCCGCAGCGCATGCATAGCAGACACCGTGCGATTCCAACCGCCTCACCATTCCATTGTCGCAGTGTGGCATTGTCGCATTGTCGCATTCCCCATTTCCGCACCACTTCCTGGCGGCGGGTCCCTGTCCGCAGCGTCGAATCGCGCCGTTAGCAACTGCCGACAGCACAGGCTCTCAGTAGTCGGCCGGGAGCTGTTTGAGTTCTTCCATGGTCAGGACCGGACCATCCTTGCAGACGTAGAACGGTCCGCAGTTGCAGCGTCCGCACTTGCCGACGCCACATTTCATGCGGTTCTCGAGACTCGTGTAGATGCGGCGGTCTGGGAGTCCCATTTCCGCCAGCACCGGCAGCGTGAAGCGGATCATGATGGGAGGACCGATGACCAGCGCGATCGCCTGGCGGGCGTTCAGGGACACCCGTTCGAGTACCTTGGGAACGAAACCGACCTCGCCGTCCCACTGAGCGCTGGCCCCACCGGGATCGACACACCGCACAACCTGCACACCCTCAATCTCCGACCAGGCCTTGAGTTCGTCATGGAAGACCAGATCCTGTTCGGTTCGCGCGCCGTAGACGATCGTGATCTTCCCATAGCGCTGGCGATGTTCCAGGGCGTACCAGATGGCGCAGCGGATCGGGGGCATGGCGATTCCACCGCCGACGAAGACCAGGTCGTGTCCTTCCCACGCGCGCATGGGATAGCCGTTGCCGTAGGGACCGCGAAAGCCGATCATGTCCCCCGGATTCAGCCGCCAGAGGCCGTCCGTGACGCGGCCCGTGCGGCGAAAACAGAATTCCAGAAACCCTTTCCAGGTGGAACTCGAACAGATGTTGAACGGCGACTCGCCCAAGCCGAGCAAGGAGAACATGCCGAACTGCCCGACCTGAAAGCTAAATGCCTCGGCGAGTGACTCATCGGCGAATCGGATCCGCACGCTCTTGACATCACTGGTCTGCTGGCGCACCTGGACCACTTCCATCAACTGAGGCTGGTAGATGTTCGGCACGTCATGGTCTGCGCGCTCGGCTGCTGGTGCTATGGGATTCATGAACAGGATTCCTGACTGGAATGTTCGTCGGAGACCGTGCTGGAATCGATCCTCCTCGAGATTTCGCCGAGCACACTGCGTACTCCCAGATCGACGGGACAGTTGCGGCCGCACGTCCCGCAACCGGTGCACAAGACATCTCTGAACTTCTCCGGATACGTGCGGTATTTGTGCATCACGCGATTGCGTTGCCGCTGGCCCTGCCGAGGACGCGGATTGTGGCCGGAAGCATGCAGAGAATAGACGGCATGCTGGCAAGAGTCCCAACTGCGGACCCGTGAGCCACCGTCCCGCCGCGTCTGATCGACAATGTCAAAGCAATGACAGGTGGGACAATTGTGGCCACACGCTCCGCAGCCGAGACATCGCAGGGTGAGCTGTGCCCAAGGGATGTCATCGTCATATCCAAGTTTTTGACAAATATGTGTCACATCGAACTGAGGGTCTGGACCGGGCCCGGCCGTGCCACGACGATCGCAGTCGACCGTCCACGATTCCAGCAGAGCTGCACCTTTGGGGGTGATGATCCGCACTTCCCACGCTTCTTCTTCCAGTGGTACGAGCACCGCGTCGGCTCCTCGCTCACTGTCCGGCCCGAGCCCCACGCTGGTGCAGAAGCAGTAGGGATCGTGTTGCTGGCAGGCCAGGGAAATGACCGTGGTCAGCTCGCGGCGCCGGTTGTACAGTGGATCGCGATAGTCCCAATTGAACACGTGATCGAGAATCGGCAGCGCCGCGGCGTCGCATGGCCGCGCAGCCAGAACAATCTGCGGCCGTGTCGGCAGCTCGAACGGTTCGAACTTCAGGTGCTTCCCGTTCCCTCGGTAGGTAAACAACGTCTCGTCGCGCGGCAGGACGGCCGCCTTGATCGAATTGGCCGGTTTGACGAAACCGCTGGTCACCAGTTCGTCGGGGCTGGTCAGCCATTGATACTGGACCAGATCAGTCCGCACTCGCCGCGGCCCGATCACAGCACGTCCTGCGGCCAGCCACGACGCCATCGCCTCCCGCAGAGCAGGCTGGGCGATCATTCTGGGCGGATCTTCACGCTGAGTATCGGCGGCGCTGAGGTTGGAATGAAGCTGAGTCATCGAATGAAGCTTTCCTGGTCCTGCAGACTGTAGGTTCCAATCGGCGGGGCACTGTCGAGATCCTCACCCGCACGAAAGTGGAAATTGACTTCGGCAGCGCGCGAGAGCGACTGATTGAGTAGCCGCAGATCGATGCCGGCCGGACAGGCGTTGGTGCAGGCATCGCAGCCCACGCAGCGGCCGGCCAGATGAAACGCTCGAGTGATATGCCAGGCGAAGTTCCCTTTGGTCGTCGTGGCGGGATCGATACAAATCGGCTGGTTCTTGTCAACGATGCAGCGTTGGCAGTAGCAGAGCGGGCAGGCCTGTCGGCAGGCGTAGCATTTCGTGCAGCGCTGCAGTTCGCTCTGCCAGTAAGTCAGCCGTTCTTCAGTCGACCGCTCCATGAAGCGGTCCAGCTGCGCATAGCGATCCTGCCCGTCTGCCCCCTTCGCTTCGGCAGACGACGCGGGCGGACTGCCAATCACCTCGTCCGCGAAACGTGGAGAAGGCGTGGTACAGGCCCGGCATGTTTCCTTGTCGCGAGTGTGGTCGGCAGCACATGTCACACCGATCACGTACACCCGCTGCCGATCGATCTGCGATTCGCGTTGGAGTACCACCAGCGATCGTTCATCACAGGCTTTGACGATCACGGCCGCGCGTCCTAACGCCTGAATCTCGGGACGCTTCAGATACGTGACCAGATTGTGGTGACAGGCACCATTCCAGGTCAACCGATCCGCCTGTGCAGGATCGGTGAGAAAGGTCGGATGTGCGGCGCCAGTCGCTTCGCAGTACTCATAGCCGATCACGACCTGCACGTCCCCGTCGGACAGCAGCCGCCGGCATCGCGTCCGCAGCTGAGCGATCATTTCTGCACCTCACAGATGTGACGATACCCCATGTAAGGTCCGAGTTCACGTGTCGACTCGGTGATCTCCTGGATCACCTCCTGCCACTTCCTCCCTTCCGCGGCCGAGATCCAGGTGAAGTGGATACGGTGCAGATCAATACCGAGTGTCGTGAGGAGTTCCTGGAACAGGATCCAGCGCCGACGAGCGTGATAGTTGCCCGCGGTGTAGTGGCAATCGCCCGGGTGACAGCCGGAGACGAGTACGGCGTCCGCTCCGATCTCGAAGGCTTTGATGATCAGATTGAAATCCATGCGACCGGTGCAGGGGAGTCGCACGATCCGCACGTTGGCGGGATATTCCAGGCGGTTCGTCCCCGCCAGGTCGGCTCCCAGATAGGTGCACCAGTTACAGACGTAAGCCACAATCTTCGGCTCGAACGCGTCGCCGCTCATGCCAGGCTCTCCACCATGCCGTAAACCTGTTGTTCGGAAAACCCTGCCAGGTCGGCGCTCTTGGACCGGCAGACTGCCACGCAGGTGCCGCAGCCCATGCAGAGTCCGGGATTCACTTGCGCCGCGTACCGCAGAACCTGGCCCGCGCGATCGGTGATCTCCTGGCGACTGATCGCCTGGTAGGGACAGGCCTGCAGGCACGTGAAGCAGCCGCTGCAACTGCGTTGATCGATGCATGCGATTTCCGGTTCACGCGTCAGATGATCGCGTGCGAACATCACCAGCACCTTACCGGCCGCCGCGCTCGCCTGCGCCACCGACTCCGGTATATCTTTCGGGCCCTGACAGGCACCACACACAAACACACCTGCCGCATTGGTTTCGACCGGTCTCAGCTTCGGATGAGATTCCGACAGGAAACCGTGCTCGTCGTAACCGACATTCAGTTTCTGCGCCAGCTGTTGCACGCCCCGCGCCGGGACCATGGCATTGGCCAGCACGACCATATCGGCGGCGATCGTCAGAGGCACCGCGGCCAGCGTGTCAATGCCGCGGACCAGCAGTTTGCCGTCCTGTTCGAGAATCTCGGAAACACGCCCGCGATGGTATCGTGCGCCGTCCTGCTCGATGGCTCGCCGCACGAACTCATCGTAGTTCTTGCCTCCCGCACGCACATCCATGTAAAACACGTGCGCCTCGCCGTCATGCACCTTGTGCCGATACAGCATCGTGTGCTTGGCATTGACCATGCAGCAGATTTTCGAGCAGTACGGGATGCCTTTGGCGCGGTCCCGTGATCCGACACAGCTGACGAAGACCACCGTCTTCGGCTCGCGTCCGTCCGAGGGACGCTCGATCTTGCCCCCGGTCGGCCCGGAGGCCGATGCCAGGCGTTCGAACTGCAGCGAGTCAATCACGTCGGCATAACGACCGTATCCATATTCACCGTAGCCGCTGACCGACGAACCCGCATCGCGCGCTTTAATGTCGTACAGCTCGTAGCCGGTCGCGACCACGATCGCCCCCACTTCTTCCTCGATCATCTGATCCTGATCTTCGAAGTTGATGGCCCCCGCCTGACATTTTTTCAAGCAGACGCCGCAGCGGTTCCTGGTCAGCTTGAGGCAGGCCTTGGCATCGATAACGGGCCGCGCAGGCACGGCTTGCGGAAACGGTACGTAGATCGCCTTGCGTCTGCCCAGTCCAAAGTCGAATTCGCTGGCATTCTTGCCGGACGGGCACGACGTCCAGCATTCTCCGCAGCCGGTGCAGCGGTCGATGTCGACGTAGCGGGCCTTCTTGCGGACCGTCACGCGAAAGCTCCCCAGATATCCTTCCACCGATTCCACTTCGGAATAGGTGTGCAGCGTGATGTGGGGATGCTGCGCCACGTCGACCATGCGCGGCGTGAGAATGCACTGCGAGCAATCGAGCGTGGGGAATGTCTCCGACAGACCGGCCATCTTCCCGCCGATCGAAGGCTCCCGTTCCACGAGCACGACGCGGTAGCCGGCATCGGCGATGTCGAGGGCCGCCTGAATGCCAGCCACGCCCCCGCCAATCACCAGCGCGCGCCGCACAATCGGCACGCGGATCGGATTCAGCGGCTGATTGTGACGCACCTTGGCCACCGACATGCGGACCAGCTCGATCGCCTTGTCGGTCGCCAGTTTGCGATCGTGATGCACCCACGAACATTGTTCGCGGATATTGGCCATCTCCACCAGGTAGGGGTTCAGCCCGGCCGTCTCCGCCGCCTTGCGGAATGTCCGCAAATGCATGTGAGGCGAACAGGATGCCACCACCAATCCGTCGAGCCGTTCTTCGGCTATCTTGCGACTCAGCAGTGACTGGCCCGGTTCGCTGCACATGTACTTGAATGCGAGCGAACAGACAACCCCCGGTTCCGCGGCAAGCGCCTCGGCCACGTGTTGCACGTCGACGGTCCGAGCAATATTCTCGCCGCACCAGCAGGTAAAGACTCCGATCCGCGCCATGACTGCTCATCCCACTGTGACAAAATGTCGATCAATGCCGAGCTGCCGATCGTCCAGGCCAATGGCTCGTCCCACCAGGTCGGTGAGGTAATAGACTGGCATGGCCGGCAGCGATTCATCGCGACGCTGTATAGCCCCCTGTTTCATGTCCAGATTGACGTGGCACATCGGACAGGCAACGACGATGCAGTTGGCTCCATGCGCGTGTGCGTCCGCCAGAATCTGGTGTGACAACTCGAGGACAGTCTCTTCGTTGGCCACCGTCATACCGGCACCGCAGCAGCGCGTCGCGCTGTTCCAGCTCACCGGCTCGGCGCCGCAGATCCTGAGCAGAGTTTCCATCGATTGCGGATGCTCCGGATCGTCGAACCGGACAATCGACGGGGGGCGAGTCAGCAGGCAGCCGTAATAGCAGGCCGGCTGCCACCCCTCCAAGGGAACCGCAATCTTGTGACGGATTTCTTCGCAGCTGACCTGCTGCAGCACCTCGATCAGATTCAGCACCTGCACGCTGGCGTCCAGCGGCAACTCGACGATCTCGCTCATCTCACAGCGAACGCGGCGATCGTGCAGTTCCGCATTGGCTTTGAGTAGCTGCATCGAACACATGGGACACGGCGCCAGCAGTTGCTCGTGCCCTTGCTGGCGGGCGAGTGCCAGATTGCGAGCGGGCAGCGCGGTCGCCAGGCGCGCGTTGAGCATGTGGGCCGCCGTGGCGCCACAACAAATCCACTCGTCCAGCTCATCCAGTTGGATGCCGAGCTGTTGCAGACAGGCACGGACCGATTGCTCGTAGTCGTTGGAAGAACCGTGGAGAGCACAGCCGGGATAATAGCCGATCTTCACTCGTGTGATCCTCCACTCTCGAGCGAAGGTTGGCCGGCGGTGGTTTCCTCACACCGCTGGAAAATCCGCCGCACCACGCCCCGATCGCGGACCTTTTCACTCATCAAGTGCAGCTTGCCACGACGTAACAACTGCGGTGCCAGCAGGCTGTCCTTCCACAAGCCAGGAACACTCCAGTCGTCGGCAAACGATCTGGTCTTGAACACGCCGATCAACTCCAGTTCGCTGAGCCGGCCATTACGCCGCACGTTCTGCAGAAACGCCTGTTGAAAAGTCCAGGTTCGTTTTTGCGCCGGGGCGGCCACTCCGTTCTCCACCGCCATCTGCCGCAGCGCATCCATGACGGCCGCGCAGTCAACCGTTTGGGGACAACGAGAAGTGCAAGTCTGACAACTGACACACTGCCAGATGGCATCCGCACGGATAGCGCGAGCTCCCTGACCCAGCTGCACGAGCCGAATCAGCTGATGAGGCAGTAGATCCATATGGTGCCCCATCGGACACCCTCCAGAACATTTGCCACATTGGTAACAGTCTTCGGGGCGTGTGTGTGCCCGTGCGGCAATGCTCTGCTGCAGATCGTGAAGGGTCGCGGACATGGTGTTGGAGGAAGTCCTGAGGGGAGTGGAATCGACAGGTACCGGCTTCTGCTCAACTGCGGGAGGAACGCGGCCGAGCCCGGTGGCGGCGCCGTCGTCCGCCGCACGGAAATGGCCAGGAACAGAGAGGGCCGGAATCAGCCGGGCGGTTTCGTGGACTCGTTGAGCCCGCCGGGCCGCGGTGGCAGCCGCGGCTCGGCTCGTCGTTTGTCGACCAGCGGTGCGTCGATCGGTTCCTGCTCGATGGTGGACGGCATGTGACGGCGCTCGATACAAGTCAGTTGTCGCGGTTACGCGTTGGACATGACCTCGACAATATGCCGTGCCAGTTGAGCAATCAGGCGGCTGTCGAGCGTATCGACACAGGGATCTTCGCCGGGAGGTTGAATGGTCAGCGTGGTGACACAGGCCGCGGCGTCTCCTCCCAGAGCTGCCAGTTCGGCCCCCTGATCCCGCACCAGCGAGCCGGGGAGCCGCCCGATGTCTTTGCTTTCGAGCACCACCACTCGATCACACTTGTGCGCCAAATTCAAGACATCACGCGGTGCCACGTTCGCCTTGCCGGGAATCGTCTGGATCGGATAGAGCCGATCGTAGATCAGGCCGCGGATCTCAGCTCCCAAACCGGTGTTGCGATACAGCATTCCAGGAGTGGCCACCAGCGTGACTTCATCTCCCTGACGGTTCGTAATGTTGATCTGGGCAATGCGTTCGACGGTTGCCGCCCGGTTGTCGCGACCGCGCCGCACGACCGGCATCGCAAACGCCGAATCCAGGACCTGCACAATCTCTTGATTGTCAAACGGTTCGACCACGTAATAGAAAATGCGTTTCGATCGATAAGCGGCTTCCCAGGGCGATTCCGGAGCGGCCACGACAATGATCTTCGCCGACGGTGCCAGGACATTGATCTGAGCAGCCATCTTCGGCCCTTCCTCACCCAACGATGCGGCGTCCAGCAAGACGACGTCGTCGTGGTGCGTGGCCAGCCGGCCGGACAGTTCCTCCCAACCTCGTCCGCTCCCGCGACCAACATATGCCCGCGGCTGACATCCCAGCCGCTGCAGGCGATCCAGATACTTGTCAGCAACGTCCGTCGCGCTCGACAGGACCAGCATGCCTCGAGTGCGGCACGCCTTCAGCTCTTCCTCGTCCCGAGTGGCACACAACTCGGCGATCCAGCCGCTGCCACATGGTTCACTGACCAGATACTCCGGATGCTCCACCAACGCACTGTTGACGTTTTCCACCACGCCGGTCAGCGGTGCGCTGATCGTATGGGTCTGTCCATCCTTCGTTGTGACGCTGGCCATCGGCAGACCTTGATAGACCACTTCGCCGATCTTCGGCAACCGGATGCTGTCGAGTTCACGAGCGACCAGGCCGGCTACCACGGCTCCACAACGATATTCGGAGTTCGGCTCGTGCCGCAGCCAGACGTTGTGCCAGAACTTGACGGGAGTGCTGGGAGCCGGTTGCGTGACGGAAGAAGCATCACTGGCGGCCGACAGCGTCTCGCTCATGGCAGTCCGACCCTGAGCTGCAAAACGATGCACGGCCTGAGTGATCTCTTCGGGCGTGAACGGCTTCGTCACGTAACCGGCGGCTCCCAGACTGATAGCGGATACGGCAGTGGGAACACTCGGAAATCCGGTCATCAAAATCACCGGAATGTCCTGGCGCTTGCTCCGCAAGGCCGAGAGGAAGTCAAGACCGGTCATTCCCGGCATCTTGATATCCAGCAGAATGGCCGCGTAGTCGTCCGACGTTGCCCGGCTCAGACCTTCGCGCGGATCGCTTGTCTTGTCGACATCAAAGCCCTGCCGCGAGAGGATTCGCCGGCATCCCTCGCAAATCGCTTCCTCGTCATCGACGACCAGAAGTCTAGGTTGTGTGGTCACTGCCATTTTAGTGCTCCTTGTGTGTTTTTTCTTGCGCCGCTCTTGCTCGCGAAAGGACGTTCGTAGTGCGCCCGCGTCACAGCATTCATGGGATCGCCTGCTTACGTGCTCGCCTCAACATCACGTTCGGGCAGTGACTGCCGAGATGAGAGCACCCGTGTGGCCACACAACCAGGTTCGCGATCTTTCGTTTACACCGACGCCCGGCAGGGAAACGCCTTTATGCAATCGGCGTGCCGAAGCGCCGGTGGCACGTTGCAGAAAACGCGTCCGTACCGCACCACGACGCGGTCTCCGCACCACCTGGCACCTCAGGCAACAGTGTCGATACGCGCCGGAAAACGACGGCATTGCCGCCATGGTCGGGTGTTGGTAACCGGCAGGACTTGTAACGCGAAAAGCGTTTACATTTTTGTACTTGCGCACATTGGAGACAGCCCGCACCGACAGCGGTCAGTCGGCACTACGGCGCGTACAGCCGCCGGTCGACTGTGCCCATCGGCGTCAAGCGGCAGAAGAAAAGCGAAGTGACAAAGGGAATTGGTGGCAGCGGCGGTGCCACAGCGCGTTACAACCAGATGATCGTGGTTCTGTTTGTATGGAGTTGCCATACAGTGTACGGAGAAGCGCCGTCACGTTTCAGTCAGTCGTGGTCCTTCGCCGCTCGGCACAACCGGCTTATCGGTAATCATCTACCGACAGATCGCAACGGCGCATCAGGGCGTGGAAATTCGTCCGCTGCATGCCGACCAGATCGGCCGCCTTGCTCACGTTCCCGTCGCAGCGACGCAGAGCCTGCATGAGGAACTGCCGCTCCAGGTTCAAGACCGCGGCATCGCGTGCCTGCTGTTTGAAGAAACGGAATTCATTCCACGTTTCCGGTACTTTCGAGATCGTGGCCAGTGCGGGAGTCTGTTGGATTTCCGCCGGAAGATGCTGCGGCTGGATCACTACCTGATCACACAAGATGGCAATCCGCTCGATGATGTTCCGCATTTCCCGGACGTTGCCGGGCCAGCTGTAGCTCTCGATGGCCGTCATGGCTTCGGACGAGAAGAGTTTCTTCTCGACCCCCAGCTTGCGGCAGAAACGATCAAGAAAATGGACAGCGAGCCGCGGAATATCACCTTGCCGCTCCCGCAGCGGCGGCAGTTCGATCGGCACAACGTTCAGCCGGTAATACAGGTCTTCCCGGAAACTCCCCCCTTCCACCATCTCCGACAGGTCGCGATTGGAGGCGGTGACCAGCCGGATATCCACGGCGCGTTCCCCCGTATCGCCAACCTTCTTGATCCGCTTCGATTCCAACACACGCAACAGCTTCCCCTGCGTCTCCATCGACAGGTTCGAAACCTCATCCAGGAACAGCGTCCCACCATCGGCTGCCTCAAACAGACCCTGCTTGGTGGAAATGGCCCCCGAAAACGACCCCTTCACGTGCCCGAACAGCTCGCTCTCAAGCAGTGTGGGAGCCAGTGCGCTGCAGTCGCAGGCCAGCAATGGCTTGTCGCGCCGACGACTCAGCCGATGCAGGGCGTTGACGACCATCTCTTTGCCCGTACCACTCTCACCGATAATCAGCACCGTTCCATCGGTCGGAGCCACCCGTTTCATGAGCCCGAAGACACGCTGCATCGGCCGACTCTCACCAATGATTCCTTCCAGCCCCTGATTGACCTCCAACTCCTTGCGCAGCAACGCGTTCTCGACGATCAGGCTGGAACGCTCAACGACCTTGCGCAGGACCAGACGCAACTGGTCGGGCGTGAACGGTTTACTCAGGTAATCGGAGGCCCCTTCGCGAATTGCCTGCACGGCCGACTCGATGGTCGAATGGCCCGTAATGATGACCACTTCCGATGGCACGCCTGCCGCTTTGACGCTGCGGAGAATATCGAAACCATCGGCCCCAGGCATCATCCAGTCCAGGAAGATGACGTCATAGTTTCCGGTGAGCGCCGCCTGGAGTCCCTCGCGCGGGTCTTCAAACGCGTCGACTTCATGACCGTCCGGCCCGAACACGCGTCGGAAGCTGAGCCCGATGACCTTTTCGTCATCGACGACCAAGATGCGTTGTGCGGGAATTCCCTGCTGTGCGTTTTCCGTCGACTTGCTCATGACACCTCGCTCTCTTCCAGAATGCCGGATGTCCCGGCGGGAACAACGGGCAAGTGAATGGTGAACGTGCTGCCGACTCCCCATTCACTTTCCACCTCGATCGACCCGCCATGCTGCTCGATAATCCCGTAACTGACACTCAATCCTAATCCAGTGCCCTGGCCCACCGGCTTGGTGGTGAAGAACGGGTCAAAGATCTTATCCAGATTCTCCTGGGGAATACCACATCCGCTGTCGCTGACCACAATCAGGACTTCTCCTTGCTCGGCAAGTGTCTTCACATTAAGGATGCCGCCGTTGGGCATGGCGGCTGCCGCGTTGAGAAACAGATTCAGCAGCACCTGCTGCAACTGGTTGGCATCCCCCAGCACGTCGGGCAGGCCGTCGGCATAATCCTGCTCAATATGAACGGTCCGCATCTCCTTCTGGTTCTCGACCAGCCGCACCATGCGCTGGATCACCGCGTTGACGTCCAGCGGTCGCTTCGTGACCGGTCGTTCCCGAGCGAAATCGAGGAGACCCTGCACCACTTCCGCCGCTCGCTGCGTCTCGTGAATGATCAGCTCTACATCCTCCCGATCCAAGCTCCCCTCCCCCTGGCGATCACGCACCAGATGGGCGAAGGTGAGCACACCCGTCAGCGGATTGTTGATTTCGTGCGCGATGCCGGCGGCCAGCCGGCCGATCGAGGCCAGTTTCTCGCTCCGGCCGATCTGCTGCTTCGTCACGCGATCGAGTTCCAGTTCGCGCTGCTGGATCGACGCCGCCATGTCGTCCAGCGTCTGGCACAACACACCGAACTCACCCGGCGGGTGAAGGCCTACACGAGCAGTCAGGTCCCCCTTGATCACTCGCCGGCACATGTCGGCCACTCGGTGGATAGGACGCAGCACCCAATTGGTCACCAGCCACAGGAAGGCCAGTGTGACCAGCGAGGCCACCAGCACGGCCGCCAGGAAGACGCCCACGATCGCGTTACGCTGCCGAGCGAATGGCCCTCGCGGCAAGCCCACATAGAGCGCGCCGACGACATGATGGTCGGGATCGCGAATCGGTCGATAGGCCGTGATGTACCAGGAGTTGACCACAAATGCCGGAGCCGACCAGACATTGCCTCGCTCGATCACCTCCCGGTACACCGGGGCACTCATCCGTGTCCCCACCGCGCGTCGGCCCTGGTCGTCGAGAACGTTGGTGGCAATCCGCAGATCCCCCTGAAAGATCGTCACCGTCCCGATTTCGTCACCCGGCGTTTGCACCACAAACACATCGCGTTTGATCCGATCCACCAGCTCGTTACGCCGGTTGAGCAAGATGCCACCGAAGAGAAGTCCCACCACACTCCGCCGGTCATCGCAAATGGGCACGACGGCGCCGAGCAACATGCCGTCACGGCGAACATCGTCCGTGGTCGGCTTGGCCGCCGGTGTCGGGAGCAGCCGAAACTCAACTCGTTCGGCCAGTTGCGGACTCTCCAGGGCCAGCTCCGACTGCGAAAGCACCATCGTGCCGGATGCCACGCGGCCTGTCTGAACGACCTGGCGCACGAGCGACAGCGACACCAGCGAATCCCCCCGCTCGTCGGGATTGGCGGGCCGATAACAGACATTTCCACGGCGATCCAGCAGGGTCATGAAATCCATATGACCCGCCGCCTGCACTCGGTTCATGACCTGCTTGATGCCGCCCTCATCCTGCTGACTGACAGCGGCCGAAAGAGTGTGATCGAGCGCCGTGGCCTGCAGAAAACTCACCATCTGCTGCTCATACCCGGAGTAGGTGGACTGAGCTGAATCGAGAGTCACCCGCACTCGCTCCTGGATCTCGTTCATCCAGACGGCGTCGACGTATTTCACGCCTGCCAGTGAGAGCAGCGAATTCACAACCAGGATGGCTGTGATGGCGAGCATGATGAGCTTGAAACGAATCGTCATGGCAGACTCGGGCATCGCCGCACGAGGGCGGCAGGTTCCTCGGTTTCTCTGTTCGGTTTCTCTGTTCGGTGCCGCGAAGAGTGGTCTCAGGCAGATGGGGCGCCGGGTGGGGCAGCGGAGCAGGCGATACAGTGTACAGAAAAATCATACGGTTGGACCCGCAACTTCACAAGGCGAGCGGCCCAGCGGAACGAATCGGTCAGAGCGGGTTGGATCAGGCAATGGTGGTTCCGACGCCACTTGGAGCGCATTATCGGTCCGTTCCCGCTCAATGGCGGCCAAGCATGTTCCACGTGCCGATCGTCGAAACGGCAGGCTGACCGTCCCTTACAGAGCGTGGTATGGCATTTGCATCTGGCAACAGACCGTACTGCTCGAGTCTATGCGGCAAGCCACCGTCGACTTGCCAGCGCTGCGTAATCGAGCTCGCCAGAATCTGGTAGCCACGCTCATGCAACCTCGCACGTGCCCAACCGCATTTCACACGCTGTGGTTCGGCGCGCCGTGGTCTATCACGCTCAGGTTCTGGCGAGCCCGGTTATGTGATGCTGCTTGGCTCGAGTCGCCTGACCGGACCCACGCCGTTGGTCGCGGCACTTCCTGCCGCGAACCGTAGGGGGCCGAGTGGCAGGTAACTTCTCAATCACCCCGTGATGAAGAGGCAGACGCTGGAGTCCGATGTGCAGATTTTCCGGCATATTCACCATTCCGGCTATGCCGGCCTGCTTTCCATCGCGGGGTGATGGAGAAATTACTGTGGCAGTGCCTTCCCGATTGCTTTTTGACTTGCTCCCGCATCAGGAGTGAACACGTGATTTCCACTGACCTCGACACCATCTTCGCCAAGTATCCCGATCCGAGTCGGGCGTCGCTCATCCCGATCCTGCAGGACGTGCAGCGCTGTCATGGCTATCTCTCGCGCGATGCCGTCGTGCGGATTGGCCGATACCTGGCGTTGCCGTCCAGCAAGATCTATGGCGTGGCGACGTTCTACAACCAGTTTCGATTTCAGCCGCAAGGCAAGTACCACATTCAGGTCTGCCGCGGCACGGCCTGTCACGTCCGCGGATCGGCCGCCGTGCTGGACACCATCCGTCGTGAACTCAAGGTCGATCCGGGACAGACGACCCGCGATGGGCTGTTCAGCCTGGAAGTCGTGGCGTGCATCGGCGCCTGTGGACTGGCGCCGGTGATCTGCATCAACGAGACGTTTCACGCCAACCTGTCCTCCAAGAAAATTCCCCGACTCATCAATGAATACCGCAAGCGAGCTGAAAACGATGACGCATCACAAGGTGCTTGAAACATCCGGAGCCAGCATCGGTGAGGTTGGTTTGCCCGAACTGCTGCTGCTGTCGATCCAAGAGAATCAGGAAGCGCACGCCGGCGCCGAGTCCGATTCGCGTCTGGTCCGAGCGCGGCGTCAGGAAGTGACGCACCCGGTCATCTTCATCGGTGCCGGCACCTGCGGCTTGGGAGCCGGAGCGTCAGCCACGCTCAAGGCGGTGCAGTCTTACCTGCAGAACCATGAAGTAACGGCGGACGTGGTGGAGGTGGGATGCATCGGCTTGTGTTCCGCCGAACCACTGGTCGACGTCCAGCTCCCCGGTCGGCCGCGGGTGATGTTCCGCAAAGTGACGGAGGATCAAGTTCCGCAACTGCTGGAAGCTGTGCTCTCTGACAAGATCCCCGAAGCGATGGCGCTGGGCCAGTTCCGTCATCCGACGCTCGCCCCGTGGCCCGACGTCCCCATGCTGGATGAACATCCTTTCTTCGCCCCCCAGACGCGATGGGTACTGGCCAACTGCGGAGTGATTGATCCGGCCAGTCTGGACGAGTACATCGCGCATGGCGGATATCGCTGTCTGGTGGATGTGCTCCACACCATGACCCCCATGCAGGTCTGCGAGGCGGTCGAGTCGAGCGGATTGCGCGGGCGTGGAGGGGGCGGGTTTCCCACTGGCAAGAAGTGGAAATTCGCCCAGGGCACGACGGCCACTCAGAAGTACCTGATCTGCAACGCAGATGAAGGCGATCCTGGTGCGTTCATGGATCGAGCTGTAATCGAGGGAGATCCCCATCGACTGCTCGAAGGTATGGCGATCGCCGCCTATGCGATCGGCGCATCGAAGGCCTACATCTACATTCGCGCCGAGTATCCGCTCGCCATCCGACGACTGCGGCAGGCCATCGAGCAGGCCGAAGCGGCCGGTCTGATCGGCCCGAATCTGTGTGGCAGCGGCTTCGACCTGGAAGTCGTGATCAAGATGGGCGCCGGCGCCTTTGTGTGCGGTGAAGAGACGGCGCTGATCCACAGCATCGAGGGACGCCGTGGCATGCCCCGCCCACGTCCCCCCTTCCCCGCCGTGCAGGGCCTCTTCGGCAAACCGACCATCATCAACAACGTCGAGACGCTGGCTAACATCCCGCAACTGATGGCGATGGGGCACGAGGCGTTCGCCGCGGTGGGAACTGACACGAGCAAGGGAACGAAGGTCTTCGCCCTGTCGGGTAAGATCACCTACACCGGCCTGGTGGAAGTGGCCATGGGCACGACCATCCGCCAGGTGTTGTTCGACATCGGGGGAGGAATCCCTGACGGCAAAGCCTATAAGGCCGTCCAGATCGGCGGGCCATCCGGAGGGTGCATTCCCGAACAGCACCTCGACATCAAGATCGACTATGAGTCACTCAAGACGGTGGGAGCCATGATGGGCTCCGGCGGTCTGGTCGTCATGGATGAAGACACCTGCATGGTCGACCTGGCCAAGTTCTTCATGGACTTCATCCAACGAGAAAGCTGCGGCAAGTGCATCCCCTGCCGGGAAGGAACTCGCCGTATGCTGGAGATTCTGAATGTCCTGACTCGCGGACGAAAGAACGAAGCGCGACTGGACGCGATCGACCGTTTCATGAGCGTCACGCAGTTGCAGCAGCTGGCCGAGACGATTCGTCAGACCAGCCTCTGCGGGCTCGGACAGACTGCCGCCAACCCGGTGCTCAGTACCCTGCGATGGTTCCGCGACGAGTACGAAGCACATCTGTTCCAGCGGAAATGCCCGGCCGGTGCCTGTGCCGAACTGGTCACTTATCGCATAGACCCGCGGCTTTGTCGCGGCTGCACAGCCTGCGTCAAGAAATGCCCCACGGAAGCGATCTTCGGCTCACGCAAGAACCCTCATTACATCGATCCCGACAAGTGCATCGGTTGCGGCAACTGCCTGGATGCCTGCAAGCTGGATGCCGTCATCAAGGAATAGACTCGCTCACGCCCACGTGTGCATCGCCCCACGTGCGAACTGCCCCCACGTTTTCATTCGAGGTACAGTGCATGATCCACATCGAGGTCAACAACCGTCAACTCGAGGCGCGGCCGGAAGACACCCTCCTGTCCTGCATGCGACGGCACGGGCTCTCAGTCCCCACCCTCTGCCACATGGATGGACTGGTTCCCAGCGGAGCCTGCCGCATGTGCGTGGTCGAAGTGGAGGGGAGTCCGAACCTGGTCCCCAGCTGCGCCTTTCCGGTACGCGACGGCCTGCGCGTCTCCACCCATTCGCCACGTGTCGTGGAAGCACGACGCACGATCGTCGAGCTGCTGCTGGCCGATCACCCCGACGACTGCCTGTTCTGTGCTCGCAGCGGCAACTGCCGCCTGCAGGACCTGGCCAGCGAATTGGGAGTCAAACGGCGTTTCCGGGGGGCGCGGAGCGAGTGCCAGATCGACATGTCGAGCTGTTCGATCGTCCGCGAACCGGCCAAGTGCATTTTGTGCGGCAAGTGCGTGCGGGTCTGTGAAGAGATCCAGCAGGTCGGCGCTATCGACTTCGCCGGTCGCGGCTCTCGCTCCCGCGTCGGCACGGCGTTCAACGAGGGTCTGAACGTCTCGAGTTGCATCAACTGCGGCCAGTGCGTCGTGGTCTGCCCCACCGGCGCGCTGACGGAAAAGGACTACACCCGCGAAGTGATGGAGGCGCTGGACGATCCGAATCAACTGGTCGTCGTGCAGCACGCTCCCAGCGTGTCGGTCAGCCTGGGCGAGGAGTTCGGGCTGCCGCCGGGGGTCGACGTGGCCGGCAGGATGACAGCCGCTCTGCGTGCCATCGGCTTCGACCGCGTGTTCGATACCGGCTTTTCGGCCGACCTGACGATCATGGAGGAAGCCTCCGAACTGATCGCTCGCATCCGGAACGGCGGCAAGCTACCCATGCTCACCAGCTGCTCCCCCGGTTGGATCCGATACGTCGAGACGTTCCACAACGACTTCCTCGAGAACCTGTCGACCTGCAAGAGTCCGCAGCAGATGATGGGGGCCGTGATCAAGAGCTTCTTCGCTCAACGTGAAGGAATTGACCCGGCGAAGATCTTCAGCGTCAGCATCATGCCCTGCACGGCCAAGAAGTTCGAAGCTGCTCGTCCCGAAATGGGGCGACATGGCGTGGCCGATGTGGATGCCGTGCTGACCACGCGGGAACTGGCCCGCTTGATCCGCTCGCGCGGGATCAACCTGCAGCAAATGCCCGCCGAGGAAGCGGACACGCCCTTCGGCGAGCGAACAACGGCTGGCAAGATCTTCGGCGCCTCGGGGGGGGTGATGGAAGCCGCCATCCGCACCGCGCATTACCTGCTCACCGGCCAGGAACTGGCCGACCTGAACGTCGAGGCGGTTCGTGGTTTCGACGGGCTCAAACAGGCATTCCTGAACGTCAACGGCCTGCAGTTGGGCGTGGCAGTGGTCAACGGAGTGGGAAATGTCAACCGACTGCTGAAAGAGATCCGCGACGGTCGGAGCGATCTACACTTCATTGAGGTCATGACCTGCCCCGGCGGCTGCATCGCCGGTGGCGGACAGCCGATCGGCATCGATCGTTCCGCCGCTGCCGCACGCATGAAGGCGCTCTACCAGATCGATGCCGGCGAAGCGATACGAGTGTCGCACCGCAACACGGCCATCAAACAACTGTATGACGAGTTCTTGGGTGAACCGCTGGGCCATCGCAGCCACGAACTGCTGCACACCCATTATCATCCAGCCGACGTATTGATCTGAACGAACGTGCGCGATAGTGACGAATGACGAAATACCCCATGACGAATGAAATGGCGAATGCCGAATCAGTTTGTCCCGCTAACCCGGCGCAACCAGCTTTCGGCTTGACGGTTGTTTGCTCGGCCTTCTTTCGACATCGGGGGCTCCCCTTCGACATACTGGAGAGCGGCGTGCCGCAGTATGGCCGCCGCCGAACCGGTTTTCACTGCCCCGCTGGGACAACTCCCCGCGGAGACCTTGTGAATGTGGTGTTGTCCGGCGAATTCGGCCAGGGCTGATTCGTCGACGGGCAACCAGGTACAGGACACCCATTCCCCATGACCGCCGCATACATCCACACGATCCCGGATCGCTGCCGCGTATGTTACACGTGCGTGCGTGAGTGCCCGGCCAAAGCCATTCGCATCGAGAATGGCCAGGCTCGGATCGTGGCCGAGCGTTGTATTGCCTGTGGCAATTGCGTTCGCGTCTGCGCGAAGCACGCCAAGCAAGTGGTCAGTTCCATCGATCACGTCACGGAGCTGTTGCATGACTCCCTGCCTGTCGCCGCCTGCCTGGCTCCCAGCTTTCCGGCCGAGTTCGTCGATCTCGATCACCGCCTGCTGATCGGACAACTCAAGGCCCTCGGCTTCCACAGCGTCCACGAGGTAGCGTTCGGCGCGGACCTGACGGCAGCGGAGTACCGACGTCTGCTGGCCACGACGAATGGGCACCGGTACATCTCGAGCGCCTGCCCAGCCATCGTCGGATACGTGCAGCGTTATCACCCGGAACTGGTCGACAGTCTGGCTCCCATCGTCTCACCGATGATCGCTCTGGCCCGCTACCTGCGTTGCCAGGCAGTGGGTGATCTGCGCATCGTGTTCGTGGGGCCCTGTATTGCCAAGAAGACGGAAGCCGAAGATCCTCTGCTCCATCACGAAGTGGATGCCGTGCTGACCTTTCGTGAACTGCGTGACATGCTGCAGGCAGCCCGTCTGGATCTGTCCGCGATTGAACCGAGTGAATTCGATCCGCCGCACGGCGGTTCGGGAGCACTTTATCCGGTCAGTCGCGGCGCGCTGCAGGCGGCTGGTCTGCGGGAAGATCTCATGACTGGCGAGATCGTCGCGACGCAAGGACAAGCTCACGTGCGCGAGGCGATACAGGAGTTTGCCGACGGCAACCTGGGCGCCAACCTGCTCGAGGTGCTCTGCTGTGACGGCTGCATCATGGGAGCTGGCATGACAGGCGACCTGCCGCTCTTCCTGCGGCGGCAGCGAGTCAGTGACTTCGTCTGCCAGCGTATGGCGTCGGTCGACACGGGCAGGTGGAAACAACAGGTCGCCAGCGCGACCGCGGTGTCGCTCCGCCGCTCGTTCCGCTCCAACGACCAACGGATTGCACAGCCAGGCAGTGACGAGTTGCAGGCGATCCTCGCCCAGCTCGGTAAGCCGTCCCCGGAAGATGAACTCAACTGCGGCGCCTGCGGCTATGAAACGTGCCGCGAACATGCCGTCGCCATCCTGCGCGGCCTGGCCGAGAACGAGATGTGCCTCCCCCATACGATCGATCGACTGAGTCAGGCGAATCGCGAACTGGAAGACTCACATCACCAGCTGGCCAGCGCCCAGGAAGCCCTGATGCACTCGGAAAAGCTGGCCAGCATGGGCCAACTGGCCGCCGGTATCGCTCACGAAGTGAATAATCCGCTGGGCATCGTCCTGATGTACGCTCACCTGCTGCGCGACGAGTGCACGGAAAAGGACCAGCGGTATGACGATATCCAGATGATTGTCGAGCAGGCCGATCGGTGCAAACACATTGTCGGCGGATTGCTCCACTTCGCTCGGCAGAACCGCGTGGTCAAGTATCCAACGGACCTTGTCCACCTGGTCCGCAGCGTCGTCGCTCCACTCCCTGCTCCCGACGGAGTCGTATTATCGGTCGAGAGCACCCTGGAAGACCCGCGCGTCGATATCGATAAGGAGCAGATTGCCCAGGTCATCACCAACCTGGTCAACAACGCGGTGGCCGCGATCACCCCGCCGGGAAGCGTCGTGGTGCGCTGCTGGGGCGACGAGGACTACGTCCGCATCAGTGTCGTCGATTCCGGAACGGGAATCCCCAAAGACACACTCAAGAAGATCTTCGAACCATTCTTTACCACCAAGCAGCCGGGAAAGGGAACCGGCCTGGGCCTGAGCGTCTCCTACGGCATCGTCAAAATGCACTGCGGAGATATCACCGTGGATACCAATGCCGACTCTCAGGTCGGCCCCACAGGGACTACCTTTACCGTCCGACTGCCCAGACATTAACTGACATTTATTTGCCACTGGACTCCATCCTCCCCTTGCTACGACGCACGCTGAAGGAGCGTTTCATGCCAGACACTACCGCCCATGATGTGAAAGAACCTCAAGTCAATTCTCTTGCGCAGCGTCTGGTCCTGATCGCCGACGACGACCCCGATTTCCTGTTTCAGCACAGCACCGTCTTCAAGTCACTGGGGTTTGAGGTCGTGGAGGCGGCCTCACGTGCCGAGGCGATTGAACAACTCGATCGGCACGCTCCCACCCTGGCGGTCGTCGATCTCATGATGGAGGAAAGCGACTCGGGCTTTGCACTCTGCCATGAAATCAAAAAGCGGTACCCTGCTACCCCCATCATTGTTGTGACTTCGGCCAGCGCCCTGACCGGCTATGACTTCGAGTCGCTGCGCGGCGACCAACGCACTTGGATTCAGGCCGATGCAGTCCTCGCCAAACCGATACGCTTCGACCAACTTGCCGGCCAGGTCAGCCGACTCTTCGACAGGTGACACCATGGAGACACTGCGGGTTCTGGTTGCGGATGACGAACAAGGAATGCGTCTGGGGGTTCGCCGCGTGCTGCGCGACCTCCGGATCGAAGTCCCGGACATCGACGCTATCGCCGAACTGGAGATCGATGAAGCCGACTGCGGCGAGTCGGCGCTGGAGAAGATCGCCCGACATACACCCGATATCCTGATTCTCGATCACAAAATGCCGGGTATCAGCGGCCTGGACGTGCTGGACCGGATCAACGGCAAGTACGGTGACATGCTGACGATCATGATCACCGCCTATGCCTCGATCGAGACGGCCGTGCGAGCGGTGAAGCGGGGCGCCTACGACTTTCTTGCCAAGCCGTTCACTCCCGATGAGCTGCGCAATACCGTCAAGAAGGCGGCCGTCCGTATCGTGCTGGCCAAACAGGCCCGCCGCCTGGCTGACGAAAGAAACAAAGTCCGCCTGCAGTTTATGCGCACGCTCAGCCACGAACTGCAGGCGCCGCTGAACGCCATTGATGGCTACCTGGACCTGATCAAGAACCGAACACAGGGCACCACGCTCGACGCCTACAACGAGGTGGTCGATCGGAGCCAGGATCGCATTGCCGGCATGCGGCGTCTGATCCACGATCTGCTGCAGATGACGACGATGGAGTCCAAGTCGCGCAATCGAGAACTGGCCCGCGTTGATGTCACCAAGGTGGCGCGCGATACCATCGAGATGTTCCAGCATCAAGCCGATGGGCTCGGTCTATCCATCCACCTGCATCGCGAAGGCCCGCTGGTGATGAATGCCGTGGAGGACGAACTCCAGATCATCCTGCAGAACCTCATCTCCAACGCCGTCAAATACAACCGCTCCGGTGGCCAGGTACATGTCAACCTGGACCGCAACGGCACCACGATCTCCCTGGGTGTCTCCGATACCGGTTGGGGGCTCCCTCCCACCGCGTTGGATCGCCTGTGCGATGAGTTCGTCCGCATTAAGACCCCGCACAACCGCGACGTGCCCGGCACCGGCCTGGGTCTGTCGATTGTCAAGAAAATCGCTCGGCTCTACAGCGGCGACATCCTGATCGACAGCGAGTGGGAAGTGGGAAGCAAGTTCACCGTGCTGCTGAAAGACAATCAGCCCGAACCGTGTCCGGACGCCCAGCCCGCTCCCGCCCCCTGCCTGGCCGCGCGAGCGTGATCGTCACCCGACTCATTCAAGTAGGAAGGGGAGATCGTAAGTAGGATGCCACGCTTCTCCCAGGGCGAGTGGTAACTCGGCTCATGGCGAACGCACTCAAAGCGCGTCATTGAAAGCTACTCTGTGGCAGATTTGTCCGTGCTGAAGAATGACGTGATTCCGAATTGGGCTGCAAACGCCTGGCAATGACCGTTTACCACGTCGGCACGTACGTCAGCGCCTTCGGCCAGATCGTAAACTCCGTAGACACGGGAGCGAAACTCGCGCGTGACTGCCGCCAGATCGAAGTCGCTCCATCCGGCGACAATTTCCTGCACACGACTCTTGGACGGACTCGCTGGCGCCGTCACCAGCCATTGCTTTACCGCACTGATGTCGGATCTTCCCGATAGTGCCACGACTTCTTGCACTTGCAGCGCGATTCCTGCCAGACGTTCGTAGATCGTTGTATAGGTGAGCAGACTGCTTCGGTATGCGTCAGCGCTGGGCGACGCGAACAGCTTGCACACTGTCGGAGCCTGGACAGACTGCAGCACCTGGCTGGCACGTCCCATCGACGCCTGAAACGCACGCCAATCCGGTTGGCCGACGTTTGCCACCGCGGGAAAGACCGCTGCAGCGACTCCCGGACTTTCGAATACAAAGCAGGAGAAGTTGCTCAGAATATCCCCCTCGGTCTGGTCGGGGTTCCAGTACGCTTCACCTGCTGCAAAGGCCGTCAGGATGTTGAGACGAGGCGTCCTGGTGTAGTTGATGCCCCCGCAATAACCCCACGTTCGCTCTTCACGGCGAGCGTTCAACAAGTCGGGTACACGATAAAGGGGTATTGCGGCCTCTTCGCTCTCGCTTAAGTAGTAATCCCAGGTCATCACGGGCCACCGTTTTCGCAGCTCCTCCACGACCGCCCGATTGGAGTGAAGGAGATCCTGGGGAGTTCCGCTGAAGAGTCGGTTGATGTCCCAATGCATGTTGACTGAGAAGATCGTATCCTGAGGGAATTCCGAAGCTCGCCGCAACAGGCAGTCAAAGGCGGCCTTGGCCCGTTCGGAAGACGCTTCACGGGCAGGGACACCCCAATCGAAGAACGGTGATCCCCACGTGCACACTTCGAAACGAAAGCCCCCATTTGCGGCAGTGTGCTGGATGATCTCAAGACACAGGTCGAGAAATGTCTCGTGAGTGCATCCGTTTCGATGGCATCCACCGACATCCCCCGGAAATATCCCGAATACATCGGCTTGAGAGAACTGCTTCGTCCAATGGGACCACAGTGCCAGGATCGTATCGTGTTCATCGGGAATATTGGGGCAGAGATTCACCCATATTGGTTCAGTACAGTTGACGCAGATGAGTATCTCGACCTCGAGCCCTAATTCGTGTGCATCGTCGATGACTGTGCGGATCGTTTTCGCATAGGTGTCGAACTTACTGCCCTCACCTGCTGAAAGCGATTGAGCGGAAAAGAAAGTCGGCGAAAGCCACAGTTCGTAGGTCGTGTACCGCATCGCGGCCAGCATTTCCAGGAACCGGCGCCAATCGGCTCGTGTCCAGCGTGCGAACGGTACATCGTGCAGCATGTTGACGCTGTACGCGTTCAGCAGATGCTCACCAAAATTGTGGTAGTACACACGGCGGGGAAATACGGGTTCGTCGCGAACCAAGGCGAGTTCCGTGAAGCACGCGTTACCGTGGGACTGCAGCGACCGCATCAATTCGATCAGGCCATATCGGCAGCCAAGTGGTGTCTTTCCCCACACGATGAACCAACGCCCGTTTCCCGAGGGCGCTGCGACTTGTCGCAACAGAAATCCCTGATCGCCGATGTCTTCCATCGGCTCGATCATGGCGAGCATGCCGGACGGCTCGGCCCCGGCGATGGCCACGATCCAGTCGCCCTGCGTGGGAAGCGACGTCGATGTTTCCACCGGCAACTGGACGCCATAATTAGCTGCGACGTAGTCATTCAATTGGCCGATGGCCGATTCGACGACCCGTGCCTGCTCCCCCGCAACCATATTAAGGACTCGGCAACTACTCTGCTGCTGACCAACAAGCCAGAAGCGTTCACCTTGGTGCCGTAGTCGGTGGATGTCGGATTCGTCGGCCCGCACCGAGCTTACGGCCAGACACAACGCCGCTCCCAGAATCATTCCGATTTGTGTGTTTCGAGCGAGTTTCATGTGCCTTCTCCATTCCTTTTCCTGCACTGCCGACCGGGAAAGTTGCACACACGTCCCACGTCAGGTCGCTCCCCATGATTCCCCACAGGCCCATACCGCCATCGGCATTCGAAAAGTCCTTGGCGAACCATGCTCCTTGCAGCGGACTTACTGCGTGCTTTCGCCTGTCGCAGTCAGCCGCTCACGTTCGACATCTACCGCCAGCGCGTCATCGGGGCCGGCAGCCACCAGTTGCTGCACCAACGTGGGTCGTTTGGGGGCGAGACCTTCCAGTCGATCCAAGCGGATCGTGCGGACGGCCGGAGCACGCTCTGTCGGCATGGTGTCGAGGAATCCGCCCGGCACTGCCAATCCGCGCCAGGCTCGACCAAGTTCATTCTCCGTCAGATCGACCGACAGCGGCCCAAACGGCTGCTCGGCAGCCAGGTCACTGAGGAACCACAACATGAAACCCGACACATGCGGACGGAGTGATTCGGCCAGGTGCAAGGTCTCACGGATTGTCTCGCCACGATCTACCGTGATGTGCCCCATTTCTTCGGCAATCACCGGCTTCCCCCCCCACGCAAACCGCGCGGCCATCACGGCACCTCGCAACCGTCTCACCTCGACCCCGGGTTGATAGTCCAGCTGGTTTGTGTAGACGTGCACGGTCGTGTAGTCAAGCATGTCGAGATCGCGGGGCGCCGTCCCCGCCAGATAGGCCGCAGATCCCATCCAACCAATTGTCGGATGATGTGGATGATACCCGCAAGTGATCATGTGTCGTTGGTCAACCGAACGAATGGCAGCGACCTGGTTACGCAGAAAGTCATCAGTTAGTTCCTCTTTGAATTCGTTGTAGTCGGCCAACATGGCCTGAGGCATCGAATAGTCCGCACGCTCGCCAACCCAAATGAACTCGGGTTGTGGTATCTCGTCGAGCGAGCTGTAATTCGTGCCCCAGCGTGCATTGATGTCGGCAACGTCGCCGCACGTGCGCTGCAGATACGATCGCCACGCCGGCAGCCCCCAGCGGTCAGCCATCACGAGTTCGCCGCCAGGTCGTCCAGCCTGGTGCGCACCCCAGTTGCGACCCAGCAGATAAAACTCCACCGCCAGGTTGTAGGAAAACAACATGGGCTCATCGCGATAACGTTCGGCGACGGTGCGCCAGAAACCGCGAAGCACAGCATGCGAGTCTACAGTCGCCGAATTATCTGCGCCGCGTCCGACAAAAGTTCCTCCCTCCTGCCACCAATGCAGCGAGTGCATGCCCCATTCAGCCAAAGTCAGACTGACATACACACCTGTCTCACGAGCTGTCTGAAAAACAAAATCCAGACGCTCGGGCAGCGGCGGCACCATGTCGGCCAAGTGCACAACTTCGCTGCTTTGCGGATCGCGCAACACGCCAGAACTCGGCAGGAAGACCTTCAGTACATTCAGCTGCAACTGCTGGGCCGCCACAAACAGCCGACGAACGGTCACAGGATCCCAGTCGGGCCGTACCAGCAGATCCAACCCTTGCCCACGACCTGAGGGATCGTGAAACACCAGATTCGCGCCGAAAGGTACAAAGCGTTGGCCCGTTTCCACTCCCTCGAAGGTCCACTTGTTATCGGCGACACGAATGAACTCGGCGACCGCCGGCTGGCGTGTAGCTTGCTGAGCTGCAACAGGATGGCTGACGGCAAATGTCGAGAGGATCGCCACGATCACTGAGAGAAAGGAAATGCGCATCAGGTTCTGCCTCGCGAGGGATTACAGGTGGGGATCGCTGAAGGATGGGTAGGCGTGGCATGCAACATGCCACGCCGGGGGCCAGACCCATTGTGGCTTGAGTACGCCACGTGGTGCAAGATGTCGGGAGGGTGCTGGCTTCCGTACCGCTCAGGTACCCGGTCGCCTACCGTTCCTGAATGATCGTTTCCAGCAGGGCAACGACATTTTCGAGCGGCACGTCGCTCATCACCTCCTGGCTGGGGCCAATGATGTGACCGCCTCCGGCACCCAACGTGCGAATGCTGTCGCGCACCATTCCCTTGACTTCCTCGGGGGACATCATCGGCAGTTTCTGGGTCTCAATGCCACCCCAGAAAACCAAGTCCTTGCCGAACTCACGTTTCAGATGCCGCAAGTCCATGCACGTTTGACAGGGTTCGAGGACGCGCAACCCAATCTCCAACAGGTCGGGAATGAAACTGGTGATATTGCCGCAGGAATGCAGGATGATCGGCAGGCCCGCGTCGTTGAACGGTTGCCACGCGAGCTTGATCCGGGGGAGGATAAACTCGCGGAACATCTGTGGTGAGAAGAACGCGCCGGTTTGCGTGCCCAAATCGTCGCCGTAGTGGGCGACTTTGAACCCCATCTCGACGACCTTCTCCGCATAGGCCACCTTGTACTCAGTGATCTTGTCGAGCAGCTCGTGGGCGACCTGCGGTTTCAGGGCCATATTCATCATGAACTCCTGGAAACTCATCAGCCCGCACGCCCGCTCGTAGGTGCCGAAGTAGCCCGACGGCATCACCAGGTAGTCGCCCGAGCGCTCGGCCAGATCGGTGACCATGTCGTCGAACAGATGTGGGCGCGTGAGGTCGGGGACGCGGTAGCCTGCCACCGCTTCCTCAACGTCCTGGAAGAGCACCGCACGGTTGACATCCGGCGGCATGTGTTCGGCTGTCTCGACCGTCGCCGTCTTCGACAACGGGTGAAAGCACGCGAAGAAGCCGTCTGAGCCGACCTTCACCCCCATCCCCCACGCGTCATAGACCACGCTGTTCTCCCAGTCGGTACCGCAGAAGTCCAGCGCCTTGAGTCGCGCCATCATGTCGCGATCGTTCCGGTAGAAAAGTGCTTTGTCGTGGGCCGACAGCGAAATGTAGATGTGGTTCTCCAGATAGTCATCGAGCATCTCCGGTCCGTCCAGGCCGAGGGCTTCGCTGATCGCCTTGTCACGCGTGCGGTCCGAGAAGGTAATCTGACTCGGCAAATAGTCCACGGCCTGGCCGTTAATGACCCGCAAGACCCGTTCTTCCTTCGTCATCGTCATGGCTACGGCTCCCATACTGGATACTGCTCGTGCAAGCCCTGACGGAAACCTGACTGCAAATCCCGGCCACTGCGGCGGATCCAGCTGGCTGCAGGGGGCACGCGGATCATGGTCAGAGTTCCTCAGTTCGTTTCGAACGTTGTCCATGCTATCCGGCAAACTCGAGCTCGACGAGCCCTTCCAGGTACTTTTCGATCCGGAACCGGTGGCCTGCCAATTGTTGGACAGAAGATCGGTCGGATCTGACTGATCGGACCGATCGGACCGATCTGATCCCACGTTGTCCGCGTGTTCCCTCGATCAGCTTGCCGAAGCGTTGCGGTTTTTTTCGCAGGCGACAACGATCTTGATCGCGTCATAGCCGACTCGTCCATGCAGAGCGTCGTGAACGGGCCGCAGCCGATCCGAGTCGACATAGGTGGCGACGACGGCGATCACTTCGGCCAACGATTTCTCTACCCAGCGGGTTGGGTCGGTGATCTGCCGCACGGCGATATAGTCGATCAGATACTCCAGCACGGTCGTGTTCGCACGGTTCAGTCGCTCGGCGACTTCGGGAATGGTCAATCCGTGGTCGAACAGCTCAAACGCGGCCATCGCGGCGGCCCCGGGGGAGCGTCCCTGTCCGCCACGATGTACCCGCCTGATAGCGGGCAGATTGGTTTCCAGGCGGTGTTCGCCGCAATAATCGCGGATCAGCGTCAAGACCGCGACACCATACGTGGCAGCCTTCTGCTGACCAATCCCGTGGACGTCCTGCAACAGCCTTTCCTCCACAGGCCGCCGTCGGGCGAGGTCGCGCAGAGTCGCGTCGCTCAGCACGATATAGGCCGGCAGTGAGGCGGCCGAAGCCAATTGGGTCCGCAGCCCGCGCAGCGCCTCGAACAAGCCGCGATCGACGCCTTCCCAAGAGTCGACGATAGAGGGCGCAGTGACTGCCGCCGCCCGGTCGACCGGCTTGGACAACGCCGGCGTCTCCTTAGAACGCAGGACGTTTCTTCCCGCGTCAGTCAACCGCAACACCGGATAGCCCTCAGGCCGCCCAGGCAGCGACGCTGATTCCAAATAGCGCTGGCCCACCAACTGGTTGATCCAATCGCGGATCTGGGACCGCGGGTTGTGCTTCATCAGCCCCCACGTACTGAGCTTCTCATGGCCGAACTTGAGAACGCGGGCTTCCGAACTCCCAGTCAACACTTTCGTGATATGGTCGGCGCCGAACCGCTCACCGCAACGGGCGACGCAGGAGAGGATTTTCTGGGCCAGCTCCAGTGAATCCTCCGCGACCGCCAAACGGCCCAAGCAGACATCGCAGGACTTACAGTCCCCAGTAAGCTGCTGGCCGAAGTGGCCTACCAGCAGGCGATGCCGACACGCCAGCGACGTGCAGTAGTCCATCATCTGCTGGAGCGACCGCAGCGCTGGCTCACGCATTTCGGCCGGCGACGCTCCGATGATCCGTTGCCAGGTCAGATAGTCCGCGGCGGAGTGGAAGAGCCAGCATTCTGCTTCCAATCCGTCGCGTCCGGCGCGGCCCGTCTCCTGCTGATAGTTCTCCAGCGACCGGGGTAGTTCGGCATGAATGACGTATCGCACGTTCGATTTATCGATCCCCATGCCGAACGCCACCGTCGCAACCATCGCGTCCAGCTGATCGTCGATCAGCGCCTGCTGGTTCCGCTCGCGGTCCGCGTCGGTCATCCCGGCGTGATACGCACGGGTGCGGAACCCCAGCTGATTCAGCAGCGAGCTGATCTTCTCAACTCGGTCTCGAGTGATCGCGTAGACAATTCCGGATTGGCCGCGGAACCGCTCCATCACACTGCAGATTTGATTTAGTCCCGGCAGGCGATGCTGGACGTGATAGATCAGATTGGGACGATGGAAATGGCCCATCAGCACGGCGGGATCATCTAACTTCAACGAGGCCACGATATCGGCACGCACCGGTTCGGTGGCGGTCGCCGTGAATCCGTGCAGCGAAACACCTGGAAAACGCTCCTTCAACATTCCCAGCAACCGGTATTCGGGGCGGAAATCGTGTCCCCACTGGCTGATACAATGTGCCTCGTCGATGGCAATCAATGCCGGACGTTGGAAGTCGAGCAATTCGAACATAGAGTCCGTCAGCAAGCGCTCCGGGGAGACGTACAGCAACTTGAGCTTCTGTGCCTGTACCCCCTCCCGGATGCGGCGACGTTGCTCGGCACTGCTCACACTGTTCCAGGTAGCTGCGGGAATCCCCATCGCACGGGCGGCATCCACCTGATCCTTCATCAGCGAGATCAGCGGCGAGACGACCACCGCCAGCCCCGGACGGCACAGCGCCGGCAGCTGGTAGCACAGCGACTTCCCCCCGCCGGTCGGCAGCACCAACAGGCTGTCCCGTGCGTCGAGCACGCACTGGACAGCTTCCTGCTGCAGCGGCAGGAACTCGTCGAATCCCCAATGCTTCTTCAACAGTTGGTACAACATGGCACAATCGATTATAATGCGGCGGCGGAGAGTACCAGACTACGTCGGTGCGCGGAGTTCGGTTTCGTGACGGCAGTCCATCCGGTCCTTTACACCATTGGCCATTCCAACCACGACCAGGAGCATTTCTGCGCACTGCTCCAACTGCACCAGATCGATGTCCTGGCGGACGTTCGGTCGCAACCGTATTCCCGCTACACCCCCCAGTTCAACACCGAAGAACTGAAGGCAGCCCTGGCGTCCTGCGGTATCCGCTACGTGTTTCTGGGCGATCAGTTGGGAGGACGTCCTCGCGACCCGGAACATTACGACGAACAGGGCCACGCGTTGTACCACCGGATGGCCCGTTCGGAGGCGTTTCTGCGGGGGATCGAGCGGTTGATCGGCGGCATGAACAAGTACCGTGTGGCGATCATGTGCAGTGAGGAGGATCCCGCCGTCTGCCACCGATTCCTATTGGTCAGCCGCGTCATGGCCGACCGAGGCGCCGAGGTGCAACACATCCGCGGCGACGGGTCGCTCACGTCCCATGAGCAAATCCGAGCCGCAACCGGCGGCCAGCGCCCGCAGAGCCTGCTCTTTCCCGAAATGGAGGACGATTCGTGGAGATCTTTACGATCGGTTTCACCCAAAGCAGCGCCGCCGGATTCTTCGGAAGACTGAGGAACGCAGGCATCCGCAAGCTGATGGATGTCCGCCTGAACAACCGCTCGCAGTTGGCAGGGTTCGCCAAACGGGACGATCTGGCGTACTTTCTCCACGAGTTGTGCGGGGCCAGCTACGAACACCAACCATTGCTCTCCCCGACCCAGGAAATACTCGACCAGTACAAGAAAAACGGCGGCCGCTGGGAGGATTACGAACCGCAGTTCATGCAACTGATGGCCGATCGCCAGATCGAGTCCGTCCTCACGCCCGACCACTTCTCGCCTGCTACGGTACTGCTCTGCAGCGAAGCCACGGCAGAACACTGCCATCGACGGCTGGTGATCGAGCATCTCCAGCGTCATTGGCCAGACATCCAGGCAGTCCATCTGTAGGCCAGGCCATGCAGATCGTCGTCAACCACCTGACCAGGATGCAGAAAGGTTTCATGTGTGCCGCCGGCGTCGATCCCGCCACTGGGCACCACGTGCGGCCGGTCGGGAACAGTCAGCTGAGTACGAACATGCTGGCCTGCCACGGCGGGCCATTCGAGCTGGGCTATCGAGTCGAGTTGGGCGAGACGAAGTTCGTGGGCAAGGTGCCGGAGATCGAGGATCGCCAGTTTGATGTGACAGCGGCCAGACAACTGGACCGCCTCCCGCCTCAGGAGTTCTGGCAGCTGTTAGTCGCCTTGGCCGCAGACTCGCTGGCCACGATTTTCGGACCCGACCTGCAACCCATCGGGGCCGCCAGCTGCGGCGTGCGCGAGTTTCACGGGCTGCGTTCGTTGGGTTGTTATTGGGCACTCCAGCCGCAGATCCAGTTACAGACGACCGGCGACCACTGCCGGATTCGATTCGGTTTTACCGAGGGCCCACACCGGTACAGCGTGCCAGTGACCGACATCCGCCTCTACCAGGACGATCACGTCACTCCCCATGCGGCAGCCGTAGAACGCTGGCAACGCGATCTGATCCGCTGTGAACGCGTCCTGGTCAGCGTCGGATTATCGCGCGCCTACAGAAGTTCAGACGAACAATCGGCAGTCCACTGGCTGCAAGTCAACAACCTCCATCAGCCGCCGGCATGAACAGGTCGCGAAGCCCCTGAGCATATCCGACCGGACGTGAAGGCCGGAAGCCAGCCTGCTTCAGTTAGAGATCGAGCTGACAGTGCCTGGAGCCCCAGGGCGGGCACGGTCGTTAACAAGTGCCGCCATGGCCGGTTCTACCGGGATGAATTTCTTGCGTTTTTTTGCGCAGCAGTGAGGGGTTGGCCGGTCATTTGGTGATTTACTTGATAGGGGGATGATGCTTGGGCTGAACATGGTTCACCGCAGTCCGAACCGGAACGTCCGTGGCATGAACAGGATTCGCAAGAGCGGAGGATATCGACAGCTGGCCTCGTTTCAGACGGCGACGCTCATCTACGACGCGACCTACTGGTTCTGCGAGAAGTTCCTGGATCAGCGTTCCCGAACAGTCGACCAGATGATTCAGGCTGCGCGGTCGGGGCGTCAGAACATTGCCGAAGGGAGCCGTGCGGCGGCGACGTCATCGCAGACCGAACTGCGTCTGGTGAATGTGGCGCGAGCCAGCCTGGAAGAACTGCTGCTGGATTTCGAAGACTACCTGCGTCATCACCGCTGGCAGCAATGGACGCCGAATTCCGCGGAAGCATCTGCCGTGCGCAGTGTGCCCCGGCAGTTCCGGCAAGCTCAGTCGGATCGGACGGATCAGTCGGATCAGACCGATCTGACCGATCTTGGTGACCAGCAACGCTGGGCCCTGTATTCATGCTGGCTGGACCATGACGATCCCGCCGTACGTGCCAACGCGGTGATCTGCCTGATTCATCAGGCGAATTTCCTCTTGGACCAGCAGATCGCGGCCTTGGAATCTCAGTTCGTGACCGAAGGCGGCTACAGTGAACGCCTGGCTGCAGCACGATTAGAAAGGCGAACTCAGCATCGATCCGATCCGACGGATCCGACCCATCAGATTCCCGTTTGCCCCCGGTGTGGTAAACCGATGGTGCTGCGCACCGCCAAGCAGGGCAAGAACGCAGGCCAATTGTTCTGGGGTTGCACTGGCTATCCAGATTGTAAGGCGACGACGCCGGTCTGATACCCAGGACGATTCGACCCGATCGGTCGGATCAGTCGGATCGGACCGATCTCTCCGACCGACAACGCTGGGCCCGGAACTCACCGGCCACCTCTGTTGGTACCACCGATTTCAATGGGCTAGAATCATTGCTGCCTTCCCAGGCCGTGACACGACGCCTCAACGTTGCCGAACCAAGAGGAGGAAGCGGACATGTGCGCCGACGATCGAACTGCAGAATCGTCAACGTCAGATCACTCTGGCGGCAGAACAACGTTACCTGGCATGAGCCGCCGCAGCTTCCTCAGCGGTGGCGGTGCGGCGATTGGCGGTTTGGCGATAGCCGCATCATCCTCTGTCACAGGCTGGTCCGACCAACCACTCGTACCAACCTCGCTGCTACCGGGTGCGACTCTGCAAGTCAAACCGATGCTGATCTATGCCATTCCAAAGCCGCCCAGCGTACCAATCCAGAGTGGAACACAATATGTCGGTTGATCGAGTCGAACTGCCGAAGGTTGCCCGCCACGGCAGCGATGGCCGCGTCTCCTCGCGGCGAGGTGGCACGGCAGGCCCGCCTCCCGTTAACGGAGAAATGGATGTCTTTCCAGCGTGTCACTGACTGGTCGCAGGAGCAGCGATTGAGCGGCGGCATGCAGATGGACCGTGTGGCGATCATGTGCAGCGAGGAGGATCGTGACGTGAACAATGTCCGCCTGAACAATGTCCGCCTGAACAAAGTACGCCTGAACAAAGTACGCCTGAACAGAGTACGCCTAAACAAGGAACACCACCGTGGAAACGTGTCACACCAAGAACAAGGGCCTGCCATCGGCCCAGATGGGGTCGATGACGATGCTGGTTCTCGCCGTATGGGGACTGGTCGGTATCACCGTGGTGAGAGCAGGCGACGATCCTGATCCGATCTTTGAGAAGCCGGAACCCGTGACGATGGCCGAGTTGGCCAACCGAACCACGCCTGGAGTCTCTGCGGTGGAGGTGACCGACTATGCTCCCGGTCACTACACGGGCCCGTTGACCCCCAGTCCGCCACACGCTGACATGAACGCCAAGAAGGCGGTCGTCGTCGTCTGGAAGGATCATACTCATCGGTTCGTCTTCAGTCACGAAGCCAGTTATTGCCCCATCCTGGAGTTGGCCAACGGAGCCGGCATGTGCAACCAGTTTTTCGAAGGCAACATCCGAGGTGAGCCGACCAACCACCAGGGCAGCGCGGAGCTGTTCAACATCAAGGGCCGCAGGGAGAGGAACAGTTTCGTCGACGTGGTCCAAAGCGGGCCGGAGCGAGTCTGGGTACGGTGGAATTACTTTGCGGTCGACAAGCAGGACGACGCGCAGCCCTACCTGCGCGGCACGGAGGACTACTTCGCCTATCCCAACGGTCTTATTCTGCGCCGCATGACCTACGAAAGCCTCAGGCCCCAGGACTATGCCGGCTATAGTCAGCAGCCCGTGGAACTGTTTGGCGTGCTGCCGGTGGGCAGACCTTTCCAGGACTTCTTCGCACGCGATCCTGAGCAGGGAGACTACCTGACGATGGTCTTGCTCGACTTGTATAGCGACCAGCAGTACGAGATCTACTGGGGCTCCGACGGCAGCGTTCGCCGCCGTGGCGATGAATCCACCCTCGAGATCCTCTCGAACTCGCGCGGTTGCGCTCTGGTTATGCCCTTTCAGGACGGCTACCTCTTCGCGGCTCTGGGAGACGCCAGTGGATTCCGTACGGAACGAACCGACTTTGTGGACCATTGCACGCCGGGAGCCAAAGGGGGCTGCGAATGGGGACAAGGATTATGGGACCATTGGCCCATTGGCTGGCTGAACTCGCAGGAATCCAACTGGAAGCCGGGCTCACCCTACTCCTATAGTTTCGGATCGATCGGCCAGTTCTTCGTCCCCGAAGGCAAGCGGTACCTGTCGTTCGTCAGTAACTACTTCAGCTACGGCAAGGACATGGAGCTGAATCGTTGGACCTCCAAGGGCGTGTTCTACGTCTTGCTCGGATCGGCCCGCGACTGGGGTGAAATTCGCCGCCTCGGGAAGCGTTGGCTCGACAATGGGAATGATTGTGCGAAGCCCCAGAGCGTATCCGACCTGAGGTGACGACGCGAGCCAGCCTGGAAGAACTGCTGCTGGATTTCGAAGACTACCTGCGTCATCACCGCTTGCAGCAATGGACGCCGAACTCTGTTGAAGCATCCGCCGTGCGCAGTGTTCCTCGAAGGTTCCGGCAAGATCGGTCGGATCCGTCCGATCTGACTGATCTGACCGATCCGTCTGATCCCGGCGACCTCGAAAACGCCCTGCCCTGCAGCCGTCCGCTCATTGTGACACCTATTTGTCACATTAAGGAATCCCAACGGTACACGTTGCCCATCGCCTGTCCTGCTTTCGGCCGTGTGCCAGGATAGCGGCGCCCCCCCGGTTTCTGTCCGCACCTTGGATCCCCCCCCGTTCTCATGGTACAGTAGGGGGCACACACGACCCGCTGTGGTTCAGCGATTCGAATTACCGCGGCCGCTACTGTTCCCCGCACCCTGTAGGAGGCTGGTATGCGTATCAACTCTCGTCGAAGTGCTTCCTGGTATGTTCGGCTCAGCGTCGCTTCGTTGGTGATCGGATCGATCAACCTGCTGCCGGTCAGTGGCAGTTGGGGACACCCTGCCGACGATGCACAGGCTGGAATTCACCTTCCCGACGTTTCCGATCTGGACAACCTCGCGTGCAGCGCACACGTTTCGGCGAGCAGTCAATACAGCGAGGCGTTTGCGCCGCAGATGGCCAGTCGCGGGAACTTGCCCAGCGAGTTTCAGACGTCGGATGGAGATTGGGCCGTGTCGGCCACCCAGGACGGCTGGTATGAGCTGCAATGGGACGAGCCGGTGGAAGTCGCGCAGATTCTCTATTATGCGCGGACAACCAGCCCGTTGCTGGAAGTGTTCAAGGATTTCAGTGTCTATATCGACGGCAGTGCCGATCCGGTTGTGCGAGGGATACTTGAGCATCGTCGTGGGGCGCAACGGATCACAATCCCGCGGCAACATGTCGGCCGGCTGCGGATCGTATTCCATTCGTCGTATCCCGACGCACCGAATCCGGGCGCCGCCGAGATCGCCATTTTCTCGCGGCCGATTACCGACGAAGAGTTAGTTGCTCTTTCGCTGCCGCGCGAGGAGAAGACTCCTCAGGCACTGACGATGCACCAGAACCTGATCAACGGAGCCTACGGATTCCAACAGATCCTGCTTGTCCACCGTCGACCGCTCGAGATCTCGCACGTCTACGTCTACCACGTCGAAGGATATCGGCCAGGCGGCGGGCTGTATCTGTTCACACCGGACGAAGCCGGAGGCGAGCTGAAGTGTATCTTCGATGCCGGCGAGGGGATGATCACCACGGCCGATCTGTCATACGACGGACGCGAAATCGTGTTCGCCATGCGCCGCGGAGGGCACATTGCTTCCAGTCCGGTGAATCACGTGGAAGACATCTCGCACTATCCGGACGAGGCGAGCAACTACCATATCTTCCGCATCAACATCGACGGCAGTGGACTCGAGCAGCTCACTCACGGCTCGCAGAATAACATCGATCCCTGTTGGCTGCCCGACGGCGGCATCGGGTTCATGTCGGACCGCAAACCGGCCTATGCTTACTGCTGGGTCACCACCTCTCCAGTGCTCTATCGCATGCAGCGGGACGGTTCCGGTCAGAGACGGCTGTCAGCCAACTACCTGATGGACTTCACTCCGTCGGTACTCCACAACGGTCGGATCATCTACACGCGGTGGGAGTATGTTGACCGGCCGGCCTGCCCGATCCAGAGCCTGTGGACGATCAATCCGGACGGTACCGGCCTGGCCGGGTTCTATGGCAACCGGGTCCTTTCCCCGGGCACGTTCATGGATGCTCAGCCGATCCCGGGTACCAACCGCGTGATTGCCACGGCGACCAACCATAACGGACCGTGTCGCGGAGCGATTGTGGCGATCGATCCGACCAAGGGAGCAAATGCACCGGAGGCGGTCCGCAATTTGACTCCGGAGATCGACATTTATGCTCACCGTGTGGGTGGCGGGCCCTATGGCAACGGGATGCTCGACTGCGGCATCTATGGAGCTTATGAAAAACCGCTGGCGATCGACGCTGATCATTACCTGGTTTCCAAAGGAGGCGTCGTGCAGATCCGGGATTTCGATGGCAACGCCGTGTCACTGCTTGGCCCGCGCGACGGGATGGGATTCTACAGTCCGCAGCCGGTTCGAGCGGAAACGCCGCCCCCCGTAGTCAGCGGTAATCCGATGGACGGCGACGCGGAGTTGCCGGAAGACGGCAGCGTCTCGGGGAACTGGGCCACGGTCATCTTGCAGGATGTCTACAGCGGCCTGGAACCGGACGTGAAGCGGGGCGAGATCAAGCAGATCGCGGTCGTCCAGGAAGTCGAAAAGAGCACGCACTCCCCCTTCACCAATCGGAGCTGCGAAGGAGCGGAATCGTATGTCGTGCCGGTGTTCGGTTACCAGTTCCCGTTGGTCTCCTGCGGCGCGACTTATGCCCCGAAGAAACTGTGGGGAGTGGCCGATGTGGACGAGCAGGGTCGAGCCGTCTTCCGTGTGCCGTCCGAGGTGCCGATCTACTTCCTGGCACTCGACGGTGAAGGACGGGCGATCCAGCGCATGCGCACGTTCACCCATTTGATGCCGGGTGAAGTGCAAGGCTGCGTTGGCTGCCATGCCGATCGCAACTCGGTTGTCCCGACGTTCAGCTCCCACGCGACCGCTCAACTTGCCGCGCAGCCGCTGCAGACTCCGGCGTGGGGCGTGAAAGGATTCAGCTATCCCGAAGTCGTCCAGGGAGTGTGGGATCGACACTGTGTGGAGTGTCACAACGAACGCGAACAGGCGGGCGGAGTTGACTTGACGGGTGATACGACCGACTTCTTCAACGTCTCGTATGATGTGCTCTGCCGCACCGGGACTCAGGGTGAACAGAACTGGATGGCACATGGGAGTCCCTCGGGATCCGACTATGATGCGGTGCGAGGCATGAGCCCGTATGTCGAGTGGATCTGGACGATTAACGGTGCCGAAACCAATATCCTGGAGATCCAGCCGCGTCGTTGGGGCAGCCCGGCAAGCCGACTGGCCGAGATCATTCGGAGTGGGCATCCCGACGAGCAGGGTCAGGCGCGCGTTAGCGTGCCGGACGAAGACCGGCGACGCGTCTATCTCTGGATGGATTTGAATATTCCCTACTACGGTACGTCTTCTTCTACGCATCAGGCTCAACTTGGCAGCCGTCGCATGATCCCCGAGAATCTGGATGCCGCGCTGGCCGACGTGGCAGCACGACGCTGTGCAGAGTGCCACGCCAGCGGAGTACCGCGCAAGTTCTATACCCGCGTTGTGGCTCCCGAAAAGAACAGCTTCCTGCTGGCCCCGTTGGCCCAGTCCGCCGGCGGAACGGAGAAGTGCGGTCCCGGTGTCTTCCAGTCGACCGCTGACCCGGACTATCAGAAGATTCTGCAGACATTCGCGCCCATCCAGCAGCTGTTGCAGCAGTTGCCGCGTGAGGACATGGCGGCGTTGCAGGCCATCCGGTCTCCCTGAATCCACGAGCGTGCTGGTGCGCCGCGCCGCTGCGATTGGCGAATCGCACACCATCGTGTTGAACGAGTCTCGCGAGCGGGCTCTGCCGGTCAGAGTGCCGGATTTCCCCGGCCGCGGCCGGCATTTCGAAGCAGGTTCGAGCCAGGGCGGCGGCTTCGTGTCGTGTCAGGCCGCTCGGCGAACGTGCTCACACAGCCCGATGAGATCATCTCCTGCCAACCACTGAGCGTGCCCCCGGGGCGGTGTGGCATGCTACAATCACTCCTGCCCGATCCCCTGCTGGAGTATGATAGAACCGCTCAGCGCAACACCGTAACTTCTCAATAACCCCTTGATGGAAAACGTGCCACGACAGCCGCAGCGGTGGAAATGCCGGAAAAAAACACATCGCCATCCTCCGTCCGCCGTGTCATCACGGGGCTATTGAGAAGTAACGTGCGACACCGCGACTACCAGGCACATGAGGAGCCACACCGTGACGAAGATCACTCTGCGACTCTCCCTCGTATTGGCATGTCTCTCGTGCGCCGGCGGACAGTGCACAGCGCAAGGCCCAACCAGCCTCTCGCGATTGCAGGCGGTCGAACTGCGGTGTGAGTATCTGGTCAATCCGCTCGGTATCGACCAGACCGCTCCCCGTTTGAGCTGGCGGATTGAATCCAGCGAGCGTGGAGCCCGACAGACGGCATATCGTGTCCTCGTGGCTTCCGACCGCGAACTCATCGACCGGAACGAGGGAAATCTATGGGATTCAGGCCGCGTTGAAAGCAGCGAGACCGTCAACATTGTGTACTCGGGACGTCCCCTGCGATCGCGCGAAGTCTGCCTCTGGAAGGTCCAGGTCTGGGGTCAGCCTGGTAACTTGCAGTTCTCGGAATCGGTCGTAGCACACTGGTCGATGGGATTGTTGAACGAAAGCGACTGGCAGGCCAATTTCATCAGCTATCGCGACGATTCCCCGGTGTTTGCCGACAGAGACAGTCTCTATCTGCCACCCGCCTATCAGTATCGCAAGGAATTTCCGACAACCAGCTCCCCGATCCGCCGCGCGACCATCTATGCCACGGCTCTGGGAATCTATGAGTTATACCTGAACGGAACGCGTGTGGGAGACGAATACTTCGCTCCGGGGTGGACCGACTACCGCCAGCGAGCCTACTATCGCGCGTACGACGTAACGAACATGCTGAACGAGGGTGACAACGCGCTCGGGGCCTGGGTCGCCGATGGCTGGTATGCCGGCTATATCGGCTTCGGACTCTTGACCGGAATCGGCACCGAACGGATGGGGCGTTTCACGTACGGCAGGACCCCGAGCGTCATGGCGCAATTGGAGATCGAGTACGAGGACGGCACACGCAGCATCGTGGGCACCGACACGTCGTGGAAAGTCACTGGTGCCGGACCGATTCGTGAAGCCGACTTCCTGATGGGCGAGTCTTACGATGCTCGGCGAGAACTACCGGGTTGGTCGACCGTCACCTGCGACGACAGTGCCTGGCAAGAGGCGATTCTGGCCGAAGAGAATGGTCACCCCTCCGCCACTTTCTATCAGTTCCGCAATCCGACTAAGGAGCGCGAACAACTCGAGGTTCGCGGCGAACCTGTGGATCTCGGCTTCCGTCGACCGCGACTCGAGGCGTTTCCCGGCGTGCCCGTCCGGGTGACGCAGGAGATGGCGCCGGTCGAGGTGGTCGAGGTTGCCAAGGGCCAGTACCTGTACGATCTGGGACAGAACTTCGCCGGGACCATTCGTTTGACGATTCAGGGCGTGGCCGGCACGGAGGTCACCCTGCGTTACGGTGAGATGCTCTACCCCGACGGACGACTGATGACCGAGAACCTGCGGAAGGCGCGCGCCACCGATCGCTATATTCTGGACGGCGATCCGGCCGGCGAAACGTACATTCCTCGCTTCACTTTCCATGGCTTTCGGTATGTCGAAGCGACGGTCGAAGCGCCGGCCAAAGTCACCGAGGCCCCGTTGGTTACCGGCCTGGTTCTGCATAGCGACACTCCCATGACCAGTACGTTCGAATGTTCCGATCCGATGGTGAATCGGCTGTTCAAGAACATTGTCTGGACGCAGCGAGCCAATTTCATCGATCTGCCCACCGACTGTCCGCAACGTGACGAGCGATTCGGCTGGACGGGCGATGCGCAGGTCTACATCGGCACGGCCGCCTACAACGCCGACGTCGCCGCCTTCTACACGAAGTGGCTGCGCGAATTGATGGAATCGCAGCGGCCCAGTGGCACATTTCCCGGTTACGCTCCGTTTCCCTTCCAGCACGGGTGGGACTTCGGCACAGCTTGGGCCGACGCGGGGGTCATTTGCCCTTGGACGGTGTGGCAGGCGTACGGCGACACGAGGGTCATCGAATCCTGTTGGGAACCGATGACGCGGTTCATGCAATGGCGCAAGAACACCAGTCGGGACTTCCTGGGAGTTGCGCAGGGAAACCCCTGGGGCGACTGGTTGGCGCAGGGAGCGGAGACGCCACTGGAGTACATCGATACGATCTACTTCGCGATCAGTACCCGCATGATGTCACAGATGGCCGCCGCCATCGGCCGGGACGACGAAGCGACGGAGTATCGCAGCCAGCTTGCGCACATTGCCACCGCATTTCGACAGAAGTACCTGCAGGAAGATGGCAGCTTGACGGTCAACACACAGACGGCTTACGCGCTGGCTCTGTTCGCCGACCTGATCCCTCACGATCAACGTCATGCGAGCGGTCAGAAGCTCGCCGACTTGATCCACGACAACGGCAATCGCATGTCGACTGGGTTTCTCGGCACGCGGCCGCTCTTGCCTGTACTCTCGTCCGTGGGCCAACATGATCTGGCCGTCTTCTTGTTCCAGAGTCGCGCGTTTCCCTCCTGGGGCTACGAAGTGGAACAGGGAGCCACAACCATCTGGGAACGGTGGGACAGCTACACGAAGGAAGACGGTTTCGGTCGTCACAACGCCGCCATGAACTCGTTCGCTCACTACTCGTTCGGAGCTGTGTGTGAGTGGATGTTCAACACGCTGGCCGGCGTCCGGCCGCGCGATCCCGGCTACGGACACATGATCATCCAGCCGCGTCCGGCCGCCCCCGGCAGCAACGAAGAGCGGCAGGTGATCCACTGGCTGAACGCTTCGTACAACTCGCTGCGTGGTCGGATCGTCAGTAACTGGCGAATCGACCAGGACCGCTTTGACCTGGAGGTCGAGATTCCGGCCAACACGACCGCCACGGTCATTCTGCCGGCCAGCGATGAGTCGAGGATTACGGAGAGCGGACAACCGCTCAGCCAGGCCCTCGGCGTTCAGCTGGTACGCATGTCGGGCGATCGAGCGATCCTGCTGGTCGATTCGGGCAAGTATCGCTTCTCGTCGGCCGGCGCCATCCGCCCAGCCAGGCGGTCCTTCAAGACGTCGCCGCCTCCCGACCTGTCAGTCAACCCGGAGTCGATCGACCTGCAGAACGCTCGCATGATCGCCCGGTGGAATTTCGACCAAGCGGCATTCGTGCGTGAGCAACTCCGTGTCACAAATCTGAACCTGGAACGACGCGACACCACGACCGTCCTGACTTCGGTCGGAAGCGACCCTCAGCTGGAATTTGACTTGGTTTCACCCGCGACAGGTCCATTGGTCGTGCTGGTCGAAGCACGTGTCCGGAAGCCAACGACCACCGAGTTTTTCTGGGCAGGCACGGGCGAAGACTATACCGCAATCGCGTCCCACTCCCGAAAACTGAATGCTTCGCACGACGTCAAGCAGTACCTGTTTCGTGTGGGAGGAGGCCAGCCGATCGCCCGATTGCGTTGGGACCCATTCCCCAACGACGGTGAACTCGAAATCCACTCACTTGCGCTGTACGCGATGGAAGAGTAGATGGTGTGTGTGAACCACGGCAGCTCTTTCTACTCTTTCCCATCGTCGTCGTGTTCCATGCCCCATGCTTTGAGTTTGCGTTGCAGGGTGCGGACGGAGATCCCCAGGTCGGCGGCGGCATGGGTACGGTTGCCATCGTGTTGAGCGAGTGCCTGCTGGATCGCTTCGCGTTCAAGATGTTCGAGCGACATGCCGGGTGGAAGAGTCAGGGAGTTCGTGGCATTGGGGGCGTTATGGAGGGTGGCGGGCAGATCGGCCATGGTCAGTTCGTTTTCGGATGCGAGCACGACCATGCTTTCCAGAGCATTGCGCAGCTGGCGGACGTTACCGGGCCAGACATACGTTTCCAGGAAGGAGCGGAGTTCCCGGTCCATGACCAGGTTGGGCTTGCCGATATCCTGACGCAATTCGCTGAGAATATGCTGGATCAGCAGCGGGATATCGTCGCGCCGTTCGCGCAGTGGCGGCAACTTCAGATTGACGACATTCAGTCGGTAGTACAGATCTTCCCGGAAATCGCCTTCACGCACCATCGCCTCGAGATTGCGGCTCGTTGCGGCCACGACCCGCACATCCACTTCCCGGTTATTGTTGCTGCCGATGGGAGTGACCGTCCGGTTTTCCAGCACGCGCAGCAGCTTGGCCTGCGATTCCCAGGCGAAATCGCCGATTTCGTCGATGAAGATCGTGCCTCCGTTGGCTGATTCGAAGCGACCGATGCGGGAATCGGTTGCGCCGGTAAAGGCTCCTTTCACGTGTCCGAACAACTCGCTTTCGACCAGGTGCTCAGGCACGGCCGCCATATTGACGGTGATGAACGGGCCTTCGCGCCGCAGGCTGTTCTGGTGGATCGCTTCGGCGATCAGTTCCTTTCCGGTGCCCGATTCGCCGGTGATCAGTACGGTGCTGTGCGTCATGGCGGCGCGGCGCGCGTGCTCGAAGACCTCCAGCATGGCCGCGGAATGACCGATCAGGCGTTCAAACCCCAGTCGCTCATCCAAGCGGGACTGTAACTCGGCAATCGTTTCGTCCTTGCGCCGCGTTTCCAGGCAGCGGGCGACGAGCAGCAGCAGTTCCTCGGGATTGACCGGCTTGTTCAAATAGTCCTCGGCCCCCAACTTCATCGCCTCGACGGCGGAGTCCACTTCACCATAGGCCGTCACCATGATGAAGGGCGTTTCGCGGCGACGTTCTTTCCAGTATCGCAGCAGATCGAGCCCGGTCGATTTGCTCATCTTCAGATCGCTTAACACCAGATCAATCGGTTCTCGCAAGAAGGAGAGCGCCTTGCGCGCCGAGTCGGCTGTGTCCACTTCGTAGTGTTCCATTTTCAGCAGGCGAGCCAGCGCTTCTCGTTCGCTCGTCTTGTCTTCGACGACCAGAATTCTCGGAGTGCCACCATCTTTCATGCACATGCTCCCCCTTGCACCCTCGTCCCCACCTCTTGGAGCCGAACGCGAAACCGCATCCCGTGGGGCTGGTTCACTTCGCAAGCGATTTCCCCCCCCATTTCTTCCACGAAGCGTTTGACCAGCGCCAGTCCCAGCCCGGTGCCGTCGTCACTGGTGGTGAAGAACGGCTCAAAGATATGCGGCAGATCGGAGTCGGCGATGCCGGTTCCCTCATCCGCCACCACAATCTCAGCGTGGGTGTCGCGGCGGGTGAGCTCGACATCGATTCGTCCTCCGTCTGGCATGGCATCGCGCGCGTTGTGCAACAGATTCAACATGATCTGCCGCAACCGCGCCGGATCCATACGGACATTGACCGGCCCCCGTGGGACAACCAGGCGAATCTCGATGTTGCCGCGCCGCAACTCCTCTCCCAGGAAATCGACCACACCCGCCAACTCGACATTCAGGTTGAAGGCCTCCACCCGAGGCTCGGCCGGAGAAGCGAAGTTGATCAACTGCTGCAACAGTTTGTCCACACGATCAATCTCACGAGCGGATTCGTCCAGCATCCGCGTTATCTCCGCAGGCTCCAACGCTCCCTGGTCCTGCTGCGTCCGGCGAAAAGCATGGACATTGAGCCGCAGAGCATGCAGTGGATTGCGGATTTCGTGAGCCAATCCGGCGGCCAGGCGGCCCAGTTCCGACGCTGCTCGCAGGTATGTCTCCGTCACTGCCTTCTGCAGCACCAGGATCTGTCGTGACAGCAAATATAGCGCAGTGCCAGCGACGGCAGCCAGAGCGATGACCAGGCCAATCCACAGGAATCGCAGCAAGCGATACTCGCTCCGCGCTTCGGCTGACCACTGATCAAGCCACCTCTGACTCAAACCAATATGATAGCTCCCCACATCCAGCCCGCCGACGAAGATTGGAACGTGCACATCGTAAACAGGCAATCCTTGGCCGAGCACGGTGCTGTGTGTGCGAACGACGTCCGGTCCCAGTCCATAGGCGACGCTGTCGTACCACTCTCTCTTGAGTTGCTTTCCCTCCTGGTTGCGTTGCGTGTGCCAGATCACCGTGCTGTCGGCATCGACGACGGCCGCATACACATAACGACCATCGTCAGTAGGAGTAGGTGACAGGAAAGAATCACCCACACGCTCGGTGCCAAACCGTCGCAGATCCGCCGCCCTGTCAGACTCCAACACCTGTTCGATTCTTCCCACCGTATGCACCGCCTGCGATCGCACCTTCTGGATCTCATCAAGCAGCAGATCGTTCCCCAACACGTGGAGCCCCTGGACCAGTTGCCAAATCGCCATCAGGACAAACAGAATCAGCGCCAAGGCAATCGAGGCGACGGCACAAGTCAGTGTCTTTCCAGATACTCCAGTGCGAAGGAATTCCATGGGTTCAGGCCTGGCAATCGGGGTCGCGCGGGGCTTATCGGGTATCGAGTTCGACGTGACTTCATGGTACCAACCGTTTCTCGATAATGCTGATGAGTGCGAGAACGATAAGTGAATAGACTACCGTCAGTGCGGACAGAAAGAAGTACCCCAGCCCACAGGCCACCCCCAGTGCTCCCACTACCCAAATGGTCGCCGCCGTGGTGATCCCTTGTACTTCACCGCGCGCTTGAATGATGGTTCCCGCCCCAAGGAAGCCGATGCCCCCGACCACCCCCGCAATGACTCGAACCGGATCAAGCCCTCCCCCTCCTTTCACCGCCAGATCGGCTTCTCAGACTTTGAGGGTCAAGAGCGTATAAACTGCGGCCCCCAATCCCACCATCATTTGAGTCCGCAGGCCCGCCGGTTTGCCCGATCGTTCACGCTCCCATCCCAATATCGCGGCCCCCACCACCGCGGCCGAAAGACGCAGCAAGATCTCCCAATAATCCAGTCGTCCGCTCATCCACTTTGCCCTCGCACCTGGTGCGGAAACTCCGCAGTTGCGATGCAAACTCCGTGCCACCGCTGCCGATGAACTGACGCATGAGATCCAGAGACTTCACCGCCCGCCCTCCACGAGTCCCCGACAGGCAACCGCAGCATTTCGAACGTGGAATGCCTCAGGATGAATCGGCAAGCGTGAGCGACACATCGAGCAATCGCAGCGTTCGAATACGGACCTCTCCCCCTGGGAAATTGGACATTCCCTGTTCGATATCCTGCGGTTCACCGCCGCGGTGACGGACGCCGACGACGGTCCACCCCTGCTCAGACGCCGCACGGTCCATGGTGTTTCTCTGGAGGTACTCGTCCGCGTCCCCGGCCCGCGCCTACTGCGGCATTATGCCCCACATGCACGACAGCCTGTCGCACCCGGTTCCTTCCAGCAACCACTGGCTCTTCTGGCCCGCTAGCGTGAAATGGCCGCGAAGTGAAATGCAGACGATCTGTTACGAGCTCCCCGCCTATCCGCCACCCGTATGCACCTGCCGACCGCTTGGTAGTGGCAAGACCGTTGTCGGTTGTTTCCGATTGCCATCTGCCATTCCCCTCACCCGAGTACTGTGACGTGGCGTCACTCTGCAACCGCACTTCCGTCCCGTCAGCTCATCTATTGGCACCACAATTGCATCCGAGGGAGAAGAAAAAACGAAGGAAGATGCCATGAAGAAAGCGATTGTTTCAAAGATTCGCCCGGTCACTTGGAAAATCTGCGTACAAGGCGAGGAGTCCGCACAGTACGTTCGATCGGTGCTCGAGGAGGCGGGTTGTGAGAGCACAGACGTTCAACAAGAGATCGATCTCCACGACCCGGGAGTCTACTCGTTTATTGCCACTCCCAAAGGAAACACACCACTCAGCGCTCCGGAACTCGTCACCTTGCTCCAGCAGGACGAGAGCATTGAAGTCACGTTCACAGAGGACTAAGTGACGAGTGACGAAAGACCCAATGACGAATCTCGAATTCCGTCATTCGTCATTGGCATGAGGCCATGGGGAGCGGCTTGGCGCCGAATGGCGAACGTTGATTCAGGACGAAGACGCCGCCAACTCCACCACCGCCAGCGGTTCGAGTACAGACCTCCTTTCGGGGTGAAACAGGAATCGACAAACCGAAGTCACACGAACCACAGGCGTGCGATGATGACTCAACCGACTTTCGGTCGACTGCAGCCTCGCGTAGGATAGTCAACAGCTCGGATTCCGCTTCGATTCTCATGCGCGAGGTGCCAAGGTCTATGTGCGATCCGCAATCATCCCGGTGCAGGTCCCAAGTAACGGTACGTGCCCTGCTCGCCGGACTCCTGGTGACCGGCATGCTGGCAGAACCGAACTGGTCGGATGAAAGCCACGGCGAATCGCAGAAACAAAAGGAGTGGATCGACCCGACTGCTCCTCCCGTGGCGATCCCTCCCTATCGCGGACAGCAGTACGAAGTGATGGTCCCCGATACGCTTGATGTCGCCGAGATGGCAAGATTGGCGATCAACGGACTGACTCGACCGCTCGATCCGGCGGACGATTTCTCGCTGTACTGGATTGTCAGTTACCAGACGCAGCCGTGCACGATGCGCAAAGAAGACTATCCTCATCTGCAAACCAAGTTCATGGAAGCGATGCCGCTCATCCGGCTCATGACAGGGAGCAATGAAAACGAAGTCGTCGACGCGACGTGGATGAACTGTCTGGTGCGGAGCCTGGGACCGGACGGCCTGGCCTATCGAGCCCGCACGTCACAGCAGCCTTGGACAGCCCTCGCGCTGCTGGGACAGGGTCGCCTGATCAGCGTCATGACTCTGTCCTATCTGCGCGATCACGATCCACGCTGGAAGCAGCGGATTGAAACGATGATTGGGCGGCTGACGGAACTGGCAGTGGATCGGCAGGATTACGCCTACTTCAACATGGAGAACTTCCCGCTCGGCTACCAGCTTCAACCTGATTTGCCACCACTCGGTCCCGTGCCGGACAACGAGATGACGGCCCGGCTGATTCAACCACTTGGTCACTACTACTCGGCGACCGGATACGAGCCGGCAAAGCAACTCGGCGATAAACTGGTCACGTACATTCTGGAGCATTCGCAATACTGGGGCCCCGACGGCCAATGGCTCAAGGACCAGCTCGATCCTGTTCGCTATCCGGGCCGTGAGAATGACGTCCATACCGGGCTGCACAGCCACGTGCTGCTCTACTTGTCCGATTACGCCGTGCGGACAGACAACTCGCAGCTGCTGGCGTATTGCCAGAAAAGCTATGACTGGGCCAAGAGGCATAACAGTCAGCTACCAGGGCAGAGCGAGACGGCGACGCGGATCGGGTTCTGGGTTGAATACCAGAATCCCTATTACCCAACGGCAGAAACCTGCGGGGTGGCCGACATGATCGCCGTGGCCCTGACGCTCGCCAGTCAGGGCACCGACTCCTGTTGGGACGACGCCGATCGGTGGACGCGGAATCACTTCGCCGAGTGTCAGATGCGATCCGCAGACTGGACCAGCCGTTGGTCACACGGCAGCTGGCCGCGCAAAGCGGAGGTGAACGAAACGGCCGACGCAGTCGCTCAGCGGAACGTGGGAGCGTTCTTCGGCTGGCCGTCAGCTAACGATGGGTGTCCGCTGGGGAGCGGTCACATGCACTGCTGTACCGGCAACGCCGCTCGAACGCTCTACTATCTCTGGGAGCATATTCTCGACCAGGCGGACGGAAGGCTGCGTATCAACTTGCTCCTGAATCGCGCCTCGCAATGGGCTGACATCGACAGCCACCTGCCCTATGCCGGACGGGTGGATGTGAAGGTCAAGCAAACTCTGGCGAACATTCAGTTGCGTGCACCTGAATGGGTTGCTGCCGGCAGCGACGATGTACAGGCCACACGCAATCACGATTCCGTGAAACTAACATGGCAGGGGCGTTACGTCGCGCTGGGCCCGGCCGAGCGGGGCGATGTGTTTTCGCTGACGTTTCCGGTCCACGAGCGCACGGTCGCGCGCCGCGTGTATGGCGGTCCGGTCGAGACGGTGATCGGCGGAGTTGTCTATCAGTCGCTGACGTTCCGCGGCAATGAGCTGGTCGAGATTGATCCGCCGGGAAAATACTATCCCTTTTACCAGCGCGGCCATCTGCGCGGCCCTACGCGCTGGCACCAGGTAACTCGCTTGGTCAGCGAGGAAGAGATACGCTGGTAGGTACATCGGTCACGTGGCCGTGGGCATCGATATCGAGAAACACGCTCGACTTCAAGGCAAATCGCAACAGGATCAAGAACCCTGCCGTCCATGTGCGCTGCGTCGTCGCTGCCACAACACATGCGGCTGTCTTTACTGGCAGACAACCGGTCGTGTCACGCGAGTTTCACCCGTTCTGTGCCGTCACGAACAGATCGTTATCTCCGTAGCCGACTGGACCGGCGAAACGCTCTTTGGGGAGCGCAACACACTCTTCCTGAACAAGCACTACAATCCGGCATACCCACTGCTGTCCTGGATCGAGGGTCTGGGCACGTGGCATACGAAAAGCAATTGACGGCCTTTCTGCCACTCCGTTTACTGGTCGCCATCATCGCTTTCCGAGTCGTCGCTACAAGAAACGGAGTGAACCACGCAGGCGTGACCTGGGATTCGCGCCAGACTAGATCGTGTTCTGCAGAGCAATAGGCACTGCCGTTCTTGACGGGGCACGGGTGCGAGAAGTCTAATAAAGGCGGACGTCGTATCACAGCCTGCCGACACAGCTCGCTCGGTCATACCTAGGCGACTCGCCGAACCTGCGGACTGAGCCTTTGGACGGCTCACCCTCGCTGACGCTTCGGGTTGCCATGTCTGATACCTCGCTGCGGAAGCGACGAGGTCTCGCTATCGTAGAACCATCGCCCGCCGTACAAGCACCTGAGAGAGGAGTTTCCACACAATGGCTAAACATCAGCTCAGCGCCGTGGCGCTGTTCGCGTTTTTCCTTCCGGCATCACTTCCTGCGGACGAAGAGCCCATGGCATTTTCCCTGGACAAAGCGACTCAGAGCTACACGATCACCGAGCAGGGTAAGCCTGTCCTGACCTATCGCTTCGGAGCAGTACCACTTCCGGAGGGAGTTAAGCCGAGTTATTTCGGGAAGGGAGATCAGCCGTACAACGGCGCCTATTTCACTGACGGAAGCCAGTACGGCGGCGAGCGAAGCGATTACATTTATCCGCTGTATGGTTTCCACGGCGAGCCGCTTACAGCCGACTACCCCAAAGATCATCTGCACCACCGCAGCCTCTGGTGGAGCTGGTGCGAAGTCCGCCACCATGAAAAGATCGGCGACTTGTGGGCCGTCTGCAAGATCCGCGCTTATCCGGTCGAGATCACCAGGATGCAGGCCGGCGCGGATGAGGCCGTGCTTCAGGCAGTGAATGTCTGGCGCTATGACGATGATCCGACGCCCGTTGTGAACGAGACGGTCACGATTCGTGCCTCCCGCACCACGGGGTCGGCGGGCGCTCGCCGTCGCACGGTGGATGTTGATATCCGGCTCGAGGCGCTCGTCGATGGGATCGCCATCGCCGGACGTCAGAATGTCGACTACGGCGGCTACGGCGGCATGACGGTCCGCTTGAATCCGGAGGTCCGGGACTTCTCCATGCGCGCCGTGCATCCAAATCCCGATAAGTGGCAAGGAGATGATCTGGCTACCGTGGAGCGCGTATCCAACCGAGCAACGCTGGGCGACGCCGCATGGATGGCACTCTACGGCAAGTATCCGGCAGCGGGGGTCGAAGCGCCCGATTTCACCACCGTCATGATGTTCGAAGCGAAGAGCACACCGTTGTTTCCCAATAACTTCCGCTACTACGGGTCCACCTGTATTTCCTTGGCCTTTCCGGGAAGGACGATCGTTCCGCTCGCCAAGGGGCAGCCGCTCGATTACAACACCCGCTTCGTCATCTGTGAAGGCAAAACGAACCTCCAACAGGAAAAAGCCGTCTGCCAGGCGTATCAGCACTAACAAAGCCAGCGTCATCCTCCTGCGTTGAACGACGCCTGGAACGATCCGCGTCCCCTTGGTCAGTCACACCAGGGCGACGCGGTCCTGCTCCAGCGGCAGCAACTTACCTTCGTTTCCTGCGCGCCCTTCGTGGTGAATCTCTCCGGCCATCTCCGAGCGCGACGCGCAAGGGCTTGATTTTTCCGCTTCGTGGCAATAATTACCCACAACGCGACAAAATCAAGAGCGATTGCGACAGGGGAGGTGTCATGAACGCGAATTTCCAGTACCGCCGGCTGGACAAGAACAACGCCGCTGTCCTGCTGGTCGACCATCAGTCGGGACTCTGCAACATCGTGGGGGACTTTTCCCCAGACGATTTTCAGAACAACGTTCTGGCTTTGGCCGACGCGGCCAAATATTTCCAGTTGCCGACGATCCTGACGACCAGCTTTGAGGAAGGCCCCAACGGCCCTCTCATACCTGAACTCAAACAGCGGTTTCCCGACGCTCCCTATATCGCCCGACCTGGACAAATCAACGCTTGGGACAACGAGGATTTCGTGCGTGCCGTGCAGGATACCGGCAGGCGACAACTGTTGATCGCGGGAGTTGTCACCGAAGTGTGCGTAGCGTTCCCTGCACTGTCGGCCCTCGAGGAAGGCTTCGAGGTGTTCGTCGTCACCGACGCGTCCGGCACGTTCAACCACACGACTCGCGAGGCAGCATGGGCGCGCATGACGGCGGCCGGCGCGCAGCTGATGACCTGGTTCGGTGTGGCCTGCGAACTGCATCGCGACTGGCGCAACGACGTCGAAGGACTGGGACAGCTCTTTGCGAACCATTTGCCGGCCTACCGCAACCTGATTACGAGCTATATGGCCCGGCACTGAACGTGCTGGCTTGCGTAAACGCGAGGAGTTGTCAATGAAGGCCATCCGCCGCATGATCCGGGACGTGCCACAACACTGGGTAGGTGACGGGTTTCCTGTCAGAAGCCTGCTGAGTTACGCCGACGGAAATCAGTTTGATCCGTTCCTGCTGCTCGACTACGCCGGTCCCCATGAATTTGCCCCTGCCGCCGCCCCGCGCGGAGTCGGCGAACATCCGCATCGCGGCTTCGAAACGGTCACCATCGTCTATCAGGGAGAACTGGAACATCGCGACTCGTCGGGCAGTCATGGCTCGATCGGCCCCAGCGACGTGCAGTGGATGACCGCCGCGGCCGGCGTAGTTCACGAAGAATTTCACAGCCCCCGCTTCACCCGCACCGGAGGCACGTTGGAGATGGTTCAGCTGTGGGTGAACCTCCCGGCACGCGAAAAAATGTCTCCTCCCAGATATCAAAGTCTGCTCGCTGCCGACATTCCACACGTGACACTGCCAAGCGGAGCGGCCACGATCCGCGTCATTGCGGGGCAATGTCAGCAGACGAAAGGCCCCGCCAGGTCGGTCACTCCGATCAACGTCTGGGACGTCCTGCTGGCCGAACAGAAAGAAGCCACACTCCATGTTCCGGACGGGCATACCACGTTGATTGTCGTTCAGTCGGGCACGGCCCGGATCAACGACATCGAGACGCAAGCCGTCGAGTTGGCTGAGTTGGAGCAGACCGGAACAATGGTCCAGCTGACCTCGGAAACGCCGTCCCGGCTGCTGGTTCTCACCGGCCAGAAAATCGGCGAGCCGATCGTTGGCCAGGGGCCGTTTGTCATGAACACGCGCGACGAGATCCGGCAGGCAATCGAAGACTATCGGCTCGGTCGCATGGGACACCTCGCTTAGCATGGGTACAAAGACCGCGGAAGATCCCACCAGGAACTGCAGAATGCAGACGGAAGTGAAGGGTGGCACTGGCTCTGCCAGTGCTGAAGCGGGAGTAGGGTGCCACTGGCTCCGCCAGTGCTGAAGCGGCAACACGTTCCTCTGCTTGGGGAGGCCCAGAGGAGATCTGCTGTCGGAAAGCTGCGTGATCAACTCGCACTCGTTGATGGGCGAATGAAGGGGCACAACGCGGATCGAGTTCGCCACGTCGTCTAGCCGTTGAATGACCTGGAACATGCACGTGGCACATGGCAACACGTGCGTCGAATGGAAAGACAGCGATACTGCGGCACTGGCGAAGCCAGTGGCACCCTGACGAATGGAAGACCAGCGGCACTACAGCACTGGCAGAGCCAGTGGCACGCGGACGGAAGGATCATCGCAGCATCTACCGACAGCACTGTCACTGGCAATTACGGCGCAGGTAAAATGTGGGCATCAGCAACGGCCAGTTAACCACATCAGGAACTGCCATGACTCGCTCGATCCACTGCATCCTGGCGCTCACCGCGTTGTTGCTTGTCCCGCCTGCCGCTCCAGGACAGGCAGACCCGTCGACACCAGCAGCGAATCGGGACCCCCTCACGACTTACGATCCCGACCTGTATCTGTTTGCCCATGATCACTGGATCGCCAGACAGAGCGGACTGCGGCGGATCGCTAATCGAGCGAAGCCACTTGAGACGCCGGTCATCTGGCCGGAGCAGGATCCGCGGACCGAGAACGACTGCGCCTGGGGCAATGTTATTCGCGAACCCGGCGGCAAGTTGCGAATGTGGTACTGCACCCTGATGATGGGTCACAACGCCGGCGGTCCGCATGAAATGGCAAGAGCCGGAGTCTGGGGCACAGGTGACAACTATGCGTTCCGCCCCCGATCGACGGCCGATGTTCGACCTGTAGAAACGATGCTCGGCAAGTACGCTGAATCGGACGATGGTGTTCACTGGACAAAGCCGCAGCTCGGCCAGATCGAGTTCCGTGGCAGCCGCAGCAACAACATCATTCTCAACGGTGAGTTGGCGGCTCAACAGACCGACGGGACTCTGACCAACTTCGATGGCTACACGGTTGTACGCGACGATGCTGAACCCAACCCAGATCGGCGGTATAAGATGGTCGCGCATTGGGAGTCGGTTCACTGCTGGGACAATCATGAAGTGAGTGGCTCATTGGGGCGTCCGGCCGATCGCATGCAGCGCTATTGGGCGGCCCGCGGTGAGTACATCACCTACAGCCCCGACGGCCTCCGCTGGCAGGAGCCCCTGGAACGGCTGGACACGTTGCCCAGCGGCGGCGGCGATCGGCTGTTGATCGTTCGTGATCACCGTCACCAGCGCTGGATGGCGTATGTGCGGGCCAGCGGTTACGCCTGCCCCTCGTTCGCCTACACCGACGATTTCGTGCACTGGACGCCCCCCGAGAAGGCAGAGAAGATGACCGCCCAGGGCGTGCAGGCTCCGGCCGTCGAGTGCATGATACCGTTCAACTACGGTAATCAGGACCTCGGTTTTCCCTGCGGAATGGACAAACCCAAAGGGCTCTTCACCGTCATGCTGGCAGCTCGCAGCGACGGCGAGGCATGGGAGTGGGTCGACAACCGCGAGCCGTGGATACCGGCGGGACCTCCCGGCAGCTACTTTGCGAGCGGCGCTGTCCCGCTGCACAACGAGCCGTTCATGGTCGGCGACGAACTGCTGATCTTCTTCAATGCTTTCTCGCGCGATCCAGCCAACCCCTGCCCGTACGGAGCACGAACGATCGGCGTGGCCAAGTTGCGTCGCGACGGCTTCGCCGGACTGACCGCCGCAGATCCCGACGCGTCCGGCACGCTGTCCACTCGCCCCATCCCCGTAACCGGCGCCACGTTGTTGCTGAACGTCGAACAGCGTGGATCGGGCTCGGTGAGGGCTGCTCTGCTCGACGAACATGGCGCTCCCATCCCCGGTTTCGATTTCGGTGATTCCAGTCCCATCACTGAGGATGCGGTGCGCGCGCGTGTCACCTGGAAAAACAATCCCGACCTGAGTGCTCTGAAGGGCCGATCGGCCCGCGTGGCGCTGCAACTGCATGGCGGAGCGGTGCTCTACGCGCTCACGCTTGGTACACCACAATAGACGCTCGGCACGACTGCGAGCTGCGGGAAGAACAATTTTCTTGTTTTTCGCCGCGGACGTGAAGGGTCAGAAGAGCCCGCCCTGGTCGCAGTTGTGGCCTTTGTTCACTTGTCAGACAATGTCCACAGGCCGTGAGTTATCTAATCGCAACGGGAGCAATACACCGGATCGCTATTCAACGCCATGCGGCCCTACCCTCTTGCCACGTCGCGGCAATGGCACCGTAGACGATCAGCATCTGGCCTGTGCCATAGGTGATCCAGCAGTAATCACCCAGCCCATGCCAGTTATCTTGAAACAGCCCGACCGCAAGAAATGCGTCGCTCGCCATGAACAGCACGCCTCCCAATCCCATTGCGATGAACCGACGGTCGAAAACCGCAACCGTGACCATCACTGCGGCAGCGGCGGCCAGGAAGATCGAGTAGGCAAGCGTCGGCAACGACATGTTTCGCAAGGTAGCGGACGGATATACCAGCATCCCCCACAGCGCCACTCCCAGCAGACAGAAGCAGATGACGATCCGTGAAAGCGTGCCCAGCCACCTAGGCCGCCGCGTCAACTGCAGATGCCTGGCCGCGTCGAGCGTGCCATACACGTAGCACACGTGCCCCAACGCAAACAATGGAACGGCAATACAGATGGAATGAAAAGCGAAATAGCTGGAGAGACAGTTACCATAGAAATCGGCCAACATGCCCCACGTCATTCCCATCGCCATCAGCGCCGAAAAGCGTCGCAAGCGATCGTGACGACACAGCAACCAGTTGAGCCATGCGGCGATTACCAGGACCACGGACGACACCCAGCCATACCGGTGATACCAGTGTCCATCTCCCGTGATGATTGCCATCGAGAACAGACCCGGCAATAACAGGCACCAGACAAGCCAGAGCGTCCCGAACACGGCATAACGGCCTGATCGATTCATGCCTTCCTCCAACTCGGCAGGGTACGTAGTGAACAGACCATCCTGCTCGGAACATCGCCACCCCAGAATCCCAACGCCGTACGTTAACTCGACGCACGACGGGAAACAAGTCCATCTGCAAGCAGAGTTGGCTGGCTCTGCCAGGGTGCCACTGGCTTCGCCAGTGCTGAAGTGGCAACACGTTCCTCTGCTTGGGGAGGGCCCAGAGGAGATTTGCTGTCGGAAGGCTGCGTGATCAACTCGCACTCGTTGATGGGCGAATGAAGGGGCACAAAGCGCGCCGAGTTCGCCACATCGTTTGATCATTGAATGACCTGGAACATGCACGTGGCATAGGGCAACACGTGCGTCGAATGGAAAGACATCGATACTGCAGCACTGGCAGAGCCAGTGGCACCCAGACAAATGGAAGACCAGCGGTACTGCGGCACTGGCAGAGCCAGTGGCACCCGGCACCGAGACCTAGAATCGCATGTAGTGCGTCCAGGCGATGTGCGTTTCGGGTTCGGTTTCCGCGCGACTGATTACCAGCGTGGTGGATGTCTTGTCCGTGTTCACGACGATGATGTGGACCTGCAACGGCCGACCTTCCGAATCCTCATGAACCATCACCGAACGACCGGGCTTATCGGCCGACTCCGGTGCCTTCTCCGAGTCTGCGGAATCGGCCGGTTGCCTCAGCTTGGCCGTGTAGTATTCAATGACTTTGGCAATGGGGTCCTTGGTCGTAAAGATGGTCTTGCAGATGATCGACGGCACGGTACGCTCGCCACTGCGATTGACGGTCGCCGCATCGCCCATCGAAGCGCCCTGGATCTCGGATCCAGGATACTGCCACTGAACGACCAACGGCATGAGCCGTACAGGCTCATCGGCTTGACAGCAGGCCGCCGAAGTGATGATCGTTACCAGCAAAGCAAGAGTAGCTGCGAATATACTTTTCATCTGAATCTTCCTGTTTCCTGAATGGTCGCGACACTTGTGCTTTGGCCACGTCTCATGGACCGCTCTCATTCGACCGGGCGCGGCGTGTAATCGCACACTTCCACTACACTTCGGCCGGCAATCTGCTGCGACCGAAACGCTTCGATCTCCGAAGCCGTATTGACGAAGGGAATCACTGTTCGGTCTCCCTTGCGTAGGATCGTGACATCAGCATATGTGAGATAGGGTTGCCCCCAGTGATTCGTGTAAATCTCGACCTCGTACAGTCCCTTCGCCAATACGACATCTCCGCTCTCAAACCGCTGACCGTTCACACGGAACTCCACGACGAGCAGATGCGTTTTCGCTTCGCGCATCTCGCCGTCCCATTCGTTGTCGACTTCCGCCTTCCAGGTACCACGATCCGGAATACCCAGCGGAGGGGCGTCACCGTGCAAGTCCGAGAGCGTCTGTTCGCACGGAGGTTCGGACTGCCGAGCCTCAAGATCCTCGATGAACGCGATCCCCATTGCGACCAGGAGAACAATGAGTCGACTCATTCGATCGGCTCCTTTTCGGGTGTGACTAGCTTGGCACGACAACCCTCGCTCCCTGCTTGTGAATCACACCGTCCGCACGATGTGCGAGAGCAACAGTGGAACAATGGTTCTATTACTCTCGTCAGATTGGACGTGCGTGAGCCCGGTTGAGTTCCCGGCCGGATTTCCGAATGCGACGAAAACCAACGCTGCCCCAACATAAGCACCGTGGTCAACAGCAGTTCCGTCTGATCGGTATCCTATGTTTCACGCCGCCATTCGAAAGCCTGTGATCCAGGAGGTGCAGTTCACGCCGTGACGTTCGTAGAGCATGGTAACACTCGGCTTGTGAACGGCGAATTCTGACAACTACTCCAGTTCTCGGTGTCTCCGTGTCTCCGTGTCTCCGTGAGAACACCATGCTCGAATTGTCGCTGCACAGGTCTGGAACGGTGCGGAGATCTGTTTGCAGGCCGACTGTCCGCGGTGTGCCCCAGGGGCAGGAGCAATTTGTCTGTCGACAAGTGCCACACAACTGCCCGCATTTCCACTCACACATGGACGAGCGTCATAGTCCGCCGTCTGCTTCTGCACGTTGACGCTGGCGACGCGAACACAGATACTGGGACCATGTGGCTTGCGACTCACACGGCCACTGCGCGGTGAATGCGGATAACCCGACAATCTGCTTCGCTTGCCATCTCGTACGCACGTATGCCGATATTCCTGCTGAAGGGAGCAATTCGTGTCACTGAAGATTGCCCTCATCACTGTTGTTGCCTGTGCCGCCTGGCTCGGGTCCCCGACCGTCACACTGGCGGACACCGCAGACCAGCGTCCTTTCAATGTCGTATTCGTTCTGGCCGACGATAAGTATGTGCTTGGCGACTGCACACCCCGGGAATGCCTGGAAAGACCGCAGATTCTTGGCGATTTGATGCGGTCGTCGCGTTGCGGAGAATCCCGTTGAATTCCGTGGAATTAACTAAACTTGGCTTCATTTCTGAGCAGACGACGTCCAGCCCGAATCGGCTCAGTTCTCCGGCCGGATCCCCTTAATGAATCGCCCGTTGGCCGGGGGGCGGCGGTGTGCAGAAGGTGGTCGACGCGTTGGAGACGTGCCTGACGTCACCCAAAATTCCATCCCCGATTGAGTGCGGCAACCGAATACCGCTGCCCAGTTCCCACCGTCACGTTAGGAAGAACGGAGCAAGTTGGGGGGCGGCTAAGCTGGCCGAAGAGAAGCCCAAGGCGAAACTACAGGCCTCACCGTAGGTCCAGACTGCACGGGCTTGGAGCACGCTCGCGACTTCTGGATCCGAGAGATCGTTCGTTCATTGACGATGCCCACTGGCCATCGGGAAAGAATGTGACTGGGAACGGCCATTCTGAATAGAAAGCATTGGATTCCGGCATCAACTGGCATGCTCCACCCCAACTGGGCAGCGAAACTTCACGACCTCTTCATAGGTCGGAGCGCCCTCACGTTCCAATTGTCGATCTTGGCTGGATTCCTTTCACCCAGTCCGCCAGTTTTTAAAACGTTCGATTTCCTTGGCGGCGACGGACGGACCAGTGGAGGACATGGCATTGCGCACATCTTCGGTGGTAATCTCCCGATTCGTCCCCTCGCGAATTTCCTCCATAAAAACGCGAACCGCGGCACGCTGGCATACCTCAGCGATATCGGCACCCGAATAGCCGGCGAGCAATTCAGCCAACTGGTTAAGATCCAGATTGATTGACAGAGGCCGCTTCGACAAGTAAATCTGCAACATCCGGCGGCGTGCCACCTGGTCGGGCAGTCCCACGTAGACTCGGATGTCAAAACGGCCGGGCCGCAGCACGGCCGGATCCAAAGCCCAGGGCTCGTTGGTCGCGCCCATAAACAGCATGCAGTTGGAGCATTGGCGCATTCCCTGGAGGTCTGCCAGAAACTGTGGCACAACGCGCTGCATGACGGTTGAACCGGAAGACCGCCTCGCGGGGATCATCGCGTCGATCTCGTCCAGAAAGATGACGGCCCGCTCGCACCGCCGGGCCTCGTCGAACAGGCGAGCGATGTTCTGTTCGGCTTCTCCCACCCATTTGGACATCAGGTCCGACGGTCGGGCGGTGAAGAACGCCGCGTCGATCTCGCCCGCCACGGCGCGAGCCAGCAGCGTTTTGCCGGTGCCCGGCGGTCCGTACAGCAGCATGCCGCCACCGCTTGGTATCCCAAATCGCTCCGCCTTCTCCGGATGTGCCAGCGGATAGATCAGCCGCACTCGGATCTCCTCCTTGACGTCTTCCAGCCCGGCCACGTCGGCGAAACGCACATCGCTCGGCTCGCGGAGCAAGAAGCTCCCTTCAGCCGGCTCCCCCTGGACGGGTTCGGCATCCGATTGACGATTGAGCCGAGAGGCCCCTTCCAAGCGACGAGCGATCTCCACCAACTGCTCGGCCTTTTGCAGTCGGATGTCGCGCAGTCGGCCGTCGCTTTGAGCGGCCGCTTTGAACAGGCACTCGGCGGCCTGCAAGTAATGCTGCCTGGCTTGGCGGTAGTTGTGTGCGATCCGCTCTCGCCCGGCGGACTCCAGATGCTCAAGCGATTTCTCCAGAAGAAATTTCACGCCTAGAGCTCCTTACGCATGGCCTCTTCCACTTCCTTCAATCCGTGGCTGATCCGTTCGTCATAGCCGCGACTCTCATCCGCTTCCGCCTCCGATGTCATTTGCCCGGCCAGTTCTTCCACCTTTTGTTCGTCCATCTGGTCGCTGGCGAACACCGTGTCGACGCTGCTTTCCATGGCTACAGCCAACAACTCCTGCAGAGCTTCGGACTTGGTCAGCGCCTGTGCCATCTTAACCTGCATGGCGGCGATCTGTTCGGGATTGGCCCCACGCAAAATGGAGTTGGTCACGGCCGAGATCCCCTTGATGAACTCACTGGTGGCCGCGACTTCTTCCCTGCGAACGCTCAACGTCTCGAGCTGCAACAGATATCGTTCCCACTGGTTGGCTTGCGCGCGAGCATGGAGCAACGCCCCGGCCAACTGCTCGAACTGCGTGCGGTCACCCAGACGCAGCGCCTGTTTGCCGAGCTCCCAATACCGCTGCTGTACCTTCCGGCAGTTACGCATGAATCGTTCAATACGGGCCTTGCTCTGGCGGACTTGGATTTCCGCTTCCAATTCCCGCTGCCTCGTGGACTTGAAAAGACGCATCTGGATGACTCCGCTTGCAGGTTGTCTACCACGTCTCGAATCGTCGGACCGATTCGGGCGTTGTATCCGGTTTCGTGAGTGCCAGGACCGGCTTGACGTCCGCCCACCGTAACGGGCCGGTGGCGATCTGATACGTGTCGACCGCCGAACTTCGCCGGGCGACGACGTCCGCCAGCTCCGGATTGCAGCGCGCGACCATCGCCTCGACGGCGGCGGCGGCCAAGTGGGCCAGTTGTCGCCCGCTGAGCCCCTCGGTAACGGCCACCAGACGGTCCAAGGGGAAGTCCAACGAATGGCCTTTGAGCCGGAGATGGATGTCGAGAATCGCCCGTCGCGCGTCGCCATCGGGAAGTGGTACATGGACGCGTCGGCCGAACCGGCTCAGGGCGGCAGCGTCCATCAACCAGGGCGCATTAGTAGCCCCAACCGTGAAGACGGTCGCCTTCTTGCCGCTAGTTGCCACACCGCTCAGTTCCGCCAGCAAAGTCGAGAGAACGCGTCGCTCGGGGCCGCTGGTATCGGAATCGCGTGAGGGGAACAAGGCCTCCAACTCGTCGATGAAGACCACAGCCGGGGCCCGCCGGCGGGCCGTTGTGAAGAGCAGCGAGACCAGCCGTGACGACTCGCCAAACCATTTGGACAGGACTTGGGCCGCGTTGACGTTGAAGAACGTGGCGCGCAAGCCGTTGGAGACGGCGGCGGCCAGCAGCGACTTGCCCGTCCCCGGAGGACCGTACAGCAAGACGTTGGATACCGTGTCAATGGTTACGCCGGCCGGTTTCTGGGCGACCGCTATGCCGAAGGCGAATTGAATCTGCCTCTTCGTCGCCTCCAAGCCGCCGATATCCGTCCATGCCACATCGGCCCGGGTGACGAGGGCATCGATTTGGGCCTGCAGTTCGTCCTGCTCGGACGATACGGGACTGTTCGTAGTCTCCATCGCCGTCTTCTGGGTCACGACGTTATCGGCCAGCGTTTCCAGGTCCCGCGCCCGTTGGACGCGTCGTGACTTCTCGGCGCGCCCGACGGCGTATTGGGCCAACTGGCGTGACAGCCGAGCG
>JBGSHS010000204.1:0-11922 GCA_041752115.1 Pirellulaceae bacterium | reverse complement strand
GTTGGCGGAAGAAGCTAAGGAGGAGGAAGGACTTTCGGAGGCACGCTTGCAGGCACTCCGAACCTGCATGCAGAGACTGTCTAAGCGGCAGCAAGAAATCCTCAGGCGGTGCTACAGCGGCACCACGTCCATGACCAACGTTGCCGCAAGCCTGGGTAGAGAACGAGGGGCGCTGTACAAGCAAATTACCCGACTCCGAGAGAAGCTGCTCGATTGCATCCGCATTCGCCTGGCACAAGAAGGGGGCGACTGATGAATGATGCAGAACTCCGGAAACTGTTCACCGATTGTGTCTCCGGTGATATTTCGCCAGAGGAGCACGAATCATTGCAGGAAGTGTTGAAGGGCGACTCGCAGGCCCGAGCCGCATACCGTGAATTCATGGACCTGGAAGCTGGCCTGCGAACCTGGGCCACCGAAGATGTCGCGGCCGAGTTAGCGTACGTTGCGTCGCCGCCTCGGAAAACGGGGGAACGCTCGAAGCGCCGTCTGCTGGCAGTCGCCACCGTGGCGGCATCCGTCGCCATGGTTGTCATGTCCTTGTGGATGTTCTGGTATCAAGACGACCCGTCTCATCCCATTACCCATCCCTCCGGCGGAGACGACGTTCCAACCTTTGCCTCGCTCGGTACGATCCGTCAGATGGAAGGATGCGTGTGGGAATCGCCGATCACGTTGGCCTCCGGCAGCAAGTTCTCGCCCGGATCATTATCGCTTGTCTCGGGTAATGCAGAACTGCAGTTCACATCGGGAACAAACATCGTGCTTGAGGGACCGTGCGAGGTGGACGTGCTTTCCGCGGATGCGGCGTACCTCCTCGCCGGCAAAATCTTCGTAGACGTTACGGAATTGTCAGACGGATTCACTCTCGAAACGCCGGAAGCCACCATTGTGGATCTGGGAACGGAATACGCCGTGTCGCTCGATGATGAATCCACAGAGGTTCATGTCTTTGAGGGCAGCGTCATCTGGGAGCCAGGCGGAAACGCTGACGCCACTCTCGCCGAGCAAATTGGGGCCGGTGAGGCGAGACGCTACATGCGATGCAAGCCGACTCAAGGAGCCAGAATCCCCTTGGGCATGAGGCAGTTTGTTCGCTCCCTCGAAGCAGCCGAGCGGGACGCAGCAGGCTCGAATCTCCTGGCCTACGATGGCTTCGAAAACCTTGCCGGTCATATTCGACGTGGCCGTAGCGGATTCGGTTGGACCGGCGGATGGGAATCGGGCCAACGTGGACGCCGCAAGATCGCCACTGTGGTCGATGCCCCGGCAGGCGTTGTGTTCGGCATGAAACGATCCGGCCGTCGATTGCTTCAACTCACTGAAGGCGACGCGATTCGCCGTCAACTTGAACGACCTCTTTCAGTCGAATCCGACAACGTCTACTTCGTGAGCTTCTTACTCCAAAGCGATTGCAGACCTGGAAAGTCAGGTCGGTTCTTCGAGATGTCTCTTTCCGGTGAGGGTAGTTCCAAAGGGCAGCGGGCTCGACGCGGCATCGCATATGGATTCAGTTCAGATGGTCTTCCGTTCATCAAGAGCGGTGGCTCCATCGTACAAGCGGCACCGCCAATCGAAGACGGCGTGACGTACTTCTGTGTCGCCAAGATGCTTGTCTCCGCCGAGGGCAACGTGCAAACGTCCTATCGGGTCTTTCGGCCTGGAGAGTCCATTGATGCCGCCGAGCCATCCGTGTGGACATGCACAGGCAGCACGGGTCAAGTCGATTCCAGTGTGTCGCATATTCGCTTCTCTGTCGGCGCGGAGGGGGCGTACGGAATTGATGAGCTGAAGATCGGCACGACCTGGCAGTCGGTCACTTCGGTCACTAGTGACGCCGAATCGTCCAAGGCCAACTGACAGACACGAGAATACTTTCTCGTCAGGGACCAGAAGCCGTCAGCTGCCAACTGACTAAGGCCCAAACGGCCTACGTTGCGAATTCAAGTAGCCGAGATGACCGCGGAGGGCGTTACCTGAGCCCATAACGGAAGGTCAATTCGGTGCGCAGATAGCCCCCCGCTGAAGAGTGTATGGGCAAGCTGCTAAGTGCTCAAGGTCGCCCCGACCTGTGCGCACAAGGAGATGTACCAAAGGCGACCATGTCGCGACTACGCACGTAGCAGAATGCGATTCGCCAACTACATCAGGTCACATCCACCCGTGAACGTTGTCGGGAATCGCTGTGCTATCAGGATGACACATCGATCGGTATCGATCGCGTCGACCCCAAAAATCAACATGCTGACACTCCAGCCAAAGCGTTTGGACCGCGCGAGACATTGGCAGAAACCGTGTCGGTGTGCGCCACCGACAGTACGCTGGGCCTGAGGCATCAAGGTTCCCTCTGGCCCAAACGGCGGTTAGCGGTACCGGCCTACCCGGACCCTACGAAATCGCATCATTTCCGCTTGCGAGCGCGAGCCAAGAGCCGTTTTCGGACCGTCCGTTCCCGCTTGGTGAGCGGGCGGAAGGAACTCTTCTGCGCGTCATGGCTCGACAAGTGGCTCCCATCCCCTTGCTCCTCTGTCGGCCCGATCTCTGCCCGGATCTCGTAGTAGTGACGTTCCAGCCGCGACGCATAAGCTCTGTCACGCTCGATCATTGTGCACCAGAAATCGAGCAATTCGGACGCATAGGGGGCTTGCCGATGGAGCGGATCGAGAAACGGATTGGGCATGTCCGAATTCAGACGTTCCCACGTTTCATCGGTGCTCGGGTTCCAGCTATAGCTGATCGTAGCAACTTCCACCGGAGGAGCGTCCTCCGAGCGTGCGTGAAAGACCTTTACGAGAACTCGCTGACAGTTGCACCTCAGATCCGTACAGAAGTACTCGGTGAATAAGAACGTCCCGTCAGACAGCGGATCATCCGCGTTGCCGTCTGCAAAGGTCGCGGTCCGCAGTTCGGTTGTCCTCTTCTCTGGAAAGACGTCGAAATATCCTCGCATGGCCATCTGCGAACTCCTTTTCGATGTTTAAGGAACTCCTGGAACCACGAGGCCAGCCGACGGTACACCCGGGGCGTCTCTCATGATAGCCGTGCCGCGTCGGACTGTAAACACCTGCGAATTGGTCCGTCCAGCTTCTCTATTCCGGCTAATGCGGCTAGCCGTAACGTGCACAGGACACATCCACCTCGTTCAGGACGCGTCCGCGAATCGCGTCCGACAACAGGGACACTCGCCATTATACCCTTTGAGAAGTGCGGAGAACGCCGATGGCTGTGGAATCGTCATGATGGCCTTGAATGCCCGCGGCGCCCTGTGCGCGTAATGACGATAGGTCACGCCCGCCGCGGAGTGACCGAGGATCTCGATGGACGATTCCGGGAGATGTTCGTCGTAATACGTTGCACATGTCTTGCGGAGATCTTTGAGCAACCAGGGAGTCGCTCACCCAGACGCGCCCACCCCTGGCTTGCTTGCGCCCACAGGTCACATCCACCGGTGCGCGCAAGCTGCGGACCCTGTGCCGTCAAAGTGGCGCGGCCATCGGCGTGCCGTCCAGTTCGCCGCCAAATCAGACTGACGACACGCGAGAAGTGTGGCAGGTCTGTCAGACCTGGGCGCGCAACGGACGTGTCGGAAATCACCTCGGTGTGCGCCACCGGTGCGCGCTCGGAACCCGTCAGAAATGCACTCGGTGAGTCGGTCCGACGCACACTTGAGCAGAAGACGACTGCGGGCGGGACCTGGCAATTTGTCATCAAGATGACACAGCGATGAGTCAGCGGCCGGTGACCGAAAGTGCCCCAGGTGGATGTGATTTGAGCGCACAAGGACCAGTGAGCGTTCAGGGTGCTCGGTATGGCCACACGATCGCCGGCGGCGGACTAGGCGGTGAGAGCCCGAAGAGCACGGGTTCGAATAGCAGCGGGCGCGACAGAGGACCTTGTGGTGACCGTCCTGGCCAACGGGGAGGGAGAGCCCCAACCAGTCGGGGATGGGCGCTGGGAGAGGACTGTGTCTTTTGAGCCCAACAACGACGGTCCGGTGCTGGAGATCCGACCTCATGAAATGAAGGACCAATGGAGCGAGACCCAATCGCTCCCGTTTCAGACGGTCTTGGGGTTCGCCCAACCCCATGGCGTGCTTGTGGAGAGCATCGAGCTTCTGAACTGATCGGACAGTCTCACGGGGATTGCGCGTTGACCAACGTGATCATGACGGAGCCGTCCCGTACGTGCCACGCAGAACGGCCCCACCGGACAAGCCGGCAGGGCCACCAACGGTCGTCACTCTGAGGGCAACCATCTAAAGAGGATTGCGCTGGCGCACTACAAAGGGCGAATCAACCAGGCACGGTAGGAGCCATCACTAGCTATGCCATAGCCCACGATGCGCCCCAGATTGTCTACTCCACGCGCGGCGTGGGTTGTGGCCCAGCCTGACGCGGGCAAGAGCCGATCAAGGTTCTCTAGCGCCGGCGACCAGCGCGCCCCGTGGGGATTTAAGGTTGTCCGGCCTTCGTCCATGTCTCCAACGACCTCGGTGTCGCTCAAGTCCCAAGCGCACGAATATTGAAAATAGCGCGGGGGAATCGCCAGATAGCTGAGCTGGCCGCCGCGAATGACGAACGCACGACCATTGGCCTCGCCCGCGATATCTCCACCGTCGGAGATGGCGTGGGCATGAGAAGGGGACGGAGCGACCGCGGTTGGTCCGGCGGTCACGGTGAACCCACCGTTTTCGTCCAAGAGCAGCTCCCAAACGACCGCATGTTGAAGTTCGCCGAAGCGGGCGTCTCCCACCACGGTGTTGGTCTGAGCTCCGGACACAGCAACACCGAGGGCCACGCTCTCCGACGCTCCGGGGGCCAGCTCGACTGGTCCAAACACACCCGACTCGGAAAACACACCCGGCTCGGAAACGCGCCAGGCCACGGCATGGGCGGAGGGGTCGTACGAAATGCCCACCACGACGTCGTCAAGGCCGACGTTATACCCCAAGGCATTCGTGTGGCCGGGGAGCGGGGGAAGGGCAACCGGGGTAGCGTAAGCGCCGCTCCAGTAGCAGCCAGAACCGTCCGTGCTCTCCCCCACGATCGCTCCATTCTCGTTGACTCCCGAAGCCACCCGGCAATTACCGGGCAGCGCAGTGAAGGTTGGGGAGGCGGCGCTGGCGTCCCAGTACCCGGCGACCATACCCAGAGGTCCCTCGGCCCGACCAACTATGAGACCGGAATCGTTGACGTCGAAGGCCGAGCTTTCCCCGGCCCCGGCGAACAAAGGTACGAACTCGTGGGTGGGGGCTCGAGGCGGCTTGACCGGTTTGTCGGCCAGTGCCGCGAGGGAGCACAGCAGCCCGATAGCCAGGGCGATCGCTGGGTACCACGGCTTTTGCATTGCAGTTCTCAACATGACTCTGACTCCTTGGCTCAAGTTGGGCCCGCGCGGTACCATGAAAAAGCCGTCTGCCCGGGCGCGCGGACCGTGAGCCCGGGTTTCAGGTGCGGGCCGGTGAGGGGTGCTTGCTCGTACTCAGCTCACCGGCCGGCTTTTTTTCGAAGGGAATGTCCGTTCGTATTACTTGGGGATCGCGATAAACGCCCTGCACAGTGGTCCGGCATAGCCGAACCCCACGATCTCACCATAGTTATTGACCGCGTTGGCCCAGGACAGGCTAGTCAACGGCGAATTGTCATCCAGGAATTGGTTCAGCAGGACCATCGACCCGGTTGCACTGGACCACATGACTGCGCGTAAGCTACCCGATAGGTTCTTCGTGTACTCGGCCCATCCGACAATCACACCCTGGTCATTGATGTCGTTAGCAGCACGCGTGATGTAGAATCGGGCACCTTTCAAGGCCAGTTTCGTACTGCCCGTCCAAACGACGGCCTGCAACAACGGATTGGATGTCTCGGCCCCTCCGCAGACGGTCCCTTGGGTACCCGTCCTGTTGACGCCTTCGGCGCGCCCAACGCTATCCAGAACCACAAACTGACCCAGAGTGAGCGACCCGTCCGCCTGCGATTGAACCGTCCAGGCGAGCGCGCTGTACAGGGTGCCTACAACAGTCGCCCAACCAGCGGCGTCGTTGTCGTTGATGGCCGATGCGCAGTCAGGCTGTGACCCGGGGAGTTCGACCGGGCCGAAGATGTCAACTGCATTGACTCGCCAGACCACAGGTCGGTACTCATAATGGTCGAATACCGGGTTGCCATCCCTGTCGTCCACATAAACTGCGTGCCCTGAACAGCCGCAAATGACACCGTCGTTGTTGATGGCATACGCGTAGGTCACGGTGTCATTGAGCAGCGGCAAGAGAGGCTCGGGCTCAACCCCATAGCTGGCCCAATAGAGTCCTACCGGTTGGCTGCCATCCCAACCCGCACCCACGATCTGTCCACCATCGTTGACGCCCGTAGCCTGTCCACTGGCAGTGGGTAGCTCGAGCACGTGCAGTTCGGACTGGACCGTGCCATCGACGACACTAGTCGTCCAACACGCGGGGATGTCTTGGTCGGACGTGGCGCCCACCGATCCCACGACCTGTCTCGGGATCGCGCTCTCGTTCGGGTTGGTGATGTCAGACGCGTTGCTGGTCGCATATTCAACGTTGTCATCATCCACCAGGTCCAGTTGAAGGATCTGGTACGAAGGGGCGGGGGGCTTGCCGCCCAAGGCTGGTGTGCCGCAGGCGAGTGCCAGAGTTGCGACCAGAACAGCCAGGAAACTTGATTTCGAGGACATGACGCATCTCCCTTTGTAAGGACGCGGTCCGCAGTACAATGGAAAAAGCCGTCTGCCCGCGGCGCGCGGACCGTGCGTTGCGGGCGTCAGGCGCCGGCCGGTGAGGTGAGGTTGCCACTTCAGGCTCACCGGCCGGCTTTTCTACTGCAGCGATCAGTGTTGCGTTCTCAGCGGTCCGTTGACGATTCTCCGTTGTCCGTGGTTGGGCGCTCCCCTGCGACAGGCTTTTCTGCGGGGCTTGGGAGTTTCTCCTCCGCGAGAATGCCCAGATCGACTTCCACCCGCAGCGGCGGTTTAGCCCTTGCCGAATCCGCCTTGGGAAGCGGATGTTGGTTCCAATCCAGGCTCAACGAGGCCAACCGTTCGCGCAAGGCGCGGAGGTCCCAAACGCAGCATCCGCTGTGGTCGACCGCGGCCACGAGACGCGAACCGTTGGAAGTGAAGTTGAGACCAACATAGACGGGCGGTTTTTCCGGAAGATCCAGCGTGGCCACGCGCCGGCCTGTATGGACTTCGAACAGCATGGCGCCGATGCCCCAGACGCCGATGGCTGCGGTCCGGCTGTCGGGCGTGAATGCAACGGCCCACGGAGTATCGCTCTGAAAGGAGACCTCACGGAGCGGCTTCCAAGTGCCCACGTCCCAGATACCCATATTGGACCCACTGTTGACGATCAGCGAGCGGACGTCCGGGCTGAAGCAGATGGGGCCGCCGACGTGCGTCGGCAAATCACCGACATGCTGACCATTGCCCACGTTCCAGATACGAACGCCGTCCGACGATGCAGCGGCCGCCCATTTGCCGTCCGGGCTGAGGGCGGTTTGCGACCACACAGTACCCCCGAAGGACGTTGGTGATAAGTGGGAGCTGGCCAGCGGAAGCTGCCGCCAACCTGAAGCCGCCATTTGGAAAAGAAATGGCTCGTCGCGGTAGAACGCCTCGGACAGCAGCGTATTACCGTCGCGACTTAAATGTACCGAGCGCAGGTTCTGCAAGGATGCGTCGATCGCTTCCGGCGGGCCCAGGCGGATTTTCTCAGCGCCGTCTCGGTTGGTCGTACGGATTGCCCACTGATATAGCCCCGCCTTGCCACCCGTCACGAGCTCGCCCGTCGGAAATCGAAAAGCCGCGCCGTGGGTAGCGCCGATCGGCAGATACGCCACTTGTCGCAGCTTGTCCAGCTCCCACAGCCGAACTCCATCGTCATGACAGCTCGCCATCAGGCGGTCGCCGGGCGCTAACGCCACCGCGTGGGTCATGCCTCGGCACAACCAGAGATGCGCGCATGGGGCCACGAACTCAAACAAATGGATGTCCAATCCTTTTTGGAGCGCCAGCAGATTTCCATCCTCGCTGAAACGACTGAAGCTGCCTTCGAGGCGCAACAGTTGCTGACCGCTGGCGCTGTCCCAAAGCCGCGTCGTGCCATCCCAACTGGTGGACGCTAGAAATCGACCCTGCGGATGGAACTGAATGCCAGTGATCTTCGATCGATGCCCTTGAAGGATCAGGTGCCGTGCCTCGGCACCGCCCACCTCGAACAGATGGATTTCCGGTGTGATTCCCACGGCAAGCCATTTCCCATCGGGGCGCCAGTCCAACACCGTTGGGACGCCAAGTTGCGGCATCTGGAAGACAACCTTACCGGTCTTGGCGTCGCACACATCGATCCCCCTGGTCTCGACCTCTTCGAGTTTGGCTTCTCCGGATCCTACCGCGAGACGGCCCCCATCCGGGTCGAATTTCACGCTCCAAATGGGCCGTCCGACGGACCATTCCAGAACTTCCTGGCCTGAGACCAGGTCAAGACAGCGGACCACGCCGTGCCGATCGCCGACGGCAGCGAGGGGACGCCGCGGATGGAAGTCCGCGGCGAAACCATCCAGGACGTTGGCGATGGCGCAAACGTCCTTCCCCGTCGCGATCTCCGTGGCGTACAGGGTTCGGTGTATCGGCCGCCACCGAAATAGGTAGCGTTTCGTCGAGTCGAACCGCAGGAATTGCTCGTACTGTTCCTTGATTGTGGGGATCGTCCTGGCGTCGGTCATGGGATGAGCCAGCCGCCGTATGTGGATCGATTCGCCGTCACTGAAGGCCAAGAGTTCGAAGTCGCCGCTCAGCGACAAAATGCCTTGGAACGGACTCTGTCTGGCTTGCCACGCCCTGACCGGGCGGAGGTCGATAAGCTCCATGCTGCCGATCGCGTCATCGCGCAGGGCGTCACGGGCCGCCTCCCCAAGGCCGAGTGGTTCCAACAGTTCGACCGCTTTGCCCAACGCTTCCAACGCGTCCAGGCGCTGTCCCGGTCGCCCGCTGGCACGAATCGCATCGGCCTGTGCGTGGTAAGTCTTGAACAACTGTTGCTTGGCTTCTCGTTCCGCCATTTCGGTCTGGTGGTGCGCCACTTGCTCCGCGGCCAGATGTTCCTTGGCCAGACTTTCCGCGCGAACAGCCCGGATGGCCTGCCAAGTCGCGAGTCCCGTGCCGAGTAACAGTGTCGCCACAATGATTCCTGCTGTCGCCATTGCCGCCTTGTTGCGGCTCACAAACTTGCGAAACCGATACGCGGCGGAAGGCGGGCACGCCGCCACCGGCTCGTCGCTCAAATACCGCTGGATATCGTTCGCCAGTCCATTCGCCGTTTCGTAGCGGCGCGCGCGATCCTTCTCCAATGCCTTCATCGCGATCCAATCCAACTCGCCGCGGACCAGCGTGCTCAGCTTCCTTGGCTCGATGTGCCGATTGGCGGCGATCGACGGCAGCGACTCGCTGGTGCTCAGACGCGTGCTGGGTTTGGGCGGCTCCTCCTCACGGATGATCCGCATCATTTCTCCAAAGGCGGCGGAACGCAGACGCTGACGGTCAAATGGCGTCGTGCCGGTGAGCAATTCGTACAACAGGACGCCCAGCGAGTAGACGTCGCTGCGCGTGTCGATGTCCAACTGGTTCGGATTCGCCTGTTCGGGGCTCATGTACTCCAGAGTGCCCACGATCTGGCCGAATTGCGTGAACATCGTCTTTTCGGTCAGACGCTGGTTGGTCGCCTTGGCCACGCCGAAATCAATCACCTTGGGCACCGGACGATCGTCGTACAGAGCGACCAGCACATTCGAGGGTTTGATGTCCCGGTGGATGATCCCCTTCTGATGGGCGTGCTGGACGGCATGGCACACCGGCACGAACAATTCCAGCCGTTCGCGGGGCGTGAGGTGATGCTGGTCGCAATAATCCGTGATGGGGACCCCTCTGACCAGCTCCATCACGAAGTACGGCCGGCCGCTGTCGGTCATCCCAGCGTCGAAGACCCTGGCGATGTTGGGATGCTCCATCATCGCCAGGGCCTGTTCTTCCGTCTCGAATCGGGCGATGACCTGCCGGGTGTCCATGCCAGGCTTGATGATCTTCAGCGCCACCCGCCGTTCGACCGGCTCCTTCTGCTCCGCCATGTAGACGACGCCAAACCCCCCCTCGCCAATCTTCTGCAGCAGCTTATAGAGTCCGATGACGGTGCCGAGGGCTTCGATGCTGGGCTGGTCAATGGTTGGTTCGACGTTGGGGGTACCAGCCTCAGCAGGCAATCTCAGGTCGATGCGCGGGCTGTCCAGAAAGCTATCCGGCTCATCGTGGAACTGCAGCAGGGCCTCGACCTGACGTCGCAGCTCCACGTCCCCGGCACACAAGTCGTCGAGAAGGACAACCCGTGCGGCCGGGTCCGCATCGAGCGCGGCCAGAAAGATGTCTCTTGCGGTCTTCGGAGGCTGGGACATGAAATGACCCTCCTTCGTCCCCTACCTATCAATGCGATAAAAACCGCCTGAAGGGTCTCACGGACGAACGGAAATTTTTCACGCCGAGGGATCGTGACTGCAGTCTCGCAGAGCCTGCCGCAGCAATGCGCGAGCGTAAGCCCAATGACGATAGACTGTTGCGCGCGAGACTCCGAGTGCCTCGGCGGTTTCATCCAGGGTCATGCCGACAAAGAAGTGCAAGTTGACGACGTCCGCTGACGTGGGATCGGTCTCCGCCAGTCGAGTCACGACTTCGTCGACGGTGAGAAGTGTCTCCGGGTCCGGGCCGCCGGATCGCACTACATCGTGTCGCTCTTCACACTGACAGCCAGTCCCGTGCCGAACCTGTTTCTTTCGACGAGCGCTTTCAATCAGAATGCGTCGCATCGCGCTGGCCGCTGCTGCGAAGAAGTGTCCCCGCGAGTCCCAATGCTGGGCCTTCTCCACGTCGACCAGTCGGATGTATGCCTCGTGCACAAGCGCCGTGGCCTGCAGCGTCTGCCCCGACTTCTCCTGCGCCATTTTCTCGGCAGCCAGTTTCCGCAGTTCATCGTAGACCAGCGGCAGCAGCTGCTCCGCCGCCGACGGATCGCCGGATTCAATTTGCGACAGGATGCGGGTGACGTCGGACATGGACGCGGCTTTCAAAGAAATGCCGACGCCCAGAATTATAGCAGTTCAGCGATGCAATACCCTCATCCCCGAGGCCAATGTCGACGGCCGGGTGTATTCTGACCCGGCTGCGCCACGAAGGGATTCCATTGCCGGTGCAGGCTATCTCCCAGCCGTTTCCGGCCGTAACTCCACGCCACCGAGTACCAAATTGCCATCTCAGAATCAAAGTCCCAAGAACTCGTGAAAATGGGACACGAATGAGACACGCTCGGAAATGAAAGCTCCTCCCCTGCCAGGAGGGTCGCTCATCTCCGCTGCCGAAGGCACTCCTTGCGCGCGTCTGGGGCAGACCGAGGCGATTTCTGACAGAGCTTGCGCGTTCAGGGATGACAGACCTGGGTTGATTTCCGGGTATCGCGATTCTGATTCCGGAGGTCCGTGGGGACCTGGTTAGCGGTATTCGAATTGAGTACAGCGGCGGTTTGCCTCACCGATGTTGGACGTTGATGGTTGCGCTTTTTTTTGGCGCACCGGTCGCCCCCACCGGCGCGCCCACCCGTGGCTTGTTTGCGCACAGGTCACATCCACCTGGGACACATTCCCTGGAAGGTGAGTGTCATCAAAGTGAGACACCGGTCGGCCTCGCTCGCGTGGACCCCATAATCAGACTGACGACGCTCAGCAACTGGAGCAGGTCTGTCAGACCTGGGCGCGCTACGGGCCTTCTCGGGCCGTACGAGGTGATGCGCCGATTCCCTCTGGCCATCCACTTGCTTCGCCGCCAGAAACCGCCACTTGGACTCAGGCAGTCCCTTTGTCGACG
>JBGSHS010000203.1:0-31521 GCA_041752115.1 Pirellulaceae bacterium | reverse complement strand
CGACGGCCGTCACATCGGCTCCCGCCGCTGCGAGCACGAGCGCCGAGGCACCGCTACCGCACCCGAACTCAACCACGCGCGGGCAGCGCGGCAAGTGCCTGAACAACGACAACGCTCGCTGTGTCGTGGCCTCACTTCCCGGCGCCTTGCGGTGCAGCCGCTCATAGAATGAGAAGATGATTTTCAGTTGGGGATCGAGCAGGTCATTCACGAACATCCACCTACTTGTGACATCGGCAGAAGCCGTCGGCAGGATTCAAGGTACCATTGATATAATGCTGGACAGCGTCCTGCGGAGAAAGTTCACCCTGAATCACCATCGGATTGATTCCATTGCGAACTAACTCCTCCGCAGCTCGCCATCCCATTCCGCGGCAGAGCACGACCTGGCAATCGAAGATCGCCCGAACCAGGTCGGCGTGGTCCACGTGCGAACCGTTGTGGCGATCCGATCGCTGCACTTCACAGTCGCCATGCAGATGACCGCAAAACGTTCCTGAGCGCAACTGAGTTCCTGTCAGTCTGCCTTCGTCCACATCAAAGACGATGAAGCACGCGGAACGTCCGAAGTGCTCGGAGATCGTAACCCCGTCCTGCGACGCCACTGCCACCTTCATTAACTGATCCTCTCCGTTCCCACAACTGCGTCCGGTCGGCCAACCCGCATCAGTTGGGCAGCTTTCCCACCCACTTGCCGCCTCCGGCCGCTGCGGCGAGAGACGTGCGTTGAAAGCCGACTCAGGGGACTGGATGGAAGACCGCAACCGTTTCGCGGCCCAACCTGATCAGCCAACTCACGAGCCAGCAAGCGTCCCGATCGCCCGCATTCCCCGGCTTCGCACGCTCGGAGCATTATGCACGTTACCGCAGCACAATACAACGTGAGCACCTCTGGCAGATGGCTCCGATCGCAGGCTCCGATCACACAGGCTACCATGCTCAGGTCGCGGCGCACACTGCCTTTCACATCACTCAGGGCGGTGACAGCGACCACCGGAAGCTGGTCGTAAGCCGGCGTGGGACTAGCGGTTAAGCCACCACACCGCCACGTTCAAACATCCTGCGAACGACACCCATAACAAATAGGGGACCAGCAACAGGCCCGCCGCGGCAACATGACGCCAGAACGCCACAAGTGTCGCGACAATGAAGCACCACAAGACCAACAGCTCCACGGCCGCGAAACCGAGCTGGTGCGCGCCAAAGAAGATCCACGACCAGAGGAAATTCAGCACCAGCTGACAGCCAAACAAGATCAACGCCGCCTTGGTACGGGCGAATTCCGCCGCACGCCACACGAGCCAGGCAGCCACGGCCATCATGGCGTAGAGCAATGTCCAGACTGGTCCAAAGATCCAATCCGGAGGGGTCCATGACGGTTTACGCAACGCGTTATACCAGCCTCCAATCTCCGGCGTCGTCACCATCCCGCCCAGCCCCGCCACGACAAAGCAAATCACCAGGCTCAGGCCAAGCGCCGCCAGATCCTGCCCCCAACTCAACCCGCTGCGTTCAGCAAATCCCCCGTCTCGCTCTGCCTGCTGATTCTGGTTCATCGTCTGCATGATCTCCCGTGGCCTGCCAACGCCTCACCGTCAGGCAAATCCGGTTCGGCACCTCAATAGATCGATCGGGTGCACATCCCTCAGCCCTGCAAGTTCCATTCCCCGAGTCGCCAATCACGCGCTGACCGGACCGCATCGCTCCCGGCACGCCGCGTCCGGGCCCAGCTCCGACCGAAACCGACCTTCGCAGCCGCCCGCCAACTCACTCCACCAGACGGGCATCGAGCGCCGGCCACCGCCAGCCGTCGCGGGCTCACTTCTCCACAGCTGGCGCAGCCGGGTTATCTGATCGGGTGGCACCGAGCTGAACAACTATCTGATTCACATCCAAGTCGCGGACAGACCAGTCGACGCCGGAGAGCAGCTTACGCTGCGGAGGACTTAACGGCATACGCCAGCGGTCCACAAATACGCCAGTCAGGTCCTTGCCGGCGGCAGCGGACGCGGCGACCAGCCACGATTGACATTGCGCCAGCGCCCCTTCCTGAGTATTGCCGTCAAAAGATGGACAACGCATGAGATGATGAAAAAACCGCTTCGTCCACCGATCGCCGCCATACTCCTTGTGCAGCTTCAACATCGCCGTAGCGTACATAACCGGCTGATCGCTCGGTTCGACCACTCGTCCCTGAGCATCTTTGAGTCGATGCCCCTTCTCGCCGTCGGCCAGATTCGTGAAAGCCGTCAGAAACGGCACATCCGAGTCAGCATAGATCGACTCGCACTTCTCGATCGTGGCGCGCGTCACGGCATCGGGATCGGTACACTGCAACGCGTCCATGCAGACGTAGCGCATGAAGACCGCATAGCCCGTAATGAAGATCGAATGACGCTCCCCGAACGTGTAGTAATTGCGCCCCATCTCATAGAACAGGTAATGAGAGAAAGCCTCCGGATCCTTCTGTGCCAGCGGGTAGTCCGTGGCATAGAAACCCGCCACTTCGATTCCCGTCGCGCCGACATAACCGCAGCCGTAACCACACGTCAGCGACGCGTCGGGAATCGCGGCGATCGTCGCCTTGTCACGAAACAGCCGAAACGGCTGTGGACGAGTCCCGGTCAAGTCGGCATACAGCTTCCATGCGGCATCCAGACGCTGCACCAACCGTTTCATCACGCGACGGTCCAATTCGGCGGTGGTCGTCAGCAACACGACCTCGCGTCCTTCCCACGGTATGAGCAGCGTGGAAACGTTCTGCTCTTTCCAGCGATCCGGATCGATCGCCAGCTCCCGATACTGCATCGGTTTGCCAGGTGCCAGACCCTGGCCCACGCTCGCGCGAGGGCCAAGGATTGCCAACAAAGCTGCAACCGCACCTATTCCGAAACGTCGACACGGCAACAACATGGTCTGATGCTCTCTCCTGGAAGCGGATGCCCTCCGAGGGCCGCGGTTAGACGTCACAGATCCGGACACATTTCTCCAGAGCCGCGACCGGATCATCCCAGCTGGGAACGAACTCCTGTCCCACAAAGCCGGTGTATCCCGTCTCCACGATCGCTCGCATCACCGCCGGGTAGTATATCTCCTGTGTCTCGTCAATCTCATGCCGGCCAGGGTTCCCGCCCGTGTGATAGTGCCCGATGTACTCGGCATTGTCGCGAATCGTTCTAATCAGATCGCCTTCCATGATCTGCATGTGGTAGATGTCGTACAGCAGCTTGAAACGCGGCGAACCGACCTGCTTGCACAGTTCCACGCCCCAACGGGTGTAATCACACATGTAATCGGCGTGATCCACCTTGCTGTTCAACAGCTCCATGCACAGGTTCACCTTGTGCTTTTCACAGAGCCCGACGATCCGCTTCAGGCCGATCGTGCAGTTCTTCAGACCTTCGTCATCGTCCATTCCGCGCCGGTTACCCGACATGCAGATCAGCGTGGGCATTCCCGCCTCCGCGGCCAGTGGCACAACCTTCTGTAATTCATCGATCAGCTTGTCATGGTTCTCGACCCGGTTGAATCCGTCAGCGATCCCCAGCCCCACCGAGGTCATGGCGCAGGTGAGCCCGTATTTCTTGACAACTGGCCAATCCGACGGTGGGAGAAGTTCCACCGACTTAATCCCGATGCGCTGACACGCCTCGCACAGTTGCTCCAACGTAAGGCTGTCGTAACACCAACTGCTGACCGAGTGATTGATGTTCCCCTTGAGCGGTTCACCCGGCGTGCTGGCCAGCACGTGTTGAGCGAGCGAAACCGTAGCGGCCGCAGCCGCCCCACCAGCGATTCCCAGCAGAGCATCGCGTCGAGTCATTGGTGTTCCCATGCGTCTGGTCCTCTAACTCCTGGTACTTGATCAAGCAGATACGCCAGCTGATACATAGCAGCAAATCGTGCCTACCAGACTACACCAAACGAGCGACGCAAAGAAGCAACCCCGTCCGAAAGGGCGGGGCCTGCACAAGAAGGAAGCTTCCGGGCGACAGCGACCAGGCCGAACCAACCGGTCCGCTCGCACCCCGAGAGTCGAGCGCCATGATAAATGCGTGAATCGTCTGATGGTGGCTCGACCAACCCGGCGATTACCGTCTCGGCTTCCTGCCGTCGCACACGCTATCGTTTCCTCAGCTCCTCAGCCAAACGCACTACTTTGTCCCAGGCAATGGCATACGTGGTGACGCGAAGAGCCCGAGCGATATTGATGCCCACCACTCTGCCATCCGTGTCGACCAAGGGCCCTCCGCACTGGCTTGGCAGCACAATCGTGTCGTGTGCGATTACTTCCGGAAAACCGTCACGTCGCTCGCTGAACGGCCCGCCACCCCATTGATCTTGAGGGTCGTTTCCCTCGGGAGGCCGGCCGAGCGTGGCCGAAAGAGTAAGCTCTTCCCCGCCACGCCGCACCAGGAGCGACACGGTATCGCCGGGCGAATGCCGACCGATCGTCTCCACGATCTGACTGTCGTGCTTCATGGCGGCCGCGTCGATGCTGATGATCTCGTCGTCCTTGCGCAGGCCAGCCCGCTGAGCGGCACTGCCTTCCGACACGCTCGTGATTCCCGTTCGAGACTCTCCCCCACCCAGACTGATGCCCAACCAGGCGCGCCGCGGATTCGGCCGACCGGCGCTCTGAATGGCGCGCGGCTCCACGCTGACCACTCCCACGCTGATCACCTCTCCTTCCGCGTCCACCGCGGCCACGAACGTTCCCGGTGTCGCCGCTTCCTTACGCGCCGAAGGGACCGCCAGAGTCTCACCACTCACCTGCAACAGACCGAGGTCGTAATTCTCATTGATTCCCACCAGCGTTGCATCGACGTCTCGCCCCTCCTCCAACCGGCAGGAGAGCTTCTTCTGACTGTCGAGCAGGCTGGCCTTGGTGACGATGAATCCACCCGCATCCACGACCGTCCCCAACGCCACCGGTTTGCCGTCCACCAGCACGCGAACCGTCGACGCCGCAACCGACGAAGCCGCATGGGCGTACAACGTCTTCACATTCGACGTGTTCTTCTCGTTCTCGGAAGAACCTCGCCACCACCGATCCCAGAAACGGCCACGACGCCCGCCACCTTCCGTCTCGTCACGCTGTGTCCAGGTCGGAGGAACATTCGGCGGCGACTGAGCCAATACCTCGCTGGAGCTGAGAACCATACCCCAGCACCCGAAAAGTAGAAGCAACATGCACCGACCGCACTGAAACAGACTGGTCTTCCTAGCCATGATCCACACCCGCTTTCGTCCCCTCAATCCCACTCGATGTCGACTTCAGAGTGGTCAGTCCGCCCGCTCGCTTAACGTCGCTTGAAGCTTCACTACCTGACCATCCCGCAGAATCTCGACGTCGACCACATCACCCGGCTTGTGCCGTTCGATCAACGGCGGAAGATCGTCATACCGAGAGAGCTCCTGCCCGTCAAACTTCAAAATCACATCGCCCACCTGGATCCCCGCCTTCTCCGCTCCGCTGCCACCAAACACCTCGCCGATCATCGCACTCTCCGCCGAGTCGTCGGGCCCCACTCCAAGAAAGGCAATGCTGGGCCTGAGACTGTTGAAGTCTTCGCTCCGGGTCAATCGAGTCCAGGTGTTCTGAAAACAATCGACGGGAACAAAAATATTGAAGGTCAGCCGGTCGTCACAGCGGCTGCTGATGGCGATTACGTTTCCGTCCAAATCGAACAGCGGACCGCCCGAATCGCCCCCCATGATCGTACAGTCAGTCACGATCATCGAGTCGCGATTACGCAGCACGCGGCCAATTCGCAGTGCCGGCGGCTTGCCGTGCTCAAACGATACCGGATAGCCCAGTGCCAGACACCATTGGCCGGGCTGTAGATCCTTGGAATGCCCCATCTTGACGTGTGGATAAGGTCCGTCTCCTTCGAGCTTGATCAGTCCCGCATCAACCCCATGATCGTTTCCGAGCGTCTTGGCGCGCACTCGTGTGCCGTCGGGAAAGGTGACCGTCATGCGGCGGTTGGCGCGCCCACCCACGTGAGCCACCGTCAACACATGGCCGTCCGGTGAAACCACCACGCCACTTCCACCGCCGACCGACACGACGGCCGGTGTCACCTTCGCCAACGTTTCTTTCGTCAGTCGTTCCAGCGTCTTCAAATCCAGATGGGCAGGGCCCGGAGTCGCGACCTCACTGGAAGTCGCACGCTCCCCTTCCTGCCGAACCTCAGCCGACTGCCCGAAACTCGCCAGCGGTTGCAGGCACCACATCACTAGCCAGGCGAGCAGTATGGCCTGGCAGAAAATCAAACGACGGCGATCCTCGACGACAAACCAACCCTGATCCCAGGTCACACTTCGCACCATAACCACTCCCCGTACGCGCCTTGGGTTACCTTTCCCGAATGGGAAAGCCTGCAGACCGGGCCCATTTCCACGGTCCTGGCTTTCCCGCTCCCGCCAACTTCTCCTCGGCGGGAGACCCGACGATCCATAGTATCCGACCGACCAGTCCCTCGCCGAGGTGCGTCGGTCCGGTCTCAGGAATCAGCCGCAGGGCCGCCACGATGAGAGCAGGAGGGGAATCCGATACGTCCCGAAAAACCTGGGAATTGGTCCCGTTTTGGTGTGGCTCCCGGCGGCATTCTCTGCTAACCCCGTCCCGAGGCGCAGGTTTCGCCGCAGGTGGACACTTGGGCACCACCGCGGCACGTTCTTCCGCGAAGCGACTCAAACGAGACGCCTGCCAAGCCGAGTATCGCAGCTGGCCATGCGCGCGCAGAGCCGTAACCATGCGCGCGCAGAGCATGGGAGAATTGCCATACGCCTCGCGACTGCCCCCGCGGTCTACGCGACCGCGGCCACTGGTCTACGCGACCGCGGCCACATTCTACGCGACCGCAGCTACGATGCTACTGCAGGGCAGGGGGCGGGACCGCATCGCCGGAGAGCTGTCGAGCCTGGGCATCGTCCCGGTAGGTACCGTAGAAGGGGGCGTTGGCGTCGAGCCAGATCAACAGACGGTGGCGATCATCGTCGTTGAGCACGACCTCCGATCGGTGATGCTCGTCCTGCAACACCTCCAACAACCGGCTCTCGTCCGCGCCGCAATGCCCGGGAAGAGACACGGTCTGATGGATGCTCTGATCGCCCCACTCATACCATCGCACAAAGGGCCGCAAACTGCGGTACGAAACGGTGAACTCTCCCTCAGCCTGGCCGGTCAGACGGGGTGCTGCGTACTCCTTCGCCCCATCGTCGCCGTGACATCGCACGCAGTGTCGGTTCAAAACCCCTTGGACCAGTCGCGGGAAGCTGAGTGGACGCGTGCCGTCGGGTCCGGGCTGTATCGTAGAAGCCGGACGTCGCAAGGCCAATAGAGACCGGTTGGGCGGAACTGCTCCCGGCGATTCGTGGCAGCCCACGCAGCTGCGGCGTTCGCCCGGCTGCAAATAGGTAATGCTGCGCATGGTCTGGACCGCTCGACCTTCGTGATCGACCGCCTGGAAATACAAGGGCACTCCTGCCGGAGCGCGGAAGTAGGCCGAGCCATCTGTTTCGACTGGGACCGTGCCGAGCAACATCCTGGCTGATTCCGCATTGGCTACGCCGATTCGAGGCCGATTGGCAATGTGTGTCGTCTCTTTCGGCAACACCTGAAACACACGCAGTGACTTAATCGGTCGGTCGGCTGGAAAAGGAAGAAAACTCCACTGCACATCCGACAAAACGAACTCCCCGTCGGCCGTACTCACCTCGCGCGGCGTGTCCGGCACAACAGGAGGAACGGGACGAGCAGCCAGGGGCATCGGACCGACGCAGCAAATGCCCTCCTGACGATAGAGCAGTTCCAGGTTGCCGAAGCGATCATAATAATAAATGCCCGTTTCTGAATCCTTCAACATTCCGCCCCCCATTCCTGGAAGACGATCGAAACTGAAGGCCACGAGATAGAAATCCTCCGACAGCGGCCACGGGCTGTGATAAAAGCTGTCGGGCCACCCCTCCGATGTCTCGGCAAAACAAACCTCCGGCGTCAATCGTTCGAGCGACTCGAATCGATCCTCCCCCGACTCCGAATCGAGGGCTACTTTGGCCGGATCCAGCAGCACGAGCGAGCCGCCGACGTTGGCGTGATGGGCCCCGGCCACAAACATGATCTTGCTCGATCCCGGCACACTCCGCGGCTGATAACAGGCGCTCAACTCCTTCGTGTAGTTACCAAACAGGATCCGTGGATTCGCTCCGTCCGGATTGCTCACCCAAAGGCCATGGAAATGCGCGGCGGATCGATCGACATAGTCCCAGCGACAGTAGATGATCCTCCCATCCGCCAGTATCCACGGATGCCACTCGTTCGTTTCGTGCCACGACAACGTCTCGATCTGACCGTCGGCCGGATCGAGTCGATGCAGCGTATGCGTCGGAATCGGCTCAAACGGATTATCGCACCGGCAGAAGCCGCCACGCCGCGACGACATGAACACCACTCGCCCGCCCGGCAAAGGGCATGGATCAAAATCGTCTTCGTTGCCGAACGTCAACTGCCGCAGATTCCCTCCCTGTGTATCCATGGCAAACAGGTGAAACGAACTGCGTGTGGGAGCGTAGTAGTTGAACTCGAACGGCACCTGGTCAGCTGACGGCAGAATGTGCCAGTCGCTCCCGGTACGATGTGGACGCTCACCCGGTGCCACCTGAGCAAACGCGAAAAAGATGGTCTGGCCGTCGTAGGACAGCGCTGGAGTTGCGTAGGCTCCACGCGGCAACTGATCAGCCACCAGGTCACGCAACTGGAACGAACGCCCCGGCTCCTCCAAAATAAACACTCCACCACCCGCCAGGTTGGCGTAGTTGTAGTAGTAACCGATGTACTCGTGCAACATCTGACAGATGAAGCGATGCCGCTGCAGGAACACGATCGGACGACCTGCCAGCAGCGGATTGCTCAGCGCCAGCTCACGTTTCCACCAGCGCACCCGGTAATACAGCCCTTCACGCGCAGTCTCGTCCAGTTGCTCGCAAGCGTTCACCTCAGCGCGCAACGTATCGAACGTCGCCCGCTCACACTCCACGTCGGGCGACAGTCGCTCCCAGAGCAACTCGGCACCACTCCACGCTTCGCGGATCGCAGCGACACTCGCCAGTTCCCGGCCGGCCCGTAACTCCTGTCGCTGCCAGTCGGCTTCGATCGCCGACCGATACTCCGGTGCTCGTGGCTCGGTTGATGCCGAAGCGGCGCCGACGCAAGTCCACAGTCCCCAGAGAGCGCACGTCAGAATGTAGCGGCCTCCAAGCAGACTACCTTTCATTCGACCATCAAGCGATCGTGCGGTGTAGTTTCCCATTGTCTCAGCGTCCACTTGTCTCTGCATCCATTAGGTAATTCTGCGTCCAGCGCCACTGCGGATTCCCATCACGCGCCGCGGGCGGGAAATCCCGACTGTCGCAGTCTAGCCTATCAAGGCACTTGCCACCGGTCCAGTAGCGATGTTCGTTCACCATCCTCAGGGGAGGCTGTCAACAGTAGGCAGGTCGAACGATTCGCCACACACAGATCACCGCGCGCGGGCCACCGCCGCATCGAACCGCGGCAACGTTTCGCTGCGGTCTTCGTTGCGCCGACGAAAGGCCGGTCTCGCAAAATCCAGGGGGGGGCGACTGCAGCGTGAGATCCCAATCACGCTTCCACGGCCAGATGTCTGACCGGTTGTACGCCGGCCCGGGCCACAGCCGAACGCCGGACGATCGCACACTGCTCCACAGCTTGCCCTCAGGATCGCAGGAAAGGCAACTCCCGTGGTCAGCCGGTTTCCCACGCTCTGCGCGAGCGTGGCTAAGGTGACAATGCCGAAGGTGATCATTCCCCATTCTCGAGAGGCGCGAACTCCGTCTCAGACGCCTCGATTCGTCCCAATATGACACTCCTTGCCCCAATCTCACCAACACTGCCATCGTTCGCGATCGATACCATAATGACACACAGGTGTCACTACGATCCAGACGTGTCAACAGCGTCGCCGCGCTGCACAGCCCACCACGGGGTGACCGGTCCAGAAGGCTGCCGATACCTGGCTGGCATGAGGAACCACCGCTGCTCGGTTCTCCGCTCCGCGGACCCATCGCGGGCGGCTTCCCGGCAATCGTCTGGCGATGCTCCGATCGCCATGGGCGTCTTCTCTGTTTCTCGAGTGCCCCAGTCGGCGGAGCACTTTCATCTCCCAGGAGGAGGCGATCGCTCGGGAGCCCGGCAATGGGCACAAGGGAAAACGACCGGCCACACCTCACTCTTTCCCACGGAGTTTTCTGGACCGATGGCAATAAGGGTTCCAGCAGACGCCAGCCGACCGGTTTCTCCCCCAATTGGATCTGCATCCTGCTTCCCAAAGCTCCCCTATCGGGTATAATTTTCTACCACTTCTCGGTGGTTAGTGCAGGCAGGCGGTCTGGCTCATGCCGCCTTTTCCTTCGACTGAGCAATTCCCTTACATTGGGACACGGTTGGCCATGACACACGGCAATGAACTGGCAGACACCTCCGAGCATCATGGGGGATCGGATACGACGGCATCGCGTTTCCTGATTCCGGAGGCTGAGCGAGTCAGTTACCGTTGTGGGGCGGCGACCCACCAAGGGAAGGTGCGGTCGCGCAACGAAGATCACTTCGTGGTTGTGCGACGGCGGCGGGCCCGCGAGATCCTGGCCACTAACATGGCGTTGCAGGAACTGGACCTGCCACAGGAAGAAGCCTACACCTTGATTGTCGCGGACGGATGTGGCGGCGAGGGTTTTGGGCATCTTGCGAGCCAACTGGCAATTCGCACGACGTGGGAGTCTGCCGGTCGGGCAGCCACTTGGCTCATGCGGCTCTCTGATGCCGATGCCAGTGAGATCAACGACCGCGTAGCGACTTATGCCAAGTTGATTCAGCAGGCGTTCTTGTCGCATACGCGCGACAATCCGAGCCTGGCTGGAATGGCGACGACATGGACGTGTGCCTACCTGACCGACTGGGATGTGGTGGTGGCCCATGTCGGCGATTCGCGGGCCTATCATGGCCATGAAGGTCGAGTCGAGCAGATCACGCACGACCACACTTTGGCCGAGGAGTTGCTTCGTTCAGGTGCATCGCCAGAAGATGTCGGCCGATTTCGCAGCGTATTGACGCGTGCTTTCGGAGGTGATGGGTCCGAAGTGGTTCCTGACGTCCATCGCGTCCAACTGAGAGACGGGGATGCACTGCTGTTGTGCAGCGACGGACTGACAACCGTCGTCAAGGACGCAGAAATTGCGGCGACCATTTTCTCCACGGTGGATCCCCAGTCAGCCTGTGACCGACTGGTCGAACTGGCCTTGGAACGCGGCGGCCCAGACAACATCACGGTTGTGCTGATGCGTGTCTATGCTTTCTTGCCGGCCGAGTCGTAGAGATCGCACGCTCAGATGGAAAGGGGCATCGGGCCGCGAGGTCACCTCACCTGAGGCCGGGCGAGGCGGCGGAAGATGGGGGAGACCGTACACCCTGCTGGGAACGTGGAAATTGCTGGTTCAATGCTTCCGCGATGATTCACTTGTGGTGTGGCGACTCCTCGTAGTGCTTGCGCAACAGGTCCTCGCCAAAATCACCGTCAAAAGCACGCCACACGGTGTGCACGTGATTGGCATCGTTTTGGGTATTGTCGTACTCAAACAGGAAGTGCGGTGTCTGAATCCGGTAATAATGTCCTTGTCCGGGCTCCGTGCTGCCGGCCCAGGCAAAGTACATGCCCTTGCCTTCAATCGGGGAGCGATGGGAGATCTGCTCGATGATCTCGGACCGGTATTTTGTCGTGAACTGAGATGCCAGGTTCAGCAATCGCATCTGCTGCTGGGCGTCCAGGTCGTCGAAGGCAATGCCTTGCGGTGGATCAAACTGCTGACGTTCTACCTGCCGTTGGGCACCGGTCACGATCTCACTTGGCGCTGTCGACGCGATGATCGCCTTGTTGCGCTGCTCCGGTGAGAGCGATTGCACGAATGCCCGTCCCAGGTTCTGTTCGTCGGCGAGTGTTTCCAGTCCCTGGAATGGCCCCGACTTCACCACGGCCGGGTTACTTCCCCAGAATGACGGCGTCACGCTGAAATGCTCTCCATCGGCGAGCGTGACGTTGACCGACAAGTGGTGCCCCTCAACGCTCCAACCCCAGGTGTGTTGCGGATCGGGGCGACCGTGGATGGCGACATGGTACATTTCGGGATCGCGAGCGGGGTTGCCGCTTTCCAGCTCCCGCAAGATCGATTCCAATGCCATGATGGTCATGGCCTGGAGGTTTCCACGGTGGCTGAGCGCCGAGTTGAGCAGTGCGACTGCCAGGACTCGTTGCTGGGGCGTCATACGCTTGATTTCCAACCCCCGCCGTCCCCCTTGTTCCGACATCATGGAGCTGGGAATGTAATGCCAGGCCGTCCGTCGCTGGCTGTCAACAGGAATCACCACCTCGTTCCTCTGCTCGTCGCTCAAGGAAGTCAGGAACCGCTCCGCAGCCGTCCGCATTTCTCCGGCGATGTCATGAGCCCACCCCCAGCGAGGAACCAGGATGGTGAGGACACATGTGGCCAGTACGACCTGCCGGGAAACGTGCCGGGGGAATTCCACTTGCCGCCGGCCGCCCGGTCGCTGGAACCGCAGTTTCCCGTTTCCCATCCGACCGGCGCGGTGAACTGCGATGTCGGGGGCGCGACCATCGGACAACCTGATCCGGTTCTGCATCGTCATTGGCTCCTGCACAGCGTATGTGCGTACGTGCGGCGGAAAGAAAGATTGTGTGGCGGAAAGGGCGCTGCCGGGTTTTCGGTCACATCATTGCCCCCGGCGACATGCAGTGCGTCACGTCGCCAGGCAACGCGTCGAAATCGGCCACGATCCCGCGGGCAGCTTGGCTGTTTCCTTGGCTGTTTGGCGGTCGGTGGCAGACGTCGGGTCTTGGCCGAGCTGACATCTTTGTTGTAGGGTGGGCGCGAAATGCAAGGCGTTCGGCCGCGGGAGATAGCATGCGGACTGCGGTAGGCCGTGTGGCGACGGGGATTCCGGCCGACGGAGCCCTATCGCGACGTGTCGTATTTCGCTATCCTCGCTTCTCAATCAGAGCAGCGTGAAGGCCTCCCCCGTCGAGCTTTCCCACTGACCTGCTCGTCGCGTCCAGGACCGAGTCCGAGTCGGGAAAGTGGGGACGGGCGTTGTGTCGGCATCTGCCGTCGTCTTTCTCCCAGTTGAGTTCCGCCGGAGTCGAAGTGCCACGCGGGTCTTCCCGCCGTCAGCCGGTGGCAGCACCCAGTCGTGATCGCGTAAACACCATGGAACTGCCACCACGCGCAAGTGGAATACTGCTTCATCCAACATCGTTGCCGGGGCGGCACGGGATCGGTACGCTGGGACACCACGCTTTTCGGTTCATCGATTTCCTGGCGGCTGCCGACCAATCGCTCTGGCAGATCCTCCCTCTGGGCCCGGTCGGATTTGGAGCCTCCCCTTATTCGTCTTACTGCAGTGTGGCTGGCAATCCGCTGTTGATCAGCCTCGGTCAACTCGTTCAGGTCGGGGACTTGCGCGACGACGAATTGGCTCCACCCTTCGCCCCCGAAGCAGAAGCGGTCGACTACGATGTCTTGACGGCCTGGAAGATCCCCCGCCTGGAGAAGGCGGCCGAGCAGTTCCTGAAATACGGGTCACCGGAACGACGCGAGGCGTACGAGCGTTTCTGTCATGAACAGGGGGAGTGGCTGGACGACTATGCGTTGTTCATGGCCCTCAAAGAGCATTTTGATTGTCGAGCGGCCGCTGAGGACTATTGGGGAGCCACCTGGAACACGTATTGGGACCAGGACATCGCCTTTCGCGAGCCCGCCGCCATGCAGCGCTGGCGGCAGCAGTTGCGCCAGCGCATTGACGTGCGGCGCGTCTGGCAGTTTTATTTCCACGAGCAATGGTCGGCTCTGCGAGATTACGCCCACGATCGCGGAATCACCATCATCGGGGATATGCCCATCTTCGTGGCGCTCGACAGCGTCGACGTGTGGTCATCGCCCCAGCTCTTTCAACTCGATGCGCAGCGTCGCGAGAAACTCGTCGCCGGCGTCCCGCCGGACTATTTCAGCGCCACGGGACAACGCTGGGGCAATCCCCTCTACAATTGGGAAGCGCTTGCGGCGAGTGGTTTCGCCTGGTGGATCCGGCGGTTTCGCGGCCTGCTGCAGCGTGTGGACATCGTACGGATCGATCATTTCCGTGGATTTGAAGCGTGCTGGACGATCCCGGCTCAGGAAGAAACGGCCGTGCATGGACGCTGGGTCAAGGTCCCCGGCAAGACCCTCTTCGAGACACTTCTCCAACAGTTGGGAAAACTACCGTTTCTGGCCGAAGACCTGGGAGTCATCACACCCGATGTGGAGGAACTGCGCGACCATTTCGGCTTTCCCGGCATGCGAGTCATGCAGGTCGCCTTCGAGAACATCGAGATTGGCAACATCCATCTCCCGGATTACCACCTTGAGAACTCCGTCGTCTACTCCGGTACCCACGACAACAACACCACGGCCGGCTGGTACCGCCTGCTCCCCCTACACAAGCAGCGTGCTATCGCTGACTACCTCGGACACGACCTGCATGATCCGGCTTGGGACCTGTTGGAACTCGCCATGAGCTCGGTCGCTCGAACCGCGATCGTGCCGATGCAGGACGTGCTCCGGCTCGACAGCTGGGCACGCATGAATACTCCCAGTACCGTGCATGGAAACTGGAGATGGCGGCTCCACCCGCAATACGCTTCCCCCGGACTGGCAGAGGAATTGGCACTGCTCACACAGCAGCACAATCGCAGCACACGGTGGTAGCTGCCAGTCCTGCTCTCGCCCGCCTCACCTTACCTTACCGGGCTGGCTACAAATCCCGGCGAAAACGGCCAATGACGAAGTATTCAATGACGAAAGACGACGAATCATTCAACCGTCGAACTTGCCAGGCAAGTTGGTTCGAAATGCGTCATTCCCTTGGTCATTGGGTAATTCGAAATGCGTCATTCCCAATAAGTGACGCCAAGTCGCGCCAGGGCCATTGGTGGCCAGCGGGGACACATCACAGGTATCCATAGGGTGGCGTCAGGTCTTGCTGCTGCAGAATCTCCTCTGCCTGCTTCACCAGTTCCGCTGGCAACTGCTGTCCGTTGTGCAGATAGGGCGGATCCTGGTTCCAGGCTCCGGCCCCGTACGCCATGACATGGTCGACGATCTTGTTGGCGTTGGTGAAGGGGTTGGCAGCGGGAAAGTCGCGAACCAGCAGAAAACAGGCTTCCACTGCATTCTCGATGCGCTGCGCGAGGCGAGCGGCGTCATCGACGTGACCCGCCGTGGCCATGTCCATGACTTCCGCCAACTCCCGGGCGAAGCAATTGGCAGTGCTCAACAGAAATCCATCGTAAGGTCCTCCTGCAGCGCGTGCCCAGCGGCTGTACTGGCCCTCCGCACCGCGCACCAGGAACACGCCCTGCAGATCCACGCCCGAAAGCACGACGCGATCCGCTCCGCTGGTATCTTTGAGCAGATAGAAGTTCGGGTAATTGGCGGCCAGCTCCGCCACGCACTCGGGCGCCATTTCGTTCTGAGTGACCTGGGGCAGCTGATACAGTGCGGTGGGATGGCCGAGTTCCAGGACTGCAGCCAGTGACTCGCGAATCGTCTCCTGGGACAAGCCCGGTCCCGTCGGGGGGCAAACGGTGAAACCAACCACGTTGGCCGCCAGCATCGCGGTCGTGCCGGTTGCCTTCCCCGTTTCGTCGCACAGCCAGTTCACCGTGCTTTGAATCACGGCCAGCATGGAATCGAGATCGCGGCGCAGTACGCCGATCAGGAGTTTCGCACCCCATTCGCGGGCCGCCTGCGTGGTGACGGTCAGCAGTTCCCGGACCCGCGCGTCGTCCAGATCCCACCCTTCCCCAGTGGAACCAGGAATCAGAAGTCCCTGGACATAAGGCGATAGGTGCTCCAGATGCGCCCGCATCCGCTGCTCGTCGATCCTGCCATCCGCATGAAAATGCGTCAGCATGGGACACCACAACCGCGGAATACCGGTTGGAAACAACGAATGCATCAGCGCATGACGCTGTGGTTGTGTAGTCATCACAGACGGATCCCATGATCGGACGGTAGGCCAGTCAGCTCACCCGATTCCCGCACGCTTCGTCATGCTCCCTCCTGGACAGGGGCACGACACCGGCTCCCACTATAGCCTGTACCGCTTGGACTACGCCATAGCCTGTTGGACCACCAGGGCCTTGGACGACGGCCCCATCGGGAGCCCCACGCAGCGGCAGTAGACCGCATGTCCAACGCGCCTCACGACCTGCGACCCATGGTCGAGCATCCGGCTGAAACACATGCTACTGATCGCCAGTGACCGCAGGAAGGTCGCTGCGAGCGGCCCAATCAGACCAACTGCCGTCGTACCAGCGGACATCCTGATAGCCGAGCATTTCGTGCAGAACGAAATAAGTCAGACTGGCCTGATGACCGGTGCGGCAATAAACGATCACCGGCGTTTCGAGCGAAGGGATCAGCTGCTGGTACTCGGCTGCCAGCTCGGCTGCCGGCTTCAAATTGCCGGCCGCATCCAAGTCGCGTTTGAACGCGCGATTGACCGCGCCCGGAATGTGCCCGGGCCGCATTTCGCTCGATTCTTCGCCCGTGAAGTTTTCTGTCGGACGAGTATCGAGCAGCACCGTCTTCCCGTCTCCCAGTCGCTGAGCGATATGTTGGGCATCCACCGTAAAGACATCGCCGCGGGGAGGAAGCGGATAGTCGGTGCGGGCGACTGTCGGGATCGTTGCCTCGACCCTCCGCCCTTCGCCGCTCCACTTCGGGAATCCGCCGTGCATGATCCCCCATCGTGCGTGCCCGACCCGTTGGAGCATCATGCTGACGAGTGTCGCATCACGCACATTCTCACCCGGGTCGAGCACGACCATATCATCGGGTCGCACGCCCAGGAGGGACAGCTGCTGAACGAGCAGGTCGCCTGGTAAGAGCACCGAAGGAATTCCATTGACGCTCCCCCGGATGCTCTCAAAGTTCAGGTACACCGCCCCGGGCAGATGGCCCTGCGTGTAGTCGGCATGAGTCCGGCAGTCGATAATCCGCAGGTCGGGATCCTGCAGGTGTTCGGAGAGCCATCGCGTGCTCACCAGACGCGGCGCATCGTTCTCTGCGATGGTGACCGCTTGGTCGCTCGATGCCTGCTCGGCAGCGGCCGCTGCGTCCGACGCGAGCTTTTCAGTACTACTACCCACCGGCGCAGGCACTTCCTCAGCCGCGAAGAACGAACGCCACTGCCGCACCCGTTGCGCTTCACCGTCACTCAGAGGATACGATCGCAACGAAGCCGGCATCAGGCATTGGTCCAAGAATCCTCGCAGTCCATCGGTGAGCAGGTAGACGTTCCGATAGCCAAGCCGTACGAGCGCATCACGCGCCTGCGCCGGGTGTGTCATGCCGTTGGAATAGAGGACAATGCGTCCCGTATGGCCGGATGAGGCCAGGTAGTCGATAAGGCCGGGAAGTTGCACATTGACGGCTCCCGGCAGATGATTAGCCTCATATTCATCGGCCGGACGCACGTCGATGACCAACAGGTCCTTGTCACCCCGCATGAGCGCATCGGCCAGCTCAGGAGGATCCATATGGTCCGCAGCGGATGCCACCTCCTGCAAGAGCAACTGCTGGTCGCGCATCAGAGCGGGCGACGCGGAACTCGCCTCCGCCGCCGTTGCGAACTCGGTCGCCTGGGGACCGGACGGCAGCACAAAGACGATGACGGCGACAATGGCCAGCACCACACTCAAACCACGCAGCAGCGTACTGTGCAGGTAACGGCCACCGCCCGCAGCGATCCGTTCGGCCCATTCCGCCAGATGAAATGCCACGATCCCCACGAGCGTCAATAACAGTGCGAACGTGCTGCGCTGCAAGCCAAACGCAAACAACTCCTGGGGTTCCGTGCGGAGTCCGGCCGTCCACCCGTACGTTTCATTGAACAGCACCGCACCCATTGTGACTCCCACCAGGAAAACCAGAGCATCCAGCTTCCCCAGCGCCAAGCCGACAATTCCCGTGCCCGGACACCAACCGCTCAGCGCAAACCCCACTCCGAAGATTAATCCGCCGACGATTTGCGCGCCGTAAACGGTGGGGAGCAGGTAGATCTGCGAACCGAGATCGATCCATCCCAGTGCAGCCAGTAGCGAGAGCCCCAACATGGCCGTGATCATCGCCGTAAACATCACGCGCAGCACCGTCATGTCGCGGAAGTAGAAGATGCCAGCGAGTTTCTTGGAACTGCTGAATCCGGCATATTCCAGGGCAAAGCCAAACGCTAGACCGATCAACAAAGCTGCCAGGAAGGTAGCGGGAGTGGGAGCGGTGACCAGTTTTCCCAGTCCATAGAATGTGTTAATCATGCCACTGCTTCCTCACGAAATAGGCTGTCGCATAACCGGCGCCAAAAACACTCAACATGAACACGATGCTCCCGTTGGCCAGCAACGCGCCTCCCGTCAGCGCCTGCCCTGACGTGCAGCCGCTCGCCAGGGCGCTCGCATAGCCGATCAAGACTCCGCCGATCAGCGCCAGCACCAATCGCCTCGCCGCCGGATACTTCGCTCCCCGCTCGACCGTCACTTTCACACGACGACCCAAGACGCCGGACAGCAACCCGCCCAGCAGCACTCCTAGCGACATGTAAGTCAGATAATAGCGGAGCGGATTGGAACCATCCGCGAGGTACTTATCACCAAAGTAGGTGCTCTGTTGTGTGCGGCCTGGTACGACGAGGCTTTCGATCCATGCCCCGCACCGAATCGGCGTACTGGAAGCTCCCAAACCGGCCCCCAGCACCAGAAAAGAGGCCAGTAACGCCGCTCCTAACAGCAGCCCGGCCACGTAGGGATTTCCATACGGCCTTGGCTCCTGGGCGGCCGGCAGCCTCGGTGTTTCAACTGAATCGCGCATCGTTTCTGGATCCTCTGTCGAGTCTGATTACTGACCGCAACCGGTTTTGCCCGCAACGGTGATTGAGGCAATGAGAACGCCTCCCTTCGACACATTCACTCGATATTCAATCGGCGCATTCGTGCGAGCGCCCTCGCCGCCTCCCAGCGTCCCATGATCAGCAACCGGCACTGCGGCGTTTCTTCGGTGCAGCTGGTTTTCCCTGGCTGTCACCCTGGGGCGCCGCACGCTGAGATGGCACAACGTCCCCCGAAGAACTCGGAATCGCTGGCAGGTCGCCCCCAGCTGATCGCGCACTGGCCCCAACTCCTACTATCCGCCAATACTCCTGCAGGCCGCCGAATAGTGCCTTGACGGGACGCGTCGTCCGTTGTGATAGAATGCCGGCCACCATCATCGCCACTGATCCGTCCCGATCCACGACAATCAACGGCTGGCTGCCAGCCAGGTACGCCGAATCATTCAACAGCTGGGACCATTCGACATTCTCCGATCCCGGTACTCGATAGTCGGCGAACTGGTCTGCCGGACGAATATCATATACCTGGACGCTTCCCGGCAGGTCGAGCAGCAGACGATTCAGTTCATCAGCCGAAATGCGATCCGGTAACCGACCAGCTTGCCCGGGCGCACCAGACACAGCAGGGACCTGGCAGCTGGTTCCCACAACGGGCAATTCCGCCTTGATCCACGCTTCTCCGCCTCCCGCCAGACTGCTGATATGCTCGAATCCGGCACGTTGAAAGAGCCCCAATGCCATGCTGCTGCGATAGGCACTGTTGCAGACCGCAACGATCCGCTGTGACTTATCAAACTTCGTCAATTCCTGTGATAGTTGATGGATCGGTACGTTCACAACCGTCCCAATACGCGATGCCATCCACTCCGCGGGCAGGCGAACATCAACCACCAATGGAGCGTCGGGCGTCTGCAACTGCTGATGCAACTGCTGCGGAGTGATCAGCTCGCTGCCGCTGAGTGGCAACCCCGCCGCTTGCCAAGCCTTGAACGGTATGCACTGGGAGTGATATCCAATCCGATGCAATCGACGGACACCCTCCTTCAGTTCAGATTCACTGCCCACCAAGACCACTTGCGCCCCCCAAGGCACCATGGTGCCGATCCAGGTCTCGAATCGGCCACGAAGTGCGATGTTGATGCAGTTAGGGATATGCCCTCTGGAATACGCGTCCGCGTCACGCAAGTCCACCACGAAATTCTGATTCGGATCGGTCAACTCCCGACTTGGCTCGACCAAGGGCAGTTGGACAAGAGCCCAATCGACTGGTTCCGGACCTTGTCGATTCAGTGCAGCGTTATGGGAGAAATAGGGAGGGGCTTGCGATAGCCCTGCGAGAATCGCCGCAATGAACGCCCCTCGCTCCTGGTATTGCAGATAGACGTTGCCTGCCCGCTCGCTGCCGATCGTTGATACGGGATCGTCTCCCAAGTCGGCTCCACACAGCGATCCGGCTCCATGCGCCGGCAGAATCATCACATCATCGGGCAACAACGAGAGTTTCTGCGTCCATGTGTCGAACATCATCGAGGCAAGCGTCGCTGCCGCCACGTCTTCGCCCAACAGATCAGGTCGCCCTACACTGCCAACAAACAGCGTGTCGCCCGTCAGTAGCGCCAAGGGCCGCTCCGGCGCCTCCACACTGGTAACCACTCCGCACATGCTGTCCGGTGTGTGCCCGGGCGTCTCGAGAAACCGAACGACGGCCTTGCCTACCGTCAGCGTATCATTCTCGCCCAACGCCACATGCTGGTAGGCCGCGTTCGCTCGCCCGCTGATATGGAGCGGCACCCCCAACTGACTGGCAAACTCAATATGCCCAGCCACGAAGTCGGCATGCGAATGCGTCAACCACACGCCGACAATCCTGGCCTTCTCCTTTTCTGCTGCAGCCAGGTAGGTGGCGATGTCTCGTCCCGGATCTACGACAATGCATTCGCCTCCGCTGAAGAGCATGTACGAATAATGGGAAAGCACTGCCAGATCGAACTGAGCGATCGAGAAGCCGGGAAACTCGTAGCGATCGATTAGCTGATACTCGGCCGCCTCACTGGCATGGGATGCGGTCTCCGGGTCCGACCCGTCCGCCGCATAGCCCCGCGGAACTCCGCCGCTGAAAATCGCCACAACCAGCAGAAACAGCGCCTCGACACCCAACTCACGTGCTCTTGCGGATCTTCTCAGCATCGACCAACTCCACTCCTGCATCGATATCAGCTCCAAAGCTGTCCTTCACGATCGGACCCCCCCGGCAGGAGTCACCACCCTTCCAGGTCTCGAAACTCCAGCAGTTGTTACCTACGTTGGACGTCTCGTGCCGGCGATTGGTGACACGAAAAGACTATACGAAAAAACTATACGGCAAGGGCGAAGGCTGCGAGGATGCCCATGCGGCTCCGCGGCGGGCCGGTCGCCGGCAGTGGAGAGCGGCGAACCGCCAGGAGTTTGGTCTCGTATCGTATCTTCGTATTCTGGCGACACACGGTTGCACGGCATTCGGGTGCGCGGGACGTGTGTCTGGACACGCTGGGCTCGGCCGGCCCACCTCACGCCAGCCCTCGCTCGCTGGACATTCAGCCAAACTTCCATGGAGGTGTTCCCACTCGTCGACCGACCGGAGTCGGAGTGCCCGAGCGGGAGCGGCGAGCACGAGTGAACCAAGCAAGATGGGACGACGAGCGGTAACAGAGCGAACAAGGGCCCTAAAAGGCTCGCTCGACATCTTCTATAATCCGGCTCGGAACCCGCGCCCCGCCTCGGCGAGGTTGTCGGTGGAGAGTTTCCAGGGTCATGCCTAAGAAGGGGACGACAGATCGATGGTAATGCAGCAGCTCGATGAACAGATTGGCCAGCATGCGAGGATCTGTAACAACCTGAAGGACGAGGTGAGCCGGATCTTGGTCGGACAGGAGCACATGATGTCCCGGCTGCTCATCGGGCTCTTGACGGGCGGGCACATTCTGCTGGAAGGGCTTCCGGGTCTGGCCAAGACGCTGACGATTCGCAGTCTGGCCAAGGCCATCGATACCGGTTTCTCCCGCATACAATTCACGCCGGACATGTTGCCCTCGGACGTGATTGGGACCGAGATTTTCAATCCACGGGATGCTACATATGCTGTCCGCAAAGGCCCGATCTTCTCCAATTTGATTCTGGCGGACGAAATCAACCGTGCCCCGGCGAAGGTCCAGGCGGCGTTGTTGGAAGCCATGCAGGAGCGTCAAGGCACCATCGGACTGGAGAGCTTTCCACTGGAGGAACCGTTCCTCGTCCTGGCCACGCAGAACCCGATCGAGCAGGAGGGAACCTACCCGCTCCCAGAGGCGCAAGTTGACCGATTCATGCTCAAGGTGGTCGTGTCGTATCCCACGAAAGAGGAGGAACGGAAGATCGTCGACCGGATGGCGAGCGGCCAGCCGATCCCGGAGATACGACGAGTTGCGTCGCCGGCCGACATTCTGAACGCCCGGCAGACCGTGGACAAAATCTGGATAGATGAAAAGGTGCGGGATTATCTGGTCGACGTGGTCCGGGCGACCCGTGATCCTGCCCAGTGTGGCATTCCGGGTCTGGACGGCATGGTTGAAACGGGCGCCAGTCCTCGGGCCTCGATCGGCCTGATGAAGGCGGCCAAAGCGCATGCTTTTCTGCAGAGCCGCGGGTATGTGACGCCGCATGACGTGAAGAGCGTGGCGTTGGAGATACTGCGTCATCGCGTGATCTTGACCTACGAGGCCGAGGCGGAGGGGAAGTCGAACGATGATGTCATCCAGAAGATTCTGGACAACGTACCGGTGCCGTAAGATCAGCTCGGCTCCCTACCAGCTGCCGGCCGTCTCCCTAGCCGGGTGCGATGGGACGGGAGCGGCACACGGTCGGGCAGCACACGGTCGGGCAGCACACGGTCGGTTAGAACACGGTCGGTTAGAACCTGAGGCATTCACTCTGCAGAAGCACTGAATCCATGCTGGCACGAGAAGTCATCCAACGAGTTCGCGAGATTCAGGTGCGGACGGGCCGTCAGGTCGCCGATGTGTTGGCGGGGCAGTATGTCTCGGTCTTCAAGGGCCGCGGAATCGAGTTTGACGAGGTGCGGCCTTACGTACCAGGCGACGAGATTCGCACCATTGACTGGAAAGTCACGGCGAAACTGGGCTCACCGTATGTCAAACGGTTTGTGGAAGAGCGGCAGCTGACCATCATGTTGATGGCCGACGTCTCGGCCTCGCAGGATTTCGGATCGGGAGAACGATCCAAGCGGGATGTGGCGGCGGAACTGTGTGCCTTACTGGCCTTTTCCGCCACCTTCAACGACGACAAGGTTGGATTGACGTTGTTTCACGGCGGGATTGAGCAATACATTCCGGCTCGCAAGGGGCAGAAACACTCGCTGCGCGTGGTGCGCGAGGTGCTGACCCATGAATCGAAACTGGCATCCGCTGCAGCTGCAGCTGATGCTGCCGGCAGCGGCCGAACTCGGTCGATTCGCCGCTGGTTGCCCTTCGGTCGCCGCCGTGCCTGGTGGCGCAGTGGTCGGCAGGCCACGAATATTGCGGGCGCGATGGAATTCCTGATGTCGGTGACCAAGCGCAAGGCGGTCTGCTTCGTCGTCAGCGATTTCTTCGACGAAGGGTATGTGCGCGCCATGCAGATGGCGAGCCGCAAGCATGACGTGATCGCCGTGCTGATCACCGATCCGCGTGAGCTCGAGTTCCCTTCGGTCGGCCTGATCGATTTGATCGATCCGGAAACGGGCGCGAAGGTGGAGTGCGATACCGGCTCGAGTTCCTTTCGGGAGTCGTATCGCCGCCAGGCGCAGCGGCGCGTCGAGGAATTGGAGCATACGTTTCGTAGTGCCAAAATCGATTTCATTCATATTGACTCCTCCGGTTCGATCGTCGATCCGCTGGCGCGGTTCTTTCGGATGCGAGAGAAGAGGAGGCCGCGATGATCGTGTTGACGTTGTGCGCTGCCAGCCTGATGGCGGCGGGCCCGTATCTTTCCCAGGAAAAGGAACTTGGCCCGGTGAAGGTCACGACTACGTTGGCCCCGGACGAGCCGACGATCGGCGACGAAATCACGCTGGAAATCCGCGTCGAGTCGGCTGCCGGAGTTGACGTGTTGATGCCGGAGTTCGGCGAGGTGCTGAGCCGCTACACGATTCTGGACTTCGTCCCCAAACGCCAGATTCTGAACGACGGCCGGACGATCGCCACTCAGCGCTATACGCTCCAACCGTATCTGTCAGGCGAGCAGTCGATCCCGCCGATTCTGGTGGAGTTTGTGGACAACCGGCCAGGTCAGAAGCGAGCACCCGACGACGCAGACGCCTACGAACTGTTGACCGATCGCATCGATTTTCAAGTACAGTCGGTGCTGCCCCAGAGTGCATCGAATGAGCTGAATCCGCCTCTGGGTGAATTGCAGCTCATTACGCCCGGCAGATCCGCCCGAGTGGCCTGGGGGATCATATTGGCAGTCATCGCGGTCGTCCTGACCGCCCTGACCATCGCTTGGCGATCTCGTCGCCGGCTGGCACTGCGGCGCAACGCCTACGACATCGCCCGCGCCAAGCTCGACCGCCTGCTGGCTCGTGATCTTCCCGAGAGCGAGGAACAGATCGCCGCATTTTTTGTCGAGATCTCGGCCATCATTCGCCGCTATCTGGAGGACCGATTCGATCTTCGAGCACCAGAGTTGACGACCGAAGAGTTCCTGGCGGTTGCCGGTGGCGGCGGAGAGCTCTCGCAGGATCATCAGGGCCTGCTGCGTGAGTTCCTGCGGCAGGCGGATCTGGTCAAATTCGCCGGTGTGCGTGCTTCGACTCAGGAGATCCGCAAATCGAGCGACACGGCGATTCGTTTTCTCGAAGAAACTCGCGCGAACGCGCCGCTCGTCGAGGTTTCGGAGCACGAGGAAGGGGAGATGCTTGCGCCGGTCACGACACCGTCTCCGCTGGCCGCCGCCGTGCGAAACGGCCGGGAGGGGACCGATGTTTGAGTGGGAATTTGCTGACCTCTGGTTCCTCTGGCTGCTGCTGTTCGCGCCGATCGTGTTCCTGCTGGGTTTGCGCCCGACCTCGCTGCTTCGCTTCTCCTCAGCAGCCTTGCTGCAGGGGACGTTTCGTTCGGCTCGACAGCAGTTGTCTTTCGTGCCGGCACTGCTCCTGACATTCGCTTTCGTGACACTCGTTATTGCGCTGGCACGACCGCGCACTCCACAGCGTGAGACGAAGGTGACGCGTGAGGGAATCGCGATCATGGCGGTCGTCGACTTGTCCTCGTCCATGGATGCACGTGACATGGTCGAAGATGATCTTTCGTTCAATCGACTGTCGGCAGTCAGAGATGTGTTTGTCGACTTCGTGGAGGGAACCGACCAGACCGCCGGACGGGGGCGGCCGGACGATTTGATCGGCATGGTGACCTTCGCTCGTTACGCCGACAGCCTCTGTCCCCTGACGCTCGATCACGGCAATCTGATCAACATGGTCAAAGACCTGGAGATCGTCTCCCGGCAAGACGAGGACGGCACGGCATTGGGCGATGGTCTGGGATTGGCCGTAGAACGGCTTCGTCGCAGCAAGGCCGAGTCGCGAGTGGCCATACTGCTGACCGACGGAGTGACGAATGCCGGAGTAATCGACCCACTCAAGGCCGCCGAACTGGCCGCCGAGAATGACATCAAGGTGTACTGCATCGGCGTCGGGACGCAGGGCATGGCCCCGGTTCCGGTCAATGGTGTTTTCGGTCCACAGCTCGTCGCCCAGCCAGTTGAGATCGACGAGAAGACACTGAAGGAAATCGCCCAGAAGACGTCGGGAGCTTATTTCCGGGCCGTCGACAAAGACGCGCTGGCCGAGATCTATCGAGAAATTGATCGTCTCGAGCGTACAGAAGTCTCCGAAGTCCGTTACTTGCAGTATTCCGAGCACTTTGCGTACTTTGTCGCCACCAGTTTGTGCCTGATGGCCACAGCACTGGTTCTCCATGGTTCGTTGTTCCGCAGATTACCATGAGCGAATTCCGTTTTGCCAATCCGTACTGGATCCATGCGATCTGGGTCGTGCTGGTGCTCGCCGGCGCCCTGTTTGCCCTGCAATTGCGCGGTCGGTCGGTCTTTGATCGACTGGTCTCCCGGTGGATGCAACAGCGTCTGGTGCACCGTCCCTCGCTGGTGCGTCGCGCCGTCTCCCTCACCCTGGCCACGCTCGCCATGATCCTGTTGGTGCTCGCTCTGATGCGTCCACAGTGGGGAATGGTTCTGCAGGAATCGGTTCGAGTCGACACGCAGATTATGGTCTGTCTGGACGTCAGCAAGTCGATGCTGGCGGAAGACGTTGCTCCCAATCGCCTGGAACGGGCCAAAGTGGAACTGGATTCGCTGCTTGGCTTGATGCGCGATGGACAGCAGGTCGGGCTGCTTGCCTTTGCTGGCAAGGCCACGGTCGTTTGTCCGATGACCACCGATTTCGGGTTCCTTCGACTGGTGCTCAACGAGGCGGAGCCGACGAGTGTCGGGTTGGGGGGAACGAAGCTTGGTGAAGCAATTCAAAAAGCACTGGATGGATTCGGAGAATCGGGTGACATCAATCGACTGATCATGCTTATCACCGACGGCGAAGATCACGACTCCTATCCGCTCAAGGCCGCCGAGCGAGCCAAGGAACTGGGAGTGCGGATCATTTCGATCGGCTTTGGAGACGAAGCGGGAAGCAAGATCGAGATCACCGATCCGCGCACTGGCGTGCGATCCATGCTCAAGGACAGCAGCGGCCAGGAGGTGATCAGCCGCCTGGCAGGTGATACCCTGCGGGAAATCGCCTTGGAGACCGATGGAGCGTACGTGCCCGCCGGGACTGGCGCACTGGATCTCGACTCGATCTATCGCTCGCACATCGCCACCTTGATGCAGGGAAACGTGGACAGGCAACAGCAGGTCGTGCGAAACGAAGGTTTTCAGTGGTTTTTGATCGACGCGATCGTCTGTCTCGTGCTCGCACTGCTCAGTGCCGCACCCATCAACCTCTCGCAACGCGCCCTCATGGCCGCCCAACACCTGACGGCCGCCTCGGCCACCTCCACGGTGGTGCTGTCCCTGGTCTTGGTCGCTGCAGGGTACTCAGCAACGGCCCTGGCACAAACGCCTGCCGCGACCACACCGACTGCCTCCCAGCCGAGCCCGCCTGATTCGCCCCACGATCAACAGCCCGGCCACGTCACTCAGAAACCATCAGACCCTGGCGACGAGGGCGCTCCCGCACCGTCTCAGACAGACCCTGCTCAGCGCGAGGACGAGATCGACCCGAAACTCGCGCCGCGCGACGTTTACAATCAGGCACTGGCATATGTACGGAACGATCCCGATCGAGCGGAACGCTGGCTGAACCGGGCTCGCAGCGATGCGGGAAGCGACGGCGAACTTCGGTTCCGCGCGCTGTATAACCTCGGTTGGGTGGAGGTTCAGCGAGCCGACAGCCTGCTGGAGAAGGAGCCTCCGCGGGCGCTGCAGTATCTGCAGCAAGCGGCCAATCGATTTCGGGAAGCGGTTCGAGTGCGCCCGGAGAGCCAGGAAGCTCGAGAGAATCTCGAAATCGTCTCTCGCCGCATCCTCGAACTGACCGATTCACTGCGCAAGAAGGACCCGCGCGATCTCGCTGCCCGGCTCGATGAACTGATTGAGCATGTCCGGGAGCATCAGCAGGAATTGCAGGGGATCGTTCAACGGACGGCCGATCGAAACAAGGAGGTGCCCATCGAGACGTATCGAGATGATTTTCGACGGCTGGCCGTCACCCAACGTGAAGTGATTTCCGAGACGCAGGCGTTCGCCGACGATGCACGGGTCGAACAGGATGCGGCCGCCAAGAAGCCTGACGACCAGAAGACGCCAGAAGACAAGTTGCGAACCGTGCAACTGGAACGAATGCTCGCCTTCGTTGATGGTGCCGTGCAACGTATGAACGGGGCGCGGAGCTTGGCACGTCGCATGCAAGGCGATGACGCCTTTCGCCGGTGGTCATCGGCTCTGTCCGACCTGAAACGGGGACGCGATCAGCTGCGTAATCCGGTGGAAGTCCTGGGACTGCTCGTCGCCGACGCCTCCGAGCTGGCCGATCTTACGCAGACCGTGGTGGCCGGCAAACTAGCGTTGCCGGACGATTCGGCCCCGAACGACGTACCAGCGTGGCTGTCAACTCCCTATGTCCAGCAGCAGCAAGAGGCGATCGCCCAGAGAATCGATGAACTGGCTCAGACGTTCAGCCAGATCACCGCTGCGCAGAAGCAGCAGGCCGAGAATCAGGCCGATGCGTCCACGGACCAGGACGCCCAGGGAGAAGACGATCCGGCCACACGCCAGTTACTACAGAATATCCAAACGGCCACGCCGTTCATCCACCAGGCTCACGAATCCTACGTCGCTGCGGGAGAGGAACTCGACAAAGGAGCAGTCGAGGGAGCTCATCGTCACCAGAGCGCAGGCTTGGAATCACTGTCGAAGGCCTGGGAACTGTTCTATGACATGCGCCGGTTGATCGAACTCATGTATCAACACGAACAGCTCCTCCAGAAAGTGCTGCACGACACGGACCGAAAGCCCGATATCGCCCGCCAGTTGATGGACCCGATCGACGACGATCAAGAGACACAACTGGTCCGCTGCGAGCGTCTGAGCCAGATGCTGCAACTCGAGAAGTCGCAGTTGCCGGAGGCCTCTGTCGCTGCTCCCTCCCCACCGACTCCCGGAAACACGTCGCCCCCGACCACAACACCTGATGCCCCAGAGGATCAAGCAGCGGCGGCTGAGCGGCAGAGACTGGAATTGGCCGAGCAACTGGTGAATCAGCTCGTGAGCCACCTGCAGCAGTCTCGCAAGAAGCTGGCCGAAGTGCCGCAGACCTCGCCGACTCCTCCCGACATCCCCAAGGACCAGTCCGACGAGAGCGCGCACGATCCCGCCGCATCGGTCGAATCGCCTGAGCCAACCACACCGGCCGATTCGGTGCAGCAGCCGGGCACCGCGGAGCAGCCCCCCCCTCCGGACGAAGCGGCATCAGGCCCGCTGCCCCACACGACTCCCGATCCCGCGTCGGCACATGCCGATTCCTCGGCCACAGCACACCCCGAAGAAACCGTGTCGCTTTCGGGACCGCTGGCCGAGGTGGCCGTCGATGTCGAGCAGGCCGTACAGTCACTGGAACAGCTGCGCCGCCTGTTCTTCACGCTGGTCGAGCATCTGCGCGACACCGCGCAGCGGCAGGCCGACTTGAACGATCAAGTCACCAAACTCAGCGCCGATCCGCAAGCCAAGGATCAGCCACACAAGACCGGCCCCATGGCACTGCGGCAGACACAGTTGCAGACGGTGACGCAGCAGATCGCCGAGGCCTTGCAGCAGCAGAGCCAGCAGGCCGCTGCGGCAGCGGATCAGACCGGCCCTGCCGTCGATGCAGCACAGCAACCCGATCCAGAACAGTCGGCAGAAGCGGCCCAGACGCTGCGCCAGGCCGCCGCACTGGTTCGTGACGGGGCCAAGTCGATGCAGATCGCCCAGCAGGATCTCAACACGATCGCCGAGGGAAAGGGTCAAGAGGAGCGACCTTTCGCCGCCACGCAGCAGCACCAGCGCGAGGCACTCAATCAATTGGTTCAGGCATTGGCCTTGTTGGACCAGAACCAGCAACAGCAAGAGCAAGATCAACAGCAACAAGATCAACAGCAACAGGATCAGCAGCAACAGCAAGATCAACAGCAGCAGCAGCAACAGCAGAAACAACAGGAAATGAGTGCCAGCCAGCTGCTGCAGTTGATCCGCGACCGGGAAGCGGAACGGCGCAAAGACAAACAGCAGAAGGCCGCCAGCTCAGGGACGGCCGTTGATAAGGATTGGTAATTACCGTGGTGCCAACCATGACACGACAGTTGCTCAGCAGGACAGTCGCATCGCCGCTGAAGAGAAACCGCATCGCGCGCCGTGGCATTCCCCGATCCCCCTTCACTTGGCTCGTCGCGGCACATCTCGTACTGTTCGCAGCCGTTCCGCGGACCGCCGGTGCACAGGGGATTCAACTGGAGACATCGCGCGGACCTCATTATGTCGGTGAGCCGGTGATCCTGCAGGTGACGGTGGAAAGCATCGACAGCAACATCGAGGTGAGTTGCCGCCTGAAAAGCGATCCACCCGACGGGATTGCCGTCGAAGGTCCGCAGGTGGGCCGTTCCGTGCAGAGCTTCATGCAGTCGTTCAACGGGAGAGTCACCCGCAGCGAAACGGTGACCTATCGATTCACGTTCGCGGCCACAGCCAGTCGGAAAGGGGAGTTCACGGTCGGACCGTTCGAAGTCTCGGTCGGCGGCCAGGCGCAGGAGATCGCCGGAGAATCGTTCACCTTTGGCGATCTGGTGAGCGACCCCGACATGCGCATCGAGCTTTCTCTGCCGCCACAATCAATCTATGTGGGGCAGGAAGTGCCACTGACGATCCGCTGGTCGTTCGCCGGAGACCTCAACGCCGTGCGCCACGCCTTCGGCAATCTGCAGATTCGCTCGCCGATCTTCGATCAGTTCGCGTTTCGAGACGATCCGGCTTCCTCGCGTACGACACTTTCGATCGCCACGGCTAAGGGCGTGGCCGAAGTCAACGCCGTCGTGACTCAGGAGAAAGCCGACGGACGCGATCTCTTTGTTGTTACGGCAACACGCACATTGGTGCCCGATTCGCCCGGCGAGTTTCCCTCCATCCCGGTCACCTGTCGCACCCGCAAGGTGACCCAATGGGGACGCGATCTATTCGGCGATCTGCGGGCGCGGCGTGACGCGTCTGCGGTGGCTGCTGGTGAGCCGCTGAGTCTGACCGTCAAGTCCATCCCACTGGCGGACCGTCCCCCCAGCTACTCGGGCGCGATCGGACGGGGTTTTTCCGTCGATGTTTCGGCCAACCGCTCGGTCGTTCGAGTCGGTGATCCGATTTCATTGACCATCACGGTGCGCGGTGACGGGAATTTCGAGAGCATCTCGGTTCCTGCGTTGGAAAACCATGCAGGCTTTGCGGCCGATCAGTTCCAGATTCCTCAGGAACAGATAGCGGGGACCATCGATGGCAATCAGAAGCAGTTTCACATCAATATTCGTGTGAAGAACCAATCGGTCACACAAATACCAGCCATCGATTTCTCGTGGTTTGATCCTTATGAAGAAAAGTTCTCCACGGTCAGCTCGAAGCCGATCGCACTGCAGGTGATGGACGCGCAGGTGATTTCCGCCGCCGATGTTGTTTCCGGCGCCAATCGCCAGAACGTCTCTCCCTCCTCTGACCCAGGCAGCGGACAGGCGGCCAGTGACGCAGCCCAGGCCCCTGGCGAACTGACGTTCGTCGGAGCGAACCTGGCAATCGTACGAGATCCCGCCAGGCTGCTGCTGGCCTCAGGCTCGGTGGCCACGCCTCAGGCGATTGCCTGGGGCTGCTACCTGCTGGCCGCCATCGCCCTGGTGGGAGGCATC
>JBGSHS010000202.1:0-14995 GCA_041752115.1 Pirellulaceae bacterium | reverse complement strand
CCGGCGGCAGGCGTGATCCTCGTCGAGGACGGACAACCACGCTCCGAGATCATCATTGCGGAGCAACCGCCACGACTGGTGAAACTCGCGGCGGGTGAATTGCAACACTATGTCGAGAAGATCAGCGGAGCGCAGCTGAACATCGTGACGGAACCGAGTGGAGCCGAATTATTGCCGGTGTTCGTCGGCAAGAGCGCGCAGACCGCTGGCATGAAAATCACCGACGAAGGGCTCGCACACGGCGCGTTTCGCATCGTGGTCTCGGACAAGGCAGTGGTGCTGCTCGGTCACGACGCGGACTTCACGCCGCCGGTGCCCCATGCGCGCGACAATGGCGACATTCCCCGGGCGACGGCGGAATGGGACCGGCTCACGGGCGCTAACTGGGGCTTCCCGCATACGCAGACCTATAAAGGATTTCAGCCGGAGCTGCAGATCTGGGATTTGGATGAAGGCGGCTCGCTCCACGCCGTGCATGAGTTGCTGCGTCAGTTGGGCGTACGTTGGTTCATGCCGGGTGAGATGGGTGAGGTAGTGCCCAAGCAAGCGACGATCTCGCTGCCCACGATGGAGGAAATAGTACGGCCGGATTTCGCGCTGCGCTTTCCCTATCAATACTTCCAGCGATTCGGCATGGCGTCCACGGATGAAACCATGTGGCAGTTGCGGTTGGGAATCAGCCAGGCTCCGGAGATCATCGGTTTGGGCGAGATTGGCCACGGCACTCGCGTCGTGCACGAGCGCAAGGAGTATCGCGAAGCCCATCCCGATCACTTCGCGATGTTCGGCGGCAAGCGTGAGACGGCAGGCGCCTTTGGCAGCGGGAAGCCGTGCCTGTCCTCGCCCGGCCTGTTCGAGCAGAACGTGCGTTACGTCCGCGCGATGTTCGACATCTATGACGAGCCGTGCGTCTCGGTGTGTCCCGAGGATGGCTATGTGGCCATTTGCCAGTGCGAACTCTGCGCCGGCAAAGGCACGCCGGAACGCGGCTGGAGCGGCCAGATCTCCGATTACGTGTGGAATTACGTAAACCGCGTCGGTCAGGAGGTCCTCAAGACGCATCCAGACAAGAAGATTCTCTGCCTCGCCTATGGCGGCTATCAGGCTCCACCGCTAAAGATCGACAAGCTCAGCCCGAACATCTTGGTCGGGATCGCGCAGGCCCGCGCGGAGTTTTCTGATCCGACCGAGAAGCAGCTTCATGACGATTTGCGCACCGCCTGGCTGGCAAAGTCCGCGCATCCGCTCATCATCTGGGACTATTACCTGCAAACCAGCCCGGGCCATGCCTATGAGTTCATGCCGGTGTTCTTCCCGCACGCGATTGCCGCGGACCTGAGGGAGCTGAAGGGCAAGTCGTTTGGCGATTTCATTGAAGTGCATCGCACGACCGATGGCCTGCAAACGCTGGCGGCGAATCATCTCAACCTTTACACGACCTCGCGCTATTGGTGGCAGGCAGACCAGGACATTGAAGCCCTGCTCACCGATTATTTCGCCAAGTTCTACGGACCGGCCAGCGACGCGATGCGAGCGTTCGTCACGCATGCGGAGGCTAACTGGATTCACTTCCGCGATCAACCCGACCGGATCGGCGAATCGCTCGCGCTGATCGCGGCGGCCCGCGCAACGGTGCCCACCGACTCGATCTACGGGCGGCGGATTGCCTTGATCGCCGACTACATCCAGCCCATGGGCCAGCTCCGCGATCAACTCGCGCGCAAGCGAGAGAACGTGCCACATGTGCAAATCCTCATGAATGAGGGTTCGCCGATTCGAGTGGACGGCAGGCTCGACGAAGAAGTTTGGCAGACAGGTGCCAATCACGAGTTGGTCGAACTGGAGACCGGCCGTCCGCCGGTCTTCGGGGCAGCCGTTCAAGCAGCATGGCAGGGAGACAACTTGCTCCTTGGCATCGCGTGCCAGGAACGCGACACGGAGCGTCTGCGGCGGACGACCAAGGAGAACGAAGACGCGAACATCTGGAGCGACGACGTCATTGAGTTGCTGATCGAGACACAGGTGCATTCCTATTATCAGATCGCGATTAGTCCGAACGGCGCGGTCACCGATCTGGATCGAAAGCGGGGGTTGAACACGCTCTGGAAGTCGGGGGTCGAAGTCGCCACACAGTTCGGCGATGGCTCCTGGACGATGGAATTGCGACTGCCGATGGCAGACGCCCAGCAAGTCCAACTCAACCCACTCGATGGAGTTGCGGGACGCCTGCCCAGCCGGACGTATCCGTGGTACTTCAATGTGTGCCGTCAGCGCGTCGGAAACAACGGCATGGAACGCTCTGCACTCGCACCGACTGGCAGCGACAATTTCCACGTGCTGGATCGATACGCAATTCTGCATCTGAAACCGGGTGGGTTCCTGCAGGACAATCCGTCACGCAACCCGCAGGCGAATAACGGCTACGTACTCCAACGTCGCATCGGGATGCAACTCATCGCTGAAGGTCAATACGCGGAATCCTTAAAGTTGTTTCAGCAGCTCGCGGCAGGCCCACTCACCGATCTTCAGCAGGCCGACGCGCTCGAACAAGCGTCGCAGTGTGCCCTACGACTGAATCGGCCACACGACGCGCTGACGATCGCTGAACAAATCCGACTTGTTCCATATTCGAAACTGGCAACGATGCGGATCTTGTGTGTCGAGCGCCAGTGGCGTCAGCTCGCTGATCAGTTCCGAGACGAAGACCTGCATCGCTGGCCTGACGTTCTCATTGGTGACGCGGCGTTTCAGCGTGGACAGGCCTGGTTTTACCTCACGGACGGCGCCCGCGCAGAAAAGGATCTTCTCTTGGCCACCGACTTCACGACCGACACGAATGTGAAAGGTGAATGTCTGCTCATCCTTGGCAGCACTTACCGACAACAACTCGGCGACGATACCCAGTCGATTGCCGCCTATCGTCGCGTGTATCAGACAGGCAACGAGTTCAAGCACTGCCGTGCAGCCGTAGCCATCGCTGACATCCTTCAGAAACAAGGCAAACAAGCGGAGGCGCTGGCCGAACTGGAACGTATCGACGAACAGAAGATGACACTTCCCGTCTATCGCGACATGCTGCTTCAGGCGAAGGGATCCGTCTCACCTGCCAAGAAGTAAGGCCTTGCTTCGTGGACGTGTGGACGGTTGCGATAAATGAGCCGATCGATTCAGCATCACAACAGTTCGCCTGATTCCCTGCCAGAACTGCGATTATCTCCACCGTTCGTTGTGTCAACGATGTGAACGAACCACACACCATGCAGTTAAATCCCAGGCACGCGCTGCCCGACATGGCGCCGCCACCACGCCAGGTCTGGCGGGTGCTGCAATTCACTGAGCGACTGTGCAGCCGCGTCACTCTCCGGTAAGACAGGCATCAGCATCCTCTCGGTCCACCGCCTTCAATGTCGCCATACTCCGATTCGCTTGACGAGTGCCTTGCCAGAATAACGTCGTTAAACGAAACGCCGATTACTCTGTCGAGTCAACGTGTTCGGATGGCGTGTCCGCATGATCGCTTCTGCAAAACGTGCCCAGTGCTCTCTGCCATAAGTGCCATCCGGGCAGGGGCATAGTGAATTCGGTACACGGAAGCTCCGTAAGTCGACGCCATGCCCCCACCAAGAAAGCTGCGCCAAGTATCACTACCGAACTGGCAAGCCACAAGACCCGAAGGTCATTCAAGAGCGCCCCCAGTATTATCCCGACGAACTGACCAACCATGCAGCCAATGCAGAGACGCACCAGCCAACGAGGAATAAGATAGGTGTGGGAAGGGACATGCCACCCCGCCATGCGGCCAAGAAGCCCGGTTTGGACGCGTGGCAGCCAGAATGCCACGGGAATGCATGCAACTGTCCAGATAAACAGGAGCAGGATTCCTGCGCGGCTCTGGACGAGAAACGGCGTGTCCGCGTCGCCAAACGTCGAGACGAGGATTCCACCTGCGCTAAGGAGGGCTGCGAAAACAACCAACCGATCGACGTTGACGCTTCTCTTTGGAGTCACCATACCACTGTCCCCGCCGGTCGCTTTCAGCCGGCTGCATCTGTCCGAAATACCGTGGCTTCTTCTGCGGGAGGCTCATCCGACGTTAGACGCGGTCGCTGACTTCGATTCTGGAAAACGCTGGCCGCCGTCATTCCGGTGAAACACTTGGCTTGGGAATATTTGGTCGGGAACGCGTTTTAGCATGACGATGATGCCAGAATCGTACCGCCAGATACACGACCAACGTGACCGGCACGGGCACAAGCACACGTATCTTTCCGTCGGACCGTTGTCAACGCCTTGAATGGCGACCACGCTCAAGCCTAAGGCGATTTGGGAGTTGATTTCAAATCCAACATTGCCTCCCGTTCTCGTGAAACGCCAAGTTGGGCCCATCAATCGTCAGTCGAACCACCGCTCGGTATACTCGTAAAGACCGTGGCCTGACAGATCCAAGTTCTCGTATCCCTCCATTTTGAACGGTTCTTGCCACGCTACTGTTTCTGGAGAGTGACATCAACCGGTGTTGGCTGCCACGACTGAATGAACTGGCCGGACCAGACACCATCTGACTCTTTCAAGACGTACCTCAGTGTGTATGGGGAGATGTCCGGCTCGTCGCCGACGGCAGCCTTCGGGGGCTAGCCTTGTTGGTTACCATGGACTCCGGCAGCGTCGTGGCCGCCTTGCCTTGTGCTGTGCCGCGCTTGGCCGGATTCCGGCCTACGGGATTGGGAGTCTTGTCAGTCTTGCGGGCGGGCATGGCGGTCTCCTGGATCTTCGGTTTCCGGCACGCGTGGCCACCGACCAGGATCGGCGCCACCGTTGGCCCTCATTTTGCCATCTCGCAATCAAACAGGTCAAAGCCTCACGGTCACAAAGCATCTCCTCACGACTTCCACAACCGACTAGTCTGCCATGACTGAAGCCGGTCGGGTATAGAAACAGTCATACAAGCGCTCGCAACTCCTCCATAACCCGGACGGCGCGAGACGGTGAGAGTGGTGAGAGTTTGGCGAGGAAAAGGGGTCAAGTGGCGGCGGTGATTGCGCGGGTGTGAGTCGCGCGCGAATGGCGGACCGAGAGCACGCCCTACAACCCCTCGGCGCAACTCCTTACTAACACAGGCCCTAGAACGCGAAAAGGCCGACGACTCTCGGCGTCAGCCTTGCTCATAACCCCACGGTCTGGCGATTTCGAAACGGGGGTTTGAAGTTGAGGGAACGGGTGGGGAACTGGTGACTGCGGGGTTTTGGCGTCGCACGATCACGGCACGCTCCAGTGTCCATTCTCTCCAGCAGATGCTCGCGTCGCCGAGAATGTTTGTTTGGTGGTTCCGCAGCTCGAGATGAGAGAAGGCTGGACTCATCCAGCGAAACCATGCGTTGGTCACTCGTGCAAGGAAATCGCCTTGCATTTGTCAACCGCCAGGGATTAGAATTTCCGTTGTTCCTCCCTTTAACCGGAGCGATCAACATGCCTCTGAGCATCACGTCACAGACCGCGTTCTCGGCTCCCAGCGGCGCGCCGAACACGCGCATGACGGTCGGCATCGGTGAACCCATCACCCTCAGAGCCAGTGAGCGGGCGCAGTGGACGATCGAAGGTGCAATGCCCGCGAGTGCGCAGGGCAGAGAAGTCAATGCGCTGTTCCTGTCGCTCGGAAACAAGACCGTGACCGCGCGCGCCGGCACAGAGCAGACCTCGGTCCGGTTCAATGTGGTCGGGCCGTCTTTGCGGTTCCGCAAGCTGCGTGACGTCCAGGTCGAGACGCTCTGGCCCAGACAGATCGGCGTCGCGATGGAGCTGGAGATCACGCTGACACCGCTGGAAGTGTCGTTCGGCGGGATCGAGTTCCGGGAAGTCGGCGGCCCGGCGTCGCACGCGACCGGGTACTTCATTGGGCGGGCGCCAGCACACAGCCCGACCAATTGGACCAGCGTGGGGAACAGGAACGTCCTGGCGCTGCCCGACACGGCCGGCTGGCACATTATCCCGGCGGAATTGGCCAGTCCGCTCGGCGCAGGCGACTACCAGTGGCAGATTCCCGGCGAAGTGAAAGTTGGGACAACCGTGCTGCGTCTGGCGAGCTGCGTCCTTCAGATGGTCCAGATCGCGCCGACCCAAACGGGCCTGCCGTACCGCGGCAGAGTCACGGTCCACAAAGGCGGCCAGAGCGCCACCCGCAATTACACCTGACCGCCAAGCGGGTCCGACAGGCGTTTGCGCCGCTGCCGGCAGGGCCGCTGACGTGCACCCGGCCCCGTTCGCGCGTCAGTTCAATCGCCTGTGCCTCCAGGTCGGCACACAGACTCTCATCGAATCGCTGACCATCCTCTTCAATGGAAACTTGGACCTGACGATGAACCGAAAGTCCTCGCTTCTCCAGTTTCCGTGCCAGGGCCATTTCGTACACCATCTCGAGCGACCCCGGACCGAGATCTTGCTGTAGATGAATCGCACCGTCCACGATGGCATGCCGATGTGGCTCTTGTGCATCTCCGTGTCTCTGTGACTCCGTGAGGAACCGATTTTCTGATCAACGTTACAGCTTCGATACCGTCGGCTGTCCGGCAGACCTGCTGATGGAGGGAGTGGCATGCCGACGGCTGGGTTCGTCACCGAACACTCTCGAAGACAATTCGTGCCGCGTCTTCCCCAGACAACAACCTCGCACAGTCACCGCCGTGTTGCGCGAAAGATGTCCTCAGGCGACCGGCAGCTCGAGCAGTCTCTGCACCACTTCATCCGCCGACGGACGCAGACTCGGCTCGCGCTGCAGCATTCCGCTCAGCAGAGCTTGATACTTCGCGTCCACTCGCGGAACCAGGTCGCAGATCAGATCGGTCGTCTGCAAACGCAGCAGCAGTTCGATCGGCCGGCAATCGCCGTATGCCGGCTGGCCCGTCAGCATTTCAAACAGGACGATGCCGAGCGAGAAGATATCACTGGCCGAACTCGACAGTCGGCCCGCAGCCTGCTCAGGCGACATGTAAGCCGGTGTGCCGCGAATGGACGTCTCCGAGAGCGACGACTTCGTGTCGAAGTCCAGCGTTTCCGCCAGGCCGGCCTGCTCCAGCGCAGCCGGTACGGGCAGGGCGGCCACCGCCGTGTCGATTCTCCCGCCGGTCGAGAGTCGTACCGCACGTTCCGAACGTGCCAGACCGAAGTCAAGAATCTTGGCGTTTCCGTCGCGCGTGACAATGATGTTGGCCGGTTTCAAATCGCCGTGCACGATCTGATGACTGTGCGCGGCCGCCAGTCCCGCCGCAATCTGACGTGTCAGCCGCAGGGCTCGACGGGTCGGCAGTGTCTCCTTGATTTCCTGTGACAGAAGCCGTCCATCGAGGTACTCCATCACGATCAGGGGCAGTCCGTCTTCCTCCTCCACGGCATAGACGCTGCAGACGTGCGGATGGTTCAACCGTGCCGCCGCGCGCGCCTCGTTGATCGCGGCTTCGCGCGACTCCAACAGAGTGCGCCGCAGCACCTTCAGAGCAACCATCCGTTCCAGCCGCAGATCCCAGGCAGCGAAAACAGTACCGAAAGCACCTCCTCCCAGCTTCTTGCGAATGCGGTAGTGGCCGAGGATTCGCCCCGACTCGAGCGCCTGCTCCAGGTCGATGGTTCCATCCGCAGACGTCCAACTGGCCGGACATAACCCGCCGGTGCGCAACGCATCCAGGACTCGTAACACCTCATCGGGAGTGCGCCCCACACTCAAATTGTGAACGGCCGCATACTGCAACACCCCCTCCGGATCGATCAGGAACATGCCACGAGTGGAAACCTGTTTGGCTGGCACCCACACGCCAAATGCGCGCGCCACCGAACCGTCGGGATCGGAACCCAGAGGGAACTGCAACGGTCCCAGACCACCCTTGGCAGGAGGCGTCGTCAGCCACTCCTCGTGCAACGCGATCGTGTCGACGCTTACGGCCAGAATGTCACATTGGCGGTCACGAAAGTCCTCAACCCGGGCACTGAAGGTCGTCAGTTCGGTCGGACAGACAAAGGAGAAATCCCGCGGATAAAAGAACAACAGCAGCCAGCGTCCACGATAGTCGCTCCACGACACGGTGCGCGGAGCATCATCGTCCAGACTGATACAGTCGAGCGAGAATTTCGGCGCCGCCTCACCGATCCGAGCAGCCGTCATGGATTCACCTGCATCACCGCTTACACTTGACTTCCCATCACCGTTCGCCCGCTACACCGTTCGCCCGCTACACCGTGCGCTCCGCCCCCCCGGGGCCGTTCTGCCGACAGCGGGCGTGAGTTAACCAGTCGAGAGTGCAATACGGCTGGCAACACGTCTGGAGGCTGGTAAAGAGACCGGGAACATCGATTCTGCTCGCCCTTGAGATGAGAACCGCTCCCCCAAAATCTCTCCCCCAGGAAAACGCCTTCCTCAGCAGGTCTATCGGGAGAACAACCGCTGCACATTGTACGCCACCAAGCCGGGAATTGCTCGCCGCCCTCTTCGAAGAAAGATGGGGCCGCCGCCCGAGAAGTGACGGTCTCTGGCCCGGACGCTCTTTCTCAGCGCTCTTGCGGCCTCGCCCACGGAGTCCCCCTCCAAGAACCCTCAAATGGCAAGTCACCGCCCCAGCCATCCGCCCACGCGAGGGGAGCAGGGAAATTCACCGATGTCGCGAGGTGCCACACGACTCCACGCCGTCTGAGCGAAATTTCATTCGGGTCACAAAAGACACTCCCCCTCCTGCTCAGACTGTTCAGAGGTGCACAGGCACGACTCAGCGGCGTGGAGAACTCTGCGAGTGCGATGGAACTTGTCGTTCCGCCTGCCGTTCGGTTCCTTGGTTGGTTCGTTTGAACTAAGATGCGTAGATGTCGTGCTAGGGATGGCGTCGTCTCCCCGCGTTTGTGCACATTTCCTGCCGCGAATCGAACTGCATGAGGAAGTACCTTCAGCTGACCCGGCCACGCATCGTGCTGATGGTGCTCTTTGCGCTCGCCGTCGCGGCATGGTGTTGCGGCGAGCAGCCGCCCAGCTGGTCGGCGTTATGGCACGCCGTACTGGGGACGGCCCTGATCACAGCCGGTTCGGTCACGCTCAATCAGTGGTATGAGCAGCGATCTGATGCACTCATGGCTCGGACTCAGAATCGCCCCATACCGACCGGGCGGATTCCATCGCGGCAGGCACTGGCCTTCGGCGTGGCGATCTCGGTGGCCGGCTTGCTCTACTTGACGGCTTTCTCCAGCGACCTGGTGGCGCTGGTCGGGGCATTGAATTGGATCTTTTACGTGGCCTGCTATACGCCGCTCAAGTCGTATTCCGTATGGCAGTTGCCGGTGGGAGCTGTGGCGGGCGCGATGCCGATGGTGATCGGTGGCGCGGTGGCCGGAGCGCCTCAGGGGATCCTGACCTGGGTGTTATTCGCCGTCGTCTTCTTCTGGCAGTTTCCCCATGCGATGGCCATCGCCTGGATCTATCGCGACCACTACGCCAATGCCAGTCTCCAGGTGGCCTCGGTGGCCGACCCAACGGGCCGGCTGGCCGGCGTACTGGCCACGGTCGGCGCCGCGTTCATGCTGCCGATCAGTCTGCTGCCATCGCTGCTGCGGTACGCCACTCCCCTATTCGGCGTGACTGCCGCGGCGCTGGGGCTGATCTACCTGGCCTTGTCCTGGAAATTCCTCCGGGAGCGGACGGATGCCGCAGCGCGCAGGATGCTATGGGCGTCGTTCCTGTACCTGCCTGCCATTCTGCTCGCCTTGCTGCTGACGGTGATCCGAACACAGTAGCTCCTGAGCGTTCTCTCCGATGACCACCAGCGACGGGGGTGGGCCGGCGCAGCAGAACCACAGGCTGCAAATCGTCATGGTCAACGGCGTGCCGCAGAATCGCGATCGCTGGTTCACGGAGTGGGAGTCAATTCGTAAACCGCTGGCTGGTAGGCCACCGAGTCCATGATGACGATGCCCAGGAACAGGAACAGGAACACGAAGGCCGTGATGAAGACGATCGAATTGAAGGGGCTGTCGTAGCGCAGATGCATGAAGTACAGCACGACGAGCGCACCTTTGACCGTCGCCACGCCGAGCGCAATCCAGAGATTGAAGCTGCCCAAATCGATGGAGGTGACGGCGACGGTGACATAGGTCAAGGCGAGCAGCGCCACAAAGATCCCCGCCAGGACTTGCAGCGGAACAACGTGCACTCCTGCGGCATGATCGTCGTAATGATGAGCGTCATTGACGTGTGAAGTCTCGTGTTGCATGAGCCAGTTCCCAGCGATTTCAGTTGCCTTGCCAGTCAGCCGCCGTCGAGTTCTTTCGACACGCGGCAGTGTGTGGTCCCACGTCAGTGGATCAAATAGAGTAGTGGAAACAGGTAGATCCAGATCAGGTCGACCAGGTGCCAGTACAAGCCGACACAATCGACCGGAGCGAAGTACTGAGGCGAAAACTCGTTCCTGACAGCTCGTCGCAGTATCCAGGTGATGGCAATGATTCCACAGATAACGTGGATCGCGTGGAGTCCGGTCAGACAGAAATAGATGCCGAAGAAAGTCCCCAGGTATTGGGCCCGCTGCTCCAGTTCGGCCTGATAGACCGACTCGGCAATCACACGCACGCCCGCCTCCTGATCGGCTTCGCGCAGGTGCTCCACCACATACTCTATGTCGGGGTGGAAGCCGCGTGGAGCCGGTTCACCCGGTACGGTCCCTTCCCCTTCGGGCTGCACGCCGAACAGGGCTTCGATTCGTCCCTGTCCGGGGACCATATGGTGTTCCCATTTCACTTTGTATTCAGTGTACTTGATGCCCAGAAACACCAGCGCGCACAAGAGGGTCGCGGTGAGCGTGACGATCAGACCGCGGCGCTGCCCCAGTTGAGCGCAGCGCACTCCCCACGCCATGGTGAAGCTGCTCAGCAACAACACGGCGGTATTGGTCGCACCCAGAGCCGTATTGAGGAAATGATGCCCGTCGAAAAAAATCTCCGGGTGGTTGCGACGAAACACGGCGTAGGCGCAAAACAACCCGCTGAAAAACAAGATCTCGGTCAGCAGGAAGGTCCACATGCCGAGTTTAGCGGAAGCGGCCTGCTGATCGGGAGTGTCGAAGTGGTGAGCCAGCCACGGCGGGTGCTCATCGTGGCCCACGGCATCGTTCTGTTCAGAGGTCTCACTCATGGGGTAGTCACATATCCCTGCGTCGTTTCGTCGTACTTCAAGTGATCGAAATCGTACGGATCGGTCACTGCCGGCAGTTTGGTGAAGTTATCCCAGGGGGGCGGGGAACTCGTTTGCCATTCCATGGTCGCAGCGCCCCACGGATTATCCGGGGCCGGCCGACCTTTTTTGAGCGAGTGCAAGAGATAGATCGGGATGGCGATCAGACCTCCCACAAACATGTAGCCTCCCACGGTCGAGATGATCTGGTAGAGCGTGAGATGCGGGATCTGATCGAGCATCCCTTCATAGTCGAAGTACCGCCGCGGCATCCCGTGACTACCAATGATGAACTGCGGAAAGTAAGTCAGATTGAATCCGACCAGAATCACTAGTGCCACAATCCGGCCCGCGGTTTCGTTGTACATCTTGCCGGTCATCTTCGGCCACCAGTGGTGCACGCCGCAGATGAAGGCAATCAGCACACCACCAGCCATCTGGTAGTGGAAATGGGCCACCACAAACGATGTGTCGTGCACATGGATGTCGGTCGCCAGAGCGCCGAGGAACAGGCCCGTCAATCCCCCCAGCCCAAACAGGAAGATGAAGATCATGGCGTAGATCATCGGCGTTGTGAAGGCGATTGACCCCTTGTACATCGTGGCGACCCAGTTGAAGACCTTGATGGCCGACGGAATCGCCACGCTGAATGTCAGAGCGCTGAAGACCATTCCCGCCAGAGCGGACTGGCCGCTCACGAACATATGATGCCCCCACACCAGGAATCCCAGCAGGGCGATCGCGATGCTGCTGTAAGCGATCATCCGGTAGCCGAAGATGTGCTTGTGGCTGTGGACCGAAATGACCTCGCTGACGATTCCCATGGCGGGCAGAATCATGATGTAGACGGCCGGATGGGAATAGAACCAGAAGAAATGCTGAAACAGCACCGGATCTCCACCCAACGCCGGATCGAAGATCCCCACACCAAAGAGCCGCTCGACCAGCAGCAGCACGAGGGTGATAGCCAGGACGGGAGTCGCCAGCAGCTGAATGATCGCCGTGGCATAGAGCGACCAGACCATCAGCGGCATCTGGAACCAGGTCAGACCGCGACGACGCAGCGTGTGAACGGTGACCAGGAAATTCAAACCGGTGAAGATCGAGCCAAACCCCAGAATAAACGCACCAACGACCGCGGTCGCGACCGCCGTGGAGGTCTCGACACTGTAGGGAGCGTAGAAAGTCCAGCCTGTATCGACGCCACCGAGCATCAAGGTCAGCAGAAAGAAAACCGTGCCGATGACGAACAGGTGGTAGCTGAACAGGTTCAGACGCGGAAAGGCCACGTCTTTCGCTCCCAGTTGCAGCGGCAGGACGAAATTGCCCAGGGCCGAGGGAATCGCGGGGATCACAAACAAGAAGATCATCACGGCGCCGTGCAGAGTGAATGCCCGGTTGTACATCTGCTGCGGAGTCAGCTGCGTATTGGAGAGTGTCAGTTTCGAGACCAGTTGGGCGGTGGTATCGGTCAGGATCGTCGGGCCGGGGTGAGTCAGTTCGGTACGGATCGTCAGTGCGAAAAAGGCCCCTAACCCCAGACAGATCGTCACGGACACGAGGAACATGATCCCGACCCGTTTGTGGTCGAGCGTGAAGATCCAGGAAGTGATTCCCCGCGTGTGGGTCAGGTAATTATCGGGAGCGGCGGCAGGAGACTGCGTCGGTTCCCAGGTCTGCGTTGTAGTTGCCATGGATATCAGTCGTACTCAGCACTAAATGTTATGTCAGGTTGAAAGGGATCAAAGACGGCTACTGGAGCGACTTGAGGTAAGCCACCAGGAAGTCGATTTCCTGATCGCTCAGAATGCCCTTGAAGGTGGGCATCACCGGCTGATATCCGTCGCGAACCTTGGCCTGCGGATCCAAGATCGACTCGCGGAGATAGTTCTCATCCACTTTCACGCTGCTTCCATCACGCATCTTGTGCTCCTGGCCGAAAATCCCCTTGAAGGTCGGCCCCGTCTTGGCCGAGCCGTCATTGGAATGGCACTGATTGCAGCGACGCGTAAAGAGCACCTCTCCGGCCTCCGCCGGCGGAAGATCCTTGTAGAAATTGGCGGCGTTATCGAGCCAGGCGTCAAACTCGCCCGACTTGTGCACCACGACATTCGCCTGCATGTCGTAGTGGCTGTCGCCACAATACTCGGTACAGTACAAATCGTACGTTCCTTCCTTGATTCCACGGAACCAGGCGTACGTATAACGTCCCGGTACACAGTCCATCTTCACGCGAAAGGCCGGGATGAAAAGACTGTGAATGACATCATCCGACGACATGATCAGCTTCACCGGCTCGTCGACCGGCACGTGCAGGTCACTGTCGATATGCCCGTTGGGATAGGTGAAGAACCAGTCCCACTTGCGTGCCTTCACCAGTATCTCGTACGAATTCTGCGGCGCGGTCTGCATCTGCATATAGGCGGAGAATCCTGCATAGAAGATGTAGGCCACTATCAGACACGGAATGACCGTCCAGGTGATTTCCAGCGCGGTGTTGTGCGTCGCTGTACGCTCCGATTTGTGTCCGGGACGCCGGCGGTACATCACGGCGAAACCGACCATGGTCGCCACGACAGCGATGAAGAAGACCGCGCAAACGATCAGCACCAGATAGAAAACGCGGTCCACAGCCCCGGCCGTCGAACTGTCGGGAGGCGGCAGCCAGAAGGAGCCGTCGGCCAGGATCGCGGCCGGAATCGAGTGCATCAGCGACAGAAAATTGCTCATAACGACTCCACCGATTCTTCAGAGCCAGACTCTGGGCTGTCCTGCGTCCGTGCGCCGGTTTTCCCCGACTCTCTCCGCCAGTAGATGACCAGCACGCCACCAACGATCAGCACGGTGCTCAACGCTCCCAGCTTCATCAAGTTGAAGGCTGCCGGAGCGTACTTGCCGCGACTCGCATCATAGTGGAAACAGAAGAGCAGAAACTGATCCATCGAAGTTCCAATTTGGCCCTGCGAAGCTTCCAGCAACGACAGACGCAACGTCTGCTGGTCGTATTGCACGTCGTACAAGTAGCGCGAAAGCCTTCCGTCAGGCGTACAGATCATGGTCACCGCGGCGTGTGCATATTCGCCGGTCTCGGGGACATAGCGGTAACGAAATCCCACGCTGTCAGTAAGCTCTTTGATTTCCTTGCTCGTGCCGATCAGAAACGCATAACCAGCCCCACTCCCCGCTCGGCCATACCGCTGCAGGTACTTCTTACGAGTCATCTCCGCCCGCTCGGTCGCTTCCTTCGGGTCAATACTTACCGTGACCATGCGGTACTGGTCGCCCAGATCCCATTTCATCTTCTTGAGCCCATCGAAGAGTCCGTCGAGCTGCAAGCTGCACAGCATCGGGCAATCCGAATAGTTCAAGGTCAGGACGACCGGATGAGTTCCATCGAAGTAATCGCCCAGCTTCACCGCGACTCCCTTCGAATCCACAAACGGAAGATCCAGCGGTAACTCATCGTTCAGGTGCTCGACCACCCCGACTTCCAGCAGTTCATCGGGCGCATCTTCCTTGCGTTGGGCCTGGGCTATGCCGCACCAGCAGAGCAGGATGACCAGCAGGACCGCTCCAAGCGACAATCCGCCGGGTCGTGTCCTCGCTCCGAATCGGTGGATCAGCCGCAAAGCACCGCCTGATGACCCGTTGGGTCGATCATGATTTGTGTTCATCGGTCGGCTCCTGTGACTCGGGTACAGCTGCTTCGGCGGTCGGCTTGCCGGCCCCCTGATCCGCCTCGACCTTCTCCCCGCTCGCAGCGGTTGGGGGTGTGTTCGCAGCTGTCGGCGATGAACTCGC
>JBGSHS010000201.1:0-39948 GCA_041752115.1 Pirellulaceae bacterium | reverse complement strand
CACGGCCGGTGTCATCTGCTTGGCAAACGCGCGCACGTCCCGTTGACGAATTTGCTCCAATACCTCACACCTATGTTCGTCCGTGAACATCCTTGAGTCCTCCTGACGAGTAAGTTGCCGATACACAACAACTTATGTCAGTGAGGACTCTTTTTTGTCAAGACAAGCTTAGTGCCATTGAGCAGGGCTCGTGCGGTGCATCAGATGGTGAGCTACGCCGCCTGGATATGACACTTAGCATGACCGACAGACGAGCCACCGCGTGCCCTTGAGACGAGCGTGCTGCTCGACGACCACGGCCGCCACCTTCCGGGTGAAGCGGTAGCTGACCATCTGGTTCACCGCACGAGCGGAGCTCGTGGGGGTCGGGGAGAGCGGAGGAGTCGGCGCGGTAGCCGACCATCTGATACACCGCACGAGCAGAGCTCGTGGGGGTCGGTGGCGTATGCTGATGCTCGAGCGGCTGGCCCGACGATCTGCTACGCGAGCCCAATGATCTCCGACTCTTCGATCTTCGGTTGCTTGACACGCTGGTTCGACGTGCACACGAAAAATGACATATCTGCCGACCGCTAGCTGGCCCCGTCTGAAAGTCAAATGCCGGCTAACAACTCTCGCGCCGAGCGGTATTGAGTCTGCCTCCGTTATGGCAGCGTGAATGAACTCGACGGTTGCCCATCCAGCCACAACTGAGGCAGACTCCGTTTCCTGCCGGCTGAGGATCTTCGCAACCAGGGGATTGGCTTCCGCTCGCTCAACGAAGGGGCGATTGATACGTCCTCCGCGTCAGGTGAACTAATCTTCTACATCTTCTCCGCCTTAGCGCAGTTCGAGCGTCGGTTGACCTAAGAGCGGACGAAGGCGGGCCTGGCCGCTGCACACTTACCGTGGTCGGCCTGGAGGACGCCCGAAAGTCTCAGCGAGTGATCCGAAGGTCGAACGCGCCGCTATCCCGCCTTCGATCCCCCTTCTGAAGATGACCTCTCGGCCCTCGCACCTCTTCGAAGCAGGTCCGCAGAAGTCTTTCCGCACTTTCGTGCGGGAAGTCCCCAGAATCTGCCCTTCGCGAGTCAAGAACACTCTCGCCGACCTGCTAAGATGCGCGGCTGAGAGTTCTTGGGGCACAGAAGAAAAGAGCAGGGCCGGATCGGGAGGGCGTTGTTCGAAGAACCTTGCTGCAATGGGAAGTACACCGAATCTGACAAAGAGACTCCAGGAACATGATGCGGCTATGCAAAGGAACATCCGAGAACGGATTCGGTGCCGGAAAAACGCTGCGGCCCGTGACCATGTCGAAACGTCAGCACAGGTCACTCCGCGGCTATTCGCCCACAAGATGTTGTGCCAGATACTCCCGCCGCAGTTCCCGGCGCATCATCTTGTTCGAGGCGGTGCGAGGCAAGCTTTCCACCATGACCAGATCGTGAATGCGAAACAGCGAATTCAACCTATCGGCGAGCGTCTGCTGCATGATGGCCTTCAGCTTTCTGGCGTGCCCGGCCGCAGTGGGCTCGACAACGGCATAGACAATCAACTGCTCGAGCCCGCCGGCACGCGGCACAATCGAGATGGCGCCGGTCTCCTGAATGCCGGGGACGGAGTTCAGAATCCGTTCAACTTCAGCCGAGCTGATCTTGATGCCGCCCAGGTTCATGGTATCGTCCACACGTCCGTGAGCGCGGTAGTACCCGCCCGGCAGGCGTTCGATCTGGTCTCCGTGACGCCGTAACGTCACTTCGTCGCCCGAAGTCGGCACCCCGGCGAAGTAGACTTCGAAATGGTCGCGGTTGAGCAGTTCGCTGGACAGCCCGAGAGAAGGTGGAATCAGGAACACTTCACCGTTGTCGCACTCAGCACCCTGTTCGTCGAGGATCGTGAAGTCGAGTCCCAACGCGGGGGTAGTAAACGTCGAGGGCGCGGAGGGCTGCACCATCGTTCCGGTGATGTAACCACCGCCAATTTCCGTACCTCCACAGTATTCGATGATCGGTTTGTATCCAGCTCGCGACATCAGATAGAGCATGTCGTCGGGAATGGAACACTCGCCCGTTGAGCTGAATGCTCTGATTACGTTCCAGTCCATTCCTTCCACACAGCCGGCGTTTCTCCATGACTTGACGAGACTGGGTACCAGCCCGAGCATCGTGACTTGCGCATCTTGCACGAATTCGCAGAAAGCACGTCCCGTCGGCGCGCCATAATAGAGCGCCATAGTGGCCCGATTGATCAACGCGGAGTAGATGAGCCAGGGTCCCATCATCCATCCCAGGCTAGTCGGCCAGGCCAGCACATCTCCCGGACGCACATCATGATGCAGATAAGCGTCTGCCGCACATTTGATCGGAGTCGAGTGCGTCCACGGGATGGCTTTCGGCTCGGCGGTCGTGCCCGAGGAAAACAGGACATTTGTGTGATCGTCTGCACTTCGCAGGATCGACGGGCAATCCGAGTCGTCGCCAAGAAAGGCGTCCCAATACAGGTCCCCGTCGCGGATCTGGCAGCGGGGCACTTCACCGCTGGAGACGACGATGATGCGTGGAGCCGACGCGTGTGCGACTCGATCGTAGAGCGGGCGGGGTTTGCTGCCGCGAATGTCGAAGTCCTGCGTGAACACCGCCACCGCGTGCCCCAACCGAAGCCTGCTCAAGATCTCCTCCGAAGAGTAACTATCTGCAATGGAGACAGCGACACACCCCGCTTTGATGATACCCAGGTAAATCGCCACCGACTCGGCAGTCATCGGCAGGCACACGCCGACCGCCTGGCCGGGCACCAATCCGCAGACTCTCAACGCGTTTGCTACGCGGTTGGTGCAACGGAGCAACTGGTGGTAACTCCATGTGGACGTCTTCCCAGACTTCAGGCGATAGACGATGGCCGTCGCATCGGCGGGCCCTTGAAAACAACTGTCAACAATGTTGATCCTGGCATCGGCCAGCCACCTGGGACACGCCACGCTCGACGCGACGTCGCGGATCGCCGACGGCTCTCGGCCAAAACGGATTCCGAGCGTTGCGATCATCAGCGTCCAGAAATCGTCACGGTGCTCGCTGGCCCATCGTCGGAAGTGCTCATAGGTCCCGAATCCGCGAGCAGTCATCAGTCGGCCGATGTTGGTTGCCCGCGCCGTTTCCGGACTGGGCAGCCAAGCCGGCCTGGGGCCCTGCTGACAATCCCACTCCGCGTAGACAGCCTCATAGAGAAACTGATGCACCGAAAACGGATGATGGGGGCGGAGCACCTGCTGTGTAACGGCCCGCCAGCATTGATCAGCCGGTGCCGATTTCAACAGAGCGTTGATCTGCTCCGCCATCCTCTCGGCGTCAGAACGCTGCAAGCCGCGATCGATCAGATCCGCGGCGAATACGACATTCGGCATGACTCACCTGGAACAGAAATCAAAACGACATTGAGACGCCCTGCCAGAAGATGCACAGCCTGTCGGCACCCGGAAAAACATCGCCGCTACACGATAGCAGGTCACAGGCTGTGATGCTAGAATCGACGCGACAACGTTCAGCCATGCTTCAGGGTGACCACGGTGCAGGTGCAGGCCAATGAACATGCAAGGCGCGAAGATCGGCATTGTGGGAGCGGGTCTGATCGGGACCGGGTGGGCAGCATTCTATGCCTCCCGCGGGTTTGCCGTCAGCCTGTTTGACGGCGATCAAGCTGTCTTGCGCAGCGCGCGCGACAGAACCCTTGCTCATCTGACGTTTCTGCACAAACACGGCCTGCTCGCGGAGAATGACCTTGATCTCGTCAGTGAACGGGTAATCCGCGCCAGCGATCTGGACGAAGCCGTCGCCGACACGTACCTGGTCCAGGAATCGGTGGTGGAGCGGTACGACGTCAAGAAGCAGGTCTTTCGCGCCGTGGACCGAGCCACGAACCCTCGCACCATCGTGGCCAGCAGTTCGTCCGGGCTGTTGATGTCTGAACTGCAGGCGGAGATGGAGCATCCTGAACGGGCCCTGATCGCCCACCCGTTCAATCCTCCTCACTTAATGCCGCTGGTCGAGCTGGTGCCGGGCGAGCGGACACGGCCCGAGCTGGTCACCGAGATGAGGACGTGGTTCGAGTCGCTGGGCAAGGTTCCCATTGTCGTGAAGACAGAAGTTCCGGGCCACGTCGCCAATCGCTTGCAGGCCGCTGTATGGCGTGAAGCGATCGATCTGGTCTTGCGAGGCGTGGTCAGCGTTTCGGATGTGGACAAGGCGCTGGTGGCGGGCCCCGGCCTTCGCTGGGCGTTGATGGGAGCTCACCTCTGTTTTCATTTAGGCGGTGGCACAGGCGGGATCGAGTACTTCATCGATCATGTCGGGCGTTCCTTCGAGGCGCTGTGGAGCGACATGGCCAGTTGGGACTCGCTGCCTGCCGAAACGGCGGAAGCCCTGCGAACCGGGCTGGCGGTAGAGACCGGCAACCGACAGATTGATGAGCTGGTCCGCTGGCGCGATGAGAAGATTGTACAGATCCTCAAGGTCTCGCGAGAGACGTGAAGGGATCGGCCCCACGCCTTCAGGCGTTCTCCCAACGCGTGAGCGAGCGCTGACGCCGCCCGGGGGAACGCGAAGCAGATAGAAGGCGATCATGCCGCGGCGGCCCTCACACAGAATACACGTGAGCAGCACCATGGGGTCGATGGGACGACATGATCGCGTATCGCCCCGAGCCACTGGCCACGTAATCGCGTCTTTTCGTCGATCCGATCCTGACCGTGACGGGCTGCCGCATTCGGTCCGTTTTCACCGGCAAGTGGCAACTCGATGATCGATCCTGCGACGATTGACAGGTAGGGGCGGGTGTTGATAATTCAGGCATGTTTTCAGGTGGTATCGCCTGCCGCGGCGGCCGGCCTATGCCTATGACGCTCCCTTCGGGAGACGTTCTTCCGGACAATCAACCGTAATCGATCCGAAGTGAATAGACGGCTGTCAAGAATCGGTGTTATTGGAGACGTACATGGCGAAGATGAGCGTCTTCACTCTATTCTTGACTTCCTCATTTCTCGAAATCTCGATCAGCTGTTTTGCGTGGGAGATATTGCAGATGGTATCGGGTCCGTCAGTCGTTGTTGCGACCTGCTGTCCACCTGGAACGTGATCACTGTCATGGGAAATCACGATCAGTGGTGCCTTGAGAGTCGCAATCGATGTGTTGCCAATGCCACCGATCGAGAGAGTCTCAGTGACGAGGCACGTCACTTTCTTGCATTCCTTCCGCTTACACACGTTTTCGACACCGTTGACGGACGAGCGATGATCAGCCACGGGCTTGGCGAGTACACCATGGCGTCGGTGCACCCGACCGATACGTCAGAGGAAATCTACGCGAATCTCGAACTCAGGGCACTCCATCGCGATGACCGATTGCGCTACGTCGTCAATGGACACTCACACCAGCCGGATGTCCGAACATTTGATCACCTTACCGTAATTAATGCCGGTTCACTCGATGAAGCCCGCAAGGCATGTTTCGTGATGGTCGATTTCGAGAAGGGAGTAATCGACTATTACCGAGTCCAGAAGTCATCTCGCGTCGAGTACTGCTCAACCGTACGCCGATCTGACCGCGCCGATCGCGGAGGATCAGGTCCTCAATCCGTTCAGCTATCAGAACCCTCAGCAGAACCAGTCGATCGCGCTGGACGCGCGCGCCTGCCACTCGACTCACCCGCAGCCGAACATCAGCTGAGACAGACGACAGGCGGATTGAGACGCCGGCGTAAAGGCACTGGAAGTCCTGAAGATTAAACAGGTGCATGGACGGTATCGAGCACCGCCTCTTGCAGCAACCTGACAGCTCGACCACAGCCGAACGGTCGCTGAAAATGGACGACTTACCGTGAGCCCTGTCACCATGCAAATCGCCGGCCGAAACTCCTTCCAACTGCTGGAGAGATGATGAAGAACGCTGTTACCTCGATCTACCGCGAATTGCCTCCGAGTACCTCGGATCGCCCCGCTCTCTGCTATGTCTACCAAAGACAACTGGAACTCCAACGAGTTGATGAGTTCTGGGAAGTCTCCGACAACATTCACGATTTCCAGCGCTGTGTCAGTCGCGAGGAGCACACAGAAATGGGGTTCCTCGCTAACCAAGGGCTGCCCTTCGTCACATACGTCATTGAAGATGAGTCACTGCTGGACGGAGCGAGCAGGACTCCTTGCTCCGTCGTCGAGCGGCCATTGTTGATGAGGGGTTCCATTCCGGCTGTGGCGCGCGCTCGGAGTTCCTTGCAAGACAGAGTCGTGATCTACAATGACCAGGAATCTGAGGAGAGAGTGGATTTCTGGCCCTCATACATGTCAGCTGACGTTCGAAACGAATTCCTCAAACGCCCTATCGCCGTGGTCTCCCTGGGAGACCTTACCGAAGATCTGGCTGTGCTGAGCAGGCCCTTTGCGTTGGACAACAAGGTGTTTGTCAAGACGCTCCGGAAGCAGCGCAAGGGGTTTGCATTCGTCAGTTCGACATGCAGCGCAGATGGTAGTACCGGCCCATGGGATTGGAGAGGCATCCTACCCCCGAGCGAATTGTGTATTCTCACCCAGCCCCTGCCCCTCATCGCTCGAACACAGCATCGCTGCTATGTAGTAGACGGGGAAGTGTGCTGTGCATCCAGACACGTAGACTACACGTTCACGGATCAGAACAGGGAGGCCCGAAGCTTCGCACAAGACCTGGCCGACGCGCTTGTCGATACACCGTTCCCCCGCACCTACGTTATTGACGTTGCCAACACATCCGACCGGGGCTGGGTAGTAGTGGAGTTTAACGCGATCGGCACAACCGGCCGTTATGTCAATAACCGAGTGGATCTCATCGTTGCCAAGCTCTATGGAGTTCCCATCGCCCTCCAGCAGGAGCAATACGAGGAGTTCCAGGCACGTATCGATGCACAACCAGTCGATGGCTGCGAGTGACCGATCGCGACAAGACCCCTTGATTCATCCCGCGGCGGAACGCGTCATCGTGGGCGACTGGTCGGCAGGCCATATTGCCTGGCTGTGATTCTGGTAATTTCTCAGTCACCCCGTGATGAAGTGGCGGACGAGGGATCGCGACGTGGGTTCTGCCCAGCATTTTGGTAGTTCCGGCGATTGTGGCACGTTGCCCATTACGGGGCTATCGAGAAGTTACTGATTCTATTGCCCCACACCCGCTCTAGTCGGATGAGTGCTGCCGCGTCATCGCCGCGTGCTGTTGGTTGAACCTGGCAGCACGCGCGACCACTTCGGGGTGCGTGGCACCGGTCATGGTGAATTCCGGCTGCCAGGGAAAGTGCCAGGCCCAGAGGGCCATCAACGAGACCTGCTCGACCTCCATGGCGTCAATGCAGCTGCAGAGCCAGCTTCCCGTGGGATCCGCCGGGCTCTTGGGCGACACGCCTAGTTCACCGATAAACACGGGCGCATCGGCCGCATGGACGCACCGCACGACCCGTTGCATCTGCTCAATGGTTGTCATACCTTTCCAGGGCACGTCGGCCTGCTCCACGGCATCGCTACCGTAGCAGTGAAAACTCAGCACGTCCAGCGGTTCGGGTTGTGAAGCCAGGTTGTTGGCCAGGCACTCGCGCCAGGTGTCCGGACGGAACTTGAAATGAGGGAAAGTCTCGCGGCGGCTGGTGCATTCGGGACGCACACCCGCATCACCGCTGGTGACCAGGTGGTTCGGGTCCAGGCTCTTGATGAAGGTGGTTTGCTCGCGGTAGAGCTGCAGATAGTCGGCCCAGTTGAGGGAATCGTCCATGCAGCCGATTTCCCGCACACTCGTGGTGCCCGGCGGATATACAGTGGCTGGGAGGAGCCGGCGACCTTCCATCTCCACATCGGCGTGCAGCATGCCTTCGTTGACCAACTCCCACATCAGAACGGTCGGGTCGTCTCGGTACCGCGTCACGAACTCGCGAATGTATTGCCGAACCCAGGTGCTGGTCCGGGACTGAGGATCCAGGATCGCCCGCCCCTTTTCTCCCAGATGCAGGTATGGTCCAGGGATCGTACCCAAGCTGGGAACGAGCTTCAGGTGGTGTTGCCGGCAGAGCACGAGGAGCTCATCCATGAGCATCCAGTAGCGAGCCGGGTCCTGGTCATAGAGCATTGCCTGATCGCGAGGATAGCCCGGGCTGGCGAAGAAGCGAATGAACGCCAGACCACTTCGTTCCACATCTTCGATGCCCGCGACGATGGCCTGACGCGCTTGCTCGGGAGTGCCATAAATATGCGGGATGTGGAGCCACGTACCGAAGTAGGCGTGGTGCAGGTTGGGCATATTGACCCCGATCGCCAGGTACTGGCGACCGTCGAGGTAGAGTGTGTTGCCTCGTCGCGTGACAAATCCCTCCGACGCGACTGCCGACAGTGAGGGAAGTGTCAATCCAAGCGCAACGAGCACTGCGATCGCCGTCTTCATCTTCATTCTCCCAAGGGTATCGCGCGCCGAAGTCAACGTGACCTTCGAGGCAAGGCAGGGCAGGGCAGGGTTCGCAGGGGGGCTAGTTGTGGAGGTCTCGACTTCAAAGCTCCGTCGAGCACACAGGTCGCCCCATTATGCCAGCTGACACGCTCAGTGTCTCGGGGGAGAACGCTCACTGGGCGCCACCTCCCGGTTGCGGGGTCGACGCGGAACCGCATCCGTGGGAACGACTCTGCAGAAAACACCCGTCTCCGCGCGCGGGTAGCAGAAAACCGGCCGTTTGGCAGACGACCTCCCCGCGAAGGCAGCCCGACGGTCCTGCCCCGGAACCGGCGAACGGTCCCGAGACTACGGCTCCGTCAGACGAAATAGCTCCACCAGAGTGAACCAGCCGCGGGTTGTTTCGAAACCACGCAGGCGCAGCCGACCGTCTCCCAGAAGCCACTCGCGGAGTTCGCCCCGTTCGACCGAGTCCGACTCAGCCAGTTCCTGCTGGATATCGAATTGCCTGAGCAGCCCGGCAAGCACGCCCGACGGGATGGACTCGACCGACGTCGGTCTCTCGGAACGAGAAACGCCCAGGGGACTGGCACTGTGCACGAACCAGAACGCTGCAGTGTCAGTCTGCGCTCCGGCCAGCAACTGCGTGCCCTCGGGGAGCGGCTGGCCAAGCAACTGAGGGAGTTCTGACGCATCGGATGGTGCGGACTGGCCTGCAGTGCAACCTGCCAGAGCGCACGTCAACGTCAGAAGCATCGCCACGAACTTACGCACGATCAGAACGCCCCATCGCCCACAACCTCTCCGCCATTGCGGCTACCCAGTTGCCACCATGGCAATAGATTAATCGTCTCGGTCATGAAGTGCACGCTCCCGTCAGCCATCATCACGTTGACGCCTCCCGCGTGCCAGCTGCTGGGTGAAATCAGGTTGGTCCCATCATCTTCGCCGCCGTACAGATGACAGTTGCGGGTGTTCGGAGGACGGCAATGAGTATACGTGTTGCCGATCAGCGTCCAGCCGGAAATCCAGGCACGGCCGAGAGGAGTCGTGTAGGTCAAATCGCTGTGCAAGTTGAGGCGGCACGAATTGTTGTAGTCTTGCATCGTCACGCGGGCCGACGAACCTCCGCCACAATACGACAACTCGAACGGACGGGCCTGCGGAACGTCTGGCCAGTCGCTCACACGCGTGATCACGCGCTCTGTCACGGCAATCGTATGGGCCGTTCCGTCCTGGATGTCGCCGAACGTGACTCGCGAAACGTGCCAGCTCTTGGGTGCGAGCGGGTTGACGAGCGGTATACAGCCGTTGTGCTGGAATGCCTGGCGACTGCCGTCGATACCGGTGGTGTTGGACGGCCAGCCGGCATTGCCGCAATAGCTGCCCGGCCTGGGACGAGCGGTTCCCAGCAGATCATTGAGATCATATCGATCGGACGGACAGAGATAGGTAGCCACAGCGGTCGCGGCCGCTGCGGCATTCGGGTGCGTACTGGAGATCATCGCGCCGGGCCAGATATACATATCCCCTTCGCAGGCGTCCGCCATGTTGCGCTGAAAACGGATTCCGTCCGCCAGCGGTTGCTGCTCAACATAGGGCAACAGCAGCGCCAGCCAGCTGTAGAAGCCGGTACGGTCGACCCCTCCGGAACGTCCCCCCGGCCCGACCATGGAGAGTGGCAGGGTCTGATGCGTGTCGTGGTAGTTATGCAGCGCAATTCCGATCTGTTTCAGGTTATTGCTGCACTGCAGTCGACGAGCCGTCTCGCGCACCCGCTGCACGGCCGGGAGGAGGAGTGCGACCAGGATACCGATGATGGCGATCACGACCAGCAGTTCGATCAGGGTGAAGCCGGCCGCGGCACGCTGTGGGCGGCAGGCAAGAGGCAGCAGGCAACGATGTTGCCACACCCGGAGCAACTCGGTTCGCGGGCGATTCCCAACGGGGGTGAACATGGACCGGTTCCTCGTAGATTCGGGTGGCCAGCGCCACCGAGCCATCAGCGGCCCCGGTTCCCGACCGCCGATTCCCCCGGGGCACAACGCTTGTCACGACTCACATTCTTATACATTTCCATGATTATTGCAATTATGTGTTCTCGTATTATTGACTTGTTCTTGCAATTCGTATGTAATAACGCAACAAGAGCGGCCAGTGCGCCGACTCTGGTCGACTGGGATCGGCATCGAGTTTCTGCAACACGTCAATCACATAAGGGACATGACATGCTCCAACGAACACCATTTGTTCGCAACGTCGCGATCTTCTTTCCCCTGATACTGCTATTCTCCGCTGCGGTGGCGCGTGGCGAAATCTACACGAAAGGGCACGCCGACCTGGGATTCGCCTACGAGGGAGGGGTCTGGCACCCGCACTTTCACGCGGAAGGAGCCACCCTCGATGGCGTCGACGACATGACGGGAGAGTTCGCCCCGGGCGACGTCACGATCGTGGTTCCCCACACGGTCTACGTCACGAATGTCGGCAGCATCTCCAACTTGCTCGATATCCCCGAATCGCTCGGGCTCCAGCAGGGAGACGGATTCTGGAATCTGTACGAGACGGGCGGACTGGCGGCACAGTCGCAATCACCCTTCTTGGGCATCGCTGCAGAAGAAATCGACAGCGGCATTTTTCGTAACGACGTCATCACCATCCAGTTGACCGCCTTCTCCGGACCGGGTGAATTCACACTCTGGTCCGCGCTGGAAGGAATTCAGATGGCTACCTACGATGGGCTTTCAACCGCCGACGCGTTGATCGATTTTCCGACGGGGCCAGGAGCTCACACGCATTGGAACTATGCCTTCAGCGCCCCCGGCGATTATGAGGTTACACTCACGGCAATCGGCACGTTCGCCGACGGAAGCGGCATGACGTTCGGGTCGGGCACCTACAACTTCCAAGTGATGAATCACGTGCCGGAACCGTCGACGCTGCTGCTGGCCGGAATTGGATTGGCGTGTACCTTCACGCTCCAGACGTGGCGTCGCCGTCGGCGTCAGGCCCCATCGATCGTCTGAGCATGCGATGCGAAAGCGCTGCACGACTGGCTTTCCCGCGTCCTGGCGCACTGCGGCCGGGACGCGTCTCGTCTTTCGTCGGTCACGCCCTGCGACGCTCCCATCTCCCCCTGTTTCTGCCGATCTGGTACTACCAGTTACCGTAAGACCTCACGATACTTGCACTTACGCCGCGATTGTCCTAACATACACGGGTGGTTGTGGCGCTCAGCAAGTTTCAGGATTGGATCGTCACAGACGATCAGACGGCAGTGGAATCCATGGGGAAGAAGAAACCAACGCTGCGTGAGTTGGCACAGGAAGATGCTCGGCGCCTGCTGCAGGAATCTGGCCTGCGACGGACAGCCAGTCGCGTGGCCGTACTGCAGATGTTGGCCGCCGCCACGTCGCCACTCTCGCACGCTGAAGTGGCCGAAAAACTGGAGAGCAGCGGGTTTGGTGCTCCCACCATTTTTCGCTGTTTGTGCGACTTGACGGAAGTGGGCCTCGTGGCGCGAATCGACCTCGGGGATCATATCTGGCGCTTCGGATTTCAAGGGGGACACGCCCATGAAGCCGATCACCCTCACTTCCTCTGCGTGGATTGCGGTACGGCAACGTGTCTGCCTGGCATCAACGTGAACATCTCCGCCAAGCAGCAAGCGGAGTTTGGCGAAGTGACCGAAGTGGTGTTCAAAGGTCACTGTCCGAATTGCCGGTGACCCACCTCCATGGGACTGAACCCCCGCATGACTTATATTCAGTGGTACGACGACGACGATGCCACCGGAGAGCTGGCCGAAATCTACCGGGCGTACAAGAAGAGCCGTCCCGGCAGACCACGGATGCCGGGCATTCTGAAGTGCTTCAGCCAGCGTCCCGACTTCCTGCAGCGCGTGATTCAGTTCAGCAACGAACTGCATTTCGCCGACGGGCATCTGACGCGGCGCACGAAAGAAATGATTGCCACGTACGTCTCGGCCCTCAATCAGTGCCCCTACTGAGTAGGCTCGCATGCTTTCTTCCTGCAGTTGCAGGGAGCCAACGACCAGATCACCGCCGCCCTCCGCCGGGGCGACCTCGATCTCGCTCCGATCACCGAGTCGGAACGGGCATTGCTGCGTTTTGTCAAACTCGTAACTCAACACGCCTACCGCACAACCGCACACGACACACAGGCGCTTCGCGACGCCGACTGGAGCGATCCGCAGATCGCCGAGGCGGTCTACATTACCGCCTTGTTCGCCTTCTTCAACCGAGTGGCAGATGCCTTTGGACTGGAGGATCCGGGCTATGATGCTCCGCCGGAAAACGAACCGTCGTCCACAACCGGTCCATGAGCCGGCTGGGGGGCAGGTGCCACGGCAATCGGACTGAGTCGACGCGCACACTGGAATCCCCCAGCGCGATTCGGCGACCGGTATCACTCGAGCAAACGGCAGTACGTCGGCATCCCAAAGGCCCTACGACGCACAATCTCGCTCCAGCATTCAGGGTCATCCTCCAACACAACGACAGGCGAGAAATCACACTATGCCAGCATCAGTGAGCGTTGTACGATCGATCCTGTGGTTTGCCCTTGCCGCGCCCGCCGTCCTGGCTCACACCCAGTCGGCGAAAGGGGCTGAGGAGACTCGTCCGAATATCATCTTCTTGCTCACCGACGACCAGCGCGACAATACGCTCGCTGCGATGGGGCATCCTTTCGTACAGACGCCACACCTCGATCAGCTGCTGCGCCAATCGGTCCGTTTCGCAAATACGTACGTCGCTGAGCCCACCTGCTCTCCCAGTCGTACGGCCTTGCTGACCGGAATGTGCGAGCGGCTTAACGGCATTGGATTTACCTCATCCTACCAACTGACCGAACAACAGTGGCAATCCACATATCCTGCCCTGTTGCGCGAAGCAGGCTATTACACCGGCTTCATCGGGAAATTCGGTATTGAGTACTACACGTTTCTCGGCCACGCCGATTCGAAGTTCGATTTCTGGCGCGGTCACGACGGCTGGACGCGGTTCTTTCCCAAGGACTCGGACAGTCCCAGTTGCACACCCTACGACGATGCCCGACACGACCTGATTACGATGATCATGGGCGAGCGAATCACCGAGTTCCTGGAGTCGCTGCCGGACGAGCGACCTTTCTGCCTTTCCGTCAGCTTCAATGTCCCGCACGGTTCGCAAACCACGAGCATGTATCCAGACTACCCAGACTGGCACCGCATGACGCGTCCAGCCAATGAGAATCCCAAGCTCAAAGGCAGCCCGTTCTACGACAACCTGTATCGTGATGTCGCCATCCACATCCCTGATGCGACAGGAACTGATCCGTATCGCTTCATTCCACAGTTCATCATGGATCAGGACCAGGGCCGTCGGTCTGACACCTATCCCTACGACTATACGCCTTCGACCTGCCGGGAACATCATATTCGCTACTACCAGACGATTACCGGACTGGACCACGCGGTCGGTCAGTTGCGGGAGCAGTTGCGGCAGCGCCACCTGGATGACAACACCATCATCATCTTTGCCAGCGATCATGGTCTGTTGATGGGAGAGTACGGTATGGGGGGCAAAGCACTCCTGTACGACCTGACCGCCAAGATTCCCTGCTTCGTCTTCGACCCGTGCCTGCCTCACCAGCGCCGTGGCGTCCGCGTCGATCTGTTGGTGTCCAGCCTCGACATTCCGGCCACTATTCTGGACATGGCAGGCCTGCCGCCCAGTCACTTCATGTCGGGGCGCAGTCTCGTGCCGCTGCTGGCCGGAAGGGAGGTCGAGTGGCGCGAGGAGTTGTTTCTGGAGAATCTCTACACCGGGCGCGACACCCCTTTTCAGGAAGGAGTTCGGCTGGGACAGTGGAAGTACATCCGGATGTATGACGGCAAACTGGCCTATCTGGAAGAGGATCTCGACTTCACGGACCGGCCGCCGGACTTCGAAATGCTCTTCGATCTGGAGGCTGACCCAGCTGAACTGACGAACTTGGTTGCCGATCCAGCGCATCGAGAGATGCTGGCAGTGCTACGCACCAAGTGCGCGAAGCACTCCCAATCGCTCAACCAACGGCGTCAACGGCTTCTCAAGTCGGTCCACACAGAGAAGCGTTGAACGATTGGACTTGATCCGGCAGCAGCGGCGCAAGACGACACCTGAGGAAGTACCCCATGACGAATGGAATTATCTACTCGCTTACCAGGAACTGTACGCTGCAACTCGACCGGGACTTGCGTTCAACATGCGCGTCCCGTCAATCGACATCGGGAGTGCCGCAGAATGGCCGGCGCTGTTGCCTTTCGATTCGGTTGCATCGTTCTGTCGGCTACACGACAGGTCAATCTGCCATGTGCCGAACCACTCTGCTGTACGTTGTCATCCTACTGCTCGCGTCCGTATTGGAACCACAGCACATTGCCTATTGCGCGGAACCTGTGGCCTGGTGGAAGGACTACCACACACTCGTCTCGTTGTCCGCAAGCAAGGAAGGCAAAGAATGGGAGCTGGGAATGATGGCGGAGCGAGGTGCCTGGGCCACGGGTTGGTACGGCGCCTGGTGGATCCGCCACCAGGTGGATCGTCGCGGCATCTATGATGCGATCAAGCATGTGGAGCATTTCCGGCGGCAGGGTGTTCGCAATGTGTTCTATTTCGACGCGGGAGAGTTCGGCGAGTTCGCCGCACTCGTGCACAATCGTCAGCTGGTGCGCAATCAGTGGGAGCTGCGTTTCTATCAGGGAGAGCCGGGCGAGCTGATGTGGTTTGGCAAGGACGGATTCTATCGGGAGGAAAGCCCATTGGACCTGCCGAACTACCGCGATTTCGGCCTTCCCGCCTGGAGACTTCCCGACGGAACTCGTCCTCTGAAACTGTACGATCTGGCCCGCATTTCGTTTGAAGGCGTGCGTGATCCGTGGGATTATTCCGGGGTGCGTGTGTCGCCCGAAATCGCCCGTTCACTTCAACTGGACGATTTCCTCAGCTCAGGAACCGACCCGATTCCTCCGGAGGCGGACGGAAGTCTGGGGCGAATCTGTTCCTACGACCACTCCAACCCGTTTCTTCTGGCTGACTTTCAGGCCGGAGTCAAGATGATGCTGACACTCAAGCCAGACTTCTTGCACTTCGACAACTACTTTGACAACGAACTGGTTTATCCTCAGTGGCATGCCTTTGGACCGTGGAGTCTCGAGCGATTTCATCAGTTCGCGAAGAGCCACGTCGAGGCAGCCGACCAAACGCGTCTGGGCATAGACGATCGCGACACCTTTGACTTGAAACAGTACATTCTGGATAAGCCGTATGAGTCGAAGGGACACCGCTGGCACTTTCGGAACACAGGGTGGCAGGACGATCCGATCTGGAATCTGTTCGTCTGTTCGAAGCTGGCAGACAGTGACCAGTTGTTCCGTCAGATGTATGCCTTCTGCAAGTCGGAAAGCGGTCGGCTGGGAGCGGAGGTCGTGGTCGTGGGCAACACGATTCCGGTCTTTCCGGGTGGCTCGCTCGTCTCCGGCGCACTGGATATGGCACATTTCGAGCATCATGCCGCCACGCAATATGGCCCGCTGGTCGTGCCGACAGGCCTGCCTCCCCTGGGACGACTCGGTGGCATCGTTCGATTGGGAGCAGCCGTGAGTCGAGCCGGCTACTGCTGGCCATCCGTGTATGTGCCGCAGGAGCTGAGCGGCCAACAGCATCAGAATCTGCACAAGGTCATGGCCATGGATTGCCTGGCGAACAAAGGAGTGCTCGATTACCACCATCAGTACCAGAAGGGTTTTTCGCCGGGCTCGGACGACAGCGCCGCCTGGACCAATTGTTTCATTAAACGCTTTTCGTCCTACTACGGCGCTCGTGCGGCCGTGAGCGACGTGGCCGTCGTTTTTCCAGGCCAGACTCTGCTGGCGAGCGTCACGGTCTTCTGCATGGAACCGGAGCTCTGCCTGTATGACTACCTGGGATGGACCCAGGCGCTGACGGAATTGCACTGCCAATGGGATGCGGTACCAGACGACCAGCTGACGCTCGCTCGGCTGAAACCGCATCGGGTGGTGGTTATTCCCAGTGGAGCATGTCTTGCGGACCAGGCTCTCGAGACGCTCGAACAATACGTGGTTGACGGAGGACGATTGATCGTCTCCGGATCCGTCGGCACTCGGCACGGTCTGGATCGTTTCCTCTGGTACCGAGCCGACGACGACACACTGCGCTCTCGCCTGCAACGGGCGGGCAAGCTCGTCGCAGATCACACCGTCGCATCAGAAGACAGTTCCTGCATTGGGTGGGACGATCCGCCGGGCAAGGCGTTCTACCTGGATGTCACGCACGGCCAGCGATCCCAGGGCCTGGACTCGATCCAGGGGGTCCTCGCGAAATGCCTTCCCACATCCACTCGCCGGATCATGACCGATGCTCCGCGGACGATCGGCGTGTTTGCTTATTCGGAACAAGGCACGGGACTGGCAGTCGACCTGGTCAACTATGCTGTGGATCCACCTACCGACCATCTGCAGCCGTCGCCACCGGTGACGCTGCAGCTTCAGCCCTTGGATGGCCGACGTTTTTCCAGCGCCACCGTGCGTCTCCATTCGCCGGACTTTCGAGAACCGGTCGCTGGCCCGGCAAGTGACAAGCATCCGACGCCATGGTCCTACCAGCACAAGACGCTCCACGGCACGCTGCGAGAGGATGGGGCACTGGAAGTGACCGTCCCTTCGATCCAGGTGTACTGCCGGCTATCAGCATCATGACCGTCGGTGCCGCTTTCTCAAGATTCATCGGGCACGATCGGGAAACAGGTAGGACGGAGACAGGGCGGCAGACGCGGCAAGTTCCTTGGAATTCGACGGAAAACTGCAGAATATCGAACAAGCAGCCACAGATTGAGGAAGGACAGCGTGAGCGACACATTGGGCGGTCACAGGGGACGGCCATCGTGATCCTCCCACTCAATAATTGGACATTCCTTGTTCGAACTTCTGTGGTTCGGACGCCTCAGCGACCAACGCCGCCAACAATTCACCCATAGTGAGTCACTCGACGATCCAGGTTGTTTGTCCTGTTGTTTCGTGTTCGCCGCAGAATCGCCGTGGGGATCTGTGAGTCTCTTGTGTCGGCCTTCCTCGCCGGATTGCATCAACCTGACTCCGCCCGAGAGACCGACACGCTGTAACCGCCTGCAGATCACTTCGACGAGGTGGTGGCCTCGCCGGTCGTTTCCAGGCGACCATGGGTCAGTCGGACCGTTCGAGTTGCAATCCGACTGGTGAGACTGCGGTCGTGCGAGACAAACAGCATGGTCTGCGGCAGATCGGCCAGGATCTTCGTGACCCGCTCAAGCGACTCATAATCAAGACCAGACGTTGGTTCGTCCAGCAGCAAGATCTCTGGTTGCATCGCCAACACCGATGCCAGAGCGACGAGCCGCTTCTCTCCGCCTGACAGCTGGTGAGTAATCCGGTTGGCGAAGTCGTTCAAGCCCAGGGACTGCAACGTCTGAGCGACGATCTGGCGCACGTCGTGGGGCCGCTTTCCCTGATTGAGGGGCCCAAACGCGACATCTTCCAGCACCGTCGGGCAGAAGAGCTGATCGTCCGAATCCTGAAACAGGAAGCCGACGCGCTGGCGCACTTCATGAAAGTCACTTTCCGCTGTGCGTGCCGATCCAAACACTTCCACTGTGCCTTGCGTGGGACGAAGCAACCCGATAATCAGTTCCAGCAGCGTCGTCTTTCCACATCCGATGGACCCGGTTAGAGCAAGACGTTCGCCACGTCGCAGCTGCAACGAACAGTCGGCCAGCACAACACGCTGCGACGCGTAGGCATAACTCACTCCCTGCAGGGCCACCACGGTCTCCATCATGTCTGCTCCAGCCACACGACCAACGATAAGAAGACCGCGATCCAGCCGGCAAAGCAGGCATCGCGACGAGAGAACCGGAAGTGATCCAGCAAGTAGAATCGTCCGCGAAAACCTCGACACTTCATGGCGGCCACAATACGCTCCGCACGATCCAGGCTCCGCACCAGCATCATCCCGATCAGGTATCCCAGCGTCCGATAGGTATGCCGATCGGCGCGCGGGCGAAACCCGCGCGTACTCATCGCTCGCCTCAGCCGTCGATACTCCCCTTGAAGGGTCTCCTGATAGCGGACCGAAAACAACAACAGATGGATCAACTTCTCCGGTACTCTCAGGTGAGACAGGGCGTGCCCGAGCGTAATCAAGTCGATTCCTCCCAGCAGAACGACGGTCCACAACACCATGACATTCGCCTTGAGGCCGATCGTCACTGCCAGCCATAGTCGTTCCGGACTGAAACGTACCGCGTCGAATCCCCCATCGAAAACGTTGTCGAAGGTCCACGGGAGCAAGGCGATAACTGCCAGAACCATCAGGTTCACCGGCACAAGTCGGCGAAGTGACTTACCTATACCTGCATGAGTGAACAACGTCGCCGCTATCGCCGCGAGCAGACCAACCGCGAGCGTCAGGAATCCATAAGACAGGGCAAAGGTGATCGACAGCAGAAGCGTGACGATAATCCGCCCCCTCGGGTCCAACGACTCCATGACAGGCGGAAACGCCGTTGGGCTCGCTGGGAGCTGACCGGGTGCACGACGTGACGAACCTAACATGGGCCGGACGCTCTCCCCTCAGTCACCGCTTGCGATTGCGCCACATGCATTTCGATCCCTGCTGATGCCATTGAGCCTGCCTCGACGAGGAGTGTCGGCAAACCCGATTCGGAAACATGGTTCGTCAGGCACACACATATCCATATCCTGGTTCAGCGACCTGAGCCAGTAAATGGCGTCTTCAAGAAATCCTCCCAGAGCGATCATCACACTCAATCCTGTTGCGGTGCAGCCAACTTGCTCCGGGACCGCCGATCCTTGGCGCGGATCCCCAGGAAGTAGAAGACCAGCCCTGTCAGGCCCAGGATGTATCCAACTCCCCCCAGGATATCCTGAAAACGAAGTTCCGACTTCCACTTGTCGAGGTCCATGCGCAGCGCCGCGATCTGCTGGCTCAGCGCTTCGCGCTGGCTGACATCATCCACGCCGGCTGTCGTCATCGCCCCTCCTGACACAGCGTCGGCGTCCGCAGCCGCCGGAGCCTGCTGTAGACGAAGCGCCCCCTCCGCGCTGTAGGCTGGCAGAGCCGCCGGCAATTCGTTCGCGGAGACCGTGCACTCCGCGCGGTGACCGAACCCGCCATCAACCACCAGCCTGTGATCGCAGCGAAATCGGGGAACAAAGGAGAATTTCCCGTCCGAACCGGTCGTCGCTTTGCCCAGCTCGGTACCGTCCGTCGCCAGCAGGCTCACAACCGCTTTCTCCACCGGTTCTCCGCCCACGACATAGACTTCACCCTCGATTCGTTCCGCCTGTGCGACTGCCGAGACGAACATCTTATGCGCCGACGCTTCCCTGGCCGTCCCGATGCTCAAGCAGCAAACGGCGGCCAGAGGCACCAGAAAGGTCCTTCGACCTGGCCTCACATCGGAGCGATCCCCACACCTCGTGCCCGACGGTGTACGGAACTCTCCGCCGACTTCACTCCAACCGCGACTCCTGCTGCCATACATCGACATATCGCCTCGCGGAATCACCCGCGTCCCACAGATTCTGGACGAACTCGGGCCGCACCTTGCGCAAGAACACCATGACGCCGCCGGCCACGAGCCCTTCTACGCCCGCCATCAACAAATGGACTCCGAAGACGGCCGTGGCCAAGCCTTTGAATTCACTCCCCGTCAGCCATAACGCCAGCGACGTCAGGAGAGCGCTGAGCAGCACTGCGAGAGCCCCCGCGCTGAAGCCCACCAGGAAGGCAAGCCCATCTTGCCGGATGACCGAGACGTGGCGAAACAGATACCAGACAACCACGGCCGGTAACGCCATCGTAAGCGTATTGACCCCCAAGGCCAAGAGCCCGCCGTGCCCGAAAAGGACTGCCTGCAGCAATAACGCAATCAGCAGGGCAGGAAAGGCCGCCCAACCCAGCAACAGGCCCACGAGCCCATTGAGTACAAGGTGAGTACTGGTCACGCCTAACGGCACGTGAATGAGGGACACCACAAAGAAGACCGAGATGACCACCGCCACACGTGGCATCTGCTCGTAGTCAATCCGCCGCAAGCCAATCGCAGTTCCTCCAACCGTGGCGAGAATCCCCACGCCGAGAATCGCGATCCCTTCCGGCGTACTGGCAAACACGGCATCGTGTATGTGCATCTTCTTATCCTGCCATATCACCGCAAATCACCTTGGCTCCACCAGTCAGCACCACTCGGTGCCACTTCGGTACGGTGGTGCCAAACGATCGCTCACCATCTACCCTCCTGAGGGGTGACCGCCTGGCCGCCCTCGACTCTTCGGGCATCCCGTTCAGTCAGCAGATACCTGGAGAGTCAGGGTAGCAATGTAGTTCGTCCGCTCGTACGTGTCGCCTTGGCGGAGGTGGCTGAATGACGAGCTGTCGTTCCGATTTCCGTGGTAGGTTCCGGAAGTTTCATCCAGGTACTTGACCAACAGGATGTGCTGCCCTTCGACGATGAGCGGAAAAGTGACCTCGCCGGTCTCTGGATCCGCCATCGCCTGATTCGTCCAGACGGGAGACTGAACTCGTGAATCCTCCGCAGCCGGCCGTGGGCCTGCCGTCGAAGCGGCGACCATCACCTTGCGGCCACCCATCGGTTGGCCGCGAAACGCCACCTTCACGGTCAACAAGTCGCCTGGCTTGAGCCCCCGCAGAGAACTCACTGGAATCAGTTCGAGTTCGTGTCCCAAAGCCGCCGTCGAATCGTCAGATGCCGCCTCCGATTGAACGATCGTCTTGCCGAACATCACCATGCGGGTGTTGGCCGCAATACCATGCATTTCGCGGTCAATGATTCCCACTTCAAGGACAGCTCCCACGGCACACGGATCGGCATGCGGGCGAGCGATCGAACCTTCGAAGCAGCTTTCTTGCCCGGTCAGCGGAACTTCCTTGACACCATGAGCACCGACAACCGAAGCGCTCAACTTATCCTGCTGACCGGCCAGTCGCGGTCCCGATTCGCGCTCACCAGCATGCCCCCAACAGACCTGGACGACCTGCTCCTCCCCCTTGCCTGCTGTCGCCGGCAGTTCGATCCATACTTCATGAGCGAGCACGGGTGTTACAGCACTGCCCCCAGAGGACCACAGTACCCCGGCTACAAGCAAAACGAATGACCGTCTCGACATCACGGTGTGCCTTGATTGATGCTGGTTCATAACTTCTGAACTCCTTCTTCACTGGTTGCTGTCCGCGGCTCAGGGGGCGGTTCGGCACTCGGCTTCACCCTGACCATTCGCCGCCACATTCTGTCAGACGAGTCGGGCCAGCCGGCCCGTCCAGGCCGAGTTCTCGAATACGGCTAATATGACTCCAGAGTCTCTCCACCTTCGCGTGATCCCAGATAGTGCCACGTGTTACGATCAACCGTCTCACTGACGAAATGCACCGAACCATCACACAGCAGCAGATTTACGCCATTGGGATGTCGGCTGCGAGCCGCCTTCCACAGCCCGCGCATCGGGGAAACCACGGCACAGTCCGGAACCAGTGAATTGGGTGGCAGATAATGGTCGTAGCCCGAGTAACGCGGCCATCCATCGGCCCACCGCCCGTTGCGAGATGTCTGGACCGAACTGCCGAGCGTCGAGCAGATCGCTTCATCTAATGGCAAACTGCGCAGACTGACCATGACCTGCTCCCGATTGTCGAGCGACAAGCGAGAACCGTCCCCTCCCGGAAAAAACGTGCTTTCCGCTGCCATCGCCGTATTGCTCGAGCCGTCCTTAATGTCTCCGAAGCTTGTGATCGAATTCGCATAGAATATACCATCGGTCTTCGATGTAGAGTGAACGGTATAGGGAGGTACACCACTTCCCCAGCACGACACATAGTTGGTCGGGCCATAGAGGGGATCGACCCTCTCTCGCAGATCACTGGGACACAAGAAGAGCTCGAGTACGCTCGACACCGGCTCCAGGTTGTCTGGATGAACATCATACCCCGGTCCCGAATTAGATCCGGCATACGTGTAGAGCGGCACATCAAAATTCAATGCGCTGTAGACGTTGTATTGCTCCATGAAAGGAGTGACCATGGCCAGCGGTGACCAGCGATACAAGAACGCGCCCACGGCCGGATAGGTCGGGCAAACCTTCTGCGGATCACCGGCCGGAAGCCGGCGATTGCAGTCGTGGAAGTTGTGCATTGCCAAGCCGATCTGTTTGAGCCGGTTGGAGCAGCTCATGCGCCGCCCAGCTTCGCGAGCCGCTTGGACTGCGGGAAGCAGCAGGGCGACGAGAATGCCGATGATGGCAATCACCACCAGGAGTTCAATGAGCGTGAAGCCGGCACGAGAGGATGTCGACAATTTCACTTTCGCGTCCCCGGTGACTCTGCGACCAGACTGAGCGATAATACGAATCACACGGCAGTATTACTCAGGTACCGGGGAAAGTCAATCGGGTGGAACCGCCGCGCGGGGGTGACCGGCTGCGATCACGAGCGCCTTCCCCCCTCCGCCGGCGCGCTCCGCCCGACTTGCCTGGCCTAATCCGCCACGCTATCTTACTCGTATTACGAATGTCCTTCACGTAATATTACCCGCTTCTCAACAGGAAAGGCACCACCATGAACTCGCCGCTTGTCCGCCCCCTTGCCCTGCTCCTGTCGGCAACACTGCTGGCCACGATGCTCGTTGGTTCGCCCGGGGTGTGGGCCGACGAAAAGTCGCCCACTCAGGTCTATCTGGTCGGCGTTGGACCTGGCGATCCCGATCTGGTGACGCTCCGAGCGATCCGCGTGATGAAGCAGGCCGACCTGATCTTCGGGTCCAGACGCCTGGGTGAGAAGTTCGCCGAGTACGTGCAGGGGAAGGAGATTATCGACGGGTACTGGCGACTGTTTCCGTATTACGGCCAGGACATCTCCCAGCTGGAGGGAGACGAACGACAGGAGGCGGAGCGGCTTGATCGGCAGCGCAAGGAGTTCATCGCCAAGGTGCGTCAGGCGGTGGGCGAAGGGAAAACGGTGGCGATTCTGGACAGCGGCGATCCGCTCATCTACGGGCCCTGGGCCTGGTGTCTGGAGGAATTTCGCGATCTCAAGCCAGCGGTAGTGCCGGGAGTGAGCAGTTTCAATGCGGGCAACGCGGCGTTGCGGCGTGGAATCACCAACAGCGATCGCACCAAGGCGGTAATTCTCTCGTCAACCGATTGGCCCGGCAAGACCGATACGATTGAAGCGTTGTCGGCCCACGGCAGCACGATGGTTCTGTTCACCATGCGCGCCGAATTCGGAGATTTCATCTCGAAGCTGTCGACGCGTTATCCGCCGGAGACACCGGTAGCCATCGTCAAGTTCGCCGGTTTCGAAGGGAAGGAGGAGGTCATCCAGGGAACACTGGGGACGATTGTCAAAGAGATCGACGCTGACTCACTTCCTTTCGAATACCTCATTTACGTCGGCGAATTCCTGACCTACGAGCACAAGTCCGGCAAGTGATTGGAGCGGTCGGGGGCTGAGCCGGCGGTGCAGAACTGCCGGCTTTTTCGCCGTCTTGGCTGGCCGCAGTGCCGTTACCTGTGGCAGTAGGTTCTTCGCTGCCTGCGTGAAGCGGCCACACGGTTGTAGTAGAATGGCGGGATCTGAATTCCGGCATTTTACCTACTGTCGTACTGGAAGGCGCATATGAAGAGTCGACTTGGCTGCATCCGGATGTTGTTCGTCGCAGGCTCGATCCTGTTGACCTGTTTATCTTCTTCGGCAAGTGCCAACGAGACACTCGTCTTGATCGCCTCGTTCGCGAAGGGGGATGAGGGAGCGATCGGCACCTACCGCCTGAAACCTGCCACAGGAGAACTGCAACTTGCACAGCAGAACTCCGAGGTGGAGTTCCCTTTCTTCCTGGCCCTCTCACCCGACGGCAAATTCCTTTACTCGATCCACGCCCCCGGTGAATTCGGTGGTGCCGCAGAGGAACAAGTCGCTGCCTTTGCGATGCAGCAGCCCGAAGGTCGCCTGCGGCTGCTCAATCGACAATCGGCACGAGGCTCTGCGGCGTGCTACCTGGATGTCGACCAGACCGGTCGTAGTCTGGTCTTAGCCAACTACAACACGGGCAGTGTAGCCGCGTTCCCGATCCAATCGGACGGGTCCATCAGCCCCTGCCAGTCGTTCGTACAGCATGTCGGTTCCAGTGTCGATCCCGAGCGGCAAGAGGGCCCGCATGCGCACTGCGCCGTGATCAGCCCCGACAATCAGTTCGTCCTCTCGGCCGACCTGGGACTCGACAAGTTGCTGAGCTATCGGCTGCAGCCCGAATCGGCCGAATTGGTACCGGCCCGCCAGTCCTTCGTCCGCACAACCCCGGGAGCGGGCCCCAGACATCTGACGTTTCATCCGGATGGGCAACATGTGTACGTGATCAACGAGCTGGCCAACTCAGTGACCCTGTTCGACTACGATCCCGCAACGGGGTTCCTGCTCGAACGCACCACAGTCTCGACTCTGCCGGACGATTTTTCCGGAACGAGCTACTGTGCCGATCTCAAAATCACTCCCGATGGACGATACCTCTACGGCACCAATCGGGGACATGACAGCATCGCCATCTTCCGGCTGGCTCCCGATGGAAACCTGGAACGGCTGAAAACCATTGCGAGCCTGGGAGGCGGGCCACAGAACTTGGCGATTACCAGCGACGGCAGGCTGTTGCTGTGTGCCAATATGCCGGGCAACAATGTCGCCCTGTTTCGGATCGATCCTCAGACCGGCGACCTGACTGCGGCAGGGCCGCCATTGTCGGTAACCAGCCCGGCCTGCATCATGCTCTGCCCACGATGAACCGGCGCGAACTGTCGACGCGCGTGACATGATCGTGCGGCAACTGGCGCAGCGCTCAGGCTCGATTCAGCCGACTCGACTACCGCCTGATCGAGCTTCCACGTCGGTAGTTCCAATTCGGGATGAAAGGCGAGACTGCTCGCCCGATCCGCCAAAGGGCACCCGGGCCCCACGTGCTGGCCCGTGGTGCACGAAAACTCCTCGGCCACGTCCCGACCGGCAACCAATTTCGCCTCCGTCACCCCCACGTCGTGTTATCATGCTGGTACTCGAACTTCTCCCGACCATTGCCGCAACTTGGCTACCGCCCGCTGTTCAAGCTGCCGGACACGTTCCTTGGAGAGTCCGAGCTTGTCGGCTAGACTCTGAAAAGTCTTCGACTTGCGGTGGCGTCCCAACGCGTACCGGCCACGTAAGATGAACTGCTCCCGGCGATCCAGCCGGCCCATCAGATCTGCCAGTGCGCCGCGGAGCAGTTCCCACGTGCGTTCGTCCAGAGACGAACGACTGCCCTGATCCTCCAGTTCGTTGACTTCATCGTGGTGATTGACAACCCGCGTCGATTCACGGCGCTCCAGGTGGATCTTCCGGTAGGCGTTGCGAGCGATCGCGCGGTAGGCATACGTGCTGAAGCGAAATCCCCGCGAAAAATCGAACTTGTCCACCGCCAGCATCAGCGAAAAGATGCCGTCGCTCAACAGGTCGTCAAAGGACCGCTGAGGGGAAACGAATTTTTTGACCACCGAAATGGCCAGCCGCATGTTGGCCTGAATCAGCCGATCGCGAATCCGCTGGGCCCCCTCCAACAACCGCTCGATCTCGGCCACGGCCGCCTCATCGGGTGCCTCCGGATTGAGCTGCGCACGCAGAGCGTTGGCCCGAAACTTCAGGTAGTTCATGCTGCGGAATAACTCCCGCTCCTGATCGGCGGTCAGCAAGGTCGACTCACACAAGCGGGCCAGATGAGCGGGGAGATCTCCCAGCTTCTGCCGATCCGCCCGATCCAGGCCCGATTTCACGGTGACTTCCACCGGGAACGGCGCCGGGCAGGTGCGAAAGTCGGGATGATCGACAAACTCGATCTCCGTACTCAGGAGCTCTCTGGCCCGCTGCCGTAACCTCGCCGCCTGCTCCTCACGAGGCCGCTCGCTCTGTTCCCGCCAAACTCCCTGTGGTACTGCCGCTGTTACCATGCTCCCCTCCCCACCCGTTGATAGGTCACAAAAAAATCATTCAATTCGTTCATTACAATATAGCCCTAACCGATTACGCTGCAACCCACGAAAACGTTCAAATCGTTCTTTTTATTTTCGGTCATCGGTCGGACTTGCCAAAACAAGACGTATTGCGACTGTTCAAGCTGGGTCGGAGAGCTAGACTGTGAACGGACCAAGTCCACTTAAAACATCCATAACGTTCACATGCTGGCATTCTCGACGATGCGTGAATTACTAACCCCCAAACAGGTGGCAAGAGCCATTCAGGTCAGCGAGTCGTCGGTCAAACGGTGGTGCGACAAGGGTGCCATCCCAACCCATTACACGGCTGGCGGTCATCGCCGCATTCCACTCGGCGGGCTCATGGAGTTCCTCCGCTTGAATCAACATCAGCTCATGGCCCCCGAGGCGATTGGATTGCCGGCCACCAGTGGGCGCACGATGTGGGTGATCGATCGAGCGGCTCAACAGATGACCGAGGCGTTATTGGCCGGCGATGAGCCGTGTTGTCGACAAATCGCCATCGATCTGTTTCTGGCGGAGCGGAGCCTGGGGCTGATTTGTGACGAAGTGCTGGCTCGAGCGTTCGTGGAGATTGGCGACCGCTGGGCCTGCGGGTTGGCGGAGGTTTATCAAGAGCGGCGTGGCTGTGAGATCGCGCGCCGAGTCCTCCACGACTTGCGGAGTCTGGTGGCGGTTCCGGTGACGGATGCCCCAACTGCGGTAGGGGCGGCCACCGCGGGAGATCACTATGCACTCGGGACCATGATGGTCGAACTGGTGCTCCGCGACGCCAGGTGGAACGCCGTCTCCTTGGGCAGCAACCTGCCCTTTGACACATTGGCTCAGGCCTTGCGACAGCACCGGCCACGGCTTTTCTGGCTTAGCTGCTCCCATATCGAGGACGAAGGGGCCTTTCTCGAGGGCTATGCAGCGTTGTATGACGAGTTCGCTCTGAATGTGGCCTTTGTCGTGGGGGGGCGTGCTTTGAACGACGGGTTACGAAGTCAGATGAAATATGCCGCTTGCTGCGACAACATGCAGCGACTCGAGGATTTTGCTCAATCGCTCCGGGGAGCGGTCAACTGATGCCTTTCAGGAAACGGCGATGAGAACGCTGCCGTGGAGTGGCGTTCACCGTGCCATATAACTCCGTTCCACCAACGACCCGTCACTTCAGGAGACAATTTGAGTGCGATCGAACATCAAACAACAACCCCTCGTCTGGATCCTGCTCGCTTCCATCTCGTCGACGGCTCAGATGCCCAGCCAGGGGGCGGACGGGGTCGACACAGTGAATTGGTATCAATGGCGAGGTCAGCAGCGTGACGCCCAGTTTCACGGCACGGCATGGTGTGACAGTCTGTCGGAGGGACACTTGGCGTTGAACTGGCGTGTCGAGCTGGGCCCCAGCTATTCAGGCCCGATCGTCGCAGCGGACCGCGTGTTTGTCACCGAAACCGTCGATGAGAAACGGGAAGTGGTACGCGCTTTGGAAAGATCGACTGGCAAGGAGCTATGGCGGTGCGAGTGGGAAGGAGCGATGCGAGTCCCCTTTTTCGCCGCCTCCAACGGCAGCTGGATTCGCGCCACGCCTGCCTTTGATGGTGAACGACTCTACGTAGCCGGGATGCGCGATCGACTTGTCTGCCTGGATGCTGCCAGCGGATCCAAGGTCTGGGACATCGATTTCGTCCAGCAGTTGGGAACGCCGTTGCCGGACTTCGGGTTCGCCTCGTCGCCACTGCTGGATGGTGACTTCCTCTACGTGCAGGCAGCGGCTGGTCTTGTCAAGCTGGAGAAGGGTACTGGCAAGATCATCTGGCAGGCATTACAGGATGGCGGCGGCATGTGGGGAAGCGCCTTCTCGTCACCCGTCATGACCACCCTGCACGATACACGGCAACTGATCGTGCAGACACGTACCAAGCTGGCCGGAGTCGAGTCCGCGACGGGTGACGTCTTATGGGAGCAGGAGATTCCGGCATTTCGAGGCATGAACATCTTGACCCCCACGGTGATCGGAAACGGGATCTTCACCAGCAGCTACGGCGGTCGCTCACTCTTTCTCGCGGTCGACAAACGGGCTGACGGATGGCACGTCAGCGAGAGCTGGACACACAAATCACAGGGCTACATGTCGTCACCGGTGGTGATTGACCAGCACATCTACTTGCACTTGCGGAACCAGCGATTCGTGTGCCTGGACTCCAGGTCGGGGGAAGAGCGGTGGACGACGAAACCGTTCGGCAAGTACTGGAGCCTTATCGCCAATGGGGATCGCATTCTGGCCCTGGATCAACGCGGCGAACTGCTACTGATCAAAGCGGCTGCGGATCAATTCAATCTGCTGGACCGTCGCAAGATCGGCGACGATTCCTGGGCTCACCTCGTCGTCTGCGGCAGCGCCAGCGGCGGGCATGAAGTTTTCGTTCGGGAGCTCAACGCCATGGCCGTGTATCGCTGGCAATAACCGAATCGGTGGCGCAAGAGGTGCCGCGGTGCGGCGGCTCACGAGCGCCGGCAGTGGATGTTGAGCCGATCGAGGAGGGCCCGCGCTGGTTCGCCGTTGGAGCAGTCAGCGGGGGTTGTTTTCCCGCCTATCGGCGCTACAAACCAGACAGAATCGGTGAACGTAGGTAATGGGGAGCGACCGCATGACGATGGGCCTGAAATTCGCAAATTCCACCAGCACGCTGTCCCCGTCGGGCCGGCGCTGGGATCGTCAGCCAGCCTCCGAAGCGGCTGACCGCTCAGAGCACACGCCGGCAGTGGACCTGGCGGCAATCGAAGCGGCGGTGCGCGTGATATTGGAGGCCGTGGGGGAGGATCCCGATCGTGCCGGACTGCGAGAGACGCCGCAGCGGGTAGCACGCATGTATGCGGAGATGTTTTCCGGCATCCACCGTGATCCCGCCCGTCATCTGCGGGTTGCCTTTCAGGAAGATTATGACGAAATCGTGCTGGTCCGGGATATTTCCTTTACCAGCATGTGTGAACATCACCTGTTGCCGTTCAGCGGTGTGGCACATGTCGCCTACATTCCCCATGGTCGCGTGACGGGTCTCAGCAAACTGGCTCGTGTTGTCGAGGAAGTTTCGCATCGACCTCAGGTACAGGAGCGGATGACGCACACGATTGCCGATCTGTTGGAAAGGGAACTCAGTTCCATCGGTGTCGCGGTGGTTCTGAAGGCCGAGCATTCCTGCATGTCCATACGAGGAGTGCGCAAGCCTGGCAGCGTCACCGTGACGAGTGCTCTGCGGGGCCTGTTCAAGACGAATCAGTCAAGTCGAGCCGAAGTCTTGGCGCTGATGAATCAAAGGGACTGAGGTATCGACGATGATCATTGAGAAGGAATACAAGTTCTACGCCGCGCATCGCAACGAGCAGCTGCAGGACAAGTGTCGCAACTTGCATGGCCATCGCTACGGCATCCGCTGCTGTTTCACGGTGGAGAGGACCGGTTCGTACACCACGCTGTTTCAGGATTTCGATGATCTGGTTGAGCCGTTTCTGAAACGCGTTTACGACCACTCCATGTTGATCCACGTACATGACCCGCTCTACGAAACCTTGCGCGACCACATGGCTCGCACCGGCGAGACCTTGAAGCTCGTCGAGTTCGACCAGCCCACTTCGGTAGAGAACCTTGCTCATCGCCTGTTCACGGAACTGACCCGGCTGGGGCTGCGTTTGGAGCGATTGGAAGTGCGTGAAACGGACACGTCGGTTGTGGTCTACCATCGGACCGACTGGCTTAACGACAACCGCTACTTTGCCGCGTTGGCTCGGCAGACTGCCGAGGCCGCGCCTTCGATGTGAACCATGAAGTCGATTCCCCCTCCCATCGATGTGCGACGTTACGATGACGTTGTCGAAATCCTGCTGCAGAACCCCGGAATCAGCTTTCCGGAAGCAGCACGCCGCACCGGTGTGTCCGAACCCACCGTGCGTAAGATCTGGGAAGGGGACATCAGCCGGCCCCCGGTCGTTGTTCTACAACGACTCCCCAAGCCGCGCCGCTGCCCCCAGTGCGGGGCCATGTGCGTCGACTGGCCATGCGTGTTGTGCGAGATGAAGCGAAGAGCTCCGGAGGGCAATCTACGCAGCGCGACCACGCGGTTCGTCTATAAGCACCAGAAGAAGTAGGGCCGACTCGACGTGCACAGGCCCTTGGAGGAAATGACGAATGACGAAATACCCAACGACGAAAACGGGAAATGGGCCCGTCAGGCCATCGTGCTGCCACACACTGCGGTCGCTCCAGCGGCACCCGCTATCGATGCTCCTGTGGTTATTTGATACGTCGTCCACTCGACGTTATCCCCTCCGCCCCCGCTTCGGCGGCCAGGGGATGAAGCTGCTCGTGCGTTGCGCATAGTCTTGATATTCCGGACGTCGCTCTCCAATGGTCCGCTCCAGAAGCGCGACCCCGGAAACACGCAGCAACAAAAAAGACATAAGGAGCGGACTGACCACGAGCCACCAGGCAGGATCCGTTCCGATCGCCACCAGGTAGATGCCCCACCAGACCAGAAAATCGCCGAAGTAATTCGGATGCCGCGTGTAGCGCCAGAGTCCATCCTGCATGACCCGCCCCTTGTTTTCGGGACGAGACTTGAAACGAGCCAGCTGCCAGTCGCCAATCGACTCACACAGCCAGCCGCAGCTCCAAATCACCAGACCGAGGGCCGGCACCACACCGGACGACACCTGCAGGCCAGGTTTCCATTGCAGGGGCAGCGCCACGATCCACATCAATCCTCCCTGCAGCCAGAAGACGGTCAGCAGACTGGTCAACCAGAACGTGTCAGGGCGCTGCTCGCGCATCGCCCGATATCGATAGTCCTCTCCTTTGCCCAGATTCCGCCAGGCAAGGTAAGCCGACAGACGCAGGCCCCAGAGCGTCGCCATAGAGGCCAGAACCGTCCCGCGAAGCGTCCAGGAACCGGCAAGCGCTACGGAGAGCCATGCCACGACGACGAATCCCGTTCCCCAGCAGACATCGGCCAGGCCGGCATTGCGCAGACGCACGCTCGTGATCCAGACGATGGTCTGTAACAGCAGAACGGCGCCGAAATTCGTGAGCAGGATCGCTCCACTGCTCATTTCCCAACCGTTCATCGTAGCGCTCCCATCAGGTGACACGGTCTGCCCGGCTCCATCTGCCGGAGAATCCAACAGAGAACGGCAGAATGCTGAACAAGAAACTGCAGAAGGAAGAAGGAAGAGAGAGCATCGCGGCAGTGGAGATCGTGTGATCGTGAGGGACCAGAAGCCGCGAGCCCTCCACTGGGAAATGGGACATTCCTGGTGGGATCTTCTGCGACTCGGCCGTCTCGGTGACCGACGCCGCCAACAGCTCAAGGCCACTCAACTGCTGGATCATAGACGTTGTCTGTCCGATGGCAAGTTCAACACATCAGGCCGGCAGCCGCACGTCCCATCGCACGGCGATCAGCCGGATCGCGACGACAATCATGATACCGCACCACAACCCGATATCCTCCGCCACACCGACCCAACACAACACCATGTACCCCCAGCACCCCACGAATGAACAGGTCGCGTAAAGGGGCGTATGCGGGCGGAACAGATTGGGGACTTCGTTGCAGACGATGTCGCCGATCACTCCGCCAAAGGTGCCCGTGATAACGCCGAACAGGGATGCCACGAACGGCGTCGTCCCCGCCTCCAGTGCATAACCGGCTCCGACGATGCTGAACAGTCCGAGCCCAAAAGCGTCAGGTACATACAGCCATCGATACGCCCAGATCTGCCAGATGGTCCAGCGTTGCAAGGCGGTGGCGATGATCGACAGCGCGAAGACCAGGACCGGGTACTGGGAGTGCTTGATCCAGAACAGGGGCGTGCGGTCCAGCAACACATCGCGCAGCGTGCCTCCCCCGAAAGCCGTGATGAAGGCCACGCTGAACACCCCCACGAAGTCCATGTTCTTACGCCGTGCCAGCAGCACGCCATAGATCCCTGCCACCACGACAGCCAATAATTCAATCAACTGCAACATGGGATGTCACCGCAAACCGGATTTGCAGCATTCTCCGCAGGCCCCGCTCCGCAACGTGCGGAAATCGCGCATGCTAGCGATGTCGCGACCGGCAGCCAAGCCGGCGTCCCCGTCACCCCGTTGTTGCTCAATTCAGTCGGACTGCCACGCTCAACAACGCCCGAACGCCGGTTGCGGTTCGTCCGGGCCACGGCGGACGCGGCTGCAGGACAGCCCACTGCGGATTTCACGCAGCCAATCTGCTACCATGGGGACTGACCGTCGCAGGACGGTGACGCGGCACGAAGGACAACTTAGCAGGAGATCGGACGATGCCGGATTACGCCAGCCAGACTGCCAGGGGCCGCTTCTGCACAGTCACGCTTCTGGCGTTCTCGTGCTGTTCACTCGCTGACAGCACCGATTCGTTACCCGAAGGTGAGAGTGGAATCGCATCCCGCTATCCGGGCGATCGCCAGATCGAGGACGATCGCGACGTCCTGTTCAGCGAAAAATTCGATGCGCCAACCGTACAGGAGATTGCCGAGCGGTGGGACACGGTCAGCGACGAGCACGTGATGTCGGTGTCGCGGGATGTTCCTGACGGAAGTGCTGACCGGCAATCGCTGCTGATGACCCATGTGGGCGGCCAAGGGACGGGCGGACAGTTCTACCGTCGCTTGCTCCCGGGTCACGATCGCGTGTTCGCACGGTTCTACGTCAAGTTCGCCCACGACTGTCAGCCGATTCATCATTTTGGCACGCATCTGGGTGGCTTTCATCCTCCGACACGCTGGCCCCAGGGAGGCGCCGGTACCCGTCCTGACGGGTCGCAGCGATTCACGACCGGCGTGGAGCCTTACGGTCAAGACTGGAACTGGGACTTCTACTCGTACTGGCAGGGAATGCACGTGCACGGAGACGGCAATTACTGGGGAACTCCCTTCCTGTCCGGGATTCCCAAACCTGGCGTGGAGAAGGACCGCTGGATCTGCGTAGAGATGATGGTGAAGGTCAACAGCAGGCCTGACGCCCGGGATGGAGAACAGGCGTTCTGGATCGACGGACGCCTCTACCGACACGACGGGCAGATCGTCAGTCATCTTGGCCCGGGATTTCCGCGGGGAAATTGGACGGGAGGCTGGTGGGCTCCCGACGCGACGTCTGACTCGTCGTTTGACGGTTTTCAGTGGCGGAGCAGCAACCAGCTGAACGTCAACTACGTCTGGGCCTATCTCTACATCACGCAGGCCCGGCGCGGGGCGACGAGCCGTGTCTGGTTCGACAACATCATCGTGGCCAGAAACTACATCGGCCCCATCTCCAAACCGTAAGGAAAGGAGGGCCTGTCGACTCGGCCCGGTCTGATCGTGACGGTCTGATCGGCCCGGTCTGATCGGGACGGACATCGCGGGGTCCGCCTCTTGCCTCGGCAGGTCGAATCGACACCGCGCCCCGCCGGTTTCTCCGCCCGGGCTCCCGCGGTGGGCCGTTCACTCCTGCACGATATCGCCGATATCGATCAGGTATAGTTGACGTCCTTCTCCTGTGTGCGGCGAATCAATTACGACGCTGCGCGCGTCGGGGCTGAAACGAGGATGCGTGTCACATCGCCACTCACCCCGATATTCGGGCGGCAGGTGGAACTCCCCCAACGATACTCTGCGCCGGGTCGCTACGTGATAAAGGTACGGACACTGCAACTGCCGCTCTCCCTGTGGATACGTATCGTTCAAGATCCACTGATGGCCGGGCAGGTAGGTGCAGTGTCCATTCTGTGTCATGACTCCAGCGCCGACTTGCTCAACGGCACCACCTTCGCGATCTTCAAACAGATAGAAGCCGTCAGATCGGGCCGCCGGACGCGTCCAGGCAAGCAGATGTTCCGGATCCCGCCAAATGAAATGGGACGTATGGCCAGATGGATCGATCACCCGCAGATCTCCACCGTCTTGATCGGCCGTGAACATCCGCGTCGCACCGGTCCATTGTGGAAATCCCCAGCGGTGGAGAAACTCGAACCGCGAACCGTCTGGACTGACCAGCAGGTGGTTGAAGTAGCTCTTGGCCTTGGCCAATTCCACACCTGGCATGGGAACTTGAACGATATCGTGCAGAGAGACGATCAACTGGGCGTCGCCCGAGTCCAGATCCACTCGGAAGATCCCCGAGTCGGCCGGCGCCAGCACGTCGCGATTCGGATCAGCCATGCCGGGATAGCCATAGCCGGGCCGCATCTCCTGGACGCGCCGGAAATCGAGCGAGACGGCCCACCGGCCACAGGGACTCACCGAATAGACGGCATGCGGAATGGTCCGCCGCTGTCGCGTCTCAACGTTCAGGACATGGCATACGAATCGTTCTCCCTGGCGGTCGTTCCAGAGCACTTCCGATGGTGACCCAGGGCGCCACTGGAGCATACAACCCTGCTGCCAGCACCAGGCACGGCTCTCCCCCAGCTCGATCCAGCGATCGCCGTCCTGGAGATCAACCATGCCAATCTTGATCACGTCGTCCGCCGCGGGAGACCGATGCTCAAAATCGACTTCCATGGCCAGCACGAATCGACAGGTCGGATCGAACTCCAGCTTGTCGTAATAGCCAAACCAGTGAAACTTGGGACCGTGCGTAATCTGCCTGACCGGCGGCAACTGCTGTGGCGACACATCGTGTCCCCGACTTGACGGCGTGACCGCAGCACCGGCCAGCATCGCGACGCTCGTACGCAGCATGTCCCTGCGGCTGATTGCGACAAGTCCTGACGTCGCTCGTTTCGCTGTCATGAATGCGATTCTCCTCAATGCCTGCTGTCTCAGGCCTGTGCGTACCGGTGGCGACCTGTCTTGTCAGTACGTTTGGGAGCGATTTGGATGGAGATTCGGACGCCCCTGGATCAAACAGGAAACCGGCGTGTATTGTAATGAACTCTCATGGGCCGTGCCACGCAGAGGCCCTCCTGCCGGAAATCGCCTGGCGACGCACAGAAGGAGGACGACCATGCGACCGGCGGCACCGTGTCCCGCTCGAGCCGTGCCCCGCTCGCCTTCGCCGCCGGAAACGTTAACATGTCTCATGACCCGAGTAGAGACGCCTTCCTTCTGGACCACGCAGACCACATGATGATCCTCTGTCCCAACTGCCGGCATACGTACGATCCTTCCATCCAAGGACTGTGTCCGCACTGTGGATTTCCGGTCTCTGCCGTCGTGCAGCCCGCTGATTCACCTCAGCAGCGGCTGTTGCAGTTCCGCAGGACCGTCGTTGATATGACGCCACGCACCTGGGTCGTGCCGGTCATTGTGGCGGTGAACATCGCGATCTACGTCGCCATGTTCGTTGCCGGCGCACGGTTGTTGTCCGTCCGCCCCGACTTGATGCTGCGTTGGGGCGCCAATTTCGGTCCCTTGACACTGGACGGCCAGTGGTGGCGATTGCTCACCTGTACGTTTCTCCATTTCAGCGTGCTGCACATCGGGTTCAACATGTACGTCTTGTGGCAGATCGGCCATTTTGTGGAACGACTGGTCGGAAACACGGGATTCCTGGTGTTGTATGTGACGTCCGGCCTGGCAGCCAGCATTGCGAGTCTGGCGTGGAATCCGACGGTTGTCTCCGCGGGAGCTTCCGGGGCGGTGTTCGGAGTGTGCGGTGCCTTACTGGGATTCGTGGTGCTGCGCAGCGACAGCATTCCGCGCGAGGTGATTACGAGCCTGCGGAGCAGCATGGTGACGTTCCTGATGTACAACGCTGCGTTCGCCCTGGTCTTACAATCCATCGATTGGGCAGCTCACGCCGGAGGGTTCATCTTTGGGATCTTCTGTGGTGCTGTGCTCAGTCAGAAAGTTGTCATCGAATCCGTCAGGAAGCGCTGGATTCGCAATGGCATGCTCCTGATCGCTTCGGCCGTCATCCTAGCGGTCGCCTGCTTCCTGCTTCCGTCAGCCCCCGCGAATCCCTTCACGGGGATGGAGACGATCTTCCAGCTGGACACCACAGCCCGGTCGCGAACGGAGGCGATCAGGCTCCAGACGCAGCGTGGTGAGATCTCGGACGAACAGGCAGCCGAGCTCCTCAACGACCAGGTGCTTCCCCAATGGAGACAAGCGGTGGACACGCTCGACGGTTTCCGAAACCAGAAAGGCATGAACGCGGTCACCATCGCGACGTTGAGGAGCTATCTGCTCAAGAACCAGCAAGGTGTGCAGTCACTGATCGAATACTTTCGGGAACATGACCTGCAGAAGCTGCAGCAGTACAACCGGCTGGTGAAAGAGGCTGCCGCCCTCTCCGAGGATTTGTGAGCCGGCAGAGTCGTACCGGGCCGCAGCTTTCCGCGTGATTTCCCGTTGCGCATCCCGACTCAACAGCTGACTTTTCAGCAACTGCGGCTTCCACCGCCGGATCACCGCCGACCGTCGGTGACAAGCAGACGTGTCGGCGCCGCATCGTCACTCCCCGAACGTATGGGCCAGTTCGCGCACGTACTCCAACGCCTCGTCCAAATCGGCCACAGCGACTCCCACCGCACGTCCATCCCGATCGCATTCGGCCAGGAGCAGTAGTTCTTCATAGTTCTCCGATTGCTGCAGCCGCCGCCTGGCCCGCACGCCCAGAGTACCCTCCAGAATGCTCCCGGCGTCCATATGAAACTCAATCAGCCAGGCCGTTCGCTCCGTAATGAACCCTTGCAGCGCTTCCAGACCAGCCGTGACATGATCCTCTCTGTCAATCCCCTTGCCGACGTCATGCAGCAGCGCCGCCAGCAGGAACTCTTCGTCATAAGGAAGCTCATCTCGGGCCAGTTCGAACACCTGCAGGCTGTGATAGAGCGCGTCGCCTTCGGGGTGGAACTTAGGGTTCTCTTTGACATGCTCCAGCGGCAGGAGCAGGGATTCGTAGACCCGGAACCGATCTACGCGTTGCTCCATTTCCTCAAGCGCGTCACTCAACTGCAACTGGGGATACTCCTGGCTCAGGAGCCTCTCCAGCTGCGCTATGCTCGCCCGCTCAATGGCCTTTCCCGTGATCGAACTCTTGGACACGTAATGTGCTTTGTCGGAGGGGTAGACAGTCAACTCGAACGGGAAACGGTCCAGAATGTGAATGTGCGTGAAGACGCGTTCCTCACCATGCTTGCGAACCCGCTTGCGCTGCACGTCATACACGGCCCCCACTTCATCCAACGCGAGTGTCACAGCTTCGACACTATCGGAAAAAACGTGCAGGTCGACGTCAGACCCTTGGCGTACGTGCCCGGTGAGCACGCTGCCAATCAGTCGCGGACGAAAACGCCATAGCAGTCTCATGAGCCGGAGCGCTTCGAGTCGCATTTCCTGCAGCTTACGCGTGCGGTCTTCGCCTTCGTAGAGTCGAGCCAGAGATTGAATCTCATCACGAATTTCCGCGTTGCTGGGTAGATCCGACGGTTTGACCCAGCCCCGGCAGATCCGTTGTGCCGCCTTCTGCTTGGCTCGAAAATACTCCGATTCCTGCCGGTGGTACATCAGACACGCCGCTTCCCAGGCGATCTGCCGACGCAACTTCGATGGGTTCATGCAATTGCGCCGTAAGCCCGTTCTGTCGGCGCGAGGGCATCGTGAGAACAGTTGCTTGCCACATTCACGTGCGTGCCAAGCGTCTGGCACGGCTGATCCGACGCGTCAAGACAGCCGATCGCATCGGAATCGATCCGGCACGGTCAGGCCGCATTCCAGCGATCACGTCGCGGCGTCGTGACCGCCGCGAGGCAACCAAGATCGTCAGCCCGCAGGCCTTCTCATTTTAGGACAGATTCCTGGCAGAACAAGGGTCACCACACCGACTGCGCCACGCAGGGACTTGATCGTGTTGATTCCTGAAGCCGAACCAGCACCCGCGCGGTTCCTACTCCAGCAGTTGTCGCAGAGCCCGCAGCAGCACCTCTTCGACCGACGGTGCCACGCGGGAGGCCTGCGGACTGGTCTCATAGCCACCCTCGGCGTACGCCACCTCCGTGCCGATATAACCCGGCCCGTCATCGCCGTACGCGGCGACACACACCGTGTCATCTTCGCGCATCCGCTGGGCCGCCAACGCATATTCGACGAACAATTCACCGGGCATCTGCACCAGCCACGCGGGCCCCACGTGCAGACACGTCAGCTCGATCGGCCTCTGCGACTGGCATCGCTCCAGAAACGCCAGGTTTGAGGCAGCCGCGAGACGGTCCGCATCACTTGCATCGCTGCGCAGCAAGGTCGCCTTGTACTGCTCGCCTTGCAGATGCGCCGCCACGGGGAGCAGTACCGGGACAACACGCCACTGCAGGGCCACCTCGTCAATGGCTGTCTTGGCAGTTCCTTCCCACGCCTGTTGCATCGCCTCAGCCACACGCTGGGTCAGCACCGGCCGCATTTCCGGCGAGCCGTCATTGTACTTCCCGGCGGCAATGTTCCCCCCCGCACCCGTGAAGTAAACGTGCGGTACCCCGGTCGCCTGCTCGCGTTGGGCACGAGCCAGTCCGGGGAAGTCAGCCGAAACATCTCCCTTCCCGTAATGACTCATCGGATGCGTGGCGTAATAGGTCAGACAGACGATGGGCCGACCCTCATTCCAGAAGCTGACCAGTCGCAGTAGAGGATCGATGACTCCTTCGGGTGCGGCAATAGCCTGTTCATCGCGACAACTGCTGAACCGCATCGTGAGGACTTTCCCGTCAGGCCCCAGCAGGCGTCGATTCGAGGCCACCCTCTCCACTGCGGCCTGACCCGTTCCCACATGGGTCACCGGCTCTGCGGCAGCGACGGCTTGAGCAACGGCCTGTACCAGATCACCGCGCACGCGCCGGATGAAGTCCCTATCGAAATGAGGCTTCGCCTGTGCCGGATCAGCAAAGAGCGCAATGGCACTTACATCGCAACGTGGCCCGTCGTGCTGGTGCACCGTGTGCACCGCCACGCGGTCGGCCGTCGTCCTCGCCGCAACCGCCAGCTCATTGCGCCACCAGTCCTGGCTGCCGTTGGCGATTCCAATCCAGTCGAAGACACAGAGCACAATGGGTTTCTCTCCCCGCGGCATCAGCACGATCCCCTTGGCGTGCAAGGGATCCACGATGCTGTGGACCGGAGCGTAGGCCACACAACTTCCGACCGGCGGTGTGGCATCAACATCAAATACCCCCAGGCGAACGGCCGGCTCCTCAGCCGCCGATACGGCCCCCCAAGCCGATCCAGCCACGATCAGAATGGTCACGAAACGGCGGAACATGAAGGTGTCTCCTCGACCAGAACAGCGTCGCGGTCACAAAACGGCATTACCAGCGCGGAGAGCGTCTGGCGAGCCATACATGCGAGCGCCCGCTATTCTAACCGCTCCCTGCGCGGCGTGCATCCCATCAACAAGAACCGCCGCAGCC
>JBGSHS010000200.1:0-42376 GCA_041752115.1 Pirellulaceae bacterium | reverse complement strand
GTGGCTGCTCGAGCGGATCGTCGGAGCATTCGTGAGGCGGTACGCCGCCCGGCAATCCGCCGCGACGAAGTCCCAACCGCCGCCACGGGCCACCTGGCGCGAGCCTCTCGTCGCACCCGGGGGGTCCACTGACGTGTCGCCACTGTAGTTGCCGTACCAGTCCTGCGTCCACTCAAACAGGTTTCCATGAACATCAAACAGGCCCCGCAGGTTCGGATGAAGCTGGCCGACTGCGCGCGACCACTTCCGGGAGTTCTCCGCAAACCACCCGTAATCGGCCAGCAGACCAGGATCGTTGCCAAAGCTGTAGGCCGTCGCCACACCCGAGCGACAGACATATTCCCACTCCGCTTCTGTCGGCAGCCGAAAGCCACGCCGTTGGGGATAGTACGCCGTGTGACGTGGATTCCCCTCCGCGTCTTTGGGTAGCGACTGCGGATCCTCGTAACACTGTTCATCTGCCAAGTGCCCCGCTTGCGCCGTCAGCCACCAGCAATACTCCACCGCCTCGAACCAGTTGGCCCCGACGACCGGTTCTGCCGGGGAGAGCTTGCGGTTGAACTGCCGCTGCCGGGCCTGATGTGTCTGCCCTTGATCCATCGGGTCGTACTGCGCCCAGATCACTTCGTGCACGCTCACCGCCAGCGGTCGCGTGAGCCGGACGCGATGAAGCTGCTCGCGACTCTCACGTTCTGCCTCCCCCTCGGGTGATCCCATCAGGAATTCGCCTGCTGGGAAGACCACGAACGTGAAGTAGATCTTCGAGTCTGCGTTGCCACGACCACTCAAAAGACCCGACGGCGAATTAGACATACCTTCCGCTTTCGGAGTGATTTCCATGACAAACCACTCGCGTCTGCCGGTCTCATCGTACGGCAGCGGCGTGTGGTCGACCTCAGTCACCGCTTTGGTGAAGCCCCATCTTTTCAGGAGCCAACCCGTAGCCCCATGGATTGCCGAACTGGGATCGGTGGCGTACCACTCGGTCAGCTGCGCGATGCACGAGTCCTTGGTCGCCAAGGGTAGCGCCGGGACCGGAGTATCTCCCAGGGCCAGTAGCAGCCCAAACAACACGCGATCCTCCATCACCCGCTCCGGACCCGTTTTCTGCTGACGCAGTTGATCGGCCCGAACGATGCACTGCCATAGTTGTTGGACGGTTATTTCCCGCCCCCGGCAGCCATGCACGAACTGTGACAGAGATTCCGGGTCGTCGGTCACCCGCAGAGCGGCGAACATGTCTTCAGGCACCTCGTCACGCTTGCTCTGCCGCAAAAGCGTAATGGCCGCACCAGCGCGACGACGCCCCAGTTGCACTCGCTCGGACTGCGTTTCGTCCGAAGGTGTCTGCTCCACTAGTTGCTTCAGTCGCGACAAGGCCTGAGGGTCGGCTATGGCCTCGAACAACGGATACAGTCTGGCGTACTGGTTGTCTGAGGCCTTGGTCAACCAGTCGGCCAGTGTTGCACCACCAGCACCCGAGAAGTCCAGATCGGCCAGCGCAGTCGCGGCACTCACCTGCCAGCTCTCACGCACCGCCTCATTGCCAAGATAGGTTTCCAGCTGCGGGACAAGTTGCTCTCGCAGTGGACGCAGGTACCGCCGCACCGCGCCCTGGAACTCAAAGCTCGTGTCAAGCAGTTGCTCAGTCAGAAATCGGTAGCCCTCTGGCTGCCACTGGGAAGACGACGGTTCGTATCCTGCCAGCAGCAAACCGCAGCGGAAACGGCGCTGGGCGGGCTGCGACGCGTCATGTAGCGCATTCCAGAGCGAAGCAACGAACTGCTCGCGATGGGGCTGCAACACATCGCGGATGACGCCCACGTACGGTAGGCTGCAGTCGTACAGTGCGGCGAGTACTTCTGGATCATAGGTGCCGGAGAGCGACGCGGAGGCGAGGCGGGCATGCAGTTGCTCGCGACGTTCATCGTCGTCCTGAGGCGGACGTTGGATGATTTCCGCTAAGTACCACTGGCTCCATATCTGCCACGGTGACAACTGGGCGATGGCACTGGGCAGCGTGGCGGGATCAGCGGTCAGGAGGTTGTGTGCTTGCACACGCCCGTATACCTCGAAACCCGCCCACCCGAATAACAGCAGCAGCAGCGCCGTAATCAGGGAGCGACTGCCGTGCACCCATCCGGCCCGCCGCATCATCTTCCGTTGCGGCTCGGTCCACCTCTTGCGATCCGTCAGAAAGCGGATGCCGAGATCCTCCCACCAGGAAGGCAGCTGCTGGTTCTCGGGTTTGGCATTCCACAGGGCCGATCGCTCGACCAGTCGCAGCTCTGCTCGACCGCGACGCGTCTCCTTTTGTTTGCGCGTGAGCCATTCGCGCAGCGAGGGCACTAGATAATCGTGGGTCAGCTGGTAGTACTTCTCCTCACGTTTCGCGTCCCCTGATTGATCGTGGCTGGTCCGCGCATCTTCGCCTTCCGGGACCGTGGGAGTGATCAGTCGGATCTCGCTGTCGAGGATCCGGATCAGTTCACTGAACTCGGCGGGCCGTTGGGCGTAGCCGGAAGCGTCCATCAGTGTCGCGTACGATTGCCTGCTGCCTTTGATGTCAGACCCCGCTTCCGGCAGCAAGGTCCTCAGAACGGCCTGGGCTGCTTTCTCATGATGTCGATGCCCCGCCGGAGCTGTCGAAACGCTAAAGGTTTCCTCCAGAAACGTTACCCCCAGGCCCTCTGTACCTCCCACCTGCGTCAAAGTGGCCGTGGTCCATGGTTTGCCTTTGAGCATGTCGGCAAATAGGGCCAACCGTACACAAATGATCTTGCCGTCCTGGGCGAGTCCCGCGACGGCACGGTCCAGGAATGTCTCCCGCTCCCGGGATAACGCAGTAGTCTCATCGGGAAAACGACTGTAAGCACGACCGAAGGCGGCCAGCACGTTACGGGCATGCAGTGGATCGAAGAGATCGACAACTGCGGAGTTGTGATTCTCAAGCACGGGGACTTCCAGGTCACGCATGAATCGTGTCGCTGCCATCCAAAAATCGTCGCGCACTAGCACCACCGCCTGTAACCGACTGCCCTCACATTGGCGCAGAGCCTGGACGAGCTGCGTGTCCTGCTCGGCGCTTCGCGTATGCAGCCACTGCTCGAATTGGTCGAGCACCACGCACACCTTGGTCGTCTCGGGCACCCATTGCCCTTCACGAATCCCGGCCAGAACGTCGGGGAGTGCCAGCTCCTCGGGGATCGTAGTGAATCTCCGTCGCAGCCCCTTGAGCAGTCGCAGTTCCGTGTCCTCAGGAGCCGCCTCCAAATAGACTGGCACGACATGCGACGCAAGACGCGGTAACAGGCCCGCTTTCACGAGCGACGATTTTCCACAGCCGCTGGGGCCGTAGATCAGGCCGACCCGAAACGTCTTCTCGGGGTCGGTTTCCTCGATGCGGAGTTTCCAGAACCGGATGCTCTCTGGCAAGCCGTCACGATCCCGCGCGCCCGGTAGCAGTTCCAGAAAGAAGTCCGCATCGTGTTCATCGAAGGAGCGCAGGCCCTTGGGCACAATGCGAGGCGGCGGCTGTTTGTCGGACTTGGTGTCACTGGGTGCCACCGTGGATCCGGCTTCCTGTGAACCCTGTGGCGGTGTAGTTGCTGCGCCCACGGCCTGCGTGCCGGGAGCGCCGAGATCGGCTGCTGCGAGCGACGGCTGTCGGCACCATGCCTCCAGGTCGTCGAGCAGTTCGGCAGCCGAGGCATACCGATCTGTCTGACGCTTCTGGAGACACTTCAGGCAGATGCGCGCCAGCTCGCTCGGAACGCTGGGTTTGATCTGACGCGGCGGTTTGGGATCGCGGTGCTTCACGGACTCGAAGATCTCGGCAGTACTCGATCCCCGGAAGGGACGACGGTCGGCCAGCAGCTCGTAGAGAATCACCCCGATACTCCACAGGTCGCTGCGACCGTCCAGGACGTGCGTCAGGCCGCGCACCTGTTCGGGCGACATGTAGGCTGGCGTGCCGCTCACTTCGCCTTGGCGGAGTCGCTGCGAATTCTCGTCCACCGCCAACCCGAAATCGGCGACGTGCGGATGACCCTGCTGATCCACCAGCAGGTTGGCCGGTTTGAGATCCCGATGTACCAGATCGTGCTGGTGCGCGAAACCCACCGCCTCCACCACTTCCTTCACCAGGGCGATGATCTGCTCGGTGGACGGATTCGTAGTCTGTTTCCAGCCGGAGAGATCCTGCCCGTCGATGTACTCCTGCACGATATAGACGTGGCCCTCGTCCTGCTGCACATCGTGCACGACCACCAGTCCAGGATGCTTGAGCTGCGCTGCCGTCCGGGCTTCCTCGAGAAACGCCTCGAGGCTCTTGGCCGATGCCAGCCGCTTCGGACCCGGCACCTTGATGGCCACATGGCGTCTGAGCTGAGTATCTTGCGCCAGCAGCACGCGACCAAAGCCGCCCTCGCCCAACTCGCGCACTACCTTGTATCGACCGATCATGTCCGGGAGCGGCTGCGGCGGATCAGGATGTATCTCGACTTGATCCCCGCCCGTGTCCTGATCGTGGTCACGCGAGAAATCTTGCGTGCTGGCCGGTCCGGGATCCTCGGCTCGTCGGTTGGCGATCAAAGCCCAGCCTGCTTCCACTGCCGCCGCGTGGTCGGGGAATCGCTGGAGGTATTCTGCCACCTGTACGTCATCGCCAGCAGCCCGACGCAGATCAATTTCCGCAGCGACCAGCTCCTTGAGCAGCCAGGGAACCAGCGGCGGGGCTACCTTGGGGAGATAATCCTCGATCCGGGGTCGCTCACCGCGACGCCACTGGCCCTCAAACTCACTGCACAGTCGATCAATCTCCTGCTGCTCGGCGACCGGCAGCGGTACGTCAAACGAGGTGCGTTGGTCTTGCATCGTAACGTGACTCCGAATCGTGCAGGCCGACCCTCAGATCGTGGCAGCAGGTCGACTCCCTGCTGGGACACTAGCGAAGCGTGATGCCAGTCCGCCAGATGCTTCCGTTTCCAGCGATCCCGTCCCCAGCTGCCAGCTCGCAAGCGGCTCCGATTGTAATGCCCTCGCGATCCTGGCAGCAAACTTTCCCCCCACCAGATCTCGGCAGTGGTTCAATCAGCCGATTGGCTTTTGTTGGCGGGTCTCGCGCGGCGGCTGCGAGGTACTCATCCCAGAGGCGAGCGCACCGCCTGAGCGGATGCAGCTCGCGGGCGAGCGACTACCGTTTTGTCACCAGAGAAGGGACCGGCCATGGACTACCAATTTTCCCAAACTGCCGCGTCGAGCCACCAAGTCTCTCATTCGGTGGTGCAGTGTGTGAATCGACTGCTGCAGAAACGTCGTCTGGACAACGGTGCAGAGCAGGACTTCGCGTCGGCCCGCGCGATGCTGGAGGCCCTGCCGCTATCGACTCAGGAGTACGATCTGGCCTGCCGTCGACTGCAGAACGCCCAGCACTACCTGCGCTACACCGAACCTGGGGCCGCGTGGTACGAGCTGCGGCTGGTCGCGAGCAGCCTGATCCGCCAGCCGGAGGTCCGCGAGCCTCGTCGACGGCTGCAGCACAAGCTATGACGAATTGCCCGTATAGTAGCTCTTGAATCCTGACGGGGGGCGGGATTTGCGATCCGCCCTCCTGCCTCGGTAGAATCTCGGGCATGGCCAATCCGAGTGAATCATCTCCGTCGACCGACCAATCTGTGACCGTCTGGCTGGGACAGCTGCGGGACGGAGACTCTGCCGCTGCCCAGCAGCTCTGGCAGCGGTACGTCGAGCGACTGATTCGTCTGGCCAGCCGCAAGCTCGGCGACTTGCCGCGCCGAGTGGCCGACGAGGAGGACGTGGCGCTCTCCGCGTTCCACGATTTCCTGCGCGGCGTGGAGGACGGGCGGTTCACACGGCTCGATGATCGCGATGATCTGTGGCAGGTTCTGGTCATGCTGACCGAGCGCAAAGCCATCGGCCTGCGGCGTCACGTCCAGGCCGAGAAGCGCGGCCACGGACAGGTCATCGGGGAATCCAAGCTGGACATGAACTTTGCGCTGAGCACTGCCGGACCGGGAATCGGGCAGCTGGCTGGATGTGATCCGACGCCCGCGTTTGCCCTGCAGGTCCAGGAGGAGTTCAGTCGGCTCTATGAACTGCTCACCGACGATACTCTGCGTCAGATCGCACGTGGCAAGCTGGAAGGCTACACGAACAAGGAACTGGCTGATCACCTGGGGCTGGCGCTGCGAGCCGTGGAACGGAAGCTGCAACTGATTCGTCGCCTGTGGTCGCAGGAGCTGGAGTCATGATGGACCAAGATTCCCAGCCAGATCGCGAACGGCTGCCGCTGGAAGTGGAACAGCAGATCGACCAACTGAGCGACGAGTTCGAGCGCGCCTGGAAAGCAGGCAGCGCACTGCGCATCGAGGACTATCTCGGTCGCATCCCCGAAATCGGGCGCGCGCATCTGCTCGAAGAATTGCTCGTCGTGGAAATCGATCTGCGGCAGCAGGCGGGGGAAAGGGTCGATCTGGAAGCGTATCGCCAACGATTCTCAGGCGAAGGATCGGTTGTCGATGCCGCCTTGGCCGTGCTTGAACGTCGGCGCGCAGGCCGGGACGAGACCAAGGACCAACCCCGACATACAGTGCCGCAGCAACACGAACCGGATCCTCCGCACATCGGTCGCTTTGAGATCCGCTGTCGCCTGGGAGGTGGTGGGTATGGAGTGGTCTATCTCGCGCACGACCCCAACCTGGATCGGCTGGTGGCACTCAAAGTGCCCAGCCAGAAGTTGTTGCGGTCGGGCCAGCAGCGCGAGAACTTCCTGCACGAGGCACGGACGGCGGCCAAGTTGAAACATGCGGCGCTGGTGACCGTCTATGAGGTCCAGCAGGAAGGCGACCTGATCTACATCGTCCAGGAGTACATTGAGGGCCAGAATCTCGCGCAATGGGCATCGGCTCACCAGCGTTCCTGGCAAGAGATCACACGGCGGATGATCGAGATCGCCACCGCCATCGGCTACGTGCACCAGCAGGGGTTCTACCATCGCGACCTCAAGCCGGGCAACATCTTGATCGACAATGACGGCCATGCCCACGTCGCTGACTTCGGGCTGGCGGTGCACGAAGATGCGGTCAGGATGCTCAAGGGGCAGGCGGCAGGCACACCGCGCTACATGTCGCCCGAGCAGATTCGTGGCGAGACGCACCGGATCGACAACCGCACCGACATCTGGGCCTTGGGGGTCATCCTCTACGAGCTGCTCTGCGGGCAGCGGCCCTTTACGGCAGACGAACCGCTGGAACTCTATGAAGAGATCCAGGAGCTGGACCCCAAGTCGCCGCGCGTGCGCAATGTTGACGTGCCCAGAGAGCTGGAACGGATCTGTTTCAAGTGTCTGGCCAAACGGCGCACGCACCGATACGCCACGGCAGCGGACCTGATCGAAGATCTGGAGGCATTCCTGACGGCAACCAGCGATGCAGAGCAAGCTGCGGGCACTGCTCAGAAATCCGCCACTGATCCCGGTTCTGATCCGGCAGCGATGGGCAGTCCGACCGTACGCGCTGCGAGCGACATCACGCCGCAGGACACTCCACCTACACCCGACTCGGATTCAACACCGCCGCTGAAGATCGTGCCCAAGGGGCTGCGGTCGTTCGACAAAGAGGACATGGACTTCTTCCTCGAGCTGTTGCCCGGCCCTCGTGATCGCGATGGACTGCCCGATTCGATCCGGTTCTGGAAAACTCGCATTGAAGAGATGGATGCGGACGTGACGTTTCCCGTGGGGATCATGTACGGACCCTCTGGTTGCGGCAAATCGTCGTTACTCAAAGCGGGTTTGCTGCCACGTCTCGCCCGCCACGTCCTGCCCATCTTCGTGGAAACGACGGCTAACGACACCGAGCTGAGGCTGCTCAAGGCACTCCGCAAGCACATGCCGCGCGTGCCCGCCGAGGCATCACTCACCGAGGTCTTAGCCCAGCTGCGCGAAGGCGACGTGACCGACGGCCAGAAGGTGCTCCTGGTACTCGACCAATTCGAGCAGTGGCTCCACGGTATGACGGACATGGACAGCAGTCTGCTGGTGCGAGCGTTGCGACAATGTGATGGGGCGAACGTGCAGTGCCTTGTGCTGGTACGCGACGACTTCTGGATGTCGACCACGCGGTTCATGCAGGCACTTGAGGTGCCGCAGGTGGAGCACCGGAACTCCGCCGCCGTCGACCTATTCGACCCCTCGCACGCCCGCAAGGTCCTCCGAGCGTTCGGGCTCGCCTACGGTCGAGTCCCCGAACACGATCTGTCGGCAGAGCATCAGCGCTTCTTGGATCGGGCCGTGCAGGGACTGACCGCCAATGGCAAAGTGATCTGCGTGCAGCTGTCGCTGTTTGCCGACATGATGAAGGGCCGCGAGTGGACAACTACGGGTCTCCAGGAAGTGGGTGGCACTTCTGGCGTAGGCGTGGCCTTTCTCGAAGAGACCTTTACGTCCAAGACCGCGCCACCAACACATAAACTGCACGCCAATGCGGCTCAGGCAGTGCTCAAGGCTCTGTTGCCCGAGCTCGGCACGGACATCAAGGGCCAGATGCAGCCCGCTGAGCGGTTGATGGAGGTTTCGGGATATGCGGATCTCCCAAACGACTTTCGTGACTTGTTGCAGATTCTCAACAGCGAGTTGCGGCTGATCACGCCCACCGAGCCCCAACGATCCGAAGCCGGAGAAGCAGCATCGAGGGAAACGAACGGACAGCAGTGTTACCAGCTGACCCATGACTATCTCGTCCCTTCGCTCCGTGAATGGCTGACTCGCAAACAAAAGGAAACGCGACGGGGACGAGCCAGACTTCGCTTGGCAGAACTCGCAGCAACTTGGAAAGATCAGCGGGACTGCCGGTACTTGCCGTCAGTCAGCGAGTTCCTTCGTCTTCGAATTCTAACCAATAGGCAGCATTGGACGAATCAAGAACGAGAGATGATGTCGCGCTCATGGCGGGTGCTGCGCATTCGCATTTTGTGGCGGATGGCACTCTTGACTATAGTTCTCTTAGTTCTTCAATGGAGGTTCATCATTACTGGGACGCTCGGGACTGTCAAAACCAGTTCATCTGTTATTGTGCGGGCGGATATTGATGGCAAGGTCACACGTTTGCTTGTCAAAGACGGGCAGTTCGTTGCGGCTGGTACGCCCCTGGCGATCCTGGGCAGTAATAACGAGGAACCGCTCATTGGAAATCTCCACGCTGCGCTGCAGGATGTGCAGGCAAGTGCAGACTGCAGCGAACAAACGAAGAGGTCGCTTACGACCGTGCTCAACAGTTGGGTGAGCGGCAGCACAGCTATTGTCGCACCCAGAGATGGTGACATTCGGTGGTTGCCTCTTGCTGAAGGTCGGTCACTGAGTGATGGCAGCGTGGTCGAGAAGGGGCAAGCCTTGCTGCAGATCATCGACCCAAGAACTGCCTATATTGAAGTCCTTGTACCGCCTGACCATTGGCACAAGGTAAAGACCGGCGACAGCGTCAGATGTGCGTACTGGGAAACTGCGTTTCCTGGAGAAGTCGCAGAAGTCTGTTACACTAACGACGGAGAGCTTGTGGCAAGGATTCATGCTCATTCGGAAATCCAGCATTTGAAAATTCCGCCGGGGGACGTTGTAGTTGTAGTTTTTGATGATCGTCGTAAGTGCATTTTCGACTTCGTTCTTGCCATTGGTCGGCACCGGCCTGACTGACGGTGCCTACAGGCTAATACGACGTCTTTCAGAGTCCCGACGCTGGCGGGCTGTTTGCAGTTGCAGAGTCGTTACCCGATACGTGAGAGCGAAAATCCGAGGCGCAGACGAGCGCCGATGGTGCCGGTTGTCCAAGATGTCGAGCAGGCACGTCCGAGCGTGTCTGACCGAGATAGCGTGCCAGCTAGAAGACGATTCTGGCTGAGGCGTTCTGGTGCTTTGTTGACTTGCAGTAGCACCTGTTCCAGAAGCCATCTGGTTCACACCGACAGAAATCAGCGCAGCGCGTCTCAGAACGCTTCCAACGCCCCGAGGTGACCCAGATGTCGACCCGGTGCCTCCGGACGCGAAACATGCCCCTTGGCGGCGTGTCTACACGAGGTTTAACTCAAGCCAGGGCCCGGGGGGCCGAAGGCGGAGCGAGTACGGCGGACGAGTGGGGGCGAGCGAACCGAGGCGGGCCAATAAGTGAGAGCGAAGAATCGAGGTCAGCACGCACGATCTCGGTGCTGTGCGGCCTGGATGTCGACCGAGCCCTCGACGGAGCATCCGAAGGTCGAAGAAGTGACGTGAACAGCGCGCAGACCGGCACTGCTTCGGTTTGGGCCACATGCTTACGCAACTCTCGCAACTGCGAGAAGACGGCAAATTCCTCCGGGGGGAGAATCGCCTTGTAGTCGATACGGCTGCGTGACAGGTTCGCATGAGGAGCCGTGTCGCCCGGCCCATGGTGCAGGTAGTCAACGCAGATCGCCCAGAAGGAGTTGACGCCTTGATCGACCAACTGCCGGTCGACAGACACCACCTTGTGCTGACTGAGGAATCCGTTCAAATCCTGCTCGAAGAGACTGGAGTTGGACACCGGGACGACAAAGAACCGTAATGGCATATGGTGCGCCCTTCAGGTGAATCCCCAATTCCTGCGCGAGCAGGGGGCATAGCCCCCTGCACCCTGCCTGTTCCTCTTCACGGCCTGCCCGCTCCGCCAACGGGCTACGGCATCTCCGGTCGCGGCTCCGCTGCGCTCCCTCCGTGCCTGCGCCTGCCGGCTTCGCTCGACTTGTCCTCGACCGCCTCCGGCGTGCCTCCAGACGGACTCAGGGCCAGCCGAAAGCCGCAGTGGAACGAGCGGGCCGTCGGAGAGGTCCCGTAGCGGCGCGCCGTCTGGCAATCCGCCGCGTCGTAGTTCCAAGTGCCGCCACGGAACACCCGAAGCGAGCCTTCTGGCGCACCCGGGGGACTCGTGGGATCCACTAACGTGTCGCCACTGTAGTTGTCGTACCAGTCCTGCGTCCACTCATACAGGTTCCCATGAACGTCAAACAGGCCCCGCAGGTTCGGACGAAGCTGGCCCACTGCGTGCAACCACTTGTCCGAGTTCTCCGCAAACCACCCGTAATCCGCCAGCAGATTGGGGTCGTTGCCAAAGCTGTAGGCTGTCCCCGTGCCGGAGCGACAGACGTACTCCCACTCCGCTTCTGTCGGCAGCCGGAAGCCCCGCCGCTCGGGATAGTACGCCGTGTGACGGGGATTACCGTCCGCGTCCTTGGTTAGCGACTGCGGATCTTCGTAACATTGCTCCCCTTCCGAAAACCCTAATTGCACCGTCAGCCACCGGCAATACTCCACCGCCTCAAACCATTTCACGCCAATGGCCGGATCTGCAGGACGAAGCTCCCGGCGGAATTGTTGTTCAAAGTTATAGTGTAACTGGCAGCCATCAACCGGATCATACTGCGCCCAGGTGACTTCGTGCATGCTCACCGCCAGCGGACGCGTGAGCTGGACGCGATGAAGCTGCTCGTTAATGCATCGTTCTGCCTCCCCCTCGGGCGATCCCATCATAAATTCTCCCGGTGGGAAGACCACGAACGTGAAATAGATCTTGGAGATTGCGGGGGGGGGACCGCCCAGAAGACCTGACAGGAACGCTGTCATAATACCTTCCGTCTTGGGATTGGTCTCTACTACAAACCACTCGCGCCTGCCGGTCGCATCGTACGGCAGCGGCGTGCGGTCCACCCGGGTCACAGCTTCCACGAAGCCCCACTTCCGCAGCAGCCAGCCGGTAGCCCCATGGATTGCCGAACTGGGATCGCTGGCGTACCACTCGGTCAGCTGCGCTACCCATGAATCCTTCGCCTCCAACGGCAGCTCTGACGAGGGAGTGTCCCCCAGGGCCAGCAGCAACCCAAAGAGCACGCGATCCTCTATCACCCGCTGCTGCCCAGTCGTCGCTTGTCGCAGTTGATCGGCCCGGATGACGCACTGCCACAATTGTTGGGCCGTTATAGTTCGTCCCCGGCAGCCATGCGCGAACTGCGACAGTGATTCCGGGTCATCGGACACCCGCAGTGCCGCGAACATGTCCTCGGGCACTTCACCTCGCTCGCTCTTTCGCAACAGCGTGATGGCCGCACCAGCGCGACGACGCCCGAGCTTCACACGCTCGGCCTGCGACTGGTCCGTGGGCGTCTGCGCCACGAGTTGCTTGAGTCGCGATACGGCCTGAGGGTCCGCCTTGGCCTCGAACACGTCATACAGCTTCGCGTACTGGTTGTCCGAGGCCTGAGTCAGCCACTGCGCGAGAGATGAACCGTCAGCTCCCGAGAAGTCAAGATCGGCCAGTGCGGTCGCGGCACTCACCTGCCAGCTCTCACGCACTGCCTCGTTGCCAAGATACGTTTCCAGCTGCGGGACAAGTTGCTCTCTCAGTGGACGCAGGTACTGCCGCACCACGCCCTGGAACTCAAAGCTCGTATCAAGCAGCCGCTCCGTCAGAAATCGGTAGCCCTCTGGTTGCCACTGGGAAGACGACGGTTCGCACCCTGCCAGCAGCAGACCGCAGCGGAAACGGCGCTGGACGGGCTGCGAGGCGTCATGTAGCGCGTTCCAGAGCGAGGCAGCGAACTGATCGCGATGCGGCTGCAGCACATCGCGAATGACGCCCACGTACGGAAGGCTGCAGTCGTACAGTGCGGCGAGTACTTCTGGATCATACGTGCCGGAGAGCGAAGCGGAGGCGAGGCGGGCATGCAGCTGCTCGCGACGTTCATCGTCGGTCTGCGCCGGACGTTGAATGATGTCCGCCAAGTACCCCTTGCCCCACATCTGCCACGGTGACAACTGGGCGATGGCACTGGACAACGTGCTGGGATCGGCGGCCAAAACTTTGCTGGCTTGAAGCCGTCCGTGTATTTCAAAGCCTCCCCATGCGAGCAGCAATAACATGATCGCGGTAAGCAGGGAGCGACTGCCGTGCACCCAACCGGCCCGCCGCATCATCTTCCGTTGCGGCTCGTTCCATTTCTTGTGGTCAGTATACCAGCGGATGCTCAGGTCCTCCCACCAGGACGGCAGCTGCTGGTTCTCCGGTTTGGCGTTCCAGAGGGCTGAGCGCTCGGCCAGTCGCAACTCCGCCCGACCGCGTCGTGTCTCCTTCTGCTTGCGTGTGAGCCAATCGCGCAGCGACGGCACCAGATAATCATGGGTCAGCTGATAGTACTTCTCGTCCGCAGGGTCATCGTGATCGGTCCCCGCATCTTCGCCTTCCGGGACCGTGGGAGTAATGAGTCGAATCTCGCTGTCGAGGATCCGGATCAGTTCACTGAATTCGTCGGGCCGTTGGACGTAGCCGGAAGCGTCCAGCAGTGTCGCGTACGATTGCCTACTGCCCTTGATGTCAGTTCCCGCTTCCGGCAGCAAGGTCCTCAGCACAGCCTGGGCTGCTTTCTCATGATGTCGATGCGCTGCCGGAGCTGTCGAAGCGCTAAATGTCTCCTCCAGGAACGTCAGCCCCAGACCCTCTGTACCTCCTGCCTGAGCCAACGTGGCCATGGTCCATGGTCTGCCCTTCAGCATGTCGGCAAACAGTGCCAGCCGAACGCAGATGATCTTACCGTCCTGCGCGAGGCCCTCGACCGCACGGTCCAGGAACGTCTCCTGCTCCTGGGATAACGCAGTAGTCTCATCGGGCAACCGCCTGTAAGCGCGACCGAAGGCCGCGAGCACGTTACGGGCATGCAGCGGATCGAACAGATCGACAACTGCGGAGTTGTGATTCTCAAGCACGGGAACTTCCAGGTCACGCATGAATCGTGTCGCTGCCAGCCAGAAGTCATCCCGCACCAGCACCACCGCTTGTAGCCGACTGCCGTCACATTGTCGCAGTCCCTGCACCAACTGCGTGTCTTGTTCCGCACGTCGCGCATATAGCCACTGCTCGAACTGGTCGAGCACAATGAGCGTCTTGCGCCGGCCCATCGTCCAGCGTCCCTCGCGCAAGCCCGACAACACCTTCGGCAGCGAAGTCCCTACGGGGACGTCGCGGGCAACTTTCCGTAGTCCCTTGAGCAACCGCTGCTCGGTATCCTTGTCGGAAGCTTCGAGGTAGACGACGGCGACATGGGATGCCAAACGTGGCAGCAGACCCGCTTTGAAGAGCGACGTCTTGCCACATCCGCTGGGGCCGTAGATCAGGCCGACGCTAAACGTACGATCCGCGTCCGTCTCTTCGATCCGCGTCTTCCAGAAGCGGATGCTCTCGGGCAGGCCCTGCCGATCGCGGGGCCCCGGTAACAGGTCCAGGAAGAACTCCGCATCGTGCTCATCGAAAAATCGTAGGCCTTTGGGCACGATGCGGGGCGGCGCAGCGTCCACGGCCAGCACGAGGCTGTCTGCATCGACACGGCTCACTTGCTGCACTCGATCCATGCGCTCCGGAGAGGGTGTGGCGACGCGAACTGTCAGGAAGCAGTGCAAGTCCTCGGCCATGTCCTTGGCAGTCGTGTAACGGTCGCTCGCGCGCTTACTCAATGCCTTGAGGCAGATCCGCTCCAGTTCCTTGGGAATCGAATCATCAATCTGGCGCGGTGGTTTGGGTTCAAGGGAGGTAATCTGCTCATACAGCGCCGCGTGCGACTCCCCCTGAAACGGACGCCGGCCAGCCAAGAGTTCATAGAACACAACTCCCAGACTGAAAACATCCGATCGACCGTCGACTCGATGTCCTTCTCGGCGAGCCTGCTCGGGACTCATGTAGGCGGGCGTCCCAGCCTCGCGTCCATGCCTCTCACGATCCCGTTCGCGCAAGGCCAAGCCGAAGTCGACCAGGAAGGCCTTACCGGCCTCGTCGATCAGGATATTGCCGGGCTTCACGTCACGATGCACCACGCCGCGTTTGTGCGCATGATGTAACGACTCAGCCAGCTCGGCGATCCAGCGGGCCGACTGAACATGACTACTCTGACAATCGCGCACCTGCTGGTACAAGTTCTTTCCCGCGATGTACTTGGACACGATATAGATAGGATAGTCATCGCTGCTTCCAACGTCATACACCGGCACGATCCTGGGATGATCGAGATTCGCCGTCGTGCGGGCCTCCGCGACATACAGAGCAGCATCCTGCCGCGTCAAACTCCGGGGCGCATGCGGGACCTTGATGGCTACCAGTCGTCGGAGCTGATCATCGTGGGCGAGGTACACCACACCAAAACCGCCTCGACCAATGATGCTGCTGACCTGATAGCGGCCAATGTGCGTTGGCAGATCCACCGGCACGGGATCAACCTTCTCCGCGCCGCCCTCACCGGATGTGCACAACGCCGTGGGATCCGTCGTGACCGCCTCCGCATGGGACGCGAGATTTCCGGGATTGCTTGGCGCTTTCTCGGTGCTGACCAAATGGGCCAGTTGCCTTCGATAGGCCGGAAAACGCTCCAGGTACTCGGCAGCATTGAGGGTTAATTCACGGCGACCGCGTAGCCGATACTCAGCCTCAATCAGCGCGAGAGTCCATTCCTCTTTAGTTTCCAGTTCCGGGTAACGCTCCAGGTAGCTCTCCACCCGAATCGCCTCACCGCGTTTGAGCCGACACTCCAGATCGGCGTGAACCAGCTCGATCAGCAGCGATAACCGACCATCCCCTTCTCCATCCAGATAGTCATCAATGGCAGGAATCGCCCCACTCTGCCACGCACGTTCAAAGCGCGCGACCGCCTGTTCGCGATTGGCTGCATCTTCCGGAAAGAACCGGGGAAGATCGTTACCCGGATCTACCATGCACAACCTCCTGTAGGCGTTTGCTTGCGTGGTGCCGGATCTAAACGAGTTTCTTAAGCACTTCGCGCACCTGAGACAGAACTCGATGGACCGTGCGCTCAGTCCGTCCGATCCGCGCACTGATTTCTGGAACCGTGTAGCCCTCTAGCCGCTGTTTCACCATCTCACGCTGCGTTTCATCGAGGCCCTGCATCATCTGTTCCAACAGGTCCGAGAGGGTCGCAGCCTCCTCGGGTGTGGGATCGCGCGTCCATGCCTGGACGGCATCGGGAGAGGGCTCTCCCGGCGGCCCCGGCGCGACCTCGCGTCGCACATCGCGGCAGGCGGCATGATAGGTAGCGGCGCGGTCACAACACTTCCGCAATGCCATCCGTACCAGGAGACTCCACAGGCTCTCCCAGTTCTCCAGCTCAAACCGCCCCTCGGCCTGACGCTCGAAGAAGCTGCGAAACACCGACTGGACCACGCTCTCGGGATCCGATTTGACCTGTAGTGATGGATCCAACCGGCTCCGCGCCAAACCGATCAGTCGCCGGGCGAATCGCTGATGGATCTCCGACGCAGCCTGCTGGCTTCCCAGTTGCAGGCGACCGATCGCGTCATCGAAGGAATCACCACCGGCCATCCTTTTCGCTCCTTCTTCCAGCAGTGGGTGCCGTGCAGGTTCCATTCTAGCCAGGGTTTTTCGCCACCGCAAACGGGGGGCGATGTCGTCATCGGACGTGGGAGACCGGCTGCTCAGACTTGCGGTTTTCGCGCTCTGAGTTTTTCGGGAATTTTCCATGTCACGATTCGCCTGTCCGAGCGGATTTGCCTTGTGGAGCAGCAAGCTGACACGAGCCGAGTGGCTCAACCTGCTGCTTGCATCGCGAACGGGTGGCTCGCCACGAGCAACGCGATGCGAAGCGAGAACCTCACACGATGGGGAGAACTGTCATGAAGAAGAGCATTCTGGGAATCATTGCGTTGGTGGCCTTGGTAATCACCGCGTCCGCCGTGATGGCCGATCCGGTCGGCGGATCTAGCTCCAATCTCGATGTGGCGGCACCGGACACCGCGTACCTCTACACCGTGCGCTTCTATGGCAACGAGTGGGCTCGGGTACGCGTGGTTGGAGACGGCGACACGGATCTGGATGTCTACGTGCTGGATGAGTACGGCAATCTGATTGGATCGGACACCGACTACTCCGATATCTGCGAAGTGGTCTGGCTGCCACGCCGGACCGGGCGGTTCACGATTCGAGTGGTCAACCTTGGCGGCACTTCCAACCTCTACCGGATCACCGTGGACTAGGTGTCAGCCACCGACGACGAGTCAGCAATCCGTTTTGTAGTGTGTCCAGACGTTCCTTGTGCCTCGGAGATTCCGGGCTTGGCTCCGGGGCACTTGTTGGCAGGCCCGAGCAACACGACCACTGGGAGGCTATCTCATGTCCCGTTCGTCTGCTCGTTTCAGTAAGGCGTTAGAAGCTCTACGTCGCAAGATGATTCGCGAGACCGAGGAGTTTCTGGAGCGACGGTCGGTCCCCGCCGTGACAAATACGCTGCCTTTGGGAACCACGACTGGGTAGCCAAACGTGTCAGGCCGCACCAAACCAGCGAGAGGTTCCACCCGATGCCAAAGGTCGTCATCCCCCTGACACACAGTTCTGAATCGAGCCGCATCTTGGCCGTCGATCTCAGCAGCGAGAGCCTTTTGCAGGGCACTCAGCGACCGGCCCGTTTGATCCTTCAGGAACTTCAGCAAATCGTCTTCGCCCTTCGTCTGCATTCGTTCTAGTTCGGCTAGCGGAATCTCTGGTTCCTTGTCACGAGTTCCAGCCAGTCCCAGAAACGGCTCCTTGGCACGCACGGCGGTATGGTCTATCCACTGCCTGTTTTCGAGCAGATGACTGGGCTTGGGAAGGCGGCACTGCGCAGCGCACGCCGAGCCGGACTGATGGTCCGGTACGTGAGTGGGCGTGGCTGGGTACTGGGTCGCGATTGGATCGACTTCGTGGTGGAGCAAGGGCAGACCGAGGGGGACGAACGAAGGACCAAGAATGGACTCCCGACGAGCAACTGAGTATGAAGAAGGCGAGCCGTCCAGGTGCGGCAAACACCTGAACGGCCCTGACCACACGCAACCTTACACAGGAGGGCTTCAGCATGGCTAAACGCCAGTCTAATGGGCGTGCGCGCACGCCGAAAGTTCGATTGGTCGAACCCACGGGTCGCTGCTAACAACTGCGGTATCTGGATCGTGACTCCGGTAAGGAATGCGGATCAGCACCAAGACGCACGATCCGAATGAAGCTGAGGAGCAGAAGGAAGACTTGGAGGCCAAGCTACGGTTGGGGTTGGAGCCCGCCCGTACCGTGCGAAGCTGTGGTCCTGCCATGCCGTGGGTGGATTCTAGAGCCTTACTGTGTAACATGCGCGCACCGTGCGCGCCTAATTGCCGAGCGACCAACGGGTGCGGGCCAACGGATGGCGTTCTCCCTTTTTGGCTGGCGGCCCTGCCGCCTTAGGGAAGAGTTTTCCCGACTGAAGCAATGGCGCAGCGAGAGTGGACGTTACACAGCGGAATACCGGCTGGATGTTTGCGAGGCAATCGTTAAGCCTAAGCGGCTACGTGACAGGACGCGCCCAGAGACATTGGCCCGGTTGCCGGCCGAACTGGCGACAACCCGCAGCGCCCATACGGTGAGCAGCTACGTCGCGACACTGATCGCCGCGTTGAACTGGGCGCATCGCGATATGAAGTGGTTGGACCAGCCCGTTCAGTTCCGCGGTGCGGAAACTACCACGCTTGAGACCCACAAAGGGCGACCGATCACTGAGACTTAATTCAAGGCCATACTGGACGCTTGCAGCGTGGTCTGTTGGAAGGCCCCGGAGAGAGCTGGCAGTTCCTGCTCCGAGGGCTATGGGAGACCGGCCTGCGACTGTCCGAGGCCTTGATGGTCTCCTGGGACATACCCCGGACAATCCAGCCGAAGCGGCATCGCAGCGGCAAGGTGGTGTTGGAGATTCCCGCCCAGCTCCAGAAGAGCAAGCGGGATCAGACGCTCGGCACGGGCCGGGGTTCGCCATGTTGCTGGACTCAGTGCCCGTCGAGGACCGCACTGGTTGGCTGTTCTGCCCCGCCATGCAGCGTGGTGAGGATCGGTTGAATGATCCACGGCCGGCCCGCCGCATCATCAGTCGGATTGGCCGGGAAGCGGGGGGCTTCGTCAACGACGATGGAAAGCCCGCCAGCGCCCACGACATGCGCCGATCTTGGGCAGCGACTGGCTGATGCTGGGGTCACGCCCCTGTTGCTCACGTCGATCATGCGGAACAGCGAGCTGTCCACTTCCCAGCGGTATTATTTACGGAACGATGCGGCTAAGGAATCAGAGCAGCTGGAAGCGTACCTAGTAGGTACAGTCGCCCCGCAAGAGCCCACAAAAAAAAGCCAGCCAAGTGACGTAAGTCCTGAGCTGGCCTGAGTGCGGGTGAGAGGAGTTGAACCTCCACGCCCTTAACGGGCACAGGAACCTGAATCCTGCGCGTCTGCCAATTCCGCCACACCCGCGCATGTTGCGTGACAAAAGGTTACGTCACACGACTCCAGGCGCCAAGGGCCCCTCGGTGCAATTTCACGCCCATGCTTCGGTCCCCGCCTCGTCGGGGTGTGGCCAAGTTTCGCCGGCCATTCTCCCGTTGCTCGGTGTCCCGTCGTCCACCCTCTATCTGGCCATTCAGATCATGCCACGGTCAGGGCCGGCGGCCGCGTCCGAGCTGACTATTGCGCACGGCCGACCTGCGGGTCGCGAGCGTTCGGACCGGATGCAGCCCTGTACGTTCTCTCTCGTGCCCTGTCCTACCGTCTGTCGACTGACGCTCGATACAACATCTGCTGCGTGCTATTCTAGTGCTCTGTGACAGCTAAGAATGAGGGTGCCACCGGCTTTGCCCGTGCTGCTCCGGCTGTCGGGCAAGGCTGCGCTGGCAGGGTCAGCGTGGCACTGGCGGAGCCAGTGGCACCCAACCCGGCGTAGCACTGGCGGAGCCAGTGGCACCCAACCCGGCACGCAACTCGGAAGTCGAGCTGTCACAAAGCACTAAGAACTTTCCTCGCGGTGATGCTCAGAAGCTGCATCGCCTCGCTTCGAGCCCTTCGTTCGTCATGTGGCAACTCCATGGATCCGACGGTACGCTCACCTCGCCATTTCGCACTGTACGTGGTGCAGACCCTGCGCGCAGCCGGTTTCGAATCGCTGTGGGCCGGGGGCTGTGTCCGCGACGAGTTGTTAGGGGTGCAGCCAAAGGACTACGACGTGGCCACCAATGCACTACCGGAGCAAGTGCGGGAGTGTTTTGGATATCGACGGACCTTGGCACTGGGGGCCGCTTTCGGCGTGATCACCGTGCGGGGTCGTCGTGACGAAGGGATGGTGGAAGTGGCCACGTTTCGGTGTGATGCGACCTACAGCGACGGTCGGCATCCCGATTCGGTCTCGTTCAGCACGGCACGTGAAGATGCGTTGCGGCGCGATTTCACGATGAACGGGCTGTTCTTCGACCCGATCGCCTGTGAGGTGATCGACTATGTCGGGGGACGGCAGGATCTGGAGGCTGGGATTGTCCGGGCGATCGGTGACCCTCATCAGCGAATCGCCGAAGACAAGCTGCGGATGCTCCGTGCGGTACGGTTTGCCACGACGTTCGGATTTCGCATCGAACCGCAGACGATGTCGGCCGTGCAGCAGCAGGCGTGCCACATCCAAGTGGTCAGCGCGGAGCGGATCGCAGAAGAGCTGCGTAAGATGCTGGTCCATCCGCGCCGCGCGGTCGCCGCTCGGCTGCTGGTGGAATCGCGGCTGCTCGACGTAATCTTGCCTGAATCACGCGATGTCTTTCCGCACGACACTCGTGACGCCGCTGATGCCGCTGGTTTCCTGCTGCCTGCCATCGGGATTCTGGAACGACTGACGCAGCCAACCTTTCGCGTGGCCTTGGCAGCCTTTCTTTGGGGCATCTATCAACAGGCGGCGCAGTCCGAAAGGGCGATCACCCAGATCGGTACACGCTGGAAGTTGTCGAATCACGAGCAGCAGGGGGCTCTGTGGCTGCTGGCCCACGAGGCGCTGGTGCGGCGTGCCACCGCCATCCCCTGGCCGCGCATGCAGCGGATCCTGATCGATCCCTCAGCGCCCGAACTGCTCGATCTGGCGGAGGCGGTTGCCGGTTACCTGCAGGAGCCGGTCGAGCCAGTGGAGTTTTGCCGCGAGAAGCTGCGGCTGCCGTCGGCCGAATTGAATCCACCTCCGTTGATCACCGGTGACGATCTGTGTGCTGCCGGTCTGGAGGCCGGACCGCTGTTCCGCACGCTGTTGGACGCGGTGCGCGATGCACAACTTGACGGCCGAATCGGCTCGCATGCCGAGGCGTTGCAGTTGGCATGCGAGCTGGCACAACACCACTGCCAATGACGAATGCCGAAATACCCAATGACGAAGGCAATGACCAAGGACCCAATGACGAAAGGGGCTCGCGCGGGAAGGAACTCCAGCCGGAAGGGAACGGTGTCGAGTTCTTCGCAACGCGGGAAAAGAGACTTCGGTGGTTAGCCGGTTTCACAACACCGCTGCGAGCCGGGCCCGGATGTGGTAGGATAGGCTCAGCCACAGTGTGAGCCGACAAATCAACCGATCTGCGACGAGTTGTCACTCCGAGCTCGCGCACTGATCTACCGCAGGATCACCATGGACAAGAAGATCAAGAAGAAACTCGATGTGCTGCACCAGCGTCTTGGCGTGCTCCGCCAACAACTCTCCGGCGCCAGGAAACAGAATGACGAGCCGGGCGAGGTGGAGCGGTTGGAGGCGGAGGTCAAGAAGCTGGAAGCGGAGGCGGAGCAACTCAAACGCAGCTGAGCGGACCGTGTGCGGCGGCAGCCATCGGACGGCACGGGGGTCAGCCGTGCCACTGCCAACGCGTCGCTGGCAGTGGATTCTGATGCACTGCACGGGCCATCGCACGGTACGGGCCCATAGGCTGCGATCAGCTTGCCTCCCGGTAGACCGCAGGATCGTCCGTACCGTCACCGTTCCAGTCGCCGACGACCGGCACGGAGTCGCCGTCGCCCATCTGAAAGGCCTTGTCGTGCGCGTCTAGTTCGCGATTGCCATTGGTGTCGAGAGTCCACGTGCCGTCGCGATAGATGCCGATCTCATCAATTCCATCGCCATTGAAATCCCCGACAACCGGGATATCCTTGTCCTGGCCGTAGGTCACAATCAGATCTCGCTCAGTGTGTCGGCCGTCGCCGTCCAGGTCCAGGTACCAGGTTCCGCTGCGGAAGACGCCGATGGAGCGAATCCCGTCACCGTTCCAGTCGCCGGCGACAGGCACATCCTTGGAGATCCCGTAGCGGAACACATGATCGATCACGTCCAGGCGTGGATGTCCATCGGCCGTGTGTTTGAGAATTCGCCGTCCGTCGGTTGCCTCAGCCGGCTCGGGGGGCAGATTCTTGGGGATATTGTCTGTCTGAGGGACCGCGCGGCGGAAGACATTTTGCGGATCAGGGAGTCCCGGCTCGGCAGCGAGTGCCCGCTCATCGCCGCGCCACTGAGGCCCGAAGATTCCGATATCGTCCTTGCCGTCCCCGTCCCAATCGCCGACGATCGGCAAGTCCTCTTTGCTTCCGAGTCGGGCCCACAGATCTTCCTCGTCCCAGCGGCCGTTGCCATTCACGTCGATGTACCAATCGCCTTCAAAATAGAGGCCGACTTCCGACACACCGTCTCCGTTGAAGTCACCGCTGATCGGAATGGCGCCCGGCATGCCGAAGACCAGGCCGTCCTGTGGATGACCGATGTCGGTCAGCATTCCTTTGGGCAGAGTCCAATATCCGTTATTGGTGGCCACGCTGGTCCATTGCGTATGGTCCAGGTAAGAGATCGTGCGCCACACGCCATCTATCACGTTTTCGTCCGAATCACCACCGCGCGGCAACCCACCGTTGACCACACTCAGGTGCCAGGTCATGGGCAATTCCCCTGCGGAACCGAAGATGGGTATCTCCGGAATGGCGCGGGGGGCGTCAGGAGACGTTGCCCAGAGCGGAACTCCGGGTGGAGCCACGAGGGAATACGGATTGAAGAGTGGCGGAGTGGGGGGAGGCGGGGGCGGAAGAGGTGGCGGAGCGCTCTTCACGAGCAGCTCGCTGAAGTTGTTCTCGGCCGAGGTCTGGCCCGCCATCAGTGGAATGCGCACGATCGCGTCGTCGGCTGGGTCTTTGGCTAGCGTCACGATGATGCTCCCCAGCAGCGGGTCAATCGTGCCAGAATTCTGGAAATGCAGGTTGAACGGCACGCCGTTGGTCGTACCCGCAGTGTCAATGCCATCGAGATAGCTGGCCGGATGGACTTCGTAGACGGCATAGATTCCAGCCGGTAAACCGGCGAACTCATAGTAGCCGTTGGCGTCGGTCATGACGACAATCGGGCCGTCCGCGTAGTATCCTTCGAGGGCTTGACTGGCCATGATCGGCAGGCCCGTGATGCCGTGGCGCAGTTCGAGCATCACGCCGGCGATTGGTTGATCATCGGGAGTGCGCTGACCGTTGCGCCAGGCGGCCACGTTGTCCGGCAGCGAGCCGTCTTCGGTGACCAGTGTGGCGCCGTCCTGGAATACATAGCCCGACAGGACCGCCGGAGGGAATTCATAGAAGTCGTAGTCGACCAGTTCGACTCCTGCCCCGATCGGGATCTCTCCGATCAGGTCGGCGACCAGTTCACTGCCTCCTCCGCTGCCGACGCATTGGCCTCCCTGGAAATAGCCGGACGGCTGTGTTTCACGCAGGGCGTACTGGCCCGGTTGCAGCTGGTCGAACCGATAGTTCCCTTGAGCATCTGTCCGGGTCGTGGCCACAACATTTCCCTGGCTATCGAGCAGTTCGATGAGCACGCCGCGCAGCGGATATTCGGGAGTCACACTGCACGTTCCGCTCGTCGAGACATAGACGGTGCCCTGAATGCTGCTTGGCGGAACCTCCGAGAAGTTATAGTCGACCAGGTTCTGACCGGCGCCGATGGCGACTTCAGTGATGTAGTCGGCCACGGAATCGACGCCCCCATGGGAGCCCGCCTGTTGGCCACCGTGGTAATAGCCGATCGGCTGCCACTCATGCACTCCATATGTTCCATACCGCAGGTTGAGGAACTCGTAGTAACCGAGCTGATTCGTCTGCGTGGTGGCCACGACCTGGCCGGAGGCGTCGAGCAGTTGCACGGTCACTCCCGCCAGCACCAGTTCGTTCGCTTCGTGCGTCTCATTCAAGTTGGGGTCGACATACACGATCCCCGAAATGCTGCTCGGCGGAACTTCCGAGAAGTTATAGTCGGCCAGGTTCTGACCGGCGCCGATGACGACCTCGGTGATGTAGTCGGCCACGGAATCGACGCCCCCGTTGGAGCCGGCCTGTTGACCGCCGTGGAAGTAGCCCTGCGGCTGCAGTTCATGCACGCCGTACGTGCCGGGCCGCAGATGGAGAAACTCGTAATGACCCTGCTGATTCGTCTGCGTGGTGGCCACGATTTGGCCGGAGGCGTCGAGCAGTTGCACGCTCACACCGGCCAGCACCTGCTCGTTCGCTTCGCGCGTCTCATTCAAATTGGGATCGACATACACGATTCCCGAGATGCTGCCCGGTACGACTTCGCAGAAGTCGTAATGGACAAGGTGCTGATCCGAACCGATGGGGATCTTGGTGATCAGGTCGGCAACGGAGTCATCACCACCGTGGGAGCCGGCCTTCTGTCCTCCCTGGAAGTACCCGGCCGGCTGTGTTTCGCGCACCCCGTACTGGCCAGGAGCCAGGTTCGTGAACTCGTACTCCCCCTGGCTGTCGGTGTACGTCGTCGCCAGCACGATTCCGGTAGCGCTAAGCAGTTCAATTTTCACGTTGGCGATCGGCGCTTCCACCGGATCATAGATGCAGTCACGATCGAGATCAGCGTAGACCACGCCTCGAACGGAGCCGGGCAGGAGTTCGCCGAAGTTGTAGTTTGCACCGGTCGAACCCCAGCGCAGCACGACACTGCTGAAGGTATCGTTGGTCGAGACGCTGCCGGAGCTGAAGCCGTCGACTCGCCCGACGCTGTCACGTCCATCAAGCCAGCCAGCTGGCTGTGTCTCCACGATGCGGTAGCTTCCGGCCAACAAGCCGGTGAACTCATAGAAGCCGTTGGCGTCGGTCTGGACGGTGGCGACGCTGTTGCCGTTCTCGTCAATCAGCCGAATGGTCGCGCCGCGAATCGCTGCTTCGCCCGACTCCCGCAAGCCGTTGTCGTTGCGATCGTGGTAGACGTAACCGGAGAGCTGTGACGGAACGTGCTCGCAGAAATCGTAGTCGATCCCCTGATCGCCGGGCTGCATCTCGATATTCACGATCGTGTTGGGATCGAGCACGGTGCCGCGCGTCTGGCCGTCGACCAGCCCCGCTCGTGCACCGGCGTCAATCAAGCCAGCCGGAGTGAATTCGATGACACGATAGACGCCCGGGGCCAGGCCGATGAACTGGTAGTTGCCCTGAGAATCGGTGACGGTCTGGCCCACCACATGACCCGACGCGTCAAGCAGTTGGATGGGGACATTGGCGAGCGGTTCGCAGATCACTCCGCTGCCATAGCAGTTGCCGTCGCTGTCCGACAGATGGACGCTGCCCGAGATGGAGGCGGGCAGGATCTCGCCGAAGTTGTACTCGATACCGTGCGTCCCACCTGTCAGGAAGATGCCTTCGATGTTGTCACCCGGATTCACCGCGGCGCCTTGCGCGATGCCTGCCACCGTACCGGCCCGATCCAACCCGTCCAGGTAGCCTGCTGGCTGAACCACTTCGACGATCCGATAGGAGCCAGGAGCGAGGTGGTTGGCTTCGTAGTAGCCGTGGGAATCGGTGACGACCGTCACGATCTCCTGTGGCTCAAACGTGTCGATTGGAATGATCCGCACCGTGACGCCCGCCAGCCCTTGCTCGCCCGGATCGCGCAGACCATCGTTGCTGTCGTCGGAGTAAACATAGCCACTGATGGACGCCGGGTTCATCTGCTGTTGCAGATCAACGAAACCGCCGGTCGTGCGGTCTCGCTTGCCATCGACGTTGTCTTCCGGCAGGTTGAGTCCGCTCCGCTGGAGTGCCTCGTCATAGCGGTTCCAGAAGAGAGCCGTCCCCTCGGCGTCCAGATAATGAGGAGCCGTGAAGGTGGCGGTCAGTCGCGATCCCTGGAACTCCACGCCCGATGTGACCGGGTCGAAACCCTCGTTGATGGTCTCCAGATCGGTCTCGTTGGGATCCAGATATTCCACTTCGTCGACGTCAATGGTGAAAATCAGTTTGTCGCCGGCCTGAAACCCTTCGAAATCGAGCACCAGCAGCGTTCCTCCGTCCACCACGTGGGCTGCGACTCCGGCGTGGGGATTGGCCGTGATCAGCTGCTGCACGTGGAATGGTGCTGAATGGTCGGCCCCCAGTCCGCTCGATTCCGTGTCGAAGAACACATCTCCCACGCTGAAGCCCGGAGTGTTCTGGTCGCCATTGATGACCAGCCGCGTCAGTTGCGTGCCGGCCGCTCCGCCGGAAAACGTGATTTCGAAACGGTCACCGTGCAGATCGGATCCGAGGTCTTCCTCGATGTAAACGGTCCCGAGCACGATGGGATTGGCCGACAGCATCCGCCTCGGTTCCATGGTTTCGAACAGGCATTTCCGCTGAAGCTGCCGTTCCAGCGACACACGCTGCCTGGCCATTGATTTGCGCTGCGCTCGACGAGTGAGAAACCTTGAAAACAATCCCACGATAAGCCTCCATGCTGCACTACTCGAGGTCGGCTGTCGAGTACGATGATCCGCCCACGCTGCCCCAGGCAGGTGCTCAATTCACCCGCTGCGCAGATCGCACACCGGCATCCACTTGTTGGGGAACAGTCCACACGCGCAGTTGCGTGTCGTAACCGCCCGACACCAACGTGCCATTCTCGTATGCCATCGCGGCCACCGATCCCGTATGACCGGTCAGCTCTCCCAGCTGCTGCCGTGTGGCCAGATTCCACAGTCGAATCGTGTTGTCACTCCCGGCCGTTGCCAATACCTGATCGCCGCACGTGACCATCGTCAGGATCTTGGCCGGCAACGGCGGAAGTTCGTACACCTGATCGTCGGTGCGCCAGTTCCAAATGCGCACGATCCGATCCTCGCCGCCAGAAATCAGCTGATTCCCTTCCTGCGAGAACGTGATGGATCGGATGCGCTGCCGGTGCGCCGTCGCCTCGCGCACCAGTTGGTTACTGCTCAGGTCCCAGATCCGGATCACACCGTCGCGACCACCGACGGCCAGATATCGATCGTCATGAGAGATCGCGATCGCCCGAATGTCGCGGCACACGCACTCCAGGCTGCGCCGCGTCTGCTGGGCCGTGGTATCCAGTAAGCACAACTCGCTCTCAAATCCTGCCGTGGCGACCCAACGCCCCGTATGGTTGAACGCCACCACGTCCACAGCATGCTCGTGAGTTGCCAGTGTCTTGAGCAACTGCCCCGTCGCAACATCCCACAGGTAGACATGCCGATCGTTACCCGAGGAGACAAGCGTCTGTCCGTCTGGTGAGAAAGCCAGGGCGCGGATCCAGTCGCGGTGGCCGATCAGGCGATGCTTCAGCGCCCCGTCGCGCAGACTCCACAACCGAATCACATGATCGTCGCCCGCTGCGGCAACCAGATCGCCCTGGGACTGGATATCGACCGCCGTGATGACGGCTGCGTGCGTGCGGGGTCCGTCGGCCGGCACCTGAATGGTGCGCTGCGAACTGACAGCAAAGGTGGTGTCAGCAACCGCAACCTGGGACCATCCCAGTATCACGATGGCTGCGCCACCGCAAACCGCCAGACCACTACGTCGTTTCCTCACGGTTGCTCTCTCGTACACTGCCACTTCCTCCGCCGCCTGGTGAGCAAGAACGGATCGGACCGAACAGGACGTACCGCATTGGTTATCGGATGCCCGCTCCGCGCATCCTCAAACGAACCGGTGGGATTATTTCTGTTAGTAAAGACAGGGTATTTGCAGCAACTGCGTCGAGTTATTCTGGGGTTTCTGTGGGAGCTGGCGGAGTGGGAACAGCCAGCTGCTCGGTGAGGACTTGGACCGTCCCGACCAGGAGGCTCACCCCCTGAGAGTCCGACGGAAAACCGCAGAATATCGAACACGTAGCCGCAGAATGAAAAAGCAAAAGAAGACCTGGCGCGCGAAAGGCGGACGATCGCAGGGCACTGGAAAACGTGATGCTTCCACCTGGTAATTGCGGGAACAAGAGGCGTTTCGTGTTTCAGGGTCGGTCACTCAGTTGTTGACAGGTCACAATAAGATGAGGGGAGGATCTGGTCGGGACGGATGGCAAACTGCGCCAACAGCCAGGCCACCTGCTTGTGTCCCTCCGATTCCGAATGATCTGGGGACAACACTGCTTCGAATTCCAGAAAGGTTCCCAGGCCGACGACGTCATCCAGGTGGATTCGGACATTGTGGTAGAGGAAGATCTCGCGCAGTTTGGTCACTGTCTGGCGAACGCCCAGAGCGGCTGTCAGGAGCTGCCTGGCCACCGGGGCATCGCTGATCTCGAGCAAGTAGTAGTTGCTGGTGCGCGGATGAGCCTGATCGGGACGCGCGTACCAGATCAGCTGGGCGGTCGCGTGCTCGATTTCGCGCAGCTTCAGCCGACCGTTGGGGACGTGGAAGTAGGTGTCGACTTGATGCTGCAGGCCCACGTACTCGGTCGCCAGTCGCCGCGCCACATCGCGAGCGGCGGCGAGCGATGCGAGCTTTGCTTTCAGTTCCACGTTACATCGGGCTGTGCCCGAGAGCGCCGGACCGGCAGGAGGCTGGTTCATTGACATGGAGAGAAGTGTCGCGGAAACGTAGGGAGGAGCAGAGCAGAAGCGAGTGGTTAACGTTCCGGCTGTTCCTCATCGAAGATGGTCCAGACATAAGTAACGTCGCGCAGTTTGTTGATGTACTCGCGCACTTGTCGCTTGCGGTCTTCTTCCTGCAGCTTCTCGCGGATCTTGTCCTGAGCGTCCACGAACTCGATACGACCGGCATCTTCCCGTTCGATCACACGCACGATGTGGAATCCCTGTTCATCTTCCAGGATCTTGCTCAGCTGATAGACGGGGAGTGTAAAGATGGCTTGGTCGATCACCTCGGACACCAGGCTTCCTTGGGTGGTCCAGTCGTGGTAACCCCCTTCAGACGCGTTCGGGCCTTGCGAGAACTTCCTGGCAACCGCGGCGAAGTCGGCGCCCCGCAGGACCTGATTCCCCATGTCGACGATCGCGAGTTCCGCTGCCGCCTTGTTGGGGAACTTATCGATTCGTGCCGTCAATTTCTCCCAGCGCGCCCGGGCCGCGACGTCATATTCGGTGGAGTGTTCGTGATAGTACTGCAGCAGTTGGTCGTGGGTGATTTCGGGATTCCGGTTGACTTTCTGTCCGATGATCGTTTGCGCGATCATCTGTTCGCGGAATTCGTTCTTCTGCTTCTCGATGCTCGAGCCGATCTCGCGGAGCTTGATATCGAGTTTGGTGAGCGAGTCGACTTCCATCTGTTTCTGGAGCGTCGCCACGAATTCCTCGTAGAATTGCTTTTCCACCTGTTTGTTGATATTGGCGAGCACTTCTTTCTGTTTGTCGGCCGGGATCGTGCGGTAGAAGTCGAGAATGACCAGTTTGACTTCCAGCTTGCGGGGCAACAGCTGCTGCAGAAACATCGCCCGCTGCTGCTCCAGCACCTCAGGCGGGATCTTGCCCGAGTATTCTTTCAGAGCCAGGTTGGCGGTGGGGAGCAGGTCTCCGGCCAGTATCGTCTGATCTCCGACCGTGGCCAGCAGAGCTGTCGGTGTGTTGGCTCGTCGTATCACGTCCTGGGATATCGGAGTGACGGCGGGGGGATCTTCGCCGCGCAGTGAGAGCGAGCCCGTCCAGATGGCGCTGAGCACGGCGGAGCCGATGATAAGTCGCAGAGGGAAGCGAGCCACGGGACACCTTTCTCGGAACAACACGCAAGTGGACCGGGTGGGGAAGCGTCCGAACGGACTGGCCGCGCGCAGTACCTGGCGCGGGGCGGGATTATAGACAGCTCACCCGACCGGTCGCAACACCGATTTCGCGAGCGTCAGAATCCCTCGGGCGTCGCCAACGTGTTGTTCGGCCGGCAGATACGCGTTGGCGCTGTCGACAATGCGGAGCCGGTTTCCGGAGAGCCGGTTGAGTTGTTCGATGCGGGCTCGGTTCGCGTAGCGAAACACGAGGTATTGGTCTTCGATGTAGACTGCCGAAACCTGCCAGATTGCCGCATCAATCCGCATTTCGGTCAGTTCCAGCAGACGTTCCACGGGGGGAGGCAGAGAGCCGAATCGATCAAGCAGCTCGTGCCGGAATTCCTCCAACTGGTCGATGCTGCTGACACGAACCAGGCGGCGGTAGAGGTCGATCTTGAAGCGCAGATCGGGGACGTAGTCGGCCGGGAAGTAGGCCACGCCCGGCAGGTTGATCTGGGCATCGGCGGTCACGGGTGGTGGGAGCTGTTTGAGTCGGCGGACGGCAGCTTCCAGCAGTTCGCAGTACAGTTCGTAACCCACGGCCGCGATATGACCACTCTGTTGGGTGCCCAACAGATTGCCGGCGCCGCGGATCTCCAGATCGCGCATGGCAATGGCGAACCCGGCCCCCATGTCGCTGAACTCCTCAATCGCTCGCAGTCGCCGCGCGGCGTTGGGCGTAATGCTGGCTCCTGGATCCACCAGCAGATAGCAGTAGGCATGGTGTCGGTACCTGCCGACACGGCCTCGGAGTTGATGCAGGTCGGCCAGACCATACCGATTGGCCTCGTCAATGAAGATCGTATTGGCATTGGGAATATCCAGGCCGCTCTCGACAATGGTGGTGGCCAGCAGGATATCGAACTTATGATCGACGAAATCGACCATCACCTGTTCCAGTTCCGCTTCCGGCATCTGGCCGTGTCCGACGCGGAGTGAGGCCTCTGGCACGATATACTCCAGCCGCCTGGCCAGCAGATCGATATCCTGCACGCGGTTGTGCACGAAGTAGATCTGGCCGTCGCGGTTCAATTCGCGGAGCACGGCGTGCCGGATCAGTTGCGGATCGAAGCGTGTGACGCGGGTCTCCACGGCCAGGCGATCTTCGGGAGGCGTTTCCAGGTTGGAGATGTCGCGGACCCCGATCAGCGACATGTGCAGGGTACGTGGAATGGGGGTGGCGGAGAGGGTGAGCACATCGACGCTGCTGCGTAGTCGTTTGAGTCGTTCTTTGACTTCTACGCCGAATCGCTGTTCTTCATCGATGATCACCAGTCCCAGGTTGTAGAAGTCCACGTCGGCCGAGGCGAGGCGATGGGTACCGATGACGATGTCGATTTGCCCGAGTGCCAGTCGTTCGATGATATCCCGCTGCTGGGCAGCCGAGCAGAAGCGGCTCAAGCGTGCGATGTCGAAAGGGAATTCTGCCATCCGCTGCTGGAAAGTGCGGTAATGCTGTTCGGCGAGGATGGTGGTGGGTACGAGTACGGCGACCTGGTAGCCATTGTCGACCGCCTTGAAGACGGCTCGCATGGCGACTTCGGTCTTGCCGAATCCGACATCGCCGCAGAGCAGGCGGTCCATCGGACGAGCGGCCTGCATATCGGCCTTGATGGCCGTGATGGAGGCCAGCTGATCTTCCGTTTCCTGGTAAGGAAACGACGTGTCGAATTCCTGTTGCCAATCGGAGTCGGCGCCGAACGAGATTCCCGCACGCATTTGGCGCTGGGCCTGCATCTCGAGCATTTCGGCAGCCATATCGGACACGGCGGCTTCGGCGGCAGCGCGTTGGCGGACCCAGGACTTGCCGCCGATGCGGGCCAGGGGCGGCCGGTTCTTGGTCCCGCCGATATACTTCTGGACCAGGCCAATGCGGAGGGCGGGGACATAAATCTTGGTCCCGCCATGAAACTCGATCTGCAGATGCTCCTCGGCGTGCCCGTTCTTATCGATCATCTGGATGCCGCGATAGCGTCCGATGCCATGGGCCAGGTGGACGACCAGGTCTCCTTCGCGGAGGTCCAGAAAACTGTCGATGACCTTGCCCAGACGCCGTCGGGAGGTTCGTCGCAGATCGGTTCGTTGAAACAGCTCTGAGCCGCTGATCAAGATGATTCGTTGCGGCACGAGGCGAAAGCCATGGCTGAGTTTTCCGACGACGCGATGCAGCTGCCCGTTGTGCATCAGACGCGTCGACAAGAAGATCTCCCCCAGTCGCTGGAGTTCGGCATCGGTATGAGCCAGGAGGTAGACCTGATGATTTGCACCGATGCGATCCAGTTCGTCGCGCACTTTCGCAATGTCGCCGCTGAATCGCTCCACGGACTCCACGGGCAGATGGCAGACTGGGCCCAGGGGAGAAAGGGCGAGTGCCGCTGCCGAGGCCCAGGAAAAGCGGGCTATCGCCTGCTGCACGGCCGTCAGATCGAGGATGCCGACAGTCGATTCGTACCGCTGATGGTAGCGTTGCGCTTCGGCAGCGATCTGCTGCGGTTCGATCAGCAGGAACCAGCTGCCGACAGGCACGTGGTCCGTCAGCGACGAGCGCCCGCCGACGTCCGGAGACAGAACGGTGATCTCCACCTGGTCGAGCGCCGTCGAACTGCGCTGACTTGCCACATCGAACTGGCGAAGTGACGTGATTTCGTCACCAAACAGTTCCACTCGGACCGGCCCATCCCAGTCGGCGGCGAACAGATCGACGATGCCGCCACGAACCGAGAACTCGCCTGGCAGCTGGACGGCGGACGTGGCATGGAACTTCTGCCGCACCAGCCAGTTGCGAAACTCTTCCAGATCCATTGTTGCGCCGACCACCAGGCGACGCGTGCTTTCTCCAATCGCTTGCCGGCCCGGTGTGGGCTGCATCACGCTCTGAATGCTGGCGACGACGACGCGGTCGAGTATCCCCGCACCCGATCCGGTGCGAGTGGAAACGGGGTCGGATACCGCGTGCGGGAGATCCGCCGAGGACCTGCGTCCCCACTGGTGCAGCTGTTTCAGGGTCCGGAGCCGCTCGCCATAGATGTCATCGTGCACACTCCGCTCGCCAGGTGCCGATTCCCAGGCGGGAAAACGGACCGGACTGCCCGCGGCGAACAGCAGCAGGTCGTCGGCCAGCGATTCGGCGGAGTCTTCGTTGGGACAGATCACCATCACGTGGCCGGGAGCATGGTGGGCCAGGCTGACCGTCAGCAGCGCGCACGATGATCCCACGGCTCCGTCAAACGTACCGGTACCGCCAGCCTGCAGCTGAGCCACGATATCGGCGAAGCCGGCGACCTGTTCAACGGACCGCTCCAATTCGGTCAAGGGGGGCGGCGTGAGCGATGGCTGGGCCTTCTCCATGTGGGGCGCCGGAAGCCCTGCCATCTCCAGCATGGCTCCGGCAGAAACGTGTCTCCTTCGGTCAAGGTGGCAGAACGGTCGATGATGCGTGATCTGCCTGGCGTCTGGTACGTGAGTCAGGACGTTCCGGTTCTTGCCTTGATGGCCTTCAACTCCTCGGCCTCCGGCAGAGCGCGGTAATGCTCGTCCAACGGATAGCAGCCGGAAACCAGGGCGTGTCGCGGGGCGGTCGTGCAATCGCTGAATGTGCGGCAGATCCGCTTCCGCTGGGTCGTGCCGTGCAGCAGACAGTCGCGGGGCAGCTCCGGATACGACAGGACCATCCGGCCGATACCGACCAGGTCAATCCAGCCTTGACGCACCACGGCCTGAGCGACATGAGGCAGGTAGTCCTGCAAATAAGTGTAGCCGGTCCCGACCAGGGGCAAGTCCGCAATCGCCTCTTTGCAGTGGCGCGCTGCGGCAATCAGCCGGACCACTCCGCGCAGCGGGTCCTCGGGAGGCGCGTATCCATCGCTGGGTGGAAACATCGCCGGCCGTTGGATATGGGGATTGTAATAGGGGCTGCCGCATGTGATGTTGGCCAACGCCACTCCCATGTCCCGCAACTGCCGCAGCAACTCCACGGGCTCGGTCAGATCGAGCTGCCAGGGATTCGAAGCGGACACTCCAAACCCATACTCGTACGGGAGCAGGTGCTGGTACGGCATCGGCTCGCCTTGGCCCGCCTCCTTCTGATACGGGACCGTATCAAACACGCTCAGACGCACGCCAATCATCAGGTCGGGTCGTTCGTTCCGTACCCGAGCCACTATGGTCTTGATCAGTCGAGTCCGACCGGCGAAATCGCCTCCGAATCTGCCAGGTCGCACGCGCGCACTGAGAAACTCATGCAGTAGATAACCGTGACAGCATTTGATATCCACGAACTGGAACCCGACATCACAGGCCACACACGCTGCCGCGACATAATTGTCGATCAGTCGCTCCAGATCGTCATCGGTCCAGACCACGCGCTGGTCATCGGGTGCGATGTCGAATTTGCGGTCCAACAGCGGGTGGTGATAGGCGATCCGCGGCTGAAGTGGCCCGGCTTGCGGTCGGCTGAACCGACCGGAATGGGTCAGCTGCAGTCCAACCAGCAGGTCGTCCGCACTGCCGCAGTGTAAACGATGGGCCTCGCACAACCGGGTCAGCAGTCTGGCCAGACCGGCGCGATTGCTCCCCATCGCCAGCAGTTGCCGTGGATTAGCGCGTCCGTCCGGCTGCACCGCCGCGGCTTCCCCACCCCAGATCAACTTCGCTCCACTCTCGCCGAAACGCTGCCAGCGTCGGAGCGTCAATTCACTGGGAGACCCATCACCGTGCGCGTCCCATCCTTCCATCGGATGAACGCACCAGCGATTGCCGACCGTACGATTGCCGATGGCCAGGGGGTGCGAGAGCGGGGAGCCCTGCTGGGCTGTCAGAATCGTGTCGTCCAGTGGCAGACTGAGCTGCAGGCGTGCCAGGTGATCACGCAGCATCTGCGGCGTCTTCAGCTGAGCAATCTTCGGAAAGTGCTCGGTCATCGTGGGCGTGCCAGTCAGTGCGAATGTGCTTGTGCGATTCGATTTCTCTTGAGCGACCCGGGTCAGCTGCCGATTGGTCGTAGCTGACTGAAAGCCAGGCGAAACGTACGCGTCCCGGCATCGACGCCGAACTGGACCTTGGCCGATCGTTTGAGGCCCGAGCCTCCCAGGGAAATGATCTTACCCAGGCCGTACTCAGGATGCATCACCACCATGCCGTGGCGAAATGCTTCCGGGGGAAACTTGGCCTCTGACGCCGCATCGGTCGAACCTGCCAGCTGAGCAGCTGTGACGAAAGGTACGCCAGTTGAGGCCGACGTTTGTGAAGTGCGAGCTGTCCGTTTCTGCTTGGTGGTCGTGCGCTTGGGACGCTGCTTGCGGGATGGAGCCGGCTTGCGGTGATCGTCGTCAACGTAGCAGGAATCATCGCCCGATGATAACGCTTCGTCTCCCCAGGCCTCATCCCCTGACCAATCATCATTGTTCCAGGAGGAATCCGCGGCGAAGTGAGAGTAGTCGTAACCGCCATGGGACAACAGCCCGCCCGTTTCCATCTCTTCACGCGGCAATTCCTGCAGGAAGGGACTGGCAGCGACCGTGTCGACCTTGCCGCGCCGCGTGCGCTGCAGCGCGGCGCTCAGATGAAGTTCTTCCCGCGCGCGGGTAATGCCGACGAACAGGAGACGTCGCTCTTCTTCCAGTTGATCGGGGCGTTCTTTGCTCCGCGCGTGGGGAATCGTGTCGTCTTCCAGCGCGACGATGAACACGACCGGGAACTCCAGTCCTTTGGCGGCATGGAGTGTCATCATTGTGACGCAGTCGACCTCCGTCTCCCAGTCGTCGATATCGGCCACCAGCGACGCCTGCTCCAGGAACGCCTCGACGCCCCCGTCCTCGCCATGCATTTCATCAAACTCGCGGGCGTCGGTCAGCAGTTCATCGACGTTCGCCACACGCTGCATGTCCTCCTCCGACTCCCCCGCCGACAGCCATTGGCGGTAACCGGTCACATGCAATAGCCGGCCGATCACGTCCTCGACCATTTCACCGCCTGTCAGGTGCATCTGGTCCATCATTGCCACGAATCGGGCAACTTCCACCGCCGTCCGCTTGGCGAGCGAGTCGATCAAGCCGGCCTGGCGCGCGGCGTCGAACAGCGACAGCCGTTTCTGACGGGCATATTGTGACAACCGCTTGATGGTCGTCGCACCGATCTTCCGCGGCGGCGTGTTGATGATCCGCAGCAAGGCCACATCGCTGGCGGGATTGTTGAGCAGTTGCAGGTAGGCCAGCACATCCTTGATCTCTTTGCGCTGATAGAATTCCAGCCCACGCACGATCTGGTACCGCAGGCCAACCGAACGAACCGATCGCTCCAAGGTTCTGGAGAGCGCGTTGGTGCGGTAGAAGATCGCGTAGTCCCGCGCACGCCGCCGGCCACCCGCCACTTCGTTGGCGATCCGAGCGGCGATCGCGTCTGCCTCCTGCCGGCCGGAGGGGTAGACCACCAGCCGCACCGGTTCTCCTTCCGGATTGCCTGTGTAGAGCGTCTTTTCCTTCCGGCGCGTATTGTTGCTGATCAGCTGATCGGCAGATCGGAGGATGGCCTTGGTACTGCGGAAGTTCTCCTCCAGCCGTACCACATGCACGTGGGCAAAATCACGCTCAAACTCCAGAATGTTGCGCATCGTCGCGCCGCGCCAACCGTAAATCGACTGATCGGGATCCCCGGTCACCGACAGATTGGGATGCTGGACCGACATGGCACGGACAATCGCGTACTGCGCCAGGTTCGTATCCTGATACTCGTCGACCATGATGTAACAGAATCGCTCGTCGAACTCAACACGCAACTCGCTGTTCTCGCGCAGCAGCACCGCCATGTGCATGAGCAAATCGTCGAAGTCGACCGCGTTGGCCGCCAGTAATCGACGCTGATAGTGCGGATAGACGCGCTGCACGATGGCGCCGAGCGGATCGCCGGGAGCCGCACAATACGCCTCCGGCGTGATCAGGTCGTTCTTGGCCCAGCCGATGGCTCCCGCCACACGCCCTGGCGCCTCATGAATCAGCTCGACATCGGCACCGGCAATCGCCTCCCGCAGTAGCTTCAGACTGTCGTCGCTGTCGTAGATCGAGAAGTTCTCACGCAGGCCCACCAGCGACGCGTGACGACGAAGCTGCTGAGCGCAGAAACGATGAAAAGTACCCAGCCATACGCGACTCCTCGGCGCCAGACGCTCCACCCGCTCCCGCATCTCATCAGCCGCTTTGTTCGTAAACGTGAGCGCCAGGATCCGGTCGCCGGGAATGCCCTGCCGCAGCATATGGGCGATGCGGTGTGTGACCACCCGCGTCTTGCCGCTCCCCGGACCAGCGAGAATGAGCTGCGGCCCCTCAATATGTAGAACCGCCTCCCGCTGCGCAGCGGTCAACGATGACAGTAAATCATCGGCGCCATCGCCCTCCCACGTGGCCCCACCACGGTCGGCTTCCTCACTGCGCTGATTGGTCCCCATGAATCTCCGCACCGCATGCTGCTGATTCAGATTGCTAACAGGAAGAGTCGGTAATCCACCCCGACGAAGTGATCGCCCCCGTGTGTAACCCAGACCCCGCGTGAGCCCGTTGTGCCGCTGTGGATTTCCCACCTCACGGACCGTGACATCCAACCAGGCGTTCCCGAGCGTGCTCGCGCCGAGCTGACGACAGAATGGGCATCCCGGCAAGTTCTCATCGAGTTGTATCGCAATCCAGGAGTTGTATCGCAATCCAGCTGAGACGAGGCTCCCCCGGACTTCCGCCACAAGGCTCCATTATAGGTCAAACGCGCGGCGTCCCGTCAGCCCCCCAGGAACGGCCGGTAGATGCTAGCGTGCGACATGAAGAAATTTCCGTTTTTTTTGGCGGGGCAGCGCGCAGTGTGGCGGGACGTCGCTATACTGTGCCGCAATGTCCGGCCGGTGGCGATGGCGAACGGCTGGGCTGGGTCATGTCGACTGGTGGGTCATGTCGACTGGTGGACGAATTGGTTTTCATTGAGGGGAGGGATTCCCATGGGAACCCGCATTCCGCTGAGCCGAGCTGAAGAAGAGTTACGAAGTCTGCATGAGCGATTGGAGCTGAGCACTGCGGAGATTGGTCTTACGGTTCGCACGACCAACTGTCTCGAAGAGCGAGGCATCTTCACGGTCAAGGATCTGCTCCACTGCACGCGTGCCGATCTGCTGGGCATCTCGAATTTCGGCGAGAAGACGCTGGAGGAGGTTTACGGTGCGCTGGCGAAGATCGGTTTTCGCCGCGAGTCGTGTGTAGCGTCGTAATGGTCGTTGCTACTTCGGCCGACGTACCTGTCGCGCGAACGAAGGGTGACCTAGCGTGAAGTTCCTGCATCTGGCCGCCGGGCCGGCGCCAGATGCCGTCGTGCGTCTCGGGCCTACCCGGCCGCTCAGCCAACTGCCCAGGTGTTGCTGGCTGTCGCCGCCGCAGTGCGGTTGGCAGCGGACTTGGCAGATTGCAGCGCACGGCGCAGGAGATCATGGCCTCATCTCGACCTTCCATGGGCCGCCTGGACAGAAAGGTCGTCTTCTGTGTCGCATGGGTCTGTGTCGCATGGGTCTGTGTCGGCTAGTGAGGCCCGCTGGTCGTTCTCCACCGCGGGGTGCAGCGTTTGGCTTGCTGCAACTGGCGGCGCCTCGCGGGCGTCGCGGCAACACACGGTGGCGCAGCGTAGCTGGCCGTGTTCCTGGCGGTGGTTGCCGCCTGCCTGAGGAGCTCTGACACAACGTGGATGTCGACTGGGCCAGGGGGTGGACTCAGCCAGCAGCGAGTTGAGCGATCGGTTTTGTTTGAGGTCCTGAGGGAGGACGGGTCTGGCGATGGGACGGCGGCGCGAAATCTCGGCAAATTCCCGCAGTGCGGCTACAGTTTCTTTTGGTGGCCAGTAGAATGGGGCGGACTCGGGAGCGGCTCCGTGCTGACGGAAGGACCATGGTTTTCGGATTTGCCTGTAGCGCACCCGCCTTCTCGTGGAACGGGCGAGGGACACGAACGGAGTTCTTTCGGCGTCCCGAGGACGTGTCGCACGCGATGCTTCCCTGAAAGTACCTGCTGTGGCCCGCATTTTTCGACTATGGGAGAAGAAACGAGGCGATCGGCGCACCGGCTCACAACTTGTCGGTGGTCTGGGTGAGGCTCTGTTCTTTGGGATCCTGTTCCTGCTGGGCGCTCTCTCCCTGGCCTATCTGGTGGTTTCGCGGCTGTTTCTTGCCGCTCCGCAGCTCTATCAGCCGGGGTTTGGTTTCTGGGTGATGGTGCTGGTGATGGTTTCGTTCACGTTAATTGGTGGCAGTGGCGTGGTGTATACGGTACTGCAAGTCGGCACTTCCGCCGAGCGGCGCAGTGCCATCGCGCTGCGCGCGGCCGACATTGATCTGCTGAGTGAGGCGTTGGCGACGCAGCGTGAGTTCCCGACGATTCCGCGCGACGCGAACTTGACGAACAGTCCTGGGATCCGATTGGCGTATCGCTTGCCGGTGACCCACGCTGGTCCCTGGGTTCTGTTTGCCGCCACAGCTTTCTTTCTGGTTTGGAACAGCATCACGGCGGTGCTGGTCATGGTGGCGGTGCGGAGCCACATGTCGCAACGTCCCGAATGGCTTCTCACGCTTTTCGTCTTGCCGTTTGTGATCATTGGCATCTGGGCCACCTATTATTTTTTCCAGCAGATGCTGCTGCACACCGGTATCGGGCCGACCACGGTTGAAATATCGGACCATCCGCTGGTTCCCAATTGCGTCTATCGGGTCTTTCTGTCGCAGGCAGGGAGACTCAGCGTGCGATCGCTTGAGCTGACTCTGGTATGTGACGAGGAGACGACCTTCCGTCAGGGTACTGATATCCGGACCCAACGGTGTCGAGTCTTCAGTCAGCGCGTGTTTATTGAGGAGAACTTCCGCATCGAGCCGAGCGCCGCGTTTGAACGCGAGTGCGAACTGGCGATGCCCGCCAACGTCATGCACTCATTCCGCGCCAAGCATAACGCCATCCACTGGATGCTGGTCGCACGTGGCGAGGCGCAATCGTGGCCCGTATTTGAGCGGTGCTTTCCCGTGATAGTCTATCCGGCCAGAATGTCTCGGGAGCGTGGCTGATGGAACCGTTAATCAGCATTCGAATCCGTGACCCGCATCGCCGGTTCCAGCCGGGCGAAGAGCTGCAGTGTGAGTACCAGTTGGATGCCGTGGACGCCCGGGATGTGCTGGCACTGGAGGCTTCCGTGTTGTGGCATACCGAGGGCAAAGGGGATGAAGATCTGGCCGTGCAGTATTTTGAACGGCTTGTACCGGCCGATGTCGAGGGGCGGGATCTGCGGGCCTTGCGCAGACTCTCGACCGTGCTGCCCAACAGTCCGCTGTCGTATCTGGGAGTCACCGTCAAGATCCGCTGGTGCGTTCGTGTACGGGCCTTCTTGCGGCGTGGCAAGGAGGTCTTCTTCGAGCAGACGTTTGTGTTGGGAGAGCTCCCTCCGGCGCGCGCCGTCGCTGGCGACGAGGTGGCAGTGGCGGCGGTCGATGACGAGCCGGACGACCTGGAATGATCGATCGCCATGACCACAGAACTCGGCAATCCGTTTTCGACCAGGTATGTGCGCCCCGGAGCGCTGGAGTATCAGTTTCCGCCAGGCGAAGACGCAGAGCAGCTGGTGGAGCGTTTACAGTGCAATCGCTGGTGGGGGCAGATCGTCGGACCGCATGGTGCGGGCAAGACGAGCCTGCTGCACGCGCTCAAGGCCAGCTTACTGCGGGCCGATCGGCAGCTCTGCTGGTGCACATTGCAGTCAGGCGAGCGACGTCTGCCGGCTGATATCTGGGCCCGGCGCGAAGCCTGGAATTCCACGACGCTCGTCGTCGTCGACGGATACGAGCAGCTCGGATGGCTCGCGCGCTGGCGACTGAAATCGTGTTGCCGAGCCCGGCAGGCCGGTCTGTTAGTCACCAGTCATCACGATGTGGGGCTGCCCTGGATCCACCACGTCAACTGCTCACTGCCGGCGGCTCTGCAGTTGGTCGGCGCGCTGCTGCGGCAGTTCGCCGATCGGAACGTGTCGTGCGCGCAGATCGAGGGGAGCAGCGAGGAGGTCACCGAGTCCCTCCATGCTCAACAGCTCGTCACTGACGATGATGTGGCTACCGGCTACCGCCGATGGAAGGGGAACGTTCGCGAGCTCTTTTTCGGTCTGTACGACCTGTACGAATCGCGGCGGCGGTAGCGATCATACGGTGGATTTCCCGGCCAGGGGCTGCCGTATCCCTGGCGGTTGGCACCGGAGGCATCGAGACGGGATGGACCATTGTCGTCGTCCGAAGGGGTGGTGGAAGAATCGGTGCCCCCATGCGCTGCACCGCGACGCACTGTGCGTCGCGACAGGGAACTTGAGTCTTTCGAAAAAGTTTGCGCTGACAGCGGATGTTCCGCAAACGACACCGCCGGACAACGGCCGGCTGAGATTGCAGAAAATCTCTGACTTTCGATTAACTCACGTTCGCTCGTAACCTACCATTGCGCAGACCCCTTGTGCGCTGTGGCCTGAAACGCGGGGCGGGCATTCGCTCGACCCGTTTTCCGGCCAGCCGATCGGCGGTTGGGCCAGTGGTGATTCGAACTGGCTCGGCCCCCCACAGAGTCCTGTTGCCTGGTTCGATTCACGCCGAAATCGACCATGTAGTACTGCTGGGATGATCGGAGCCGCACACCCTCACGTGGAATTCAATAGCTCTTGGTGGACGCGGTAACCTGGTGGTCCGCCGCGTTCGGTTTGGTGGAGCAGGACGATGCTAATGCGGTCTCGGCGTGTGCTGATTACGGTTTTCCTGGTGGTGAGTCAGGCGGCGCTGTCGGTACAAGCGGCGCACGGAGACGACTTGTTCGGCTGGATGTTCGGCAATTCGCCCACGGCCGGCCAGAGGGTTGTCGTGTCCTACGGTGCCATGCCGACCACCTATCCGGCCCCAGTCGCTGCACCGCGTCAAGCCTATTACGGTGGTATGGCGGGAACGGTGCCGAGTGACTGCGGCTGCCAGAGTGCGGTCCAATATCAGGTGGCAACTCCTTCGGCCTGTTGCGGTCCGACGGTGGTCTATCAATCTCCGGATGAAATGTGCTGTCCGACGGTGCCCGTTGTGTGCGAGCCGCCGAGGCAGAGCTGTTGGGATCGACTCACGTCCTGTTTTGGTGGACGCGGTTCGAATGCGGCGGCCACCGCGACGTATCGCACGACGTGGAAACAGATCCCGGTCACGCGTTATCGACCGATCGTATCTGCCGATCCGATCACCGGTTGCCCGGTAACCGTGATGAAACCGTGCACTACGTACACCTGGCAGCCTCAGCGTCAGCGGTGCGGATTCTTCGGACGGTTGTTCGGCCAATGTGATCCGGGGCCCGCCGCCAACTACTGTTGCTCCGATCCCTGTGCGGTGACGCCTGGCGTGGTCATCTCCGATTCGTGCGGCTGTGGCAGTCCCGCTCGGGCGCCGCAGGCCGTGCCCACGCCGG